>NZ_JBNWCF010000039.1:0-502 GCF_053522545.1 Rhizobium sp. 21-4511-3d | reverse complement strand
TCCTGCGAAGTTTGGCGAAGGCGGGGTCAAGAGCAATGGTGATGTTGCGACCGCCCAGTGGTGGACGGCCTACCGCGATCAGCAGCTGAACTCGCTGGTTTCCCAGGGTATCGGCCAGAACCTCGACGTGCTGCAGGCCCTCGAGCGCATCAATTCGGCTGAAGCCCAGGTCACCGTTGCCGGTGCCGGCGCCCTGCCGAGCCTCGTCGTCGGTGCATCCCAGACCGTCAGCGGCCAGATGGGCAATCTGCGCAACCAGCGCGGCGCCACCAACACCACGGCTGGCGAAGCCAATGTCTCCTGGCTGCTCGACCTCTTCGGCGAA
Source organism: Rhizobium sp. 21-4511-3d (assembly GCF_053522545.1). Lineage (NCBI taxonomy): Bacteria > Pseudomonadati > Pseudomonadota > Alphaproteobacteria > Hyphomicrobiales > Rhizobiaceae > Rhizobium > Rhizobium sp. 21-4511-3d. The sequence goes on along the minus strand of NZ_JBNWCF010000039.1, from coordinate 177 downwards.
TACCGCCGCTCGAAGGAAAGCGCGCTGGCCTCGCTGGATTCGGCTTACGCCACCGCCGATGTCGCCAAGCTCACCTTTCTCCAGGATCTGGTCAACAGCTACATCGACGCCCGCTACTACCAGGAGCGCATCGAACTCTCCAAGGGCGATCTGAAGTCTCGCCGCGAGACCTTCGAT
>NZ_JBNWCF010000038.1:0-553 GCF_053522545.1 Rhizobium sp. 21-4511-3d | reverse complement strand
CACCTTCTTGGCGAGCTCGGCATAGGTCTTCTTCGCTGCATCGTCCTTCATCAGGGCATCGATGAGATCCTTGCGGTAATACATGAAGTGCAGCGACAGATCGGTCGGAACGCCATACTGCTTGCCGTCGAACTGCATGGTTTTCAGGACGGAATCGCCGAACACCTTGGCCGCATCGGCGCCGAGATCGACCGGTTCCATGTAGGGCGCGTAGCGGCCGATCGAGTAGGTGGCGACGAGGTTGATGTCGAAGGCCGTCGAACCGGCGGCCATATCGGCCTGCAGCTTGTCGAAGAAGCCGTCACGGTTGAAGAACAGCAGCTCCACCTTGTCGGCGTCGGCGGCGGTCTTGTTATAGGCCTCGACGGTGGCGCGCAGCGCCGTCTCCTCGGAGCCGCCGGGCCAGCCGAGGACGGTGACGGTGGCATTGGCAAGTCCCGGCAGGGCGGCGCTTGAAAGAAGCGCGGCGAGAGCCGGAGCAATTATCTTCTGCATTTTCATTGTTGTTCCCTTTCTTTGTTTTCGTGATTATCCGGTGGTCTTCATGCCCTGC
>NZ_JBNWCF010000037.1:0-1136 GCF_053522545.1 Rhizobium sp. 21-4511-3d | reverse complement strand
AACTTCCCTTTATCCGCTATCGAGGCTGTAATGCCTATCGCGGTGGCGAGCGAGAGACCGAGGCCCCTCTGGGACACCAAGCCCGCGGGAGAGCATGGGTCCTCGCCCGTCGTTCCATTGAACCCGAACAGTCGCCAGGGCCGCTTGCGAAAGCAAAGCCCGATTAGGCAAGGATGGGATCAGATGGATAGGATCATCGGTATCGACGTTTCGAAGGAGCGGCTCGACGTTGCCGTCTGGCCGCAGGGTGAGGCTTTTGCTGTCGGCAACGACGACGATGGCATCCGCGAACTGACCAGTCGCCTGAAGGCGATCGGCGCCGATGCAATCGCGCTCGAAGCGACTGGCGGTTTCGAGACCCTGGCAACAGCAGGCTTGTCTGCGGCGGGATTGACGGTGCTGGTCGTCAACCCTGCTCAAGTGCGTGCCTACGCGCAGGCGATCGGCCGCCGGGCCAAGACCGATCCGATCGATGCGGCCGTCATTGCCGCCTTCGTTGCGGCGACCAAGCCCGCTATCCGGCCGCTACGTGATGCTGAGACGCAAGCTCTGTCGGCTCTCGTCAGCCGCAGGCAGCAGATCGTGCAGATGATCGTGGCGGAAGAGAACCGGGCGCGCATGGTGCGCGACAGGCAGGCGCAGAAGAGTATCCAGCGCCTGCTCGCCGCACTCAGGCGCGAGCTTGCCAGCATCGACGCCGATATGGACGGCCATATCCGCAAGTCGCCTGTCTGGCGGGTGCGCGAAGCGCTGCTGACATCGGTGCCGGGCGTCGGGCCGGCGACTGCGCGCACGCTGCTGGCCGAGATGCCAGAGCTCGGCAGTCTCGACCGTCGCCAGATCGCGTCGCTGGCAGGCCTTGCGCCCTGGACGCGGCAATCGGGCAAGTGGAAGGGCAAGAGCTTCATCGGCGGCGGCAGGGGCAAGGTGCGCGCGGTGCTGTTCATGGCGGCTCTGGTCGCCAGCCGCTACAATCCCGCCCTCAGAACCTTCCGCGATCGCCTCGTCGCACAAGGCAAGCCGAAGATCGTCGCTATCGTCGCAACCATGCGAAAGCTCCTCACCATCCTCAACGCCATCATCAGGGACAACAAACCATGGCAAGACGCTTGACGCAGAAGACAGTCGCTCTCCCC
>NZ_JBNWCF010000036.1:0-1623 GCF_053522545.1 Rhizobium sp. 21-4511-3d | reverse complement strand
TGTAGCCACAAAGTTAGAATGTCCTGTTTCTGCAAAGTTGGAATGTCACACTCCCCGGATCTGAAGGATGCGTGGGAGATTGCAGATGGGATTGATAGCGATGAGCGAGCGCGATCTGCAGCGGATTGAGATTTTATCGAAGGTGGCCGCTGGCCGGATGACTACGGTGTCAGCGGCACACGTTCTTGCCGTGAGTGAGCGCCAGGTGCGTCGGCTTTTAGAGCGGATGCGAACTGGCGGCGCGGCGTCGATCCGACACAAGGCGATCGGCCGACCATCGAACAATCGGATCAGCGACGGGGTTCGCGATTATGCGGTGACGCTGATTCGCGAACGTTATGCGGATTTCGGCCCGACGTTGGCGACGGAGAAGTTGGCTGAGCGCGATGGCTTGCGGGTGTCACGCGAGACGGTGCGCGGTTGGATGTCCGAGGCCGGACTGTGGCTGTCGCGCAAGCAGCGCCGGACGTTTCACCAGCCGCGGCTTCGACGCGAGGCTTATGGCGAGTTGGTGCAGATCGACGGATCGGAGCATCGCTGGTTCGAGGATCGCGGGCCGCCTTGCTCGCTGCTGGTGTTTGTCGACGATGCGACCGGCAGGCTGATGCAGCTGCGTTTCGTGCGCTCGGAAAGTGCCTTCACCTACTTCGAGGCGCTGGAACTCTATCTCCACCGTCACGGCGCGCCGATTGCCTTTTATTCGGACAAGCATTCGGTGTTCCGGGTGGCGAAGAAGGATGCCAAAGGTGGCCAGGGCATGACCCAGTTCGGGCGTGCACTTTGCGAGTTAAACATCGAGATTCTATGCGCAAATTCGAGCCAGGCCAAGGGTCGTGTCGAACGCATGAACCGGACGCTGCAGGACCGCCTGGTCAAGGAGCTCAGGCTTTGCGGCATCGACAGCATGGAGGCCGGCAACGCGTTTTTGCCGGACTTCATGGAGGACTACAATGCGCGTTTTGCGGTTACCCCTGCCCGGTCTGATGATCTGCATCGGCCGCTGAATCTGGCGCCAGATCGGTTGACGGAGATCCTGTGCAAACGCGAGCAGCGCTATGTTGGATCGCAGCTGACGTTTTCGTTCGAGCGCCAGCGGATCATGCTGGAGGAGACCGATGTGACGCGTGGGCTGGTGGGGCGCTATGTCGAGACCTATGCCTATGCCGACGGTCGTCTGGATGTGCGGTGGAAAGGCTACTCCCTGCCCTACACGGTGTTCGACAAGGACCAGCGGGTGACGCATGCCGCGATCACCGAGAACAAGCGGTTGGGTGATGTTCTGGCCTATATCAAGGAGCGCCAGGAGCAGCAGGACAAGCCGAAGGTGAAGAGCAGCAGTGACAAGAATGGCTACGTCAAACGGGCTCGCGGACCTGGCCGGCGGAAGGATTTCATGAACGATCCGGCAGTGATCGCACGGCGCCAGAAAGCACTGTCGCGACAGCAGGCTGCGGAGTGAGGCGTGTCAAAGCTAAAGCCGAAGAGGTGTATTTACCACCCGCCCCGATCTGATCTTGCAACCGGGATCAGCCGCTCAGATCGGGGCTGACCGTTGTGCCGTGTGATGACCACGCGGACATTTCTACCTTGCAAACCGCCGGACATTCCAACTCTCCCGCCACA
>NZ_JBNWCF010000035.1:0-2179 GCF_053522545.1 Rhizobium sp. 21-4511-3d | reverse complement strand
CAGTGATGTAACAATCGAACTTGGTCGGGGCCGACGCGTCCGCGTGGATAGCGACATCGACACGGAAGCGCTTGGCCGGATACTCGATTGCGTGCTGGGGCTGCGATGATCCCGGTTCCGAGTGGAGTGAAGGTCTGGTTGGCGACGGGCCACACCGATATGCGCAAAGGCTTCCCCGGTCTGTCGTTGATGGTGCAGGAGGCGCTAAAGCGCGACCCGATGTGCGGTCACCTGTTCGTATTCCGCGGCCGAGGCGGTGGCTTGATCAAGGTGATCTGGCATGACGGCCAGGGAGCTTGCCTGTTCACGAAGAAGCTCGAGCGAGGACGCTTCATCTGGCCTTCAGCGGCCGATGGCACGGTAGTGATCACGCCTGCGCAGCTCGGTTATCTGCTGGAGGGCATCGACTGGCGGATGCCGCAAAAGACCTGGCGGCCAACGTCGGCCGGATAAGCAAAAACACTGGAATGATGGGGTCGAATATGATTCCATCCTGTCATGAGCAATGCGACCGAAGAGCTTCCGGACGACCTTGCCAGTGCCCTCGCACTGCTGGCCCAGGAACGTGCGCGCCGTGTCGCAGCCGAAGCAGAAGCGGCGGCCGCCAAGGCAGAAGCCGCCAGCGCCAAGGCACTCGTATCGCATTCCGAGGCGCTGATCGCACGGCTGAAGCTGGAGATCGACAAGGTTCGACGTGAACTCTACGGCAGCCGATCCGAGCGTAAGGCGCGGCTCCTTGAGCAGATGGAACTGCAGCTCGAGGAGCTCGAAGCGGATGCCGGTGAAGATGAATTGGTCGCGGAAATCGCCGCCAAAGCTTCAACCGTCAAAGCCTTCGAGCGCAGGCGTCCGTCACGTAAGTCATTCCCCGAACACCTGCCACGCGAACGCGTCGTTATCGCCGCTCCCGCCAATTGCGCCTGCTGCGGATCGGCTAAGTTGTCGAAGCTTGGCGAGGACATCACCGAGACCCTGGAGGTCGTACCGCGTCAGTGGAAGGTCATCCAGACGGTGCGGGAGAAGTTTACCTGCCGCGAGTGTGAGAAGATCACGCAGCCGCCGGCACCATTCCACGTAACGCCCCGCGGTTTTGCAGGGCCGAACCTGCTGGCGATGATCCTGTTCGAGAAGTTCGCCCAGCACCAGCCACTCAATCGCCAGAGCGAACGCTATGCCCGCGAGGGCGTCGACCTCAGCTTGTCGACGCTGGCCGATCAGGTTGGAGCATGTGCAGCGGCGCTGAAGCCCATCCACTCCCTGATCGAGACGCATGTCCTTGCCGCCGAGCGACTGCATGGCGACGACACGACCGTCCCGATCCTCGCAAAGGGAAAGACCGATACGGGCCGCATCTGGACTTATGTCCGGGATGATCGGCCGTTCGGAGGCCTCTCACCGCCGGCAGCCCTTTACTATGCCTCGCGCGATCGGCGGCAGGAACATCCGGAGCGCCACCTGAAGACCTTCACCGGTATTCTGCAGGCGGACGCCTATGGTGGCTACAATCCGCTGTTCAAGGATGATCGCGATCCAAATCCGCTAAGTCAGGCGTTTTGCTGGGCGCACTCGCGGCGCAAGTTCTTCGTGCTCGCCGACATTGCCGCAAACGCCAAGCGTGGAAAGAACGCCACGCCGATCTCGCCTATGGCGCTTGAGGCCGTCAAACGGATCGACAGCCTGTTCGATATCGAGCGCGAGATCAACGGGCTCACCGCCGATCAACGCCTGGAGAGTCGCCACAAGGAAAGCCTGCCGCTCGTCAATGATCTGCAGGCTTGGCTTCAAACCGAGCGGTTAAAGCTGTCACGCAGTTCTCCGGTCGCGGAGGCCATTGATTATATGCTCAAGCGATGGGACGGCTTCACGTCATTCCTGGAGGATGGCCGGATTTGCCTCACGAACAACGCCGCGGAGCGAGCCCTGCGAGGCTTCGCACTCGGTAGGAAGTCCTGGCTCTTCGCCGGATCAGACCGCGGCGCGGATCGTGCAGCCTTCATGGCAACGTTGATCATGACGGCAAAGCTCAACGACATCGATCCGCAGGCGTGGCTGGCCGACGTTCTTGCCCGCATAGCTGACACGCCGATTATCAGGCTGGAGCAGTTGCTTCCGTGGAATTGGACGCCGCCGACCGTCAACGCTCAAGCTGCCTGACCTGTGGTCTTCACCGGATGCTTAC
>NZ_JBNWCF010000034.1:0-2477 GCF_053522545.1 Rhizobium sp. 21-4511-3d | reverse complement strand
GTAAGCGCTGTTTTCAGGCCACGGCTTTGAGTTCGTGCCTTGCGGCATAGGTCCACGGCAGCAGGTCGTCGATTTGGCTATTTGGATGGCCGTTGGCGATCCTGGTGAGGACGTCTGAGAGATAGGCCAGTGGCTCGACATGGTTGAGCTTGGCAGTCTCGATGAGCGAGGCGATGGTTGCCCAGTGTTCGGCCCCGGCGTCGGAACCGGCAAATAGTGCATTCTTGCGATTGAGCGCAATTGGCCTGATGGATCGCTCGACGGTATTGGAGTCGATCTCGATCCGGCCATCGTCGATGAACCGGGTCAAGCCATCCCAGCGTGACAAGGCATAGCGGATTGCTTCGGCGAGCTTCGTCTTCTGACTGATGAGGCCGAGTTGTTCGCGCAGCCAGGGAGCGAGGCCATCTGCGATCGGTCGGCTCTTCTCTTGGCGCGTGGCGGTACGCTCCTCGTGTGTGAGGCCACGTATCTCGTCTTCAATCCTGTAAAGTTCGGCGATGCGTTTGAGCGCCTCGCTGGCAATGGGTGCTGGACCGGCGGCGGCGAGTTCATAGAAGCGGCGGCGAACGTGAGACCAGCAGAAAGCCAGTGACACGGTGTTCTTTGCCGCGAGTGGGCGATATCCACTGTAGCCGTCGACCTGCAGAATGCCGACGAAGCCGTCGAGATGGGCCATCGGTCGCTCGCCTTTGCGATCCGGGGCATAGATATAGGCGACGCCAGGCGGGTCATTTCCTTGCCAAGGGCGGTCGTCCCGCGCATAGGCCCAAAGCTGCCCGGTCTTAGTCTTGCCACGACCCGGGTCGAGCACGGGGGCTGTCGTCTCGTCGGCGAAGAGCTTCGACGATGACTTCAAATGATCGAGCAGCCGTTGATGGACAGGACGCAGATGCCAGGCGGCGCGACCGACCCAGTCGGCGAGCGTCGAGCGGTCGAGGTCGATGCCTTGACGCTTATAGATTTGCGCCTGGCGATACAGTGGCAGGTGGTCAGCATATTTGGAGACCAGCACCTGGGCGACGGTGGCCTCGGTCGGAATGCCGCCTTCAATCAGTCTTGCCGGGGCCGGAGCCTGGACCACGACTTCTTCGCAAGCCCGGCAAGCATACTTCGGGCGGCGCAGCACAAGCACGCGGAACTGGGCGGGCACAATGTCGAGCTTCTCGCTGACGTCTTCGCCGATCCGATGCAGGTCATTGCGGCAGCAGGGGCAGGCATGGTCATCAATATCAACTACGATCTCGATGCGCGGCAGATGGGCTGGCAGCGAACCTCTGTTCGTGCGCCGTTTGGCGACTTGCGCCTGTCGAACAGCAGGGGAGGCTTGCTCATTGTCTTCCAGACCGGCAGCCTCGACTTGCTCGGCCTCTTCAAGCCCAAGCAGAAGCTGGTCCTCGGGAAGCGTCTCGGCACGGCGACCGAACCGGTGGCGCTGCAATTCCTTGATGATCTGACGCAGGCGGGCATTCTCCGCCTCGCGCGAAAGCACCATCGCTTTTAGCGCGTTCAGGTCATCCGGAAGCTCGTCCGCCGTTATCGTCATGGATCGAGAACAGCATATTTTGCCGCTCAGAACGAGAGGCAGGCTGATGATGATTCAATTGGTCGCGGCCGCTATCCAGCCTTTATCGGGGTGCGCGTTTCGCTCGGCGCATGCACGCGTTTCCAGTCCAATCCCTCGAACAGAGCCGAGAATTGGGCGGCCGTCAGATGCATCGCGCCGTCTTGCATTCGAGGCCAATGGAACTCGCCATCCTCAAGCCGCTTGGCAACCAGGCACACGCCGCTACCGTCCCAGAAGACCAGCTTGATCCGGTCCGTTCGTTTGGCCCGGAACACGTAGATCGTGCCAGAGAATGGGTCGGCACCCATCTCGGCTTTCACGAGCGCCGCCAATCCGTCAGCGCCTTTGCGAAAGTCGACGGGCTTGGTGGCGATCATCACCTTTACCGCACCGGACGGACCAATCACGACTGAGCCTTCAACGCTTGGATCACAGCAGCAATTGTCGCGCTGTCCGTGCCAGATGCGATCCTGACGACCGCGCCGCCAACCTCCAGCTCGATTGCCGCAACTGGAAGTGCGCTCCTCGTAATCGTCTTTCGCCGTGTCGGAGGCGGCTCTACCGGACGATCAATTACTGCTGCCACAAACATCGGCGGCGAGTCTTGCTGCGCCTGACTCCGCGCCTGCCGACGCCAGGTAAACAATTGTCCGGGAGACAAACCGTGCCGACGCGCAACAGCACTGACCGACATCTCGCCGCTATAGCTCTCGGCGACAATTCGGTCTTTCTCCTCGTCGCTCCAGTCGCGGCGACGACCAGTTCCCGTAAAAACCTCAAACCGTTGCACCGGCACGTCTGCACTGGTGCCATGCGTAAACCCTGTAATCGTCATATGTCGAAGCCTCGTTCGGCAACAACATCAACAATCACGCGCTGATCCGGAAGGTGGGGTCAAAACACCGCTTAC
>NZ_JBNWCF010000033.1:0-2496 GCF_053522545.1 Rhizobium sp. 21-4511-3d | reverse complement strand
GTGTTGATTTCCACTGAGAGCTGACCCGGCGCAGCGTAATATTTCCATTGAGAATTGACCCATGTTTCAACCGTCCCTCGCATGTTTTCAGCGGGGGCTCTGGAGTGATCGACATGGCATTACTGAGCGTGATCCGACGCTGGCATTTTCGAGACCATCTCTCGATCCGGGAGATTTGCCGCAGGAGCGGCCTGTCCCGGAATACCATCCGCAAATACCTGCGTGCCGGCGGCGTGGAGCCGAAGTTCAAGGTCCCTGAGCGGCCGAGCAAGCTTGATCCATTTGCGGATCGGTTGTCGGCCTGGCTGAAGACCGAATCCAAGAAGGGCCGCAAGCAGAAGCGGACGATGAAGCAGTTGCATGCCGATCTGGTCAGCCTTGGCTACGAGGGCTCCTACAATCGCGTGGCGGCATTTGCTCGGGAATGGCGAGGCGATCGGCAAAGGGAACTGCAGACGACGGGCCGTGGCACGTTTGTGCCCTTGGCGTTCGAGCCGGGCGAAGCATTCCAGTTCGACTGGTCAGAGGACTGGGCGATCATCGGCAATGAACGCACCAAGCTGCAGGTGGCGCATACGAAGCTGAGCTACAGCCGCGCTTTCATCGTCCGGGCTTATCTTCTGCAGACTCACGAGATGCTATTTGACGCGCACAATCATGCGTTCCGCGTTTTTGGCGGCATTCCCGGTCGTGGCATCTACGACAATATGCGCACGGCGATCGACAAGGTTGGCCGTGGCAAGGAGCGCGACGTCAATGTCCGCTTCATGGCGATGGCCAGCCACTACGTGTTCGAGCCCGAGTTCTGCAATCCAGCGTCCGGATGGGAAAAGGGACAGGTCGAGAAGAACGTTCAGGATGCCCGTCATCGCTTCTTTCAACCGATCCCTCGCTTTCCATCATTGGAAGCCCTGAATGATTGGCTTGAGCTGCGGTGCAAGGAGTTCTGGGCGAAGACACCGCATGGCCAGATGCGTGGCACAATCGCCGATGTCTGGGCTGAGGAGGCTCCAGCCCTCATGCCCGTTTCCAGGCCGTTCGACGGGTTTGTCGAATACACGAAGCGGGTCACACCTACCTGCCTCGTGCATCTGGAGCGCAACCGCTACAGCGTTCCGGCATCCTTCGCCAATCGACCGATAAGCCTTCGCGTCTACCCGGATCGTGTTGTCGTCGCGGCGGAAGGTCAGATCGTTTGCGAGCACCGTCGCGTCATTGATCGTTCCCACGATCGGCCAGGACAGACCATTTACGACTGGCGGCATTATCTGGCGGTGGTGCAGCGAAAGCCAGGTGCTCTTCGCAACGGTGCTCCATTCGTCGATCTGCCCGAAGCATTCCGGAGCTTGCAACAATATCTGCTCAAGAAGCCAGGTGGCGACCGCGAGATGGTCGATATCCTGGCACTTGTTCTCCAGCACGACGAGCAGGCAGTGCTCTCGGCCGTCGACATGGCGCTAAAGTCTGGTGTTCCGACGAAGACGCATGTCCTGAACCTGCTGCATCGCCTCGTCGACGGAAAAACCTTCACGCCGCCGACCCTCGACGCACCTCAGGCCCTGACGCTCACCAACGAGCCCAAGGCCAATGTCGAACGATACGATACCTTGAGAAAGACGGAGGTTCGCCATGCGTCATAACCCGGCAAGCGGCGCGATCGTCATCATGCTGCGGCAACTAAAGATGCACGGAATGGCCCACGCCGTCGGTGATCTGACCGAACAGGGATCGCCGGCGTTCGAGGCTGCCATTCCAATCCTGTCCCAGCTCCTCAAGGCGGAAACGGCTGAACGAGAGGTCCGATCGACCGCATATCAACTCAAAACGGCACGCTTCCCGGCCTATCGTGATCTGAACGGATTCGACTTCGCCAGCAGCGAGATCAACGAGGCGCTCGTGCAGCAACTCCATGGCTGCGGCTTCCTCGACGACGCCAACAACATCGTCCTGGTCGGCGGTCCCGGCACGGGCAAGACGCACATTGCAACCGCAATCGGTGTCCAGGCCATCGAGCATCACCATAAGCGGGTCCGGTTCTTCTCGACGGTCGAGCTGGTCAACTCGCTCGAGCAAGAGAAGGCGCAGGGACGCTCCGGCCAGATCGCCAATCGGCTGGTTCATTCCGATCTCGTCATTCTCGACGAGCTTGGATACCTGCCGTTCAGTGCATCAGGCGGTGCATTGCTCTTCCATCTGCTGAGCAAACTCTACGAGCGCACCAGCGTCATCATCACCACCAACCTCAGCTTCAGCGAATGGGCCAGCGTGTTCGGCGATGCCAAGATGACGACCGCGCTGCTCGATCGGCTTACTCATCATTGCCACATCCTTGAGACCGGAAACGACAGCTTCCGCTTCAAGAACAGCTCGGCCCATGAGCCCAAGACAACGAAGGAGAAACGCAGGAACTTGACCACTACGACCAATACAAACGATACCTAAAGGCGGGTCACTTCTCGGTGGAAACGCCGGGTCAGCTCTCAGTGGAAATCAACA
>NZ_JBNWCF010000032.1:0-4106 GCF_053522545.1 Rhizobium sp. 21-4511-3d | reverse complement strand
GGGCGATCGAGCTGATGGGGCTGTAGCTCAGCTGGGAGAGCACCTGCTTTGCAAGCAGGGGGTCAGCGGTTCGATCCCGCTCAGCTCCACCAAATCGATCGTTCTCGAATGATCCGATTGGTGTTGAGACTGAATGGTTTTGATCGGCGATTGTCTTTTGAAGAAATACAAGTTTGCATCGGCTTTTAGCCTGATGCCTGTTCTGCATAAATCGTGAAGAGAAGATTGATCTGGAGGCTTCCAGGTGTTGGGTTCTGCCCAATGTCCGAGCCCAGTTCCTGAGAAACCATGGATGGCCTAGCCGGCTGGATATGGTGGAGGGATTGGAGGTAGGAAGGAAGCTTGTCGCTCTTGATCGTCTGTTGTTCGGCACTTTCGGGTGTCGTCTGATGGATGATCGGATGACCGTTGCCTGACCGCGCGGTCCCGGATTTAATCTCGAGAAGCTGGTCTTAAGACCGGATGCAAGCGAGCTGCTCGGCGTAGCTCCAATAAAGCAATCCGGTCGAACACGTCGATGGCATCTGAATGGTCTGGTTGTAAAAGGTAACCAGATTGTTGGAGCTGAGCGTGCGGCAATCGCAAGATTGTCCGTATGGTCAGATTTGGAACCCCTTCGAGCGCAAGCGAGAAGGATAGGAATTCCAAATCCAACTAAGGATGAGCATTGGCAATGAGAACGATTAAGTGTCGTAAGGGCATTTGGTGGATGCCTTGGCATGCACAGGCGATGAAGGACGTGATACGCTGCGAAAAGCCGTGGGGAGCTGCGAATAAGCTTTGATCCATGGATCTCCGAATGGGGCAACCCACCTTAAATGCTTGGAAAATCCAAACTGAGTTTAGGCTCGGCTTGGGTTTCCAAGCATTGTGATAAGGTATCTACACCTGAATACATAGGGTGTAAGAAGCGAACGCAGGGAACTGAAACATCTAAGTACCTGCAGGAAAGGACATCAACCGAGACTCCGCAAGTAGTGGCGAGCGAACGCGGACCAGGCCAGTGGCAATTGTGGTTAAAGTGGAACAAGCTGGAAAGCTTGGCCGTAGTGGGTGACAGCCCCGTACGCGTAGATACCATGATTGTCCTAGAGTAGGGCGGGGCACGTGAAACCCTGTCTGAACATGGGGAGACCACTCTCCAAGCCTAAGTACTCGTGCATGACCGATAGCGAACAAGTACCGTGAGGGAAAGGTGAAAAGCACCCCGACAAGGGGAGTGAAATAGAACCTGAAACCGGATGCCTACAAACAGTCGGAGCCCGCAAGGGTGACGGCGTACCTTTTGTATAATGGGTCAACGACTTAGTGTAACAAGCAAGCTTAAGCCGGTAGGTGTAGGCGAAGCGAAAGCGAGTCTGAATAGGGCGATTTAGTTTGTTGCATTAGACCCGAAACCGAGTGATCTAGCCATGAGCAGGTTGAAGGTTGGGTAACACCAACTGGAGGACCGAACCCGCATCTGTTGCAATAGATTGGGATGACTTGTGGCTAGGGGTGAAAGGCCAATCAAACTCGGAAATAGCTGGTTCTCCGCGAAATCTATTTAGGTAGAGCGTCGAGCGAATACCCCGGGGGGTAGAGCACTGGATGGGCTATGGGGACTCACCGTCTTACTGATCCTAACCAAACTCCGAATACCCGGGAGTACTACTCGGCAGACACACGGCGGGTGCTAACGTCCGTCGTGAAAAGGGCAACAACCCTAACCTCCAGCTAAGGTCCCCAAGTCATGGCTAAGTGGGAAAGGATGTGAGGATCCCAAAACAACCAGGATGTTGGCTTAGAAGCAGCCATCATTTAAAGAAAGCGTAACAGCTCACTGGTCTAAATAAGGGTCTTTGCGCCGAAAATGTAACGGGGCTGAAGCCATGCACCGAAGCTGAGGATTTGCAGCAATGCAAGTGGTAGCGGAGCGTTCCGTAAGCCTGTGAAGGGACAGTCGTGAGACATCCTGGAGGTATCGGAAGTGCGAATGTTGACATGAGTAACGATAAAGAGGGTGAGAGACCCTCTCGCCGAAAGACCAAGGGTTCCTGCTTAAAGTTAATCTGAGCAGGGTTAGCCGGCCCCTAAGACGAGGCGGACACGCGTAGTCGATGGGAACCACGTTAATATTCGTGGGCCTGGTGGTAGTGACGGATTGCGTAACTTGTTCATTCTTATTGGATTGAGTGGGCAGGGAAGCGGTTCCAGGAAATAGCTCCACCGTATAGACCGTACCCGAAACCGACACAGGTGGTCAGGTAGAGTATACCAAGGCGCTTGAGAGAACTATGTTGAAGGAACTCGGCAAATTGCACGCGTAACTTCGGAAGAAGCGTGACCCCATTTTACGCAAGTGAGATGGGGTGGCACAGACCAGGGGGTAGCGACTGTTTATCAAAAACACAGGGCTCTGCGAAGTCGCAAGACGACGTATAGGGTCTGACGCCTGCCCGGTGCTGGAAGGTTAAGAGGAGAGGTGCAAGCTTTGAATCGAAGCCCCAGTAAACGGCGGCCGTAACTATAACGGTCCTAAGGTAGCGAAATTCCTTGTCGGGTAAGTTCCGACCTGCACGAATGGCGTAACGACTTCCCCGCTGTCTCCAACATAGACTCAGTGAAATTGAATTCCCCGTGAAGATGCGGGGTTCCTGCGGTCAGACGGAAAGACCCCGTGCACCTTTACTATAGCTTTACACTGGCATTCGTGTCGGCATGTGTAGGATAGGTGGTAGGCTTTGAAGCGGGGACGCCAGTTTCCGTGGAGCCATCCTTGAAATACCACCCTTATCGTCATGGATGTCTAACCGCGGTCCGTTATCCGGATCCGGGACAGTGTATGGTGGGTAGTTTGACTGGGGCGGTCGCCTCCGAAAGAGTAACGGAGGCGCGCGATGGTGGGCTCAGACCGGTCGGAAATCGGTCGTCGAGTGCAATGGCATAAGCCCGCCTGACTGCGAGACTGACAAGTCGAGCAGAGACGAAAGTCGGTCATAGTGATCCGGTGGTCCCGCGTGGAAGGGCCATCGCTCAACGGATAAAAGGTACGCCGGGGATAACAGGCTGATGACCCCCAAGAGTCCATATCGACGGGGTTGTTTGGCACCTCGATGTCGGCTCATCGCATCCTGGGGCTGGAGCAGGTCCCAAGGGTTTGGCTGTTCGCCAATTAAAGCGGTACGTGAGCTGGGTTCAGAACGTCGTGAGACAGTTCGGTCCCTATCTGCCGTGGGTGTAGGAATATTGACAGGATCTGTCCCTAGTACGAGAGGACCGGGATGGACATATCTCTGGTGGACCTGTTGTCCTGCCAAGGGCATAGCAGGGTAGCTATATATGGACGGGATAACCGCTGAAGGCATCTAAGCGGGAAACCCACCTGAAAACGAGTGTTCCCTATCAGAGCCGTGGAAGACGACCACGTTGATAGGCCGGGTGTGGAAGTGCGGCAACGCATGAAGCTTACCGGTACTAATAGCTCGATTGGCTTGATCGTTCTCATTGCTTGTGCTCATCTCAGGGCAACCGCAAAGCGGTTGTCCCGACAGAGCGAAGGCGAAAGCCTTTGCGACGGGCCCGGCGAACATGCAGTGTTCGTCCGGTTTGTTGCACCGAAGACGTGTTCAAAAAATGCAGCCTAGCGGCTGCGCCAGCTTCTCAATTGTTGCGCTTCGCTGACCTGGTGGTCATGGCGGGGTGGCTGCACCCGTTCCCATTCCGAACACGGCCGTGAAACGCCCCAGCGCCTATGGTACTTCGTCTTAAGACGCGGGAGAGTCGGTCGCTGCCAGGTCTGCTAAACGCAACATAAATCTTCTCATCACATTCTACGGCCCCTGGCCGATCAAAGGGCCGCTCGCAAAGCGGCCTTTTTGCTTTCGAGCCCTATATGTAGACTGAAATAGCGATGCACCGGATCTATAATGGTGCGTCCCTTACAGGAGACAACTCCTTTGGAGTTGCTCCGGCAGTAAGCGTAAAACGCCTTCGGCGATTTACGCTATCGCGACAAAACCCAAAGGGTTTTGCGCTGGACGCGGGGTGGAGCAGCCCGGTAGCTCGTCAGGCTCATAACCTGAAGGCCGCAGGTTCAAATCCTGCCCCCGCAACCAAATCTCCCC
>NZ_JBNWCF010000031.1:0-11329 GCF_053522545.1 Rhizobium sp. 21-4511-3d | reverse complement strand
CCACCACTGGGCGGTCGCAACATCACCATTGCTCTTGACCCCGCCTTCGCCAAACTTCGCAGGAAGCGGCATTTCCGGCGGTACATGATCCGGGCCGCTTACGCAGCCCGCCAACAAAAGCATCAACGCCGGTGTGGCATAACGAAGAGATACCATGCAATGTTCTTCCTGTAACTCGACCAAGTCCTAAATTTCTTGTCCGAAGCATCATGCTTCGCAATCGGCCGCGCTCCGTGCCAACGAGATACACCATGCCGAAGCAGTCGGCCGCAATGTAGCAATGAGTCTGGCGTTCGGGCAGTGTATTTTTATCACACTCCCGCCTCATTTTTGCGCCGCGAAAACACCCGGCGGATGACCACGAAGAAGGACGGAACGAAGAAGATCCCGAGTGCGGTTGCCGCCAGCATGCCGCCGAGAACGCCGATACCGATGGCATTCTGCGCCGCCGAGCCTGCGCCGGTCGCGATCGCCAGCGGCACGACGCCGAGGATGAAGGCGAGCGAGGTCATGATGATCGGGCGCAGACGCAGCCTTGCCGCTTCGAGAGTCGCCTCTAAAAGGCCCATCCCCGTTTCCATTCGGTCCTTGGCAAACTCGACGATGAGAATCGCGTTCTTCGCCGCCAATCCTATCGTCGTCAGCAGGCCGACCTTGAAGTAGACGTCGTTTGCCTGGCCAAACAGCGTTGCGGCTGCGAGCGCGCCGAGGACGCCGACCGGTACGGCCATGATGACCGAGAACGGGATCGACCAGCTTTCATAGAGTGCTGCAAGGCAGAGAAAGACGACGAGGACCGAGATCGCGTAGAGCATCGGCGCCTGCGAGCCGGAGAGCCGCTCCTGATAGGAGATGCCCTGCCATGCCACTGTATAGCCGCCACCAAGCTGCGCGGTCAGCGCTTCCATCTCGTTCATCGCGTCACCGGAGCTGACGCCCGGCGCCGAGGCGCCGTCGAGCGGGATGGCGCTTGTGGCGTTGAAGCGGGCGAGCGACGGCGCGCCCTGCGCCCATTCCGTCTTGGTGAAGGCGGAGAAGGGGACCATTTCGCCGGCCGTATTGCGGGCATACCAGTGGTCGAGATCGCTGGGCTGCATGCGGAACGGTGCATCGCCCTGCACGTAGACGGGCTTGATCTCGCCATTCAGCGTGAAGTCGTTGACGTCGCGGCCGGTGAAGATGATCGACAGCATCGAATTGACCGAGGCGATATCGACGCCCATTGCACCGATCTTTTCCTGATCGATGATGATCTTCATCTGCGGCTCGACTTCCTTGTTGTTGGAGCGCAGAGCGACGACCTTGCCGCTGCTGTTGCCCATCTGGATCAGCCGCTTGGAGGCGGCGTCGAGCGCCTGCGTGCCGTGGCCGCCGGTATCGACGAGATACATCGAGAAGCCGCTCGAGACGCCGAGACCCTGGATGGCCGGCGGCAGGAGGGCGAAGACCTGTGCTTCGCGGATGGCGAAGAAGTTCTTCAGCGCGCGGTTGACAACGGCCTGCGCATGCAGGTTCGGGTCGGTGCGCAGCGAGAAGTCCTTGAGCTTGGTGAAGACGATCGCGCTGTTCTGGCCGGAGCCGTTGAAGCCGAAGCCGAGGGCGCCGAAGACGGAATCGACTGCGTCCTTCTCGTTCTCACGATAGTAGTTCTCGACCTTCTCGACGACGGCCTGGGTCTGCTGGGTCGTCGAGCCCGGCGGCGTCGTGACGATGGTCAGCAGCACGCCCTGGTCTTCCTGCGGCAGGAAGGAGCTCGGCAGGCGCGCGAAAAGATAGGCGCAGCCGGCACCGATCAGCAGGAAGACGAGCATGACGCGGATCGGCCGCTTCAGGAGATAGCCGATGCTGCGGACATAGCCGTTGGTCGAGCGGGTGAAGTTGCGGTTGAACCAGTCGCCGATGCGGTTCTTCTTGTGGCCGTCGACGGGCTTCAGCATCGTGGCGCAGAGCGCCGGCGTCAGCACGATGGCGACGAGCGCCGAGAGCAGCATCGCCGAAACGATGGTGATCGAGAACTGACGGTAGATGATACCGGTCGAGCCGCCGAAGAAGGCCATCGGAATGAAGACGGCGGTCAGGACGAGCGCGATGCCGACGATGGCGCCGGTGATTTCGCCCATCGACTTCTCGGTCGCTTCGAGCGGCGAGAGCTTTTCCTCCGACATGATGCGTTCAACGTTCTCGACGACGACGATGGCGTCGTCGACGAGCAGGCCGATTGCCAGAACCATGGCGAACATCGTCAGCGTGTTGATCGAATAGCCGGCCGCCGCGAGGATGCCGAACGTTCCGAGCAGCACGACGGGCACCGCGATCGTCGGGATCAGCGTGGCGCGCAGGTTCTGCAGGAAGATCAGGAGCACGACGAAGACCAGCACGATCGCTTCGATCAGCGTGTGGATGACCTTCTCGATCGACAGCTCGACGAAGGGCGTGGTGTCGTAGGGATAGGTGATCTCGACGCCTTCAGGCAGCGAGCGGCCGATCGTATCCAGCGAGGCGCGGACGCGCTCGGCGGTATCGATAGCGTTGGCGCCGATCGCCAGATTGACGGCGAAGCCGGAAGAGGGCTGGCCGTTATAGCGCGAGGCGCCGCCATAGCTTTCCTGGCCGATCTCGATGCGGGCGACGTCGCTGAGGCGCACTGTCGAACCGTCCTTCTCGACCTTCAGGATGATGTGCTCGAAGTCGTCGACCGTGGTCAGCTGGCTCTGGGCGGTGATCGTCACGTTCAGCTGCTGGCCCTGCGTCGTCGGCTGGGCGCCGAGCGAGCCGACGGAGACCTGGGTGTTCTGCGCCTCGATCGCCGAAGTGACGTCGCTTGGCGTCAGCTGGAACTTCTGCAGCTTGTAGGGATCGAGCCAGACGCGCATGGCGTAGCCGGAGCCGAAGATGTTGATGCTGCCGACGCCTTCGAGGCGCTGCACCTGATCTTCGATCGAGTTCGAGATGATGTTGCCGAGATCGACGGACGAGCGCTTGCCGTCGGTCGAGACCAGCGATCCCACGAGCAGGATGCTCGACGTCGAGCGGGTGACGCTGATGCCGGCGTCGATGACGTCTCCCGGCAGCTGCGACTGCACCAGCTGCAGCTTGTTCTGCACCTGAACCTGGGCGATGTCGGCATCGACGCTGTTGCCGAAGGTCAGCGAGATGCTGGCCGAACCGGTCGACGAGGTCGAGGTCATGTAGGTCAGGTCGTCGAGACCGGTCATGCCCTTTTCGATGATCGTCGTCACCGATTTCTCGACGGTTTCGGCGCTGGCGCCGCGATAGGTGGCGTTGATGCGCACCGTGGTCGGGGCGATATCCGGATATTGCGAAATCGACAGCGTGTAGATGCCGAGCAGACCCGCGAGCATGATGGTGATCGCGATGACCCACGCAAAGATCGGGCGTCGGATGAAGAACTTGGCCATCAGTTTTATTCCTGTGCGGCTTGGATCACTATGAGAGGCGTCGCGACTTACTTCGCGGCGGGCTTCTGAGCGTCACCGGCCGCAGGCTGTTCGGCAGCCACGACCACACCGTTTTCATTGATTTTCATGGGAACCGGCTTCACCGGCATGCCGGGCGCGATCGACTGCAGACCGCTGACGATCAGCTGGTCGCCGTCCTTGACGCCCTGGTTTACGAGCCACGAATTGTTCGAGGGCGTCGCATTTTCGAAGACGCGGGTCTCGACCTTGCCGTCGCCGGAAATGAACTGTGCCGTCAGGCGGCCGTTGGCATCGCGGCTGGTCGCCAGCTGCGGCAGCGCGTAGGCGTCCTCCGAGCCGAGCTCGACCGTGGCGCGGACATACATGCCGGGCAGGATGACGCGATCGGGGTTCGGGAACAGCACGCGGATGATGAAGGTGCCGGTCGTCTCGCTGACGATCTGCTTCGACATGTCGAGCTTGCCCTGCTGATTGTATTCCTTGCCGTTCTCGAGGATCAGCCGGAAGGCAACATTCGCCTTGTCCTTGATGTCGCCCGCGGCCATTGCATCGCGAAGACGCAGCAGGTTGGTGCTCGATTCCGTCAGCGAGATGTAGATCGGGTCGAGCTGGCGCACCGTCGTCAGCGCCGTCGTTTGGTTGGCGGCGACGACGTTACCGATATTGTAGGCGGTCTGGTCGATGATGCCGTCGAAGGGGGCGAGGATCTTGGTGTGATCGAGATCGATCTGCGCCGAGGCCAGAGCCGCGCGGGCGGATTCGACTTCCGCCTGAGCCTGCAGCAGCGTCGTCTTGGCGGTTTCGTATTCGATCTGCGTCGCGCCGCTGCCGACGAGGCGCTGGTAGCGGTCGAAGTTGCTCTGGGCGCTCGGCACGCTCGCCTCGGCCTTGGCGATCGCGGCCTTGGCCTGTTCGACCGCGGCCGCATAAGGCGCGTCCTCGATCTGGTAGAGCACGTCGCCCTTCTTCACTTCGCCGCCTTCGCGGAAGGTGATCTCGCGGATGATGCCGCTGACCTGCGGGCGGATATCGGCCGTCTGATAGGCTTCGGCGCGGCCCGGAAGGATCGTCGTAACAGGATAATTGTCCTTGGTCAGAGCGACGACGCCGACGGGTGCGGCCTGCTGGGCGGCACCGGCGCCAGCGCCTGCTGCGCCCGCCTGCTTGTTGCCGCTGTCGCTGCAGGCGACCAGAAAGCCGCCGAAGACCAGAGCCGTGGAGAGGAGGAGAGCACGCCGTATCATTCTGAATTCCCTGGTGCGGTTGGCATATGAAGGATCAGCCGGAAACAGCCGGACGCGCCATGGAAGACGCTACGCGATCCGGATCAAACGCCATCATCCGAATTTAAGAAAAGCTTTCTGAAGTGACGTAATTCAGCAATCGTCACTTATCAAGCGCTATTTTGCAGTGCGGCATCAACAAAGCTGACGATGTCGTGTGCTTTGTGAACGAGCGTGTCCCTGTCGTCGCGGGCAATCAGCACGGGATGGAGCACGCAGGCCAGCACGTCGGCGACGGTGACCGCGGCATGGCCGGTATCGGTACATTTATAGCTTCCGGCGGCGACACCCTGCCGGATGATCTGCTCCAGACGATGTTCGATCCGCTCCCGGTAGCGGGTGCCGGCATCGAGCTTGGCCTGGATCGTCGTCAGCACCATTTCGAAGATATAGGGGTTATCCTGGATGTCCTGCAGATGGGAATCGAGCAGGCGCAGGACGAAGCGCTGCAGCTGCTCCTTGGCCGGCAGATCGCCATCGACGGCGCCGAAGCGCTCGGTCGCCGCGCCAAGGTGAATTTCGGCGATGGCATCGACCAGCGCCGTCTTGGAATGAAAATGCTTGAAGATATTGGCGGGGGACATGCCGAGTGCGGTCGCGATATCGGCGATCGACACGGCCACATAGCCGCGTTGACGAAACAGAATTTCCGCCATCGACAGGATGTCGGCTCTCGTTTCCTCGGCCTTCCGTCTCGGCCTGCGTGCCATTCAGCCCTCTGCCGGTCTTTGCCGGCATCCCCTTATTTCCCGAAATGCTAACGCGACTGCGGCCGCGCCCGCAAGCGTGCAAAACGCAATGCGGGTACGGCCGGGCGATCGTCAGGCGAAATAGGGCGCGAGATTCTGGCGCACACGGGCGAGAGGCGTTTCGCCGCTGTCATCGGCAATGAAGGCCTGGCCGGTGATGGCTTCGAAAGCTTTGATATAGACGGCGGAGGTTTGCTCGATCAGGTCGGCCGGGATTTCCGGGATCTCGTCCTTATAGGGATCGCAGCGATCGGCGACCCAGGCGCGGACGAAATCCTTGTCGAAGCTGACGGGGCGTCCACCGCTTTCGAAGGCGGCCTGATAGCTGTCGGCCAGCCAGTAGCGGCTGCTGTCAGGCGTATGGATCTCGTCGGCGAGAATGATGTTGCCGTCGGCGTCGGTGCCGAACTCGTATTTGGTGTCGACGAGGATGAGGCCGCGCTTGGCCGCCATTTCCTGGCCGCGGGCAAAAAGCGCCAGCGCGTATTTCGAGAGCGTGTCCCACTGCTCCTGCGTCAGCAGTCCGCGGCCAGTGATCTCGGCAGGCGTCAGCGGCGCGTCGTGACCGCCGTCGAATTCCTTGCTGGTCGGGGTGATGATCGGTGTCGGCAGGATCTGGTTGTCGCGCATGCCGTCGGGCAGGGTGATGCCGTACATCTGGCGCTCGCCCTTCTTATAAAGAGTGAGGATCGAGGTGCCGGTCGTTCCCGCGAGATAGCCGCGCACGACCACTTCGACCGGCAGGATGTCGAGACGCTTGCCGACGACGACATTCGGATCGGGATAGGCGATGACGTGGTTCGGGCAGATATCCTTGGTCGCCTCGAACCAGTAGCGGGCGGTCTGCGTCAGCACCTGTCCCTTGTAGGGGATGCAGGTCAGGATACGGTCGAAAGCGCTGAGGCGGTCGGTGCTGATGATGATGCGGCTGCCATCCGGAAGATCGTAATTCTCGCGTACCTTGCCGCGGTAATAGTTCGGCAATTCGGGGAAATGGGCTTCGGATAGGATTCGCACGGGCTCAGCATTCCTTTGTGGGAGAAGTTTATCCCTGCTCTAGTTTCATTGCGGGCGATGTCAAGCAAATGGCGTTCAAAGCCAGACGGCCGCGACAATCAGCACTGTCATTATATATCCAAGCAGCGCCAGCGGGCCACCGGCGCGCAGGAAATCCGAAACCCTGTAGCTGCCGATGCTCATGGCGAGCGTATTGTTGTGGTGGCCGAAGGGCGTCAGGAAATCGAGCGAGGCGCCGGCCGCGACGACGATCAGATAGGCTGCCGGCGGATGATGCGCGGCTTCTGCGAATTCGATGGCGATCGGGCTGAGCACGATCGCCACCGTCGCATTGTTGACGAAGGGCGTCAGCGCCATGGCGACGAAGAGCAGCACCGCCATTCCGGCGAGCGGCATCGAGATCGGCACCACGAGGCTCAGCCATCGCGCCACGACTTCGGCGGTTCCCGTCGTCTGAACGGCGGTGCCGATCGGGATCATCGCCGCAAGCATGATGACGATTGGCCAGTTGATGTCGGCCATCGCCTGGCGGATGTTCAGGAACCGGGTGACGGCGAGCGCAAAGACGACGATGGCGAAGGCGATCTCGGGTCTCAGGACGCCGAAGGCCGGGAGCAGCACACCGGCTGCGAAGATCGCGAAAGGATACCATGAGCCTTTCGAGCTGCCCGCCGATGGCTGGGTCGCAAGCGGCAGGCATTCGCATTCGTCCAGCGCCTCGGCGATCGCATCGCGCGTGCCTTCGAGCACCAGGATATCGCCGATCGACAGCTGCAGATCCTCGAAGCGTCCTTCGATGCGCGGCGAGCGCATGGAGATCGCGGTGACGGCAATGCCCCGATTGCGGAAGACTTCGAGCGAGCGGATGCGCGAGCCGATCAGCGTGCTCTCCGGCATGACGACGGCCTCGATGCGGGCGAAATCGGTCTGCAACCCGTTCGGATGCGCGGGCGCCAGTAGAGCGCCGCCGGCTTCGAGATCGGAAAAGACGCTGTCGGCGCCTTCGGCAAGCAGGGTGTCGCCGGGTTCGATCACCGATTTGGCGAGACTGCCGAACACGAAGCTGCCGTCGCGGATCAGCGCATGCGGCTGCAACCCGAAACTGTCAGGACAGTCCGACAGGCGTGTCCCGACCAGCGGCGAGGAGAACGGGATCTCGCGCTCGGCGACGATGCGGCGGGCGGCGGGCGCCGGGCCGGAAATTTCCTCGTCTGCTTCAGGGAACAGGCGGGTGACGAGGAAGGAAATGAGCAGGATGCCGGCTGCCGCGACTGGCAGGCCGGCATAGGCGAAGTCGAAGAAGCGGAAGCCTTGACCTGTTGCCTTTGCCAGCGCGTCGGAGACGAGCAGGTTGGCAGGCGTGCCGATCAGCGACACCAGCCCGCCGAGCAGGGCGGCGAATGAGATCGGGATCACCAGCTGGCGGCGCGGGATCTGCAGCACGGTGCCGACCCTCAGCGTTGCCGGCAGCATGATGGCGAAGGCGCCGATATTGTTCATGAAGACGGAGATGAAGCCGGTGATCGATGCCAGCGAGGCGATGACGGCAAGGTTTGACCATTTCGCCGATTGAAACCGCTGCGCCAGTCCATCGAAGAACTTCGCCTGCGCCAGCACCTGCACGATCAGCAGGATTTCGACGACGGTGATGACGACGGGGCTGGCGAAGCCGGAAAAGACCGCGTCGGCGGGATAGAGCTTCAGCAGGAAACCGGCGAGAAGGCCGCCGATCGCCACGACCTCGATCCGGAAGCGATCGAGGGAAAACAGGATGAGCATCGCCGCGAGGAGAACCAGCAGGGAGGCTTGCTCGACATTCATGGGCAGGCTCGCGTTGCAACCGTCAGCCGAATGTAGCGGCGTCTTGGCGGCTGTATAGAGAGAGGCGGAAGAAAGATCGCACAATCCTCAGCTTGAGGCCGAGCGCGGTCAGCGCTCATGGCGTCGGTGCGCGCCAACGGCCATCCGCGGTCTTTTCGAGGATCGGGGTGGCGAAAACGCCGGTGGTGCGGTCTAGCCACTGGCCACCGGCGGCGGCGAGCTTGCTGCGCCAGCGCCCGGATTGCAGCATGGCGGCGCCGATCGCCACCGGTTCGATGCCGCACTGATCGAGCAGGCCGAGGCCCGAGACGATCGACGTGCCGCTGGAAATGACGTCGTCGACAAGTGCGACACGGCGCCCTTCGAGCAGCGGCAGCATGCGCGGGTCTATATAGAGACGCTTCTGCTGGTCCGGCGTGGTGATCGAGGAAAGCGCGACCGAGAGGTCGTCACGGTACCAGAATTTGCGCGAGGTGCCGAGCGGCACATATCTGATATGGCCGAGTTTCTGGGCAACCGCGGCGGCAAGCGTCAGGCCGAGCGTCGGCAGACCGGCGATGATGTCCGGCTTGAACTGCTGCAGCCTGGCAGCAAGCGCTGTCGCCAGCGCATCGAGAACGGCAAAGCTCGCCTGGTTGACGATCAGCGAGGCCAAAGCATGCTCGCCATCGGCGAGAACGCGGATCGGCAGGCGCAGCTGGCGGCCGTCATCCAGTTCGGCGACATAGAAATGCGTGAAATCGCCAGCGGTCTCGAAGGTGCCGGGCGGGTGGAGTTCCTGCCAGAAGTCGTGGGGAGCGATCTCCATATGCCGTTCAATCCCGTCTTGTCTTTTCCATGCCGGTGCGCCGCTTGAGATCGCGGAGCTCCGTCTCTGTGAGCGCGCGGACGGCGCCCTTTGGCAGTTCGCCGAGTTCCAGGCCGCCGATCGCGACGCGCACCAGCCGCAGGCATTCGGTATCGAGGGCTTCGAGCATGCGGCGGATCTGCCGGTTGCGGCCCTCGTCGAGTTCGACCTCGATCCAGGAATTGCGGTCGCCGTTGCGCAGCGGCCGTGCCGAGGTCGCCTTCAGGAGCTCGCCGTCGTGGCGCACGCCGTAAGTCATTTCGGCCAGCAGCTCTGCATCCATGATCCTGTTGACCTGCACATGATAGGTCTTGGCGACATGGGTGATCGGATCGAGCAGGGTCTGGGCGAACTTGGTGTCATTGGTAAAGAGCAGCAGGCCTTCGCTCGCCTTGTCGAGGCGGCCGACCGGCGACAGGTGCGGGACGTCGAAATCCTTCAGGCAGTCATAGACTGTCGGGCGCCCCTCGGGGTCGTGACGGGTGGTCACCAGGCCGCGCGGCTTGTTCAGCATCAGATAGATCTTGTCTTCGGCGGCGATCGCCGTGCCATCGACCGAGATCTTCGCGGTGGCGATATCCACCCAGGCGCTGGTATCGGTGATCTTGCGGCCATCAACGAGGACGCGGCCCTCGGCGATCAGCCGTTCGGCCTGGGTTCGCGAGCAGAAGCCGAGCTTGGAGAGCGCGCGGGGCAGGGTCACCCGCTTGCCGCCATTGTCGGCGGCGGGCTTGGCGCGGTCTCGCAACTTCTGCGGGGGGCGCCGATCCCTCACTGCGCTGTCCTTGAAGCGTTCATGGAGCAGGTTCTTGGCACGAACGGAAGGATGGCGCCAGCGTGGGCGGGAGAAATCCAGAGAATTTCAGAGAATGGGGATATGCGGGCGCGCACGAATAGGTATCGGCGCGAAGGGCGCCGTGACGAAGGATTAGAGGGTCAAAAACCCATGATCTGCCATGCCAGTATCAATGATCGGCCGCAATCAATGATAGGCCAGGAAACCTGCAAGCTCCTGACGGCTGACAGTGATGCCGGCCGCCGCTTTGACCGGATCGGGATGCGTGTAGGACAGGCTTGCCATGTCGGGCAGGTCGAGTGCCTGCTGCATGTTCATGATGCCGATGGCGCGACGGCCGTTTACGCCGTTTACGCTAACCTCGACGATACAGTTCGTCTTCCGGTTTTCCATGATTAGTCCTCCCTCGTTATATGATCTAATACCTTGCATTAAAAATTGGTTTTTCTAAGACCTAAGTATTTACGGACCTTGGCGAATTTAAGGTCGCCAAGGTCCGCAATAAGTCATAATTATTGTGCGCCGCGGTATCAGCGCCACCAGTTGCGCTGCGGTGGTTGCTGCTGGCCGCTGACGAGATATCCGGCAAGGAAGCCGAGCGCGCCAACAAGTGCGAGCGCCGTGGTCGTGGCGGCCGGATGTTCGCGGGCGGCGCCTGCGGCGGCCTTTCCTTCGGCGCGGATATGGGCAACGGCATTCTTGGCGCGGGGCAGGGCGTCTTCATAGACCTTGCCGGCGCGATCGCGCACTTCGTAATAGGCTTCGGTGCCCTGGGCCGAAATCATCTTCTGCAGGCGCGAGACCTCCTGCTGGAGGGCGGCGATGTCCTTGCTGACGGACGAGCGGATGTCATCGGTATTGGCTGCCATCATGGTCTCCTTTCTTACAATCTGGAAAGAACACCGCAGCGGCGATTAGGTTCCGCGCTTCTGACGGGGACGGACAAGGCGCTTTATTCGGCCATTCTAATAGGTTCCGGGTCTTTATTGCCCTTCCAAAGGGTCCAGAAACCGATTTTTTGACCAGCTGATAAAGATTTTCGACGGCGGTGCGCCGTGAGGAGCAGGGGAGGGCTTGAACTGTGCATAAATTCCCCGAGAATTCCTCAACCGAATCAACCTGTTACAAAAATGTCAAAAAACTTGGTTTTGCGCTGTTGACTGTTTGTGAGGGATAGCCGTATAAGCCGCGTCACTGAACGAGGGCGGCGGCGCTGCTGGCGACGAATGGCTTCGTTCTAGAGAAAATCAAGCGGATTGGCTGTTTTGCTGGTTTGTGCTTCGAGCGGAAGTTTGGAGCGATTGATTTTGTGACGGCTTGGTGTCGTCAGTTATTTGACAATTGAAGATGAGAAGAAAGAGAAACGTGGGCGGCGG
>NZ_JBNWCF010000030.1:0-12507 GCF_053522545.1 Rhizobium sp. 21-4511-3d | reverse complement strand
CGGATTGAAAATCCGCGTGTCCGTGGTTCAAATCCGCGTCTGGGCACCACTCCAAACCTCAAGAAAATCAATGCTTTCCGCCTTGCCGCTAAGGTGATTTCTCGCCGTTTCATGTCGCGTTGTGTTGCAACTGATTTTCAAGCAATTTCAATGGGTGCAAATCGCTATCCGCAAATCCACGCGACATGAAACGCGACATGGATTAGGCTTGTCGCTCTCACGTAGGAGGGACTGCAATGGACGATACTCGCGCAATAATGTTGCTCGCCGCTATCTTCGGCGGGCTTTCTCTTTTGGCTCTGTGTGTCGGAAATATGGGCGCCGTTATAAGCTCGAACCTTATCGTTCTGTGCGTTTCCGGCTACGGACTTCTTAGGAGCGGTCGACGGAACAACTGAACGTCGTTCGCCCGTTGCCGCGCTCCATAGGTCGCGTCAACGCGCCCATCTTCACTGCCTCTGCATGACCGTCAACGACGTCTCCCAGGCGGTAGAAGCCTTTGCGGGAATGAGGCTTGATGTAGCCCTCTCGCGCCAAGGTTCGGATCCTGTTTTCGGTGATGTGCAGCATGCGAGCTGCTTCGTCGGTGCTGATGAGATAATCGCGCAAGGCGCGGGCACGTCGATATACGGTCAAGGGCAAATCCTCACAGTGACACGTAGCGATTCACTGGCACGGCTTCATGGCGGGGAAGTTGTTGGGTGCGCAGAGCTTTAAGCTCGCCTCTCTGGCCTCATGCTGGAGCGCTGCAGGCAGCGTCTTGAACTGTCGGACTGTCATGCCGAACCCGAAGGCGATTGAGGCAATGTGGCGGTTCCCCCGATCGGCGATCGAACGCATGCGCTTGACCTGCCATTGATTGAGAGGGCGACAGGTTCCGACCCCCTCAACCTCAATTTCGGTGATGTGTGTGTTCACGCTGCGATCCATGCGGAGATGACCTCTACGGCTTCGAAAACGATGATGGCACCTTTGTCGCCCTCAAGCCTATCGTTGAAAGCATGGGCATGGACTGGAACGGTCAGTATCAGCGCGTGAAGCGTGACCCGATCCTTTCCGAAGGTATGTGTGTCATGCACATTCCTTTTGGCCGTGGTGGCAACCAAGATGCCGTTTGCCTCAAGCTCGATCTGGTCAACGGCTGGCTTTTCACTATCGACACGTCCCCGAGCTTGTCGCCCTGGTTCACGTTCACATCGTAGTATTCGCCCGCGGGCACCAGATGCCGCGCCTTGTTGGCAGCATTGCCAACGGCCTGCGAGGCGTCAGGAGCGGCACCGACAGCGATCCAAGCATCCGCGCTTGCTCGCACCCGGAAAAGGCACGCGCTGCCCTGTGGCGCTGCCTGTGTGGTCGTGCCGGCCGAAGCAAGCGTCTCCGACCATCGGGGGTTCTGGATAAGCTCTGCCCGGGCGCTGGCGTCCGTGCGTAGCGGGTCGCCGGATTCGGCGCAGATGACGTGAAGTCCTGTGAATGCCATTGCCTTCTCTCCTAGTAGCTGCGGCCGGTCAGGGCCTTGTAGAGGTCATAGTGCTCCTGGCCGTAGTCACGGCGCCGACGCTGATACTGACGTTCGAGGCTCTTGGCCCAAGAGGTATTCTGCAGCGCATTGATGATGAGCGTGTCGAGCGCCGGGCGCGTGTAAGCCAGGTTCACGAACGGGGTGTTCATCAAAGCGATATTCAGCAGATCGCCGGCGGTGGTCGGCGTCTTGCCATCGATGATATCGTCGCGGGCCTTGAGGGGCAGGTTGATGATATCGCTCAGCGTGCCGATCGCGGGACCGGAAAAGGTCTCGAGCGCGCCACAGTGAAATCTCGCAAGCTTGGTCATTGAACCGTCTCCAGGTTTGCAGTGCTTCGGATGATGGCTTCGAGGTCGACAGGGCGCCATTCCGGGCCAACGGACGCCACGGCGACCGGCTCGCAGAGGAAGGGCGTCATGAGGTCGAGTTGCGCTTTGAGGATGGCCTGAGCGTCCTCGGCGGCATCGTCCATTTTCGGCGCTTCACCGACCGTGGCAACGATGCGATGCATCGCTAGTAGGCTCTCGCCCGGTACGGCGAACACGAGTGGCGGGTTCAACTGCCCGAGCAGATAAACGCACTCACCGGCGGCGGTCTCCGCCTTGCCGAGATAGAGCTTGATGACGCCCAGGCAGCTATTCGTGTCGAGCATGCCGGTCAGTTCCCGGAACGGACCCTTGGCATCGAGGACAACGGACACGACCTGCGCCGGACGGATCTCGGCTGAGGCATCCGCCTGGAGAGTGGTGTTCTCCGGCACCAGGTCGCCCATGCAGCGACCGACGGCGAAAATTTGATAGGTCCCGTCCACATTGGCCATTTAATCGATCCAATACTTGCCGCTGATGTATAGGTTGCCAGACGCCGCGATCTGCCCGCCGTTGTAGGCAAGCCGCGTCGTGTTGCTGATGGAAATGCCGAGGTAGTCGTCAGCCGCAAAATCGATGTACGGGTTATCAGCGCCGGCAAGGGTGATGCCGGTCGAAAGCCGATCGTTGATCGTCCCATCCATGACGCCGGTGGCCGATGCAGCGTTGACCGGAAGACGGATCGAAATGGCGCTGGTATCGGCTGTGTCCAACCCGCTCCAGGTCAAGGTCATCTTGAAGAAGACCATCTTGCCGATCTTCACGTAACGCCATGTGCAGGTTTGGGAGGTGACCGTTGCGAACGAAAGGCCAGCCGTCGTTACCGTCTTTTCCTCGAATCGGAAGAAGCTCGCCAGGTCACTGCCGTAAAAATCCAGGACTTTTCCAGAACGAAGCGGCTTGACGATAAGGTCGCCGGTCAAATCACTCCGAGGCGCAAGTTGCAGCTCTTCGACGAAAGCATTGCGCGGCAGGAATAGCGTTGAATCGACGCCGTCATTCATGCCAGCACTGGCAAGGTTTATGAGGCCTCGCGTCTCACGGACTGGCGCCGCCGTATAGGTCTGATCTGCCGTTGCTGGCGTTGCCAGGAAATGGCCTCCTCCTTCGAACTGACAATCCATAAAGACGATGTCCTGGTTGATGTGCGAATGGACGCACACAGGCTCGCCGGTATGGAATTTAGAGTTCCTGAACTTCACCCCACGAACCGGGAAGCCGCTGATCTCCAAGGCCTTGCTATCGGAGTAACCGAGCACTGCAGCCTTCGATCCCGACACATGATCGAGGCCGTAGCTATAGACGTCTTGGTACTCGGTATTTCCAAACCCCGACGAGGGATGCCGTACCTCGAAGATTCCGGCGGCGTTCGGATCTGGAGTGACGCCGGTGAAGACATAATCGTTTGCCGTACCCGTGTGGGCAACTCCGGTATAGGTGTAAGTCACATTGTCGGAGCCGCGGAACGTGCCGCCGGCAGGGTTGAAATAGATTTCGGACGTCCAGCGGATCGTAACGGAGTTCGACGTCTTCGCCGTCACTTTCCAGATATCGGGCCCACGAACACCAAGGCCCCTGCGTCCATTGAATTTCCCGCGCACAATGCGATTGCGTTCCGCCGTGCTGTCCGAGATGGCCGTAGCGCAAAGCATATGCGCAAATTGGCGCCAACCGCCAACAACCTGGATGTTGTAGTCGTCGGTGTATTCGCCGTTGCGGATCAGGTAGCCAAAATCCCAATCATCACCGATCGAAGCTGACGCCTGATTGCTCCAGTCGCTAATGCCGTCAGTGCCAATCCAGTTGCAGAGGCGCAGATGTTGAATGCCGCCGTATCGGACGTTCTCTTTCATGAGGATGCCAGCGGAGAACGACTTCTGCGTTGCAGCGGCAGTGCCGGTAGCATCGGAGTTATACGCGGACCACAGCTTGAAATAGGTTCCGAGATTGTCCGGATCTTCGCGCCATCCGCCGCCGTGCTGCAGTGACGTGATGCCGTCGAACTTTAGATCACGCGTACCGGTTCCCTTGAAGAGAAACGTCGTGCCGCTCCACGTCTTCGGACGCCCCGGAAATATCGGCTCCCATTCACCGACACCCGCACCAATAAGGTAGACGCCAGAGGAACGCTCGTAGCGCGCAGACACAACATAGAACTGGCCCAAGGCAAATATCCTGCCGCCGCCGTTGGCTGCAACAAACGCATCGGCTGCCAGCAACGCAGCATCGTTGGCGGCAATCTCAGTGGTGACCACCCCGGCCTTAGCGATAAGCGCTGCCTGGGAGAGTGGCCGCGCGCCGAACATTTCGACCTTTACATCCTGCCCCTTAGCTATCTCCCACCAGGCGCCATCTGCGCTCTGCTTATGCCATGCTTTCACCGGAGATGGGGTTGCGATGCGCAACTTACGATGTCCACCACCATCGCCAGAAGCAAAGTAGCCGGCCGTTTCGACCTGAATGATATCGTTTGTGATAGTCGCGGCAGCAAACAGCGCTTCAGTATCGAATGTAACGATGCCTTGAGCAATCTTGATCTTCGTTACGGACCTGTCGGCAAGTTTTGGCGTGGTGACGCCGCCATCGACAATCTTCGCGGTTGTAACCGAGTTATCCGGTAGAGCAGGGATAAACAGATCCCAATAAGCATCTTCTGACGGCGGATGGTTCTGGCTCGGCAGAATGCAAATCCAGATTGCGCCATTGTAGCTGACAACATCGCCCCGCCGATAGATCGGCTCGTCGTCCCATGGCCCGCGCCAAGGAACGCGACCAAAGAGCGTCTGGCTGGTGACCTGTTCCCACGCCGCGCCGACAGGATTGTATTCCTTCAGGATGGCCGGATCGCTGTTCTTGTCGAGCCACAGCATGGACGTATCGACAGGCGGGACGGTGCCATCCACCATATTGTCGAGGAACCCGACAGAGCGGAGCGCCGCAAGTGTGACACTCGACCAGCGCAAGGCGTACCCATTGCCGTTCGTCAGGGTCTTGCTCGGGCCGCGTACTACCGGAGCGTAATCGAGGGCATTGTCAAATTCAGTTGCCATGCTGTGCACTCCTCATCAATACGGTAGGACGACGGTGGAGGGGCTGCCACGTTTTTCAGCTTTGCCGAACCTTGCGTACATGCCCGAAACACCGCTGAAGACGCCGGGGCCGTCGGAGAGCCAAGAACCGTCAGGGCCAGCCCTGCCGCCGAGCCTATTGAAAGCATCGAATCCAGCGGTGAACGCCCCGATCTGGGCTGCCTTCATGGCATTTTCGGCATCAATGCCCGCCACGGCCGCCGCGTCGTCATATCCTCGCTGCTGCTGCGTGCCCTTATAGATTTCACTGTCGGCCGCATAATTCACACGGTCCTGAGTGTCGTTCAGCAAGTCGATGACGGAAGGGTCTGTCAGATCCCCGCCGGCGCCTGCAATGGCGGCGCGCTGTTGGGACTGGATCAACTGCCCTTCTCGATACCGTTCGGCCGCGTCCCGCTGCGCTGACGCCATGGCCTCGTCGCCCTGGGCTTCGGCAACCTTCTGCTGGTACTGGTATTTGGCCTTTGCCTCGCGGCCTGCCTGCAGCGTTCCTGCGATCTGTGTGACCGTACCGGCAGCGCCGGCCGCGGCAGCTAGAAATTCGAGCCCGCTCATGTGCCCCCTCCTATCGTGCGATCGAGCGCAGAACGGCCTTCATGGCGTCCGGCTTCAATGCGTTGTACCAATCGAGGAAGCTGTCGAAGTCCTCCTCGCTATCCAGGGCGGCCCGTAGGCGCTCCACACGCTTCCAGACACGCGCCACGTTCGTTGCCGCTGCCGTGCCCCATTCCTTCGCCATCTCGGCGCCTGGTGCCGTCGAGGAGAAACGCTGAAGGTCGGCAGGCGAAGCGGGAGAGACGTGGACGGGCGCGCCAGCGCCAAGCGCGTCATAGACGTGGTAGCGGGCTCGCTCGGTCAGGGTGCGATCGAACCGCGTCATGAACGCCTTCTGGGCCCGATGATCGCCGACGGCGCTGACGATGCTGATTGCCGCCTTCTGGACACGCTCTACAGCGACATCGAAGCCGCCCGGTGCTTGCCGCCATGCCGCCACCAGTTCGCGGCCCTCTGCTGACCGTTCAAGCAGCGCACGGGAGCGGGCAGGGGCAAGGGCGCTCACCGGCATGGAAGCGGCGGCTTCAGGGTTGGCCGCGGCGGCTTGCTTCACCTTGAGCTCGGCAAGCTCCTGATCAAGACCCTCACGGAAGTACCGGTCCCGATCGGTCGCCATGATCTGCCGGATCTCGCTCGCGCGGTCGGTCGAAACGACGACATCGCCCCCGGAACCTCCCGAGGGCGTTTCATCTTCGGTGGTGGTGATCTCGGTGCTCATGCGCCGGCCACCCGGGGATGAAGGTTGATCAGGTCGCGCTCGGCGATCTGCGAGCTCGATACCGGCGACGTCATGCGGTGGTTATCGGTCTTGCGCAACACACAATAGCCGCTGCCGACCCACGCAACGCGGTAGAAATCATCCTCGAAGAGCTTCTCGAAGCGTTCCGGGAAGTTCGTCAGGCGCGGTTTTGCCAGCACGGCCTTGAGCCTGTCTGCCTGGGCGACAATCGCTTCGGCAACCCACGATTCGTCATAGGCGACCATGTACAGGCGATCGTGCTTCACCAGGGCGAAGGGGCTCGACTGGACGATCTTCCAAACGTCGGGCTCTTTCAGGTCATCGGCGACGAAGCCTTCCGGCAGGCGAATGAACAGGTCACGGCTGACATAGCCCTGATTGTTGATCTGCACGCTCGCCATCGGAATGATCGGCGCGGCGCGCTGCGTGAGGTCTTCTGCAGGGGCGATATTGAGGGACATGCGTTCACTCTCCTTGAAGGATTTGCTTGATTTCAGCGGCAACGGCCGCGGCTTCTGCCGGCACCCATTCACCGGACATGGTTTCCTGCGGCTCCGGAAACTCGATGCTGCCGTAGAATGTCGTTCCCGACTGCTGCGGGTTCCTGCCGAGCAGGGGGCGCATCAGGACCGTCAGGCGCTGCGACAGGCGCTCCCTGACGGCACCAGACGTAGTTTCCCACGGGCGGCCACCCAGCGACGTGATGGAGCGGGAAAGCTTCTCGCAGTATGTCGACACGTCCTGCAGGGCTACGTACAGGTCCAGCGCTGCCAGTTCGGCCGCCTTGATGGCTTCCTGCCTGCACTGCTCGTACAAGCGCACGTCCGTGCGGGCTGCCTCACGGCGCTTGGCAAGCTCGGTGGCCTCTGCGGCCCGCTGCCTGCGTGTGGCCTCGCCTTCGGCCTCTGTGAGGGCGTCTAGCTCGTCTTCGAGGGCGGATATCTCGCTGCCGTCGAAAGGCTTGTTGTCGAGCAGGGCAATGCCACGCTGGCGCCGTAGCTCCTTGAGTCGGGCTTCCACGTCGAGCTTGCGATCGGTGATGTCATCCACACCAGCACGCCGCAGGGTGACGGGCTGGCCGTCCCATGTGACGGCATTCGAGGGCTCGGTAGAGGGCTCAGTCGTCAGCACTGGTGCCTCCCGCGTTATCGTTGGCGCTGCGGATGACACTGGCTGTGAGGTCGAGCGTGTTTGCTTCGGTTTGATCGTCGGCATAGTCAGCTAATCCATTGTTTACGGCGAAAGCGGCGAGCTCATCGGGGAGGGGGCTACCCTTGATCTTGGCAGTCTCGATGGCGAACATGACTGCTCGAGCGAGGTAGCGGCTTGATGCATTGGCTTCACCGCTGGTGGTGTAAGCGGAGTAAGGCTCTTGAATGAGCCTGCCTGCGCCATGGTAGGGCACAGCACCTGCTGGGGGTCTGGTGAGGCCTACAGTGCCGTGCCTGGTCTCCACAGCGGCGAGGAGTCGCGTGAGGGTGTTTGCTGTCCGCTGATACGCTTCGAGGTCACCAGCCTTTGCCTGTCCGTCCTTGGCATAGATCGCCTCTGCACGCTCAAGCTCGACTGTCAGGGTAGCGGCGCGACGGATGCGGCTCTGCGTGGAGTGAGGGAGCAATGAGGGCGTGTCGGTCACGTCGAGGCTGTACAGCTCGATCAGGTCAGCCAGGCGGCGGGCCCACTTGCCACGTCCATCCATATCGCCCAATGAACCGTTTGTTATCCGGCTGCGAGCTGTAGGCTTCTTGGGGGCTTTCTTGGTGGTAATTTCGGGCACCAAAGGATCTCTCGTTTCGTGCCTGGGAGAATACCTTCTCGCCAGTCGTGAGCGCAAC
The DNA here is from genome assembly GCF_053522545.1 of Rhizobium sp. 21-4511-3d. Lineage (NCBI taxonomy): Bacteria > Pseudomonadati > Pseudomonadota > Alphaproteobacteria > Hyphomicrobiales > Rhizobiaceae > Rhizobium > Rhizobium sp. 21-4511-3d. Next base: position 4,396 of record NZ_JBNWCF010000030.1, on the reverse strand, counting down.
ATGGCTGCGACACGAAACAGAACGTTTAGCAAAATCAATCAGATACGATACGACAAGCGGATAATAATTCCGCTGCTTGTTTCAGCTATCGCCCCTGATTATCAGCCAATACCGTAGGCTCGTGAGCCTCTTGGAACGTCATTTCAGCCCTGAACAAAAGAAAGCGGCCCCACACACGAGGAGGGGGCCACCTAAACGCCATTTCTGGCAGTCATCAAACGTAAATCAAAACACTCACGATCACCGCTATCGAAGCTATGAGAGCGAGGCGGGCTATCATGCCGCCTTTGCTCCGAGCCTGATGACCTTTCCGTCACCACGGCGATTGGGGATGCCATAGATTGCTTCCATGGCAGCCTTGTTGATGAGGGCTGGCATTGCGTCGATGACATTCGAGGGCTTGGCGTCTGCCCATTCGAAGAGATCGAGCTGCTGCTTCATGCCACCCTCGCTTTTATATCCCAGGCCTCGATGTCGAATGGAGACAGGTGACCGTCCATCAACATTGCGAGGCACTTCTTCATTTCGTCGGCAGGGCAACCCCGGCTTTGGAGGAAACGCTTGCCTTCATCGATGCTTTGAGGACGTGAAAAGGGTCGCGTATACGTACCCCCTCCCTCTTTCTCATAAGCCCGAACCTCTGGTGCTGGGTCTGATTTTGGATCTGGGGCTGGATATGATTCTGGTTCTGGTTCTGGTTCTGGTTGCTTAGGCCAGGCTTTCTCTCTGGAAAAGCCCGGCTTTAAGCCTCCCTTTTCTTCCTTCCTTGGGCGACCACCCTTTTTGCCTGCTTCCGAGAGCTTGCGATGGCGCTCTTCGGCCTCGGTCCGCTGCTCTTCAAGCTTGGGATCTCGCCAGTCATCATTGAACAGCGGGCCGATCGAGGGGAGGATATCGCGCCAGACATCCAGCGGGACTTTGGCGATGCGGGCAAGGCGCTCGTCATCGCAGGGGAGGGCGCCGAAGCGCCAGTAGTGCATTTTCAGGAAGATGTACGACCCGAACTCCGCCGGCGTCATGTGAGACGTGTTTGAGAGTTCGTCGCCGATGTACAGCTTCATCCAGTGAAGGGTGTTCATCCGTGCGCCTTTCGGTAAATCCGGTACCGGTTGGAGAGCGCCGCGGCTTCACATGCCTCAAGGGCGGACAGGCCGAAGCGCTGCCGCAAGTGAGGGATGATCGGTTGCGGTGCCGGGTTCTGTTCTGCGAGCCACTGAGCCGCCTGGGTGACGGACTCGGACCGCTCATGCTCGGGAGGGGTCAATGCCATGTGGGGAAGCCTCCTTCGTCTTCCGTGAAGCTGGTGTCGGCCTCGTCACCGTTTGGCTCGGTATCGCCGCCGTCTTCGTCATCTGCGCCGTCTTCATCGTCGTCGAGGATCACGGTGCAGCCGTAGGGAATGGCGGATGGCCGCCACCCTTCGGGCATGCCGATGTCGAGCTCGTCGCCGTTGGCTTCGATGTCTGGATCCCCGTCGATGCCGTCGAGCAGGGCGATCAGCTCCTCGATCTTGGCTTCGATACGGGCTCGGGCTTTGAGGACCTGCTTTGTCATTTCAGGTCCTCCCTAACTTCTTCGATGGCATCGAGTACCTGCGAGATAACATCCTTCAGGCAGTCGGAGACGGCTTGGATCGCAGTCTTAGATCGATCGTCTTCCATGGAGCCGCATGCCATATAGATGGCCTCGCAGAGGTCTTTGCCGACGGCCAGGTTCTCGTACGCCCGGACCAGCTTGATTGCGGGATTTTCGCTCATGACATCACCTCGCCCTGATAGGCGGCCTCGAAGGCTCTATGGAGAGACGTGCAACGGCTCGCCACGTTGTTGACGAGGAATGCCATCTGGTCCATCTCGTGGTTGGTGAAGCGGTACGTGACATCATTGGAACCGCTGTCGACGACAGAGCCGATCTCATCGAACGTCTCCGCTGCGATGTCAGACATGTGCATCAGTTCGCGAATATCGTTCTCAAGCCGTTTCATGGCTGCAGCTACCGCAGCGTCGGTAGCTTTCTTTGTGGATGAATTGCTGATAGTCTCCGTTTTGTTCATTGCCTTTTCCTTTGTCGGGTGGGGTGCGGAACCACGGTCCGGAGAGGTTGCCGCCTCTGCCGGACCTTTTGCGTTCTGAAGGGCCGTGTTCATGCGGCCTCCATGAAGAAGGCGATCAGCTTCTCGCGGCTTGCGACGTAGCGACCGCCTACCTGCTTGACTACCGGAAGATGACCGTTGGCGATCATGTGGTAGACCTGCTGCTTACTCCTGCCGATCAGCGCAGAGATGGCCTCAACGCCCCAGATCAGGTCGAGCGAATTATTGTTGCTGTCGGACATTCAGTGATACCTTTCCTTAACGAAATCACCGTAATGTAAATTACCGTAATTTCATTGCGTTTCAAGCAAAAAAAATTACTGTGATTTAAATTTCTATGAGGAAGTGAAAATGGTTGGAAAACAGCCTGGCCGGGGATCGGACCAGTTTCCGTTGCGACTGCCCGATGGAATGCGTGATCGCATCAAGGAGTCGGCCGAACGCAATGGTCGGAGCATGAACGCCGAGATCGTCGCGATGCTTGAGACGGCAGAGCTTGCCGGAGGCACGCTAGAGGCCGCCGGGTTAAGGGCATTGCTCGCAGAAGAGCGGAAGGCGAGCGTGCGAGCGATCGAGCTTATTGACCAGCAGATGGAGATGATCCGGAGCAGTCAGGCTTTGACCAGGCGCGCCAGCGTCGAAGTAGTCCAGCATGCCGGCATCATCATTTCGCTATGCGACATTCTCGAAAACCTGGATGAGGCGCCAAGCCAGGAAGTCCTCGACGTAGTGAAGAGGCTTCGCGCTGGCGCTGAGCTTTCTAAGGCCTCCCACGAAGGGACCAACAAACCGAACGCCAAGGAAGAGCTTCGCAAGGTCGATGCAGCCATCGCGAAGGCTGACGAACTGCTGAAAGACGACGAGGATTGACAAGCGGATTTATTGCAACATACTACAAGCCAGTTTGATCTATTTCCATCCGACAACATAGGGAAGACACGGCAATGTCGATCCGCAAGCGTAAATGGACCACCGCATCCGGTGAGCAGAAAGAGGCGTGGGTAGCTGATTATGTCGACGGCACCGGCACTCGGCGCCTGAAGACCTTCGAGCGAAAGAAGGATGCTGACGCCTTCCTTTCCACGGCAAAGGTCGAGGTTCGCGAGGGCACACACGTCGCCGATAACGCGAGCATCACCGTCAAGGCAGCGGGTGAGCTGTGGGTGAAGAGTGCGGAAGCCGCCGGCCTGGAGCGCTCGACCGTCGACCAGTACAATCAGCACCTCAAGTTTCACATCACGCCTTTCATCGGCGCGACAAAGCTCTCGGCTCTGAACATCCCGACCGTGCGCGACTTCGAGGACAAGCTGCGCGAGAACGGCCGATCGCCTGCGATGGTGAAGAAGGTGCTCGTCAGTCTCGGATCGCTGCTGGCGGACTCCCAGGAGCGCGGCAAGGTCGCTCGCAATGTGGTGCGCGATATGCGAGGCGTTCGTCGCAAGGGCAAGGAACGGCAGCAGGAGAAGCGCCAGAAGGGCAAGTTGAAAGTTGGCGTGGATATTCCGACCCGGCAGGAGGTAAAGGCCATTGTAGGAGCCCTGGAGGGCCGCTGGAGGCCGATCCTGCTCACGGCTATCTTCTGTGGCCTGAGAGCTTCCGAACTGCGTGGGCTGCGCTGGAGCGACGTGGACTTCGACAAGCGTCAGATCCGCGTTCACCAGCGGGCAGACAGGTTCAATGAGATCGGCCGGCCGAAGTCAGAAGCAGGCGAGCGGACGATCCCGGCGCCGCCTATGGTCATCAACACTCTGAAGGAATGGAAGCTTGCCTATCCCCGGCCGCTGACGGGTATCAACGATGACGACGGAAAGCCGATCCGCGAGGAAGCACGAGACACGCACCTCGTATTCCCGAGCGGAACCGGCAACGTGGAATCGCTCGGCAACATCATCAACCGCGGGCTGATCCCGGTTCAGTTGCGGGCAGGGGTGACGATCGACGCCGGCAAGAAAGACAAGGACGGCGAGCCGTTGCTGAACGCCAAGTACACCGGCATGCATTGCCTGCGCCACTTCTATGCCTCGTGGTGCATCAATAGGCCAGAGGAGGGCGGTCTAGGGTTGCCTCCAAAGGTCGTGCAAGAGCGCCTGGGTCACTCCTCGATCGTCATGACGATGGACACTTACGGGCATTTGTTTCCGCGTGGTGATGACGCTGATGAGCTCGCTGCAGCGGAGAAGTCACTGCTGGCGTAAGACGCAACATGGTTGCGACACGGGCGAAAATAGCTCAGTAAAAACAACACGTGGTTTCGGATTGAAAATCCGCGTGTCCGTGGTTCAAATCCGCGTCTGGGCACCACTC
>NZ_JBNWCF010000029.1:0-14647 GCF_053522545.1 Rhizobium sp. 21-4511-3d | reverse complement strand
TGCGTAAACCCTGTAATCGTCATATGTCGAAGCCTCGTTCGGCAACAACATCAACAATCACGCGCTGATCCGGAAGGTGGGGTCAAAACACCGCTTACCCATCAGTCATCATCCTCGTCACTGAGTGACACGAACACCTCGCTGAATACCGATTTCGGAGGTGTAGAGATCATGTCCCAGGGCGTGGTGTAGCTTAGACGACCACGGCTCATCTCAAAGGGCCGGATGAGTGTCAGCTTGCTGCTGGCAGGCTGATGAGTGGATCATCGCTCATCGTGGCGATAGTTTCCAGTGTCATGTAGCGAGATCGTTGAACGGCCCACTCGTCATTCTGCTCGAGCAGCAATGCTCCGACCAACCTGACGATGGCATCGTCGTTGGGGAAAATGCCGACGACTTCAGTGCGTCGCTTGATCTCGCCGTTAAGGCGTTCGATTGGATTTGTGCTGTGAAGCTTTGCCCAGTGCTGCTTGGGGAAGGTCATGTATGCGAGCACATCCTGTTCGGCACTATCCATCAGCGTGGCGAGTTTCGGCACCTTCGGCCTGATCTGGTCTGCTACATTGCGCCATTGGGTGCTTGCCGCGTCCGGGGTGTCCTGTGCGAAGGCGGTGGCGATGAAGGCGGAGACGACCCGCCGTCCGCTCTTACCAGCATGGGCCAAAGCATTGCGCATGAAGTGGACTCTGCAGCGCTGCCAAGTGGCGCAGAGCACTTTCGATACTGCGGCTTTGATGCCCTCATGCGCATCGGAAACGGCGAGCTTGACGCCACGCAGACCCCGCCTGGTCAGCTTTCGCAGAAACTCGGTCCAGATCGCCTCGGCCTCGGAAGTGCCAATCTCCATGCCGAGCACCTCGCGCCGACCATCAGTGTTGACGCCCACGGCGATGATGACCGCGACAGAGACGATACGACCGCCACGACGAACCTTCAGGTAGGTGGTATCGATCCAGAGGTATGGCCACTCGCCCTCGATGGGACGGTCGAGGAAGACCTTCACTTTCTCGTCGATCTCTTCGCACAGGCGGGACACCTGGCTCTTGGAGATGCCCGACATGCCCATCGCCTTGACGAGGTCGTCGACGGATCGGGTCGAAACGCCCTGGATATAGGCCTCTTGGATGACTGCCGTCAGGGCCTTCTCGGCCATTCGGCGTGGTTCGAGAAAGCTCGGAAAGTAGCTGCCTGTGCGAAGCTTGGGAATGCGCAGCTCGACTGTGCCAGCTCGTGTTTCCCAATCCCGGTCGCGATAGCCGTTGCGCTGGGCAAGTCGGAAGCCGTTCTTCTCGCCATAGCCCGCGCCGGTCTTCGTCGCGACCTCCAGCGCCATCAGCTTCTCGGCAGCAAAGCCGATCATCTCGCGCAGCAAATCGGCATCAGCGCTCTTCTCAACAAGCGAGCGCAGGTTCATCATGTCGTCGGTCATCGGTGGTGTCCCTCAGGTTGGCTCTAAGCAACCCGACCCTAGCGGAAAACGCCGGTGACCACCCTGTCAGCTACACCACGCGGCGGGACACGATCGGTGTAGAAACAGATGGCAAGGTTGAAGTGGTCTCCAGCAGCGTTTCAACCTCATGCAGATGCTGACGCGGGACGATTACGGGCACCAAATCGAGCGCGTGGCAAATCTGTACAAGTAGTGTTAAACGGTCTTGCTCAAACGTCCGCTCGTCAAGTCTCGTTCGAACTCCGTTAGACGCGCGGGGCTGCGCCCGATACGTGCGGCTAGTTCAGTCCGACGCAAGCCCCTCGCTTTGCGCGCGGTGGCTATCTGATCAGCCAACCGCTCAAATATCCGATAACGCATTACGGTATTCCGTCCTTTTGAGGAAACCACACGGAATTTCGTAACAGACCAGGAAAAAAAGAACTCGATCGGAATTCCGTAAAGTTTTTTTAAAATTTACGCTATTCCGTTCTATACTAATGCGTCCTGTCATAATCGAAGTCGATTTAGACGGGCCAAATAAAGTTCCACGGGGTAGATCCCTGTCCCTCCTGCGATCGTTGCAGAAAGGAATAGGTGGCCGGATTTTACTCCGCCTGCGGCTGGACTATTCCGCAGCTACCGTGGCCGACTTTTCCACCGCCATCTCATAAGCTCACGGCAGTGCATATATCCGAGCTGCTGTGAACGTGCAGATCGACGCATTCCTTCATACTCAGCTTGAAGTAAGTGAATTTTCCATTACATTGAGTGCGTGTGATGAGGAGCTATTCGATGTCTTCGATTGCGTTATCAATGAAAGGGCAGGTCACTCTCAAGCGAGACTTGCTGACCCATCTTGGCGTCAAACCGGGAGAACGTGTTGAGTTTGACAAACTTCCGGGTGGCGAGCTTCGCGTGAGGGCGGCCCGCGCGAGTGGGAAAATCGGAAACTTCATCGGCAGACACGCCGGTAAGTCCGAACGGGTTCTCTCCATCGACGAAATGAACGAGATCGGCGCTGCGGGCTGGAACGGCGAACCGTGAAAGTCATTGCAGACACTAACGTTCTGGCTCGGGCGGTCTTGCAGGATGACCCGCAACAGGGGCAAGCGGCCGCGGCTCTGCTTGAACGCGCTTCGCTCATCGCAATCTCGTTGCCAACCTTATGCGAATTCGTGTGGGTGCTCCGGCGCGGCGCCGATCTCTCAAAAGAAGATGTGGCACTGTCCATCCGCGACCTGCTGGATGCCGGAAACGTTTCGATGAACCGACCTGCAGTAGAAGCCGGACTGGCGGTGCTCGAAGCTGGTGGCGACTTCGCAGACGGCGTCATCGCACATGATGGAGCATGGTTGGGAGGAGAGACCTTTGTATCGTTCGACCGGAAGGCGGTTGAACTCGTCAGCCTGTTGGGCCAGCCGGCTACGCTGCTCACGTAGTCTAATGCTGCATGATTATTGAAAAAATTCAGGCGACTGCAAAGCTGCGCACGATAGCGGCGGAGTAGTCGTTCACGCCACGTCAAAACTCCAACCGAAGAAGAGAAGTCAGCCTGAATGCGAGGCGTTTGGTCCTCTCGCTTTCTGTGGGGCACCTACGCTCAGTCGCCGCGCTTAACGAAGCCGGAGTCACGCTTGATGTCACTATCTATGTGAACATGTATCGAGAACGCAGATCTGCGGCAGCGTGCTCTCGCAAAGATGTCGAACCCGTTTCAAAGAACTAAGCATGCTGTCGATGATGGCGGGGATGCAAGCTCGAGCAACGATGCTACCGCTAGCGCAAAGAGCGATGGCAATACCGAATCTGATGGCGATAGTGTGCGAAAATCTGCGCAGATCGATGGAAAGAGCCCAGATCGCTTGATTGGGTCGCCAGCTGGCTCCATGCATTTGAGCCATCATGGGGCAGGTTGATCGAATGAGCCGGCGTAAAGCGCCTCGATCTGCTCGACCTCCGTATCGTTGAGTGCAGCGAATTCCTTTGTGCGGGCCCTCTGCGACAAGCGACCCCCATTCTGGTCAAGAAATTTGTGCAGCAACTCGGCTTGGGCCATAGGCATGTCGACGACCTGCTGAACACCGGCCGCGAAAAGATCAAAGGCTTGGAGGAAACGGACCTCCTGGGGCAAATCATGTTCCACGGTCTGTTCTACGCAGCCGTAAAGGAAGGCGGCATGCTCTGTCGCGTCGAAATACCGGTAGAACGAAGCGGTGTCGTTCAGCACTTCAACGTTGCCAGCAGCAGTGGGTCGCCATTCGATGAAAGGCAACAAAGGCGCAGACCGGGATTCCAGCACAGCCCTATACTGGTCTATGTTTCGCAGGATTGCCGCGCTGACGGGAAACACGAAACCAGGCGGGCTATAGGATGCTGTCGCGAGAGCATGATGAATCAGCCAGCGATGAAGGCGGCCGTTCCCATCGACATACGGGTGGATGTAGACGAAGCCAAACGCCAGGCAAGCTGCAGCCACGACCGGATCCATCGCTCCTCGTGCCGCGCGATCGGAATATGCGATGAGACCGCCGATCAAGCTTTCGAGGTCCTGATGTCTGGCGCTGATATGATCGGGAATGGGCATGATAGTGTCACGGTCATGAACCCCGACGAAACCGCCCTCATCTCGGAGCCCGAGACGCACGAAACGAGCATCGCCGATGACGATCCGCTGAAGACGATCGAGCTCCTCGACACTGAGCGCTCTCACGCCCGCCTGCGAAATGGCCTGCCCCCAACGCGCCGCTCTTTGCCCTGACGGCCTCTCACCTTCAATAGCAAACGAAGACTTTGAATCGTCGAGCAGGATGAATGCTGCGGCACGCGCTATCAGATCGGGACGGATCCGGCCCATTGCTTCGCGCGCCCGCGCGCCAAGTGCTTTCTGCGAGAACGCGGCAAGAGTCTCTGTCTTTTGAACGAGCGGACAGAAATCTGGAGTACCGGGAAGGTTGTTCAAGACCTTGTGCCGAGGCGAGGGATCGCCCTCCGCGAGACCATACTGCTGATCCGCGTTGAGAACTGGGACCATTCGCACTTTGCCGGGATCTGGAATATCGAGCTGGTTGCCCGTCAGCCATTCGTACAGAAACCAGATCCGTCGTGCAAAGGCGCCGGTTGGCGTCATCCGGATAATCGCCTCGATTGCATCAGGGTGGACTGCTCGAAAAAGTGCGGCCAGTACCTGAAGGTCTGTTCCTTCATATTTGAAGGCAAAGACAAGATGAGAGACGAGGGTCGGCTCCGGACGATGGCGAGGCGTGAGCATGAGCCACGCGGCGGTCGATCCGGGGTGATGCCGCTCCGCGATCGCGGCCATCCGCGACGGCGGGGGTACGACTAGGTTAAATGCCGCTATTATCGCAGCATATCCTGCTGGCACGCCTCGCTCTGGCAAGGTTCTTCCGTGAAAGTCAATCACGCCCTGCGCAGGCCATTCACCCATAGGTCGTCTCGTGAAATTGGATCACCGGATCAAAGCCCCGTTGCGAGAAACCTTCACCGTCAGCGAAACCTTATCACCATTCGCCAAATTCGTGAAATACATTCACGTAGGGATTCGATCATTGATGATATCGGCCTTTCAGTGCGTTCGATCCACGGTTGACCCAAAACACATTTCGCAAGTGCGCCCCTGCCTTAGAGGCCTGACACGCCGGCAAGCCTGATCGGTGTCGTCGCATGCGGTCCGCGATCATCTATCGACCCGGTCTAAGGCAACCTCCACGGCGCATATCGCAGATCCCAAGTCCTGCGCTTACCACGAGAACTCTCTTTCTAAAGCCGGTGATCACGATAGCAAAAACATCAGGTATCTGCAGAAGGCAGCTCAAAGGTTAGACGGAAGGACTGATCCTTCCTTTGGCATCGCAAAACCCAATGACGGCTTCACGACCGTACCGAGAACCATGCCGATCGCCAAGCAGGCGATCGATGCTCAAACGAAGGGTAGGCCGGCAGGGCGTACGCTTTTCGGTCTTTGGGCTCGGGCACCGGATTCTCCGTCGTTGACAGCAACATCCCTCTGCTTGTTGCCGTCAGCGCAGCGCGCGCTGGAACCAACGATGACGTCCTTAACGTAAAATTCGACGCCACCGGCTTAACGAGCGCGGATTGGTTCAGCCAATCGACATTGGACCCGGTACCGCTGCCTGCTGCCGATATCGTGATCCCGCCGGCGCTGTTGGTAATCGTGATGCCCGGCCCGGCGTGCAACTGTCCAGCCGACGGTGGGTTTCCCGTTGAGCCGATCAGCAGCTGACCGCTCGCCAGTGGGCGGCATTGCCGAACGCCCCGCCGCCGGCATTAAGCTGGATGCCGTAGGGCGGACCGGCGGGCGACGCATCGTCAAGGCAAGTCGCCAGGGCATCGAAGTTGCCCATGACTTTCGACGCGTCAGCCAGAGTGGAAGCTGGCACGGCCTCCCGCTGCGGGCAGGGGCTGGGTCTCGGACCCTACATCGCGCTGGAAATTGCGAAGGCTCACGGCGGCACGATCGACGTTTTTTCGGATGAAACTGGAACCTGCTTTACCTTCAAGATGCCGACCGGGCGTTCGAAACTCTAACGTTCAAATCCTCCATGTCATGTCTGGAGGAAGTGTTTGCCGGTGCGCGATGAACGACCGTCCCGTTCAATCTTGATCGAACTGCTCAGCCCCGTCGATAGGGGCGAGCCAGTCTTCACGGCGCTTCACCCAGAGTTCGTATGCCGGCTTTAGCGGAGTCGGCGCCTCAGACAAATTCCGAGCTTGATCTCGGCCTCCTGCTCATCGGCCGAGAACAGCCGCGATCCACACTTCGGGCAGAAAGATCGTCCGCGAAACTCGCGGGTCTCACCTTTCGTCTCAAACTCGCTTTGTAGACTACGCGAGGCACGATTATTTCGAAATGTACCGCTCACGTAGCAAATCCCACTCCTGGGGCGCCGGGCTGCCGAGACAATCACCGGCCCTACGGTAGGTGGTTGAACCGCGTCCATGCGCTTGCCTCCACCTCTTTAAATCGACCTTAAATCGAAGCCGTCGATCCGGGCGTGAGAACTACGACCGGGGTCTGTTCGTCTCCCCAAGGTCGCTACTGCTGGTAAATGAACGCCCACAAGAATGCCGGTGGGAACCCGGAAGCCCTGCGGTGGTTTCCTTTGTGAAGCGGAGTAATGTGATGAAGATCGTGCTAGTCGTCACCTCGATCGTTGTACTCATGATTGCCGTAGTTGCTGCGAACGTGCTGCCGTCCCGTCACGAGGCTTCCTATCCGAAATCTTACGACATCACCCGGAAATAGGTGGTCGGTTCCACCTCCGCGGTGGTGGAACCCGCTTAACGCCAACACAAGGACACTCGTATGTTTCAGGCCGCCTCGAACCTCAAGACGCTGCGCGACGCTCTCTCCAGCCACATGGAGCTGTCGGATTACTTTCTGGGAATGCACGCATTCTTCGATGGGGAGGTCATCTTCGCTAGGGACGTTGTACAGGTCAACACAGATTTTCCTCCGTTCCCGGTGGACTTCGACAATGTATGGAAATGGTTTCGGGACCAGATCAAGGGGCCGCCGATACAGGAGACCTTAGCCTACGAAACGACTTTCGGCGTGGATGACGAGGCAGATCCCGTCATGGAGAGACTTATCGAGATTACCGAAGGCTCGGCGAACACGATCTGGCTGATCGATCTTGCGAACCAGGATGGACAGGGAGACGGACGCCGCTTCGTCATCGTCACCTCACCAGACAAAAGGCAGGCGGGAAAATTCCTTGAAGAATTCCATGGCTATGACTCGAACTCGCTTTAAATGGGTGATGGGCGCGACATGACTTCAAGCCAAATCGGTGTAAATGTTAGACCTGCGACCAAGGCCGATGCCGACACTCTGGGCGCTTACGGCGCGCAGCTCGTTGCGCTCCACCACGACTGGGATCCCTCGCGCTTCATATCGGCGGGCGAGAAGACGCCTGCAATGTACGCCGACTACCTCAAGAGGCAGATAGACCGGCAGGGCGTGCTCGTACTGGTCGCGGAGGCCGCGGGACAGATCGTCGGCTACGTGTTCGCTGGACTGGAGGGGCCGGACTACATGGCGCTCCGGGGGGCGGCAGGCGTGATCCATGATATCTTCGTGGAACATGCCAGTCGAAGACGCGGCGCGGGGCGAGCGCTCCTGCTCGCCGCAGTCGAGGAACTGCGGCGCCTCGGAGCAGGGCAGGTCATACTCTCGACAGCCTTCCGAAATGTCGCCGGACAGGCGCTTTTCGATGCGGCGGGCTTCAGGCCGACCATGATCGAGATGACGCTCTCCTCGAAATGACGAGGTCAGCGCTGTCCGTTCCGACGGTGCGCTCGTGCGCCAATATAGCTGTCGCCGCCTGCGGTTTTCACTAGGTTTAAAACACGGACCATGTAGGCGCTCTGGTCCCGCTCCGCGAATTCGACACCGGCCTCGTCATCAAGGAACCGCGAGAAGTCGGATTCTTCGATTAAGAGCGCCCCGATGAGCGGAACCGATAGACGCCCCGTAAGGTTTTCCTGATCAAGGAGAACGGCCATGACCGATGAGAAGAAGATCGTCGAGGTGAAGGTGGTGACAGGCACTGGCGAAGAAGTACCGATCGGGCTGATGAACGTCCGACAGGCGATGAAGCTTCCGGAGGATCTCGATGTGACGGTCTCACACCCGGAGAATGAGGCAGTGTCGACCGGAGCTGCCAACGAGAAAGCCGGACTGGAATCCAGCCCGCGTTCAGGGGCCGCATCCGATTTCCCGGCGCCGTCGACCGAAGTTGAGGCCGAGCGCTTCAAGGAAGCAAGGAAGGCGGTCCGCCTGGCATTGGACGATCTCGTGGCTTCTGCCAACCGGGCGGGTTGGAAGACGGACGAGATCGTTGTCGCGATCATGGAAGCTGGCCAGGCGATCAAGGATTCCTGCCAGGTCGAGTTCGATCCGGCAGACGATCCCGCTGTCTCGGACACGGTGCGGCCGGGAAAAGCCTAGTCGAACGAATTCGAGACCGGCAGCCGCTGACCGCCGAAGAGCACTTTGTAGCGGTTGGACCTGGGCCGCTTGGGCCCAATCGGACAATTCCTGGGGCGCGACCTTACTTCGTTCGCCCAATTACTGGTTCAGTTCTAAGACGTAGCCCTCAAGGAAGATGACTGGACGCAAGTCTATGTCGCCACGCTGGTCACGCACAAAGCCGTGCCGCTGGTAAAGACGGCTGAGTCCGGCGGCGCCACGCCTGATGTGGAGACATATAGCCGGGGCGTCAGCGGCAACTGCCCGCCGACGAACTTCGTCAAGAACCGCCGCTGACAGACCCTGGCCAATGAACCTTTGATGGATTGCAAGATATCTGAGGTCGACGGCGTCGCGCCGCCATGCTTCGTTGCCGTCCGCGCCCGGCGGGTACAGAGTTACGGTCCCCACAATCATTTTGTCAATCAACCCGACCAGAACGGTTGCTACTGATCGCTTGGCCTGCTGGTTCGCAGATCTCGCCGACGATCTTCGGTCGTCACGACGTCGGGCATAAGGCGGGAATTCTGGTAGTCGAATAACCGGACGAGAAGTTCTCCGACGATGTGGTCGTCAGCTTCCGAGCTCTCTCGGAAAATGATACCGTTGCGATCAGGCATGATGCCCTCCTCAGACGTCCGAGGTCAGGCCGGACGAATGCCTTCGGCCCAGGACATGCCGAACCGGTCTGCGAAATCCGGTGCCTCACGCCAGGCTAACAGGCATCGAGTCCGCGGCAAAGCCCGGTCGGAACGATGTCATCGACCGCTTCTTCGCCGATGCTCGCGATGTTGCGAACTACATCCTCAAAGTCGGGATCGCCCGAACCATATGCTGTACGATGAATTCGTGCATGCGCTGAAATGGCGCGACAAGGGTGCCAGAAATATAGCAGATGTCGATGCAGACGCCGCCCGTTCAGCTACCTTCCGAGATTGTGCTGAGGATGACCGCTCTCCCAGTATCACAGGCCCGCAGAGCGGCGAGGCGAAGGAACAACTTCAGCCATTTCTGAGTTACCGGTTGTAGCCTTTCAAGCTGTACCAACACCTTTTATCGATCGGATCCCTATGACCGTACGCTATACGCTTGGCTGCGACCTTTCCTATGAGGTGAAGTCGCCAACGGTCTTCATCTTTAACTTGGAAGTCGCCAGGCTCGTGCGCCACCACGATCTGGTGGAACGCCTGGTGATCACCCCCGATCATGAGCGGCGGATTCACGTCGTTCCGGACATCCGCAATCGATATTTCAGTATCGAGGCGCAGCCTGGCCCGCTCAACGTACGGTATAAAGCCGACATCTCGCTGGACGTCTTTCGTGCGGACCCGAACACCATAGACGAAGTGCCATTGAATGCTATCCCGCTCGATATCATGCCTTTCCTGTTGCCCTCACGCTTCGTCCCTTCCGATAGGCTTGCGGCATTCGCCCAAAGGGAGTTTGGCGAACAGCCCATGGGGCATCGGCGGGTGACCGCGATATGCAACTGGATCTACGACAATATCGACTATCAGCGCGGCGCCTCGAACGAACAGACGACCGCGACGGAGAGTCTCATCAAGCGGGCCGGTGTCTGTCGCGACTTCTCTCATATCGGCACTGCATTCTGCCGCGCGCTCAACATCCCCGCGCGGTATGTATCCTGCTACGCCTACGGACTCGAGCCACGGGACTTCCATGCCGTCTTCGAGGCTTACCTTGGCGGCCGGTGGTGGCTTTTCGACGCTACTCGGCAGGCAAATCTCGATGGTCTTGTTCGTATCGGCGTCGGCCGAGACGCGGCCGAGATCGCGTTCGCGTCTCCGTTCGGTGAGATGGAGGCGGGACCAGTCGTGATCACTATCGAGCATGCGGACGGCACGCCCGAACTTCCGGGACGGACGACGGACGCTATTTCGACCGAAGAGCCCGCGCCGAACGCAGGAGCGAATTGACGCATCACAAGGTTGGCGATCTTGTCAAACCCTCTCCTAACACGGTGCTCTCAACAATTAAGGCCACGATGAAAACGACTGTCCTTCCTTCAGATCGCTTACGCCTCCTCCTCGCTCATAAAAACACCAAGATGGCCGCATCGGCACACGCGTACGTTCGTGGCAGCACAAAGCGCTTCTATGAATGGATTCACCGTGCCGATCGCGTCGAGCTTACGGAACTTGGCAGGAGCAGAGACGCCTCGTTCGAAGCGCCATCGTGGCTCTGGAACGCGTCAGTTCCGCTTTTCTAGGCTTCGCAATGTCGTGGATCAATAAGCGGAAGGTGCGCGGTTGGAACAGACGGTAGTTCCCAGGGTTAGGTCCGGACTTAATCGGAAGCTATGAACGGATTCCAAGATGACCGAACAAAAATCTCCGGCGACAGACGACAGCAGGACCGCGGACGGTGCAGACGTGCGACGCGCCAAGCTCGCCGACGAGGCCGCTACCGGCCTGCGTAAAGCGATGGGGTCAACAAGCGACCCTCAGGAAAGATCTAGTGAAGCCAGGCTGAAGAGGACTGTCGCCGCTGACGCGATTGGGACGCCTGCGGGAGGCACTGTGGAGGATGGGGAGGGCGCATCTGTCGCCGATATTCCAGAGTAAAGACGGCGGGACACACTTGGCGTGAAAATCGCCCACCCTTCGAAAAAGACGGCAATTAAAGAATACATCTTTGCTGGCCGGGCCGCATAGCATCGGGACATGGCGAAATCTCCAAAGTGAAACCCTTGAAATCATTGGCATGTCGCACTTGGAAATAGAATGTACCAACGTCCATCCGATGTCAAAGCTGAATAGGGCTGCGACGCTGTCGGCCAGTTAGAAACGCGACACTGGCACCGATGATCAGCCCCCGATCCGACCGGCTGGGCCGGGTTGAAAGGGCGGAGCGGGGGCGGGTGAAAGAACACCTCTTCGGCTTTAGCTTTCTCAATAGCAATTGTTCAGTCGCCGGCTGATACTCGCTTTTATCTGAATTGAGCGGGTAGGGATCAAAGCTGCACGATGCTTCCGGAAATCAAACTGCAGGGTGACGTCAATGTCGCCGCGCTGTCACCACTCGTTCGCGGCATGCTTCTGAGGAGAACACCCTGCCCACTCGTGCGCTAGGTTAGGCTAGATCCCCCCAGCGACTGCCCGCTTCAGGCAAATCTGGTATCACTTCAGGCTCGGAAGTCGCTTTTCGATACCCGACCCCAGGGGCGCTAAGGTCATAGACCTCCAACGGAACGCCGGAAATGTCTATGGCCAAAATCCCTACGAGTTCTGGGGGCGCATTGCGCAGGTAGTTCTCTGCGTGATCAAGAGCAATAATAAGCTCGTCGCGGATCATTGCGGCAGTCCAACCAGAAGGTAGGCCGCGAACCGTCGTGTAGTCCTCATTCGTGACGGACAACGCTTTACGACGAATCTCATCAACGATACGCAGTGGCGAGAAGTAGGGAGGCTTACCTGCTGCGGCCATAATTACTGGCCCCAACGGGCACATGTGGTTTTCGATCATCAGCAGATCGACATAGTCCCGAGCCTTCGTCCGCGTAGACGCGGCAATCACCTTGTTCACTGCAAGATCGGACGGGTGTAGGCGCGATCCCCACTCATCATCCCTGACCAGTGGGAAGAAGCGTGTCCGGGTCTCGCTCATCCATTGAACAAGGGTGCGTTCTCCGTCGCGAATTACACTTGCCTCAACGCAACCGTAAACGTTGACTTCAATCGATACCTTGAAACCGTCAGCCTCTAATTTCGCGATATCAGTATCCGCCGAGACACCAATTTCCTCGTCGGTATCATGAAAGATGTCAATGTCATCGGACATCCGTGGCCAATCCATGTTCAAAACCAAGCCGCCAGCAACGTAACTGGTGTCAGACCTGTTTCCGGCGATGGAGGCCATGATTTCTTTCTGGATCAGCGTTAGTGCCATCAGCGCCCGTTTCCTAGCTGAACGACCATTCTTCGTCCCATCGCATAAGCCCTCGCATCGCCGCGCTCCATAAGGGCATTGGCGACAACTCGCACCTTCTGCGGTAAATCATTCAGCTTTTCGATGTCGATGTTATCGAAAACTCTTAGCCCGTACCTCTCGGTCGCAATCCTGATAAATTCCGCAAGACGACTCTTTTCATCCCGATGCGCAGAGCGCAATTCAGCCGCTGCACTCACGATCTCATCTCTACGTGCTTTGGGAACGAGAACCTCCACCCTCACGAGATCAGACGCTCCTCCAGTCTCCCGGTACTTCTTGATGCGTTCTTTTGCAGACATGGTTACAACTCCTATATGCGGACAATATAGGCGTATCCCGGATACTCATCAAGTATCTATGTTTGTGGTGAAAAGCGCAAATTATCAGTCCGAGTTCACCAGCCTGAATCTATCACAACAAAACCCATCGACTCCTAGGTGCCGCGCCGGCATGGTCTGTGACGTTCTGAATCATACGAATACACGCTGATCCGAGAGTCTACCGCCACAGAGACAGGTGGCAGTTGCTGCCTAATTCTGTGATAATCCATGTCGTAGAAATTCCCTTTCAATTTGTTGACGGTGTTGCTGCGAATCGCATTGGCCAATAGCTTCGCCATGTCCAACTGCCCTTGGAATCGGCTTGCTTGGCAGACGATAACGGTTCGTGGGATAGCAATAGCCTAGGGCCGCCAAGCAGAGGTATAGCCATATTTCGACCATACCGGCCGGACCATCCCGGTAATAGGCCTGCAGCAGCCGATGGACCTGGCTTCGACTGAGGTCGAGCCGTTCGGCAGCCTGGACGACGCTCAGGCGTTCGTCACGGATCTTCTGGATAAGTTCAAGGCGATGCAACTCTTTCTGCGACATAGTGATCAAACAGGACGTGACGACTCCGACCGCTCATGGTCTCGACCAGGCTGAGGATCGTCATCCTTTCTCCCAACGTTGGCTTTGACCAGCGCGTCGAGAGGCGAGACTGTCGCATCTCTAACTGGCCCAACTGTCGCATTAGCCCTGTGAATTCATGCTGAGCTGCGACTTGCGGGCGGTTCAAGTTATCCGGCGTGCCTGATCTGCGCGAGCAGTTTTTTACGGAAGACCTCGGCTGGCGTTTGAAAGCCAAGGCACTTTCGCGGCGTGCTGTTGAGCCGATTGCAGATGTCGATCAGATCTGCGTCGGTTACCGACAAGGGATCGACCTCTCTCGAAAGCCATTTCCGTACTCGGCCGTTGGTGTTTTCGACGGTTCCTTTTTGCCATGGCGATTGCGGGTCGCAGAACCAGGTCTGGGTGCCGATGCTCGCTTGGAGGTAAGGCCAGTCGGTAAACTCCGTGCCACGGTTAAAGGTGATGGAACGACGGGCGAGGTGGGGCAGGGCCTGCAGCGCCTGCACAAGGCCGTTCATGACCGGTCGAGACTGCCGATCATTGTTGCGCAGAAAGATCGCAAAGCGGCTGACCCGTTCAACGAGTGACGTTACGTTGGCCTTTCCAAACTTCTTTCGGAACTGAATGAGATCGCATTCCCAATGCCCAAACTGCTTGCGATCGGCCACGACATTCGGGCGGCGTAGGATGTTGAGTTCCGGACTAAACCGTTGGCCATGCTTGCGTCTTGCATGCCGCGGTCGCCGCCGAGCCCGATGCTCCGGCAGGTGTCGCCACAGCTTGATCGCTTGGCCATCAGACGAGTATGCGAACTTGTAGATCGTTTCGTGGCTGACCGAGATCGGATGCCGCTCCAGGCGCATCCGGCCGGCAATCTGTTGCGGCGACCAGCCGTGCATGATCCTGTCAATGACGGACTGCCGGACATGCGAGAAGCGTACCAGCTTCCGCAGTTTTGCACGCCGTTCGCAAGCCATGTCATGCGCCGTCACACAGTAGTAGCCGTTGAGATCCGGTACGACCTTGTCGACGAACATGTTGCGCTTGATCTCCCGAAAGATTGTCGAACGATGTCGGCCAAGCTTCTCAGCTATAATCCCAATGCCAAGCCCAGCCATCCGCCAGCGGGCGATCTTGCGTCGTTCATCCAAGTCGAGATGGGAGTAGATACGGTTCATTGCATATTCCTTGCGAGTGACAATTCATTGGCATCATTCGCAAGTCGCACTTCATCCTTGAACCCACCCCGCTACAAAGGATTGTGGCGGGAGAGTTGGAATGTCCGGCGGTTTGCAAGGTAGAAATGTCCGCGTGGTCATCACACGGCACAACGGTCAGCCCCGATCTGAGCGGCTGATC
>NZ_JBNWCF010000028.1:0-17302 GCF_053522545.1 Rhizobium sp. 21-4511-3d | reverse complement strand
ATCCTCAACGCCATCATCAGGGACAACAAACCATGGCAAGACGCTTGACGCAGAAGACAGTCGCTCTCCCCTCGGGGAGAGGGCAGGGTGAGGGGGCTCCGGGTGCCGGTGGCCGCTATAGTTCCCGAATAAAAGCAACCGACCTGATAAGGGGTTGAGAGTGCCGCGAATGAACGCGCTTCTTCGTTCTGCAATCTGCGTTATTGCCCTGTCTGCCGTCGCGCCATCCGCCATGGCCCACAGCCGCACATCCGCTGCCAACCACACCGGCATCCCCGTCCCGGAAATCTCCCACGGTGAAATGGCCGTGATGGCCGATTATCGTGACCGGATCATCGCGCTTGCATCCGCCGCCACGGATACCGACGAGCCGTTCCGCCGGGTGCTGAACTATGCGCAGATCCAGTATTCCTACTGTCTCTGGGGCCGGATGCCCGGCAGCGTGACGGATGAGGAAAGTCCGTTCAACGAATGCGCCCATGCTTATCTGGCGGCAACCAAGGCAGTTTTGATGTCCCTGCGGGAGATGCCGCGGGAGGCCGAAGCGGCGAGTGCGATCGTCTCCGAAGCCGATGCCGATATGATCAGGCGAGGGCTGTCGCTGATCACCTGCCGCTTCAGCGGCGAAGCCTTCAATACGGCCGATATCGTCAGGCCGCGCTGGAGCGAGATACCGCTCCATACCGCAAGCATGGCGTCGTTGACCGGACTCTTCGCCATAATCTTCGGCGTCTTCCTTGCGGGACGCCGGTGGCTGAAGGTTCAGTCTTCGGAATAGCGCTGTTCCCGCCAGGGATCGCCGAACATGTGATAGCCGTTCATTTCCCAGAAACCCGCCCGGTCGGCGGGCATCAGGTCGATGCGGCGCAGCCATTTGGCGCTTTTCCAGAAATAGAGATGCGGCACGATGAGGCGCATCGGGCCGCCGTGATCGGCCGTCAGCGGCTGGCCCTCCCAGGCGGTCGCCAGAATCGCGTCCTCGGCGGCGAAATCGGCGAGCGGCAGGTTGGTCGTGTAGCCGTCGTAGCTCGTCAGCATGACGTAATTCGCTTGCGCCTTCGGCATAGCGCGGTCGAGCAGATCGCGGGTCGCGACGCCCTTCCATTTGTTGTCATAGCGCGACCATGTCGTGACGCAGTGGATGTCGGAGACGAAGGTGCTCTGCTCCAGCGCCTGGAAGTCGCGCCAGGAAAGCGTCAGCGGCGTTTCCACCAGGCCACGGACCTCCAGCTTCCATGTGTCGAGCGCAATCGACGGCTGCTGACCGAGATCGAGCACCGGCCAGTTCTTCACCAGATGCTGGCCGGGCGGCAGGCGGTCGGTTTCCGGGCGGGCGATGCGGCCGGTCAGGAACTTGCCTTCGGCGGCCCAGCGGCGCTTGGAGGCGGTCAGTTTGCTGTCGTCGGGGGTCTGCTCGTCGGTCATGGCACTCGTCCTCTCGCAGTGCAGCGATAGGACAATCTGGAGCCGCAGCTGTCAAGGCAGCCACACCTCTTGGAATCCTCCTCCGTGCTCATTACAATCAGCCCGTCGGGGATGCCTTCCTGGGGAGGGAGGCAGAATGGGAGGAGCCGCCGCTGTCTCAGAGGCACAGGCTTATATTCGCGCTGTTTTCAGTGCCTTTCGTCGTATTCGCCTTTTTCTACTACGGCGGATCGGTGGCGACGCGCGCCTATATGGGCGAGGCTTCGGCCCAGGCGGGAACGGCGCTGCGTCTTGCCGTCTCGGCGCTCAGCGGCCATCTCAACCGCTACGAGGCGCTGCCGGCGCTGATTGCCGATCACGACGATATCAAGGAACTGGTGGCCCACCCCGAAGACAAGGGGTTGCGGGATGCCGCCAACCTTTATCTCAAGGAGATCAACCATCTCCTGAAATCCTCCGACATCTACGTGATCACTCCTGACGGCGAGACGATCGCGGCCAGCAATTTCGATCTGCCTGACAGTTTCGTCGGCGAGAATTTCAGCTACCGGCCCTATTTTCAGGAAGCGATCGCCGGCAAGCAGTCGCGTTTCTACGCGCTCGGCACGACATCGCTGAAGCGCGGCTATTATTTCGGTTCGCCGATCAGGGTGGACGATGACATCCGCGGGGTGATCGTCTTCAAGGTCGATATCGACATGATCGAATCCTCCTGGACGGGCGGCGAATACCGCATCTTCGTCTCCGATCCTGAAGGCATCATCTTCATGTCCGGCAAGCCGGAATGGCTCTATAACAGCATCCTGCCGCTGACCACCGATCGCCTGCAACGCACCGAGGCGTCGCGCCGCTACGCCAATGCGACGCTCGCGGCATTGCCGCTGAGCCGCAGCCGCTTCGAGGATCACAATCTGATGGGGCTGGTCGAGGAGGGCGTCGAGAAGGAATATCTGGTGCTCTCCAGCTACATGACGGCCGAGGACTGGACGGTCAACGTGCTGCTCGACACCGGCTCCGTCCGGGCGCAGGCGCGCACGGCGCTTGCTGCGGTCTTCCTGTTCCTCTGCATTGCCGGGCTCGCCTTCGCGGTGCTGCGCCAGCGGCGCATGCGGCTGAACGAACGCATGCATCTGCAGGCCGAGGCGCGCAACGAGCTGGAGCGGCGCGTCGAGGAGCGCACCGCCGATCTCGCCCGCGTCAACAGCCGCATCGAGGAGGAGATCGCCGAACGCCGGCTGACGGAAAAGCAACTGCGCCAGACGCAGGCCGATCTCATTCAGGCCGGCAAGCTTGCCGGTCTCGGCCAGATGTCTGCGGCGCTCTCCCACGAGTTCAACCAGCCCCTGGCCGCCGCCAAGACCTATACCGATAGTGCCACCGTTTTGCTCGATCGCGGGCGGACCGACGAGGCGCAGGACAATATCCGGCGGATCGGCGGGCTGATCGACCGGATGGCGTCGATCAGCAAGCATTTGCGCAATTTCGCCCGCAAGCCGAACGAGAAGCTCGGCCCGGTGCCGCTGGATGAGGCAATCCGCGACACGCTGGAGATCATCGCGTGGCGGATCAAGGCGGCGGACGCCGATCTCAGGCTTGATCTCGGCCTGCATCCGCCTGTGGTGCGCGCCGGTTCCGTGCGTCTGCAGCAGGTGCTGGTTAATGTCATCTCGAATGCCGCCGATGCCGTCGAGGGGCTGGAGGACAGGCGCATCGAGGTGCGGGCTTCGGAGGAGGCGGGCAGGGTGGTGCTGACGGTTCGCGATTTCGGCCCCGGCGTGCCGGCGGCGATTGCCGAGCGCATCTTCGATCCGTTCTTCACGACGAAGGGCGTCGGCAAGGGGCTCGGCCTCGGGCTTTCGATCTCCTACAATATCATCAAGGATTTCGGCGGCAGCCTGACCGTCGCCAATCACCCGGATGGCGGGGCGGAGTTCCGCATCGAGCTGCAATCGGCCGCAGGCGCCATGCCGGAGGCGGCGGAATGAGCGAACAGAAGATCCTGCTCGTGGATGACGAGGAGGAACTGCGCCGCTCGACGGCGCAGGCGCTGGAGCTCTCGGGCTTCAGCGTCGAGACCTTCTCCAATGCCGATCATGTGCTGGAGCTGATCGGCTACAGTTTTCCGGGCGTCGTCGTCAGCGATATCCGTATGCCCGGCACCGATGGCATGACGCTGATGAGCCGGATCCGCGAGATCGATGCCGAAGTGCCCGTCATCCTCGTGACCGGCCACGGCGACGTGCAGCTGGCGGTGAAGGCGATGCGCGAGGGTGCCTATGATTTCATCGAGAAGCCGTTCACGCCGCAGATGCTGGCGGGCGTCATCAAGCGCGCCTTCGAGCGGCGCGGCCTCGTGCTCGAAAACCGGCTGCTGAAGGCGGTTGCCGGCAAGCGGGACGATATCGAGGCGCGGCTGCCGGGCCGCACGCAGGTGATGGTCGACCTGCGCTATCGCATCCGGGCGATCGGGGCGAGCGATGCGGACACGCTCATCGTCGGGGAGACCGGTGCCGGCAAGGAAGTGGTGGCGCGGGCGCTCCACGATATCAGCGCGCGGGCAAGCCGCCCCTTCATCGCCATCAATTGCGCCGCACTTCCGGCAAACCTGATCGAGAGCGAGCTTTTCGGCCATGAGGCAGGCGCTTTTCCAGGTGCCGTGCGTCCACGCTACGGCAAGTTCGAACATGGCCGCGGGGGGACGATCCTGCTCGACGAGATCGGCTCGATGCCCTTCGATCTGCAGGCGAAGTTTCTGCGGGTGCTGCAGGAGCGGGTGATCTCGCGGCTCGGCTCCAACGAGATCGTGCCGCTCGACGTGCGCTTCATCGCCACCAGCAAGGTCGATCTGGAGGAGGAGGTTGCGGCGGGACGGTTCCGTGCCGATCTCTTCTACCGGCTGAATGTCGCAACGCTGCATGTTCCGGCGCTGGCGCAGCGGCGGCCGGATATTCCGCTGCTCTTTCTCCAGTTGGTGCGCGAGGCGGCGGCGCGATACGGGCGGGACGACATGCCGGTTTCGCCGGACCTGATCTCCGATATCGCCCAGCGCGACTGGCCGGGCAATGTGCGCGAGTTGCGCAATGCTGCCGACCGTTTCGTGCTCGGTCTCGATGGCGGCGAGCGGCCGAATGGCGAGGCGACGGGGCTGGCGGATCGCGTCGCCGAATTCGAGCGCGGCGTCATTGCCAGCGCGCTGGTTGCCCATGGCGGCAGTCTCAAGCCGGTCTACGAGTCGCTGCAGATATCGCGCAAGACGCTGTACGAGAAGATGCAGAAATACGGGCTCGACAAGAAGCTGCTGGTTTCCGAATAGGCTGAATGGGTGGATTTCCACCCATCGCTATCCGCCTTTGTTTCCAAATCGACCCATGCTGCAGCGCACGCAGGCGAAATCTCTGCCCGATGGCATGCCCCGCCGATTGCGGCCCGCCCGTTTACCACCTGTTAATGGCCTCATCTCACCGGCGCATGGGAAGCGTCGGCGGAGCCTGTTTTCATCAGGGAGGAAAACGATGAAACTCTTCAAGGCCATGCTTGGCATGACGGCGGCCGCTGCCGTCTCTCTTTTCGCTGCCGGTGCATCCGCACAGGGCTATCCTGAACGCACCATCACCATGGTCGTGCCCTTCGCGGCCGGTGGCCCGACGGACACAGTCGCGCGCCTCGTCGCCGAATCCATGTCGAAGGACTTGGGACAGCAGATCGTGGTCGAAAACGTCGGCGGCGCCGGCGGCACGCTCGGTGCCGGCCGCGTTGCCGCTGCCGATCCGGATGGCTACACGATCCTGCTGCATCACATCGGCATGGCGACATCGGCCACGCTCTACCGCAAGCTCGCCTATGACACACTGAATGCCTTCGAATATGTCGGTCTCGTCACCGACGTTCCGATGACGATCGTCGCCCGCAAGGATTTCGAACCGGCAGACCTCAAGAGCCTCGTCGAATACGTCAAGGCGAACAAGGACAAGGTTACCTACGCCAATGCCGGTATCGGTGCAGCCTCGCATCTCTGCGGCATGATGTTCATGAGCGCCATCCAGACGCCGCTGACGACCGTTCCCTACAAGGGCACCGGTCCGGCGATGACGGATCTGCTCGGCGGCCAAGTCGATATCATGTGCGACCAGACCACCAACACGACGAAGCAGATCCAGGGCGGCACGATCAAGGCCTATGCCGTGACCTCGCCGAAGCGCCTCGACGTTCTGAAGGACGTTCCGACGGCCGTCGAAGGAGGCCTGCCGGGCTTCGAGGTCGGCATCTGGCACGGTGTCTACACGCCGAAGGGCACGCCTGCCGAAATCAACGAGCGCCTGTCGAAGTCGCTGCAGGTGGCGCTGAAGGACGAGAACGTCGTCAAGCGCTTCGCCGAACTCGGCACCGCGCCATCGCCGGATGCCGATGCGACGCCGGCTGCGCTGAAGACCAAGCTCGAGACCGAAATCGCCCGCTGGAAGCCGGTGATCGAGGCTGCCGGCGAATACGCCGACTGATTGGCCGCCAACGTCGAGTGCGGAGCCCCCTCACCCTAACCCTCTCCCCTTGGGGAGAAGGTGCCCGTCAGGGCGGATGAGGGGGCTACCCGCTTCGACGCCAACTCTCTCCAACCCCACGGAGACACCATGAAATCTGTCACATTCGACACCACAAATGCGATCTGCGGCGCGCTTCTGGTCGCGACCGGCGCATTCTTCGCCTATCAGTCCTTCACGCTCGAACTCGGCACCGCGCTGCGCATGGGGCCGGGCTATTTCCCGCTGGTGCTTTCGGTGGTGCTGGTCATCCTCGGCGCCATCGTCTTCATCCAGGCGCTGCGCGTCGAGGGTGAGCCGATCGATCCCTTTGCCTGGCGCGGGATGCTCTTCATTCTTCCGGCACCCGTCCTGTTTGGGCTGACGGTTCGCGGCCTCGGCTTTGCGCCGTCGCTGTTCCTCGCCGCCTTCGTCGCCTGTTTCGCGTCGCAGAAGATGAACGTCTTCTACGCGCTGATCCTGTCGCTCGGGCTCACGGTGTTCTCGGTTGCCGTGTTCAGCTATGGCCTCGGCCTGCCGTTCGAGCGCTTCGGTCCGTGGACCCGGTTCTAAGGAGACGGCGATGGAACTTTTCAGCAATCTCGCGCTCGGTTTCGCAACGGCGGCCACGCCCGCAAACCTGCTCTTCTGCCTTATCGGCGTCCTTCTCGGCACGCTCATCGGCGTTCTCCCCGGCATCGGCGCCACGGCGACGATCGCCATGCTGCTGCCGATCACCTTCCAGCTGGAGCCGGTCTCCTCGCTGATCATGCTCGCCGGCATCTATTACGGCGCCCAATATGGCGGTTCGACGACGGCGATCCTGATCAACATGCCGGGCGAGTCCTCCTCGGCGGTGACGGCGATCGACGGATACCAGATGGCCCGGAAGGGCAGGGCGGGGGCCGCACTTGCGATCGCAGCACTCGGCTCGTTCTTCGCAGGAACGGTTTCCACCTTCCTCGTCGCCATCTTCGCGCCGCCGCTGACCGAGATCGCGCTGAAGTTCGGCGCGCCCGAATATTTCTCGCTGATGATCGTCGGTCTGGTGTCGTCAATCGCGCTGGCGCATGGCTCGGTCATCAAAGCGCTGGCGATGGTGGCGCTCGGCCTGCTGCTCGGCCTCGTCGGCACCGATATCTATACCGGTACGCCGCGCTTCACGCTCGGCATCCGCGAATATGCCGACGGGCTGAACTTCGTGGCGCTCGCCGTCGGTGTCTTCGGCGTCGCCGAAATCCTGCGCAATCTCGAAGGCGAGTCGACGCGCACGGTGCTGATGAACAAGGTGACCGGCCTTCTGCCTTCGAAGCAGGAATTCAAGGAGATGATTGCTCCGGTCCTTCGCGGCACGGTGATCGGCTCGGCGCTCGGCATCCTGCCGGGCGGCGGCGCCATCCTTGCGTCCTTCGCCTCCTATACGGTGGAGAAGCGTTCGTCGAAGAAGCCGGAGGAATTCGGGCATGGTGCGGTCGCCGGTGTTGCCGGTCCTGAATCGGCCAATAATGCAGGCGCGCAGACCTCGTTCATTCCGCTTCTGACGCTCGGCATTCCGGCCAACCCGGTCATGGCGCTGATGGTCGGCGCGATGATCATCCAGGGTATCGTTCCCGGCCCGAATGTCGCGACCGAACAGCCGGCGCTGTTCTGGGGCATCATCGCCTCGATGTGGATCGGCAACCTGATGCTCGTCATCCTCAACCTGCCGCTGATCGGCCTCTGGGTGAAGCTGCTGACGGTGCCCTATTACGTGCTCTTCCCGGTGATCATGGCCTTCTGCTCGATCGGGGTCTACAGCGTCAATTCCAACGTCTACGACCTCTATGCCGTCGCCTTCTTCGGCCTGATCGGCTACGTGCTGGCGAAGCTGCGCTGCGAGCCGGCGCCGCTGCTGCTCGGCTTCGTGCTCGGGCCGCTGCTGGAAGAGAACCTGCGGCGCGCGATGATCCTGTCGCGCGGCGATCCGACGACCTTCCTGACCCGGCCGATCAGCGCCACGCTGCTCGCCATCGCGCTTGCCGTTCTCATCATCGTCTTCCTGCCGAGCGTGAAGAAGAAGCGCGAGGAGGTCTTCGTCGAGGAAACGTGAGGGGTTGAACTCACTGCCTCTTTGTAGAACAAAGGGATACCTGAGACGGGCGCCGTTCTGGCGCCCGTTTTCGCATGCACAGGACATCCCGGCTCATGACCATTCCCGCCCGGATCAAGGACGATCTACCTTTCCTCACCTCGCTTCGCCGTGATCTTCACGCGCATCCCGAGCTCGGCTTCGAAGAGGAGCGCACAAGCGGCATCGTCGCGAAACTGCTGGAGGAGGCCGGTATCAAGGTTCACCGCGGGCTTGGCACCACCGGCGTCGTCGGCACGCTGCAGGTCGGCAACGGCACGCGCGTCATCGGCCTGCGCGCCGATATGGATGCGCTGGCGATGCCGGAAATTGCCGAGCGGCCGTACAAGTCAACGGTTCAGGGCAAGATGCACGCGTGCGGCCATGACGGCCACACTTCGATGCTGCTCGGTGCCGCGCGCTATCTGGCTGAAACCAAGGGCTTTTCGGGCACGGTGCATTTCATCTTCCAGCCGGCCGAAGAGGGACGCGGCGGCGCGCGGCGGATGGTCGAGGAGGGGCTGTTCAAGCTCTTCCCCTGCGATGCTGTCTATGGCCTGCACAACATGCCGGGGCTCGATGTCGATGAGATCGCCGTCGTCGAGGGGCCGCAGCTTGCCTCATCCGACAGCTGGCGTGTCACCTTCCGCGGCACCGGCACGCATGGCGCCAAGCCGCATCTCGGGCGCGACCCGATCACCGCCGCCGGCACCTTCCTTGCTTCGCTGCAGACCATCGTCGGCCGAGTCGTCGATCCGCTGCAGCCGGCCGTGGTCAGCGCCTGCTCGCTGCAGGCCGGCGATCCGAAGGCGCTGAACGTCATCCCCGATATCGTCGAGATCGGCGGCACGGCGCGGGCCTATTCGCCCGAGGTGCGCGATCAGCTGGAAAAAGAGATAGGCCGTCTGGCGCAGGGCACGGCGCAGATGTTCGGCATTGCTGCAGACTACGGCTTCGAGCGGCGTATTCCGCCTGTGGTCAACGATGCCGATGCGACGGCGCGGGCGCTTGGCGCTGCGGGCGAAGTGTTCGGCGCGAAGGTCCGCACCAGCTTTCCGCCGTCGACGGCGGGGGATGACTTTGCCTTCTTCGGGCAGAATGCACCTGGGTGCTATGTCTGGCTTGGCAACGGGCCGGCCGTGGATGGGGCGCTGCACCACAATGCGGCTTATGACTTCAATGATGGCGCGCTTGGGTTTGGGGCGGCTTATTGGGTGAAGCTGGTGGAGCGGGAGTTGGCGGCTTAGGTCGCGCCCGGAGCCCCCTCATCCGCCCTTCGGGCACCTTCTCCCCCAAGGGAGAAGGGACGTGCGGCCCCGCTCCGGTTTTCCCTTCTCCCCAGCGGGGAGAAGGTGCCGGCAGGCGGATGAGGGGGCCAAGCCCTCAAGGCTGTCCCTACGACACTATCTCCAGTACCGGCGTTTCCAGCACCTTCCCCGTCAGCACATCAGCAATCCCCATATCCGTCTGATGCGGGCCGATATTGCAGGCGAGCGTCGCGCCGAAGCAGGCCTTGAAGACGAGGTAGGGCGGCTGCCAGGTGACGATCTTTTCCATCGCCTGGCGGATATCGCGGAAACCCTTTGCCGTCTCGGCAAGTGAGGCCTCGGTCACCAATCCTGAGAGCGGCAGCGGCAACAGCGCGAGGATGACGCCATCCCTGGCAACCGCCATGCCGCCGCCTGCTGCAATCACCGCATTCGCGGCGGCTGCCATGTCGGCGGTGTTGCCGCCGAAGACCGTCAGGTTGTGGCTGTCATGCGAGACGGTGGTGCAGAAGGCGCCGTGCCATTCGCCCCAACCGGTCAGGAAGCCGGTGCGCGGTCGGGGCGCGGCAAGGCCGTGCCGGTGGGCGACGGAGATCATCGTGCTGCCCTGAGGCGGCACGACGAAGCCGTGCTCGACACTGGTTTCCGCTTCGCCCCATTGCGTGAAGCGCGGGCGGTCGATGGTGGCGACGCGGACGCGGTTGCCCTCGGAGCGGACCTTGAAATCGTCTTCGCAGAGCGCCGGAAGCTTGACCGAGTTCATCAGCGGCGCGGTATCGAGCGGCTTCAGGGGTACCGTCATTGCGCCGTCCTGCGCGATGGTGCGGCCGTTGGCAATGACAAGCCGTGCCCTGAAGTCGGTGAGATCGTCGAAGAGCACAATATCGGCGCGGCGTCCGGCGGCGATGAGGCCGAGATCGCTGCGTTTCAGGCGCTGGGCGGGGTTGAAGGTGGCGGCGCGCAGCGCCCATTCCGGCTTCATGCCGTAGCGCACGAGGCGGCGGATCACGTCATCGAGGCCGCCGCCATCGAGCAGTTCGTCGGGGAAGACGTCGTCGGTGCAGAGCGTCACGGTCGGCGGCAGGTGGCCGATGCCATCCAGCGCCTCGACGAATTCACGCAGCAGGTGATCATGCGAACCGCGGAGTTCGATCGTCATTCCGGCCGCAAGCTTCTGCAGGAGGTCGGCGCCGGAGGTTAGCTCGTGGTCGGAGGTAATGCCGGAGGCCATGAAGGCGTTGAGATCGGCGCCTTCGAGGCCGCGGGCATGGCCGCAGACGAGCTTGCCGGATGCGAGCCCGGCATTGACGATCGCCGTCATCCGCGGATCGCCCTCGATGACGCCGCGCATGTTCATGACTTCCGCAACGCCGCCGACGGCAGGCGAGCGCAGCATTTCGGTGATCACGGATGCATCGAAATCCGCACCGGCGCGTTCGAGGCCGGGTGCGGAGGGGACGCAGGAGGGCGCCAGCAGGATCATCCGGAGCGGCAGGCCTGACGATGCCTCGATCGCCCAGCGAACGCCATCAAGGCCGTGGACATTGCCGAATTCATGCGGATCCCAGAGGATCGTCGTCACGCCGCGCGGCAGCACTGCCCGGGCATATTCGGCAGGCGTGACCATCGAGCTCTCGACATGCATATGCGTGTCGATCAGGCCCGGGGTGATGATGGCGCCAGTGGCGTCGATCATCTCAAGCGCATCGGCCCGGCTTCCCGGCGCGTGGACGCTTGCGATCAGCGGTCCGGTGAGGCCGATATCGGCTTCGCGGATCAGGCCGGTGACCGCGTCGAGCAGCTTTCCGCCCGATATCAGCACGTCGAACGGCAGATCGCCGCGGGCGGCGGCCACGGCGCGGGCGCGCAGCTGGGGATCGTTGAGGTCGGCGGGTTCCGGTCGCAATGGAGAGCTCATCTGCCGGCCTCGCGTGCGAGCGCGCCGAGGATGATGGCACGCGCGGCTTCGACATCGATATCGACGGCGAATTCAGCATTGGGCGCGGCATGCGTGGCGCGGGTCTCGACGACGGTGCGGCCGCGGGTGAACTGGCCGGCGAGCTCGACATCGATGCGCGCGGCGCGGAAGGTGACGAGCTCGGATGCCACGAAGGCGACGGCGGCCGAGGGATCGTAGATCGCCATGGCAGCGCGGCCGCGGCTGACGCCGATATCGATATAACCAGCCAGCATGTCGGCGATCAGTTCGGCGTTGGCGCCGCCTGCCTGGCGGATCGGCGTGACGTCATCCGGGCGGGCCAGGACTTTGCGGCAGAGATCGAGATCGATCATCTTCAGCGGCAGGCCGTGGCTGATGACGATTGCCAGCGCTTCGGGATCGGCAAGGGCGTTGAACTCGGCGGAGGCCGTGTGGTTGCCGATCGTGACACCGCCGCCCATCCAGGTGAGCTCGGTGATGCGGCCGGCGAGATCGGGGCGGGCCAGCGCCAGAGCAGCGATATTGGTCAGCGGTCCGAGCGCCAGGATGCGGCGCGGGCCGTCCCCTTCGAGCCAGCGGCAGAGCGCCAGGAAGGCGTCGCTTTCAGGGAGAGGCGCTGCGGCGGGGAGGCTCTTGCCTGCCGTCGGGATGCCGGTATCGCCGAGGATCGCCTGGGCCGTCTCGATCTTGCCGATCACGGGATTGGCGCGGCCGCTATGGATGGGGAAATTCCAGCCGAACGCCTGTGCGGCGCCTGCCGCATTGACTTTCACCTGCGGCAGCGGCGTGTTGCCGAAGACCAGCGAAATGCCGTCTATGTCAAGCTTCGACGGCGCCACCACCAGAATGGCGGCGATATCGTCGAAGCCCATGTCGGTATCGATCCAGACACCCATCATATCACCCGAAATGCGAGAGGCTGGCTGCCGCGGCAAGCGGCAGGTCGAAGGAAAGTGCGGTGCCGATCGCATGGGCCGCGAGGCCTGCGTCGACCTCCGCCTTGATCGGCCCCAGCGGCGTATCCAGCAGGTATTCCCGCGTGTTGCCGGCATAGGAGGTGCCGCGCACAGTTCCCTGGAAAGGACCGGAACCAAGGGTGACCGTGCGCGGCCGCCAGGCCAACCCTGCCGCCTGAGGCGCAGGAGCCGGCAAATCGACTGGACCGTTTGGTGTGACGAGCTTGCCGCCTTCGAGCTTGAAGACGTTCTCGAAGCCGACGAAATCGGCGACGAAGGCGGAGACGGGGCAGTTGTAGATATCTTCGGGCGTGCCGATCTGCTCGATGCCGCCGTTCAACATCACGACGATCCGGTCGGCAAGCGCCAGCGCTTCCACCTGATCATGGGTGACGAAGATCATCGTGACGCCGGTCTCCTTCTGGACGCGCTGCAGCTCGGCGCGCATTTCCAGGCGCAGGCGGGCGTCGAGGTTCGACAGCGGCTCGTCGAGCAGCAGCACCTTCGGCTCCATCACCATCGAGCGGGCGAGCGCCACGCGCTGCTGCTGCCCGCCCGAGAGTTCGGCGGGCTTGCGGCTGGCGAAGCTCGAAAGGCCGACCGATTTCAGGCCGGAGGTGACCCGCTTGTCGAGATCCTGACCGGAGACGCTCTTGAGGCGCAGGCCGAAGGCGACGTTTTCGTAGACGGTCAGATGCGGGAAGAGGGCGTAGGACTGGAAGACCAGGCCGACATTGCGCTTGTTGGCCGAAACGCGGGTGATGTCGTCGCCGTCGAGGTTGATGCGGCCGGAGGCGGGCGTCAGCAGGCCGGCGATCGAGCGCATTGTCGTCGTCTTGCCGCAGCCGGACGGGCCAAGCAGGGCGACAAGCTCGCCCTTTTCGATCGTGAGGTCGAGGTCCTTCACCGCGACCGTATCGCCGTAGGCCAGCGTCAGCTTGTCGAGTTGAAGATAGGCATCAGACATAACGCGAGAATCCCAGGAAGCGTTCGGCAAGGAAGACGATGCCGATGGACAGGAAGGCGAGCAGCGAGGAGAGCGCTGCGATCGACGGATCGTAGGTGGTTTCCATGTAGCCCAGCATGTCGATCGGCAGGGTGCGGACACCAGGGCCGGAAAGGAACAGCGAGACCGGCACCTGATTGAAGCTGGTGACGAAGCCGAGGATGAAGGCGGCGAGAATGCCGCCGCGGATATTCGGCATGACGACGCGGAAGAAGGCGCCCGTGCGCGAAGAGCCGAGCAGCACGGCCGCCTCCTCGATATCCGAGCGCAGGTTGTTGAGGCTCGCCGAGACGACGCGCACCGCATAGGGCAGCACCAGCGCCGTATGCGCGAAGAACAGCGCTAGCGTGATGTTGAAGCCGAAGGGCACGACGAGATAGCGCAGCAGCGCCAGGCCGACGATGATGCCGGGCACGATGATCGGCAGGGAGACGATGGTGCGCACCGTCTCGCCGAAAGGCAGCTTGTAGCGCGACAGGGCGTAGGCGGCGGGAATGCCGAGAATGAGGGCCGACAGCGTGCCGAAGACGGCGAGGAACATCGACATGGCGAAGCTCTCGCGGAAGCTGTCGATGGTGAAGACCTTGGCGACCCATTTCAGCGACAGGCCCTGCGGCGGGAAGGCCAGCGTATCGCCGGCCGAAAGCGAGGCGGCGATGATGATCAGGAACGGGCCGATCAGGAAGGTCAGCAGCAGGCCGAGGACGATGGGCGGGAAGAGGCGGGATGTCATCGCTTGTTCCTCGCGGTCGCCAGGCGTTTCAAGAGGATGTTGGCGGCAAAGCTCATGACGATCAGCATGAAGGCGATGACGCTGGCCGAGACGAAATTGTTGGAGACGGAGACCTGCTGGTAGAGCAGGGTCTCGAGCATCAGCACCTTGGAGCCGCCGAGGACGGCGGGGGTGATATAGGCGGTCAGCGAGCCGGTGAAGACGAGCGTGCCACCGACGACGAGGCCTTCCTTGGTCAGCGGCAGGATGACCTTCCAGAAGACCTGAAACCAATTGGCGCCGAGCACGCGGGCTGCCGGGATCGCATCCTTCGGCATGTTCTCGAGCGCGCTGATCAGCGACAGGATCATCAAGGGCAGGAAGAGCTGCAGGAGGCCGATGAAGACGGCGGTCTCGGTGAAGAGCAGGCGCAGCGGTTCGTCGCTGAAGCCGAGGCCGGTGATCGCCTGATTGACGATGCCGGTGCGGCCGAGGATGACGATCCAGGCATAGGTGCGGGCGACCGGCGAGATCATCAGCGGCAATGTGACGAGGCCGATCATCCGGCCCTTGCCCTTCGGCGGGAGGTTGACGATCGCAAAGGCCGCGGCATAGCCGATGACGGCGGAGACGGCGGTGACTTCGAGCCCGAGCTTGAAGGTGCGGATGAAGACGGTGCGGTTCAGCTGCTCGGAGAAAAAGCCGGTATAGGCCGACAGCGTCCAGGCGCCATCGGCATGAAAGCCTTCGGAGAGAAGAATGGCGACGGGCAGCAGGAAGACCACGGCGGCGAAGACCGCCGCCGGCAGCGCAAGCGCCAAAGCTTCTGCTCTGTTCTGAAACATCGGGAGCCTTTTCTCAGGCGGGAAGGAAACGGTCCCGGCGGGCCGGGACCGGCGATGGATGGCTTACTGGCCGACGGTGTTGTTCCATTCCTTCAGCCAGGTGTCGCGGTTGTCGAGCGCCACGGCCGAGGGAATGAGCTTCAAGCTTTTGGCCGTTTCTTCGCCATAGGTGAGATTGTTGGCGGCGGCTTCCGACAGCTTCACTTCCTTGTTGGCAGGGCTGTCGACGAGCTTTTCGGCAAGCTTGGTCTGGATGTCGGTGGAGAGCCAGAAATCCATGAACTGCAGCGCCAGGTCCTGGTTCTTGGAGCCCTTGGTCAGGATCATGACGTTCATGCCGCCGGTCTGGCCTTCCTTCGGGGTTGCCCAGGCAACGGGAACGTCGAGCTTGGTGAAGCCCGCCCAGGAGAAGCGGCCGATCGGGGCTGCCCAGATCTCTTCCTGCTGCATCAGCTGCACGAGCTGCGAGGATTTTTCGTAGAAGGTGACGATGTCGTCCTTCTTCTCGCCGACGGCTTCGATGGCGCCCTTCAGGTCGGGCGTATCCTTGCCGAGCGCCTGGCCGAGCATGAAGAGCGCCGGCGGGCCCTGGTTGGTCGTGACATTCGGGAAGGCGACGTGGCCGACATATTCAGGCTTCAGGAGATCGGCCCAGGACTCGATCTTCATCTTGTCGGAACGGTAGGCGATCGAGGTGGCATAGAAAGTGTAGCCGACGCTCATGCCGTCGCCGTTCGGATCCTTGGCGATGTCGTAGAGCTTGCCGAAATTGGTGAGCTTAGAGGTGTCGATCTTCTCGATCAGGTCCTTGCGGGTGGCGGAGAGCGCGTCGGCCATCGAAACGACGGCCATATCGACGACGGGGTTTGCCTTGTTGGCTTCCATCTTGGCGAGGCGCTCGACGCTGTTGCCGGTCTCGACGACGAGCTTGCAGCCGCACTGCTTCTCGAAGGGATCGTAGACGATCGTCTTGAAGTCGTCCTGAGCGAAGGCATAGACGGAGATCGTCAGCGTACGTTCCTGCGCCGAGGCGGCGAGCGGGGAGAGCGCCAGCAGCGCTACCGATGCGATGAGGGTCTTCATGTCAGGAGTTCTCCATCTGTCAGGTTTTGTTTTGCCGGGCTCACAGGCCCGGAGGATTGACGGACGATCAATTGCATGGGCACGCGATCGGTTTCCGCAGTCACGATGATCCCCTCGCGGGTGCCGCTTTCCATGATCACCTTCAGCAGCGCTGAAATGGCGATCTCGGCGATCCGGTCCATGTCCATGCGCGCAGTGGTCAGCGCCGGGGTGACAACCGGCGACCAGATGAGGTCGTCGAAGCCGGTGACGCTGACATCGGTGGGAACATTGATGCCGTCCTGTTGCAGCTCGGTCAGTGCGCGCAGCGCCTGAAGGTCGGAGAGCGCGGCGAAGGCGGTGAAGCCCTCGGCGGCCTTCTTGGCGAGGCCGAGCCGGCAGCCGCTTCCCGATGTCTGCTCGAGCTTCTCGATCCACAGCGTTTCCGAGCTCATCCCTGCGGTCAGGCCCGAGCGGATGCCGCCGGCGCGGTCGTTCTGGACGTTCGATTCCGGATTGTTGCCGATGATGAGCACGCGCTTGTGGCCGAGGCTCGCGAGATGGGCGGCGATCTGCTGGCCGCCCTGCCAGTGGTCGGCGGCGACGGTATTGCCGGGGGTGGAGGCCGTGTCGATGACGGCGACCGGGCAGCTGGAGGCGGAGATGCGTGTGGCGCGGCGCGGCACCACGACCATGCCGTCGACGCCGCGCTCGATCAGCCGGTTGATGGCTTCGGTCTGCGCCGTCACGTCGCCGCGGGAGTCGGCGATCAGCACGCCGTAATCGGCGGACTTTGCCGCAAATTCGATGGCCTGGGCGATCTTCGGAAAGAGCGGGTTGGCGATATCGGGCAGCACGAGGCCAAGGACACCGCTGCGGCCGGTGCGCAGGGCGCGGCCCGCCTGGCTCGGGATATAGCCGAGCTCGGCGGCATGTTCGCGGATCTTTTCCGCCAGCTGTTCGGAAACGCGGCCCTTGCCCGACAAGGCATTCGAAACGGTCGCTACGGAGACGCCGAGCGCCGTCGCGATCCTGCTCAAATTCGGTCCCGGGCGTGACGAAGCCATGGTTTGCCGTGCGGTTTGATTAATCGTTTAATCAGCGTGTACAGGAAGCATGTGGCGTTGTCGAATCGAATCTTAGCGCAATGCGGGTTTTCCGCACTGGATTAGAGGTTGCGAACATAAAAAAAGCCCCGCGAAAGCGGGGCTTTTCTCGGATCGTTTGGAGCGACCGTTACTTCTTCTTGACCGAAACGGTCTCAACCTTTGCTACAGCAGCCGGCTTTGCACCATCAGGCGCATAGCCACCGCCGATGGCGACGTTGAGCGAGACATAGTCCTTGGCCATCTGCTGGACAGCAGCAGCAAGGCTTGCCTGGGCGGTCGAGACGTTGCGCTGCGAGTCGAGAACGTCGAGCAGCGAGGAGGCGCCGTCCTTGTAGCTGGCGGTCGACAGTTCCAGCGAT
>NZ_JBNWCF010000027.1:0-44850 GCF_053522545.1 Rhizobium sp. 21-4511-3d | reverse complement strand
CCGCCCGGTTGGCGGCAATGGCGGCCTGACCACCTGGTCCTTCGGCCCGACGCTGAACCTGCCGATCTTCGACGGCGGCCGTCTGCGCGCCAATGTCGATATCACCAAGTCGGACGCCAAGGCTGCCTATCTCGCCTGGAAGTCGGCTGTTCTGAGCGCCGTCGAGCAGGTCGAGAATGCGCTGTCTGCCGTTCGCCGCGATGCCCAGACGGTGGAAGCCCTGCGTGCCCAGGTCAAGACGACCCAGGAATCGCTGGAACTGTCGACCGCCAGCTACAAGGACGGCGCCTCCTCGCTGCTCGACGTTCTCGACTCGCAGCGCAACGTCTCGACCGCCCAGGCAAGCCTGGCTGCTGCCGTCCAGCAGATGGCCAAGGACTATGTCTCGCTCAACGTCGCCATCGGCGGTGGCTATGCGCCCGCAGGGGCCAAACCCTCCTCCGAAGCCAAGGCCGATACGGTCGCCGCCACCAAGGGCAGCTGAACCCTCCGAACCACCGCTCGCAGCGCCGATTCATCGGCCGCTGTGGCGGTTTTGCCTTAGCCCAAAGGGATTAATTGATTTCGCTCGCTGATATGGCATCCTGCTGATGGGATCGGGGACAGTAGCGAGTAGAACCAATTCCAAATGCGGCAGCTAATACTCGCGGACTACATCCCGCGACCTGGCTCCTTGCGGAAGGGCTCGCTTCGGAACACGGAGCGAGCCCGGTTTCGTTGCCACGCAAGGAGAGTGGCTGGCGCGGCCCCTGCCCGCGCCGCCTCCAAGGCTGAACCAGCCCCTCCCCATCCCGATAAGCCGAAATGATCATCACTGGTCTCATCACGCACGCCCTCATGTGCGCGCGAGCTACCGCCTGCGGCCAAAAGGACTAACTGCACCTACCGCCTCCAGGGGATTTTACTCGCCACCGTTTCGTCTGATCATCCCTGACACTATGCCCGGCGGCCGTCCGCCAGGCCATGCGAACCGTGAGGCCGTAACATGACGATAGGCGCAAAGGGGCGCGGAACCTTGTCCGCGAGGGTTGTGGGCGCCACCCTGCTACTGTGTTCCGCAGCAATGCCGGCGGCAGCGCTCGCCGGCGCTGCTTACCAGGTCCGCCCGGAAACCCACCTCAAGGTCAGCGTCGTCGAATGGGTCGCGGCCACCGGCGACTACAAGGAATGGACGGCGCTGAACGGCGAGTTCACCGTCACGCCGGCCGGCAACATCTTCATCCCGATGATCGGCCAGCTGAATGTCGAGGACAAGACCGTCGACGAGATCTCGCAGCTGATCGGCACCAACCTGAAGCGCATCACCGGCCTTGCCACCGCGCCGACCGCCTCGGTCGAAGTGGTCAAATATCCGATGATCTATGTCAGCGGCTCAGTGGAGCGCGCCGGCGAATTCGAGTTCCGCCCGGGCCTCACCGTCAAGCAGGCAATGGCGCTCGCCGGCGGCAAGGAACGCCGCAGCAGCCCGCAGGGCGAATATTCCGATGCAGAGCAGATCCGTTATGCCGGCGATCTCGGCCGCCTGGAACTGCAGCTGAAGCAGCAGATGGCCAAGCGCGCCCGCCTGATGGCCGAATTCTCCGGCAAGGACGCCATCGAATTCCCGCCGGAGATCGCCGCAGCCGGCCAGGATCCGATCATCGGCCAGATCATCCAGAGCGAGACGGCTCTGTTTACCGCCCGCGCCGATGCGTTGAACCGGGCGCTGCAATCGGCAAGCGAGCTCGAAACGCTGCTGACCAGCGAAATCAGCGTGCTCGACGAGAAGATGGCGACGCAGGACCGCCAGGTCACCATCGCCCAGGACGAACTGACCGACATTTCCAAGCTCGTCGACACCAAGATCCTGACGACCTCGCGTAAGACCTCGCTGGAGCGCACGGTCGCCGAAATGCAGGGCAGCAAGCTCGACCTCGTCGTCGCCTCGATGCAGGCCAAGCAGAAGCTCAGCGAAACCAAGCGCGATGCCGAAACCCTGAAGAGCCAGCGCACCACCGAAGCCGGCCAGGAGCTGCAGGCGACCGAAGCCGATATCGAAGATACCAAGCTGAAACGCACCACGACGCTGCAGCTGCTGCAGATCGCCGGTGCATCCGTCTCCCGCTACCAGAGCCTGAAAGCCGTCGACCTGCAGCCGCTGGAATTCTGGCTGACGCGCAGCGCGGCCGACATTCCGACGACGAGCGAAGTCGCCGAAACCGAAGAACTCCAGCCCGGCGACGTTCTGGACGTTCGCTACAACGTGTCATCCAGCCTCCAGGGGACGGTCGTTTCCGCCCTCGAGCCTGAACAAAAACAAACGCCTTAGGGAGCTCAGCGAGGATAGACATGGTCATTCAAGAGATCGGCAAAATCGTTCCCGGCAACCATCATGGTTTCGATGAGGCGCAGCGCGAATATATTTCCTTCCGCGATATCTGGCGGTTCCTGAAACGCCATGCCTCCCGCCTGGCGATCTGCACCGCGATCGGCGTTGTCGCCGGCGGGCTCTATATCTTCAGCACCGAGCCGATGTTCTCGGCAACGACCCGCCTCGTCATGGACCCGGAACAGGGCCGCATCGCCTCGCAGGACGCCTTCAGCGGCACGATCATCATCGAAGCCGCCGAAATCGCCAGCCAGGTGGAAATCGTCAAGTCGGAATCGATCGCCCGCGACGTCATCGCCAAGCTGAAACTCGACCACGACCCTGAAATCATCGGCGGCACCTCCTGGCGCGGCGCGATCACACAGGGCATCAAGGAGATCATCCACGGCTTCCGCAAGCCCGAGGCCGCAACGGAATCAGCCACCGAGACGCCCGAGGAAGCGCTGATGCGCCGGACCATGGCGTCCTTCCTGTCGCGTGTCACCGTCACCCGCGTCGGCCAGTCCTACATTCTCGAAATCGGCTACAGCTCGACCGACCCTGAAAAGGCCGCCCGCGTCGCCAATGCCATCGCCGATGCCTATATCCGCTCCGGCCTCGCCGAGCGCGCCGCCGCCGCACAGAGCGGCGCCAAGTGGCTGGAAAGCCGCCTGATCGAGGTCGGCCGCAAGGCCCGCGAGACCGCCATGCAGGCCGAAGAATTCCGCGCCAAGAACGGCATCATGGAGATCAACGCCACCTCCTCGCTCGACCAGCAGCAGCTCTCCGAAATCAGCACCCAGGAACTCGCCGCCCGCACCCAGACGGCGGCCGAAGCCGCCAAATACGACGCCATCTCCCGCCTGAAGAGCGGCGAGGCGCCGGATACGACGGTGCAGGAAGCGGTCAACAATCCGCGCATCCAGAAGCTCCAGGAAGACCTGAGCATCTCGGTGTCGAAGCTCAACAACCTGATGAGCCGCTACGACGCCGGCAATCCCGCCGTCGTCGCCGCGCAGGACGAGGTCGCCGGTCTCAAAAAGGCGATCGACGACGAATATTCGCGTATCCAGTCGCTCTATGCGACCAATCTCGAAGTTGCCAAGGGCCGCGAGCAGCTGTTGAAGAACCAGCTGGATACGCTGACCGCCGCCGGGACCGACAAGAACCTCGCCCGCGTCGAACTGACCGAAATGGAAAGCCAGGCGACCACCTACCGCCGGATTTATGAAACCATCCTGCAGCAGGTGACGGGCGCCATCCAGCGCCAGTCCTTCCCGATCGGCAACGCCCGTATCGTCACGGCCGCAACCGCACCGCTTTCCAAGAACTGGCCGAAGCCAAGCCTGATCATTCCGCTGACCGGCATGCTCGGTCTCGCCGGCGGCCTCGGCATGGCGCTGTTCAGCGATGGCTACCGCCGCCGCCTCAATGTCGTCGGTCGCCTGCGCAACGAGCTCGGCATCAATTCGCTTGGCACCATCCCGCTGATCTCCCGCGAGGGCGATCTTGCCGCTGCCGTCTCGCCTGTCGCGATCGACGTCGCCTATCGCCGCGTCCTCGACGCGCCCTACTCGCGCTTCACCGAGGCGTTGCGCAGCATTCGCGGATCGATCGACGCCGCCTTCCGTTCCAACAACTCGACGGTCATCGGCATCACCTCGATCGCCCCGAACACCGGCAAGACGACGCTCGCCGTCAACCTTGCTCAGGTCTACAAGCATGAAGGCAGCAACGTCGTTCTCGTCGATGCCGATTTCATCAGCGCCCGGCTGAGCGCGATCGCCGCCGATAGCGGCCAGTCTTTTGGGCTCAAGGTGCTCGGCCCCGACTACGCCGCGCCGCGCAAGGGCAATCGCCCCAATACCGAGGCCGAACCGGTAACGGATGGCGAAGGCGCGCTGTCGACCGTCATCGTCCCCGATATCCTGCGCACCGCCGGTCCACACCAGCGCTTCGGCCACCTGATGGCGCTGCGCCAGGAAATCGAGGCGCTGCGCCGCAAGTTCAAGATCGTCATCGTCGACATGTCGCCCTTCGAGGGTTCGGCCGATACGCGCCAGATCTGCAGCTTCATGGACGGCGTTCTGCTGGTGCTCGGCAACGGCAATCCGATGACCGCCGAGCGTATCCAGAATGCACTCGCCGAATTCGCCACCAGCCGCATCAACCTGCTCGGCATCGTGACGACACAGCTCGGACCGGAAAAGACCAAGCCGGTGACCGGCCGCCACCGCTTGCTGAAGCCGGCACCGCCATCGGCGCCGAGCCGCACCGTCTCGTCGGTGCCTGCCATCATCAGCCGCGCCACGACCTCGCCGCTGAAGATGACGATCGGCATCGCCAGCTCCGGCCGCCGCGACATCTTATCGGCGATCCTGCCGCAGATCTCCAAGCAGACGCGCCAGCCCGATGAAGTCATCGTCTGCGTCACCTCGACCAGCGATATCGATCAGGTGTCGCTCGCCTCGCTTGCCTGCCCCGTCCGGATCATCATTTCCGAGCGCGGCCTCTGCCGCCAGCGCAACGAGATCGTCGCCAATGCCGACGATGCCGACGTCATCCTCTTCCTCGACGACGATTTCATCATGGTGCCGAATTATGTCGAGCGGCTGGAATCGATCTTCCAGACCAACCCCGATGTCGCCATGTGCACCGGCAAGGTCCTGGCAGACGGCATCATCGGCCCCGGCATCTCGGTTCATGACGGCCTTAAGCTCGTCAGCGATCGCGCCCGCCAGGCGTCCAACCTGCCGATGACCATCAGCCCGATCTATAATGCCTATGGCTGCAACATGGCGATCCGCATGTCGGCCGTCAGCGCCGGCCAGATCCGCTTCGACGAGAACCTGCCGGCTTACGGCTGGCTCGAGGATGTCGATTTCAGCCGCCGCATCGCCGAATATGGCGGCGTCGTCTCGGCCGATTGCCTCGAGGGCGTGCATCTCGGCGTCAAGGTCGCCCGCACCGCCGGTATGAAACTCGGCTACTCGCAGATCGCCAACCCGATCTACCTGATGCGCAAGCAGACGATGGGCACCCGCTACGGCGCCGCCCAGATCGGCCGCAATCTCGCCGCCAACGTCGCCAAGTGCCTGCGTCCGGAACCCTGGGTCGACCGCCGCGGCCGCCTGAAGGGCAACATGATCGCGCTCTTCGACCTGGTGCGCGGCAGGCTCACCCCGCGGCGTATCGAGAGTATGGATTGACCGGATGCGACACCACCAGCCCGATCGCGTCGTCATCATCAACGATCGTTCAGAGCGGGTTGGCGGCGCATCCAACCTCGCCGTTCTCTCCGCCGAGCTGATCCGCGAACGCGGCATTCCGGTGACCTATTTCGCCGGCGACACCATTGGAGCGGGCATCGGCACCGCCGAGATGGTCGGCGTCGGCGGCCAGCCGCTGGTCAACCAGGGCAAGCTGACCGCAACGATCGGCGGCCTCTACAATCAGGCCGCCTATGACAGCCTGCGCACCGTCATCGCCCGCACGGATTCGCCCGGCACCATCTATCATGTCCATGGCTGGTCGAAGATCCTGTCGCCGTCGATCTTCCGGGCGCTGTGGCGCGTCCGGTCCCGCGTCGTCCTGCATGCGCACGACTATTTCCTCTCCTGCCCGAATGGCGGCTATGCCAATTACCAGAGCCACCGGGTCTGCAATCTGACGCCGATGTCGGCGCGCTGCCTGACGACGCAATGCGACAAGCGCGGCTATCACGAAAAGGTCTGGCGCTCGACGCGCCATCTGATCCGCGAGCACTTCTTTCCGACGCGCTATACGCCCGCCAATATCGTCATCGTGCACCAGCACATGCATGAATATTTCACCCGCGCCGGCATCAATGCCGAATATATCCGCACCATCCGCAATCCGGTGGAGCCCTTCCTGCAGGCGCCGCCGAGCCCGGCCGCCAACAAGCCGTTCTTCTTCATCGGAAGACTGGAACCAGAAAAGGGTTTCGAGGATGCCGCCAAGGCGGCGCGGCTTGCCAATGTTCCGCTGCATGTCATCGGCGACGGCGCCGGGCGCGCCGTCCTCGAGCGCGATTATCCCGAAATCGTCCTGCATGGCTGGAAGAACAAGGACGAGATCGCCGCACTCGTCACCGCCGCGCGCTGCATCGTCATCTCCTCGCGCGTGCCGGAGCCTTTCGGCCTCGCAGCCGTCGAAGCGGTCGCTAGCGGCATTCCGGTGATCATTCCGCAGGCGGCCCTGCTTGCCCGCGAGATCGCCGAGCTCGGCTGTGGCCTGCCCTTCGAGAACGGCAATATAGCGGCGCTGGCCGCCGCCATGACCAGGCTTGCCGGCGACGACGAGATGGTTCGCGCAATGAGCGAGAATTGCCTGCGCCAGCGCAGCAGCATGGCGCATACCTCGCTCTCCTGGGCGGAAGCGCTTTTCGAGCTCTACGACGAAATCCTCGAACGCGCCCACCCCGGTCAACAAGCTGCACTTGCTGGGTAATTCGGCCCGGCAAGGCAACGATTGGACGCTCCGGCTTACCTCTATCTGACTAGCCGACTACCCTCTGGATGAATTGTAAATGGCTGGATGCGCTGGCAACCTCACGATGGGTTCAAGGGTAAATGGGGTTTGACATGTTATCTGCTTTCGACGGCTTTGCCCGCGGCGATCAGGCCACGCCGGAGACCCGCGTCGTTGCTGCCGGCTACCGGCTGAAGCGCACGCTCGACATCCTGCTCGCCGGTGGCGGCTTGCTGTTTCTCGCGCCTGCCCTGATCCTGATCGTCATCGCATTGCTCATCGTCGACGGCCGCCCGATTTCCTTCAGCCATACCCGCGTCGGCCGCTATGGTCGCCCGTTCCGCTGCCTGAAATTCCGCTCCATGCGCACCGATGCCGCCGAGCGGCTGGCCGAAATCCTGGCGACCGATCCGGTGCGCCGCGCCGAGTGGCAGG
Source organism: Rhizobium sp. 21-4511-3d (assembly GCF_053522545.1). Lineage (NCBI taxonomy): Bacteria > Pseudomonadati > Pseudomonadota > Alphaproteobacteria > Hyphomicrobiales > Rhizobiaceae > Rhizobium > Rhizobium sp. 21-4511-3d. The sequence goes on along the minus strand of NZ_JBNWCF010000027.1, from coordinate 37,577 downwards.
AAACCCAGAAGCTGATGAACGACCCGCGTGTCCATTGGCTCGGCAAGCTTCTGCGCATGACCAGCGCCGACGAGCTGCCGCAGCTGATCAACGTGCTGCGCGGCGAGATGAGCCTTGTCGGCCCGCGCCCGATCATCGCCGAGGAAATCGAGCGCTACGGCGCCAATGCACATGTCTACCTGTCGATGACGCCGGGGCTTACCGGCATGTGGCAGGTCAACCGCCGTCAGGACACGTCATACGAGGAACGCGTCCAGTACGATCTCGACTACTATCGCACCTGTTCCTTCACCACGGATATCGGCATTCTCTGGAAGACGGTGGGTGTCGTGTTTTTCGCTCAGAACGAGAAAGAGCGGCTCACCAAATGAAAATGGCGGCGAGAACGACCCAGAAGGCGAGGCAGAAAAGCGCCAAGCCCCAACGGAGTTTGTATTTCAGGAACGACGGCCGGGTATCCGGCGCCTGGTGCCCGGAAGCGGCATTTTCGGACAGATCACCGAAGCTGGCTGCGTTCCGCGCATATGCAGAATTTCGTGCCGCCTTTGACTCTGTGACCATGACATTGTCTCCCTACCGTCTCGGCAGCCGACTCAGTACAAGCTCTCCGTCCTGCCGGAAATCGCATACCGCGCCAGCCTTGTCCAACGATTGTTTCCGCGTTGGCAGCCGCCGTGGCATGTCATCCAAGCTTTCCCTAATAACACCGCAGCCGCCTCCTGGTTCAATTTCTGCCGAGGTTTGCTGAGATGATCGGGGAGGAAGACAGCAACAACCGGCCGGAAAAGCCCGGAAAATCAAAGCGGATCAAGATGCCCGCCTTTGTTGGTGCCGGTCTGTGGACGCTGACGGCAAAGATCGTCTCGCAGGTCGCACAGCTGCTCGCCTTCCTGATCGCCGCCCGCGTTCTGGAATCGGCGCAATTCGGCTTCTATGCCTATAGTTCGGCCATCGCCATCCTTCTCGTGCTCTGTGCCGAGGGCGGCTGGGGCGAATATGTGATGAAGTCGCATTGCACCGGCGACGAGCTCGACCAGATCGGCACGATTGCCGTCATCTCCGGCCTGCTCTGCACCGGCGTCGGCTTCGCGCTGTCGATCATCCTGCATTATTGGGGCGATCCCTGGCTCGGCGTGCTGATCGCGCTCTATAGCTGCTGGTTCCTGCCCTCCTCGCTTTCGGTCGTCTATGACGGGCTGCTCGTCAATCGCGGCCAGCTGAAGCAGCAGTCGATCATCCGCATCATCGCCGAATGTCTCGGCCTCGCCGTCACCATCGCCGGCCTACATGTCGGCTTCCATGTCGCCTCGCTGATCGTCGGCCGCCTGGTGATGCAGACCGCCTGCCTGATCGGATCGCAGATCGTCGTGCGCTGGTATCCACGCGTCCACCTGACCCGCGCCTTCCTGTTGGAAATTCTCGAGTTCTCGCGCCACATCCTGTCGAACCGCATCATCTTCTATCTGCGCTCCTATTCCGGCACGCTGGCGCTCGGCAGCTTCCTCGGCCTCGCGGAAGCCGGTTACTACCGCGCCGCCGAACGCATCGTCGGCGCCATATCGGAGCTGCTCGGCGAACCGGCGCGCATGCTCGCCTGGACCGCCTTCCGCAAGATCCGCAACCAGCAGAACGACGCCCTGCGCTTCGAGGAACTCGGCCGGACCGCCACGCATTTCATGACGGCGCTGATGATCGTCTCCGCCCCTGTCTATATCGGCCTGGCGCTGGTCTCGCCCGCCCTCGTCGATATCGCGCTCGGCGATGCCTGGGCGCCGACGGCAGCCCTCGTCTCGATCCTCGCGATCAAGCAGGTTCTGCTGATCCCGGGCTATGTCACCGAGCCGCTGCTGTCGATCACCGGAAACATTGCCCGCATGCCGCGGCTGATGCTGCTGAACGGCGTCGTCGCCATCGGCCTGATCGTCGCCGCAGCGCCCTTCGGCGTCGAGGCCGCCGCCTTCGGCCAATGCGTCGCGGCTCTCATCAGCCTGAAGATTTCCACGCATCTGCAGGGCCGCTACGGCGGCCTCGACTGGAAGCGCGTGTTCAGCGATTGCGGCTACGTATTCGTCGCGATCCTTGCGATGTCGGCCATCGTCTATGCCTTCGGCTATATCGGCGAAGCAACGGCGATGACCCGCATCGAGATGATCGCTTTTCAGGTGCTCTCGGGCGCCGTCACATACTTTGCAGCACTGGGGGTGATGCATCGTATCCATGGCGGCGTCGTTCCGATCTGGGAGGTGAAAGACCATCCGAAAAGCTAATGCCCATTCATCAACACCGGGGGAAAGCCGATGACGACTGTAACGCTGAAAGGCCGCACATCGACTTTGCGTGACGCAAGACGGCGTGCTGAGAAATTCGTGGTACCACTGCAGGCCCTGAGCGGGCGCCTGCGCTATTTTCTTCCCATCCCGCGCCGCTTCACCGGCGCCTATTCAAGCTATCAGGAAGCGCTTGCCGCAGCCAAAAACGGCGCCCTTGCGGGCTACGATCACGATGAGATCGCGCCCGTCGCCTTCGAGCAGATGTGCCGCCTTGCCGCCTGGGATTATCCCGTCCTCTTCTGGATGCGCGACCTCGTGCGCGAGACCGGCAGCCTCGTCGATGCCGGCGGTCACATGGGCACCAAATATCGCGCCTTCCGCTCGCATCTGCCGCTCGGCGAGAATTTCCGCTGGGTGGTCTACGACCTGCCGGCCATCGTCCGCGCCGGCCAGAAGCTCGCCGACAAGGACCAGCTGACCCGGCTCTCCTTCGTCGACAGGATGGCCGATGCCGGACCGACGCCGCTCTTCCTCGGTTCGGGCCTGATGCAGTATCTCGACGTGCCGCTCGGCAAGCTGATCGGCGAAATGCCGGAAGCGCCGAAACATATCCTTCTGAACAAGGTCGCCCTGCGCAAGGGACCGACCGTCGTCACGCTGGAACAGATCGGCCGCGCCAGGGTGCCCTACCAGATCCGCAACGAAGCCGAATTCCTGCAGCACGTCACCGGTCTCGGATACGAGCTCGTCGACCGCTGGGCGATCCCCTCGCTCTCGACACGGATCGACACCCATCCCGAACTCGGCAGGACCGAAAGCGCCGGCTTCTACTTCCGCAAGATTTGACTGAGTAAGTGGTGAGAACTGAGCCCGCCATCGCAAGATGGCGGGTGCTTTTTTAGCTCACCTGCCGCGAGGGCTGCGAGCCCGGCAGCGGACGCCGCTCTTCGGCGAGACGCTCCTGCAGGTGGTCGGCAAGCCGCATCGACAGCGCCACCAGCATCAGCGTCGGGTTCGCATGCCCGGCTGTCGGGAAGACCGAGCTTCCGGCCACATAGAGCCCCTCGACCCCATGAACCATCGAATTGCCATCAACGACGCTGGTCGCGGGATCGCTGCCCATGCGCGTCGTGCAGGAGGGGTGCGCCATGTCCATGAAGGCAGCAGCCGACGGGTCGCCGGCGGCGATCCAGTCTGCGAGCTCCGGCTCCGGCAGACCGAGGCGGCGGAACTCGGCCGACATCGTCTGCGCCAGCCTTGCGATGCTTTCGATCTCCGTCTCGCCGATCTTCCAGTTGACGCGGGCGATCGGCTTGCCGAAGCGGTCGAGTTTCTCCGACAGCGTCACCCGGCTCTCCGGATCCAACTGCTGCTCGGCCATCACGTCGAAGCGCAGCTCGGCCGAGCGATGCGGCAGGCCACGCAGCTTGACGAGGCGCTGATAGGCGCCGGAGGTCAGCATGCCCGGTGAACCGAGCACCGTCATGAGATCGCTGATCGCGCGCTTGCCCCCGCCCTTCGCCAGACGCTTCAGCGCCGCCCAGGGATCGTCGGCCGCATGGATCTGCACCGGATAGGCAGCGCAATTGGTCAGCCCCTCGCGCGCCTGGATCATCGGGCTGAGCGACAAGCCGCGCAGATAGAAATGCGGCGCTCCGTCATGCTTCAGACCGTAGAAATTGAAGTGCCGGGCGACGGCATCGATATCGCTGCTCTTGCGGAATCGCATCAGCGTGGTGCGCGGATGATCGGCGAGATAGCGCCCGACCGTACCGCGCGCATTGCCGAGACCGGCTGAGGACATCGAGTTGGAGGCGAGCAGCAGTCGGGCATTCTCGACGCCGCCGCAGCAGAGCACCACCATCTTCGTCCTGACCGTCGCCATATTGCCCTCGGGGCTGGCAACCGAGAGCGAATGATGCCCGCGCTGCTCGGCGCGGATCTCCGTCACATTGGCATTGGTGAGGAACTTCGTGCCTGATAGCGCCAGGCTGCGCGCCACATTGGCAAAGCGCATCGGCTCGCCGCGCTTCTGCCGCTCATGGCTGAACTGCCAGAAAAAATAGCGCAGCGTCCTGTCGTCGAAATTGAGCTTCTCGGGCGCGGTCCTGAGCAGCGCATGCAGCCCCGCGTCATAGACGTTCGGGCCGAGATTGAGGAGCTCGGCGGCACGGTCGAGATGCGGCATCAGCTCACTGCGCTCGAACGGCCAGCCGGAGAGCCTGAGCCAGGGCCTGAGCGCGAAATCCATCTCGTCGAAAGCCGCGCATTTGCCGACCCACGTATGGGTGCTGCCGCCGAGCATGCGGTTGCGCAGCTCGAAGGCCGGGATGTCGTTCAGCCAGGAAAGGCTGCCATTATAGCCGCGTCCCTCAGGTGCCCGCCGCTCACCGGAAGGCTCGCCGGTATTCTCAACCGCGTTCAGCACCTGCGGCCCCGGCTCGTAGGAAAGGCCGCCGCTGTCGAGCACCAGGACATCGGCCTTGCGCGACAGTTCGCGCGCGATGGTCAGCCCTGCCGGCCCGGCGCCGATGATTGCGACATCCGCCTGCAGCAGCGTGTGGACAGGCATGGATCTGAGGTCGAGAATGCTCAAAGCCTTTTCCCCTTCAATATCTTGCCTTCCTTGATAGCAAGACTGCAAACGCGGCTAAATCGTCCAATGAGGTCCAGCCGATTAGATCGCCTACCGACTTCGGATAGTCCGCCACCCCACACCGCCCTCACCTAAGCCGGAAGGATATGCTGAACGCCCCGGCGCTCCGTTTTAAGGTTCGACGTCGCGCGGCAGGAGCGCCGCGGATTGGGAGCGCAGGAGACTTGACCAATGGCCCGTGTCGGAGTTCGTGAATGGCTGGCGCTTGCGCCGGTAATGCTGTCCGGAAAGCTTGCCCGCTACAGCGATGACACCGGAGGGCCTCTGAAGCGCTTCGAAACGGATTTCTGCGAGAAATTCGGCGTCGCCCATGCGCTGACCATGTGCAACGGCACGGCAGCGCTGATCTCGGCCGTCGCCGCCGCCGGCATCGGCCCGGGGGACGAAGTGCTGGTTCCCGCCTATACCTGGATCGCCACGGCAGCCGCACCGCTCGCCGCCGGCGCCGTTCCCGTGCTCGTCGATATCGATCACACGCTGACGATGGATCCGGCCGATATCCTGCGCAAGATCACCCCGCGCACAAAGGCGATCATCCCGGTGCACATGTCGAACATGGTCTGCGACATGGATGCCATCATGCGCATCGCCAAGGAGCATAACCTCATCGTCATCGAGGATGCCTGCCAGGCCGTCGGCCTGACCTACAAGGGCAAGCGCACCGGCTCCTTCGGCCATGCCTCGGCCTATAGTTTCAACCAGTTCAAGAACATCAACATCGGCGAAGGCGGGGCGCTGGCGACCGGCGACCACACGCTCTTTGCCCGCGCCCGCATGTTCCACGATATCGGCGCGCTCTTCCGCGGCCACCTCGAATTCATCAAGGAACCGCCGATCCTCGGCGTCAACTTCAAGGCCAACCAGATCCAGGGCGCGATGCTGAACGTCCAGCTGAGCAAGCTCGACCCGATGATCGCCAAGATGCGCCGCCGCTACGACGTGATGGCCGAGATCCTCTCGCATAGCGATGTCATGCGCGTCGGCCCGCATAATGACATCGCCGCCGCCGCCGGCCTGCATGTGATCTTCGACACCGAGGACGATGCCAAGCGCTTCGCCGCCGAGCACAAGCGCGGCGTCTACCGCCTCTACGATTCCAGCCGCCACGTCTTCACCAACTGGCAGCCGATCCTGCAGAAGCGCACCGCCCACCCGGCCATGAACCCTTATAACTGGGCCGACAAGGCCGTCGATTACGGCGGCGACACCTGCACCCAGTCGCTGGATATCCTGCGGCGCACCTGCCGCATCAGCCTCGGCGAAAACTATCCGCTGATGCTGATGGCACATCTTGCCAAGCGCATGGTGCAGCAGCGCCCGGCCGGCGGACAGCTCGCCTATGCGACCTGACGCGGGCGGCAGCGACAGTATCATCGACCTCTGGCTGTTCGATATCGAGCCGCCGCTGCATCAGCTGCGAAGCCTTGAACCACATCTCGGCGAAGACGAGCGGGCGCGAGCCGCCAGCTTCGTCTTCGATGCCGACCGCAACCGCTACATCGCCGGCCGCGGCCGCATGCGGGAAATCCTCGCAAGCTATCTCGGCATCGATCCCGGCGAAGTCAGCTTCACCTATAACGAATACGGCAAGCCTTCCCTGGACGAGGGCCATGGCGCCGCGCTCCACTTCAACCTCAGTCACAGCGCCGGCCTGGCGCTGCTGGCGGTTTCGGACCGCTATACGATCGGGGCGGATATCGAACGGGTGGCGCCGCTGAAGGAAGATGTCGCCGGCTATTTCTTCTCGGATGCCGAACGCCGCGACCTCTCGATCCTCCCGCAAGCCGAATATCTCGACGGCTTCTTCCGCTGCTGGACGCGCAAGGAGGCTTTCGTCAAGGCGCATGGCGAAGGGCTATCCCTGCCGCTGCAATCCTTCGACGTCTCGATCGGAACGGAACCCGCCCCTCTCCTCAAGCGGCTGGACTCAGATCCCTCAGGTCCGGAAAACTGGAAGCTCTTCAACCTGGCGCCGGCGGCAGGCTTTGCTGCTGCGCTTGCGGTTCTCGCTAACGGCGGCTCGCCGGAGCTGCGCTGGCGCAGCCTCGATGAGACTTACGCCGTCAGCCGCGCATCCAGTATGTAGCGCCCACCAGCCTCATCGAAATGATGGCAGCCATGCAGCCCGGTCTTGAAATCGGGCGTGATGACGCGCACGCAGCGCTCGCGATAGGCCTCCGGGCTCAGCTCGTCGATCTCCATGATGTTGAGACCATAGCCGTAGATGCCGTTGGTATTGCGCTGCGAGGGCCGGTAGAGATGACCGTCGCGCTCGAACATCCGTCCGCCATTGCGCGCCGCGACACTGCCGAGCACGACGGGATTGTGCCGGTGCGGCTTCAATCCCTTCAGATCGGGGCCGTCGACCTCGTAGATATAGAGCTCGCTGCAGTGATCCTCGTAGGCGTGATAGTCGGAGAGATTGCTGAACAGCCACCACTTGCCGCCATGCCGGACGAGCATGTTGTCGGCCGCCGAGCGGCCCTCGAGCGCCGTGGAATAGAGCTCCCATTTCAGCGGAAACTCGACGCAGCGCCAGATTTCGACACGCTTGGTCGCATGCGTCTCCGGCATCATGAAGATGTCGTCGCCATCCCGGAAGACATAGGGATAGGAAAGATGATGCTCGCAATTCAGCGCGATGCCGACGGGCACCAGCCGGTCGTCCTCGAAACGGCCGACGGAAATATGCGCCTTGTGCCCTCCGGTCGAATAGGACTCGTAGAACAGGTAGCAGTTGCCCTCGTGCTCGAAGAGGAACGGATCGGCCTTGATGTCGTCCTTGGTCGGCGGCACCTCGATCGATTGCGACGGATCGAAGTCGTCGATCTTGCCGTGACCGGTATAGAGCGTCCAGACGGCAGCGCGCAGATGCATGCGCCGCCCGGCGGCCGCAGCGGCGCGCTCGAAGAGATGCAGGCCGAGTGCCGCGCCATAGCGCATGACGGTGGAGAGCTTCGGCGGCGGCGCCGGATTGCGCAGGCGGCCGGGCACTGTCGAAAGCTCGCCCGCCGCCGCCTTGCGCAGCTCGCGCAGCAGCAGCGTCACCGCCCGCTCCTTGATGAAGGCGGTGTTGCGGGCGGCTGAAATCTTGATGTTGAAGCTGCAGGCGGCGATCGTCACTTTGCCGGCGGCACCTCGATCGGCCGAAAGCACCAACTCGGTCGCCGGCGCCTTGGTCAGCAGATCGCGGTAGCCGAACCAGCTGCCATCGGCCGAGCACTCATCCAGGAAATTGAACGACCAGACACCGAGCGGCAGAAGGTTCGCCACCGATGCCGGCAGGCTGGCCGGGGTCATCCGGACGATCAGGTCGAGGCCGAGCTCCGACGCCAGTCTCGATACATAATTGCCCCGTGCCGCCTCGTCGGCCATGGCGTGCATCACGTCGAAGCGCTGGTCCTGCGCCTGAAAGGTACCCGGCAGATATTTCGGCTGGCGGGCAAGCAGGCGGTTCTCGATCTGCCATTGCAGCCGGAACAGCCTGGAGGCCCGCGCCTCGCCCTCTGGACGGTCGTGGACGATGACCGTTTCCAGCACGAAGCGCTTGTCGGCCTTGATCCGGTCGAGGATGGCCAGCTGCCAGTTTTCCAGCGCATCCTTGGTTCCGGCCAGAACGCCGATCCTCAGCGGTCTGTCTTGTTCCATGTCGTCGCTCCGTATCACCGGGTTGCGGTTCATTGTGCGCTCTGGGATTCCAGTTTCTTCGAGATCGCCGAGGCGAGCTCGCGGATGCCGTCGCTGCCGAGCGAATCTTCATGCCAGCCGCTGAGGCTGACGACCGCCGTATCCTTGGCGACCGCATCCCCCCAGCCGAAGCGCAGCTTGGCAGCACGTGGGTGATGAGCCTCGCTGCGCAGGAAGACGATCGATGGATCCTGCGTCTGCGCCGGCTTGTATTGCCGCGAGGCGCGGACCAGCAGGCCGGTTACGGCTTCGTTGGCGACTTCCTCGGGCGAATACTCGCCCTTGCGGACGCCGAAGAAGCGCAGGAGGCCAAGCGTCAGGTTGAACTCCTTGAGATAATCGATCAGCCGCATGCGGCCGCTGAGCACCTTCTGCGTGAAGTAGATCGACCGCTTGACGCGCCGCTCCATGTTCCAGCGCTTCTGCGTCAGCTTCGGCTGCGCCCGGAAGTAACCCGGTGCCCAGGCGTCGATCATCGCGGTGAACTGCACCTCCTTGCCCGCCTCGCGCAGCTGCCGGGCGATCTCGAAGGCGAGGATGCCGTTGACACAGAGGCCGACGATCGCAACCGAGGTCACCTGCGGCGGGATCTCCATCGCCTCGATCGCCAGGGCGGCGATCTCCTCGAAGGACTTGCCGGCAAGCGCATCGTCGAGACGCGCGTTGAACATGTTGACGTTGTAGACGGGCGTGCTCTCGGGAAGCGCCCCAGCGAGCTTGTAGTAAAGGAACGGGTGGTTCAGCGTATAGACCGCGGAGGCCCCGCTCCCCTGCTTGCAGGTCATCAGTTCCCAGGGATTGCCGGGGACTACGGCCGGTGCTTCCACCGGTTCCGCCTTGGCGGGCGCCGCCTGGGAGACGCCGAACACCGCGCCCGTGAAGCGCTCCAGCGTCGGTTCGCGGAAGAGCAGCTCGAGATTGGGCTTCTCCTCGAATTTCTCACGAACCGCCGAGAGCATGCGCAGCGCCAGCAGCGAGTGGCCACCGAGCGCGAAGAAATCGCTGCCGGGCTCGACGGAAGGCACGTTCAGCACCTGCTTCCAGATCGCCGCAACCGCCGCCATCTTCTCCGGATCGGCTTTCAACGAAGCTGTGTTCTTAGGCTTTGCCGCAGCGACCGGCGCGGCTGGCGCCTTCGCCGGCAGGCGGAGCGCAGAGCGATCGACCGAACCGTCAGCCGTCTTCGGAAGACGCATCAGGACGCTGATTTCCTTCGGCAATTTCGCCGCCGGAACTTGCGCTTCGAGATGGCGCATCAACAGCGCAGGCAGCTGGTCGAGCGCCTCGTCGCAGGTCGGCGACGGCACGATGAAGGCAACCGAGCCGGTCTCGCCACCGGCCGATATGACCGCGGCTTCGCCGACAGCCGGATGCGAGCGCAACACGCCCTCGACACTTTCAGGATCGAGACGGCGGGCCTCCGCCGGCGAGCCGGCGCGCAGCGGCACCGTCAATGCAGAGAGGTGAACCTCCGGATCGGCAAGCACCGCGTCATAGGTTTCCTTCCAGTAGCGCAGGAAGGTCTCGATCGTCGCACGGTCGAACAGATCGGTATTGTACTCGATCGACATGCGCCAGCCGCTCGGGCGGCCGACCATCATGAAGCTCAGGTCGTAGATCACGCCAGGCGACTGCGACGGCGCGCTGATCAGTTCGAACTCGCCATAGCGGCGGTCTTCGAGGAAGGCCTTCGACAGGTTGAAATTGACCGAGATCAGCGGATTGCGCGACGGATCGCGCGGCGGATTGATCATCCCGACCAGCTCGTTGAACGGCATGCGCTGATGGGCGAGAACGCCTTCCAGCATCTCGTTTGCCGCATGCACATGCTCGGTAAAGGTCGGATCGCCGCCGATGTCGTATTTCAGCACCAGCGTGTTGATGAAGACGCCGATCAGGTTTTCGAGATCGGTATCCTCGCGTCCCGCGACATTCGAGCCGAACAGCACGCACTTGTCACCCGTCAACCGGTGCAGCATGGCGCTGATGACGGCCGCACCATAGCTGTAGAGCGAGACGCGCGCCTTGCGGGCGGCGGCATCGATCCTGTCGCCGAAATCCATCGGCTGCAGGATCGAGATCAGGTCGGCATTGGTGGTCTTGACCGGACCGCGCGGGCGGTCCGGCTGCACTTCGAAATAGGGCACGTCGGTCAGCTTCTCGCGCCAGAAGGTGCTCTCGGTCTCGAAACCGTAGCTTTCCAGATACTCGGCCTGCCAGAGCGCGTAGTCGCCATATTGAAGCGCCAGTTCCGGTACGTCGGGTGTGCGCCCGGCATCGATGGCGGCAGCGATCTCGCCGAGCTCGCGGCCGAGCACACGGATCGACCAGCCGTCGAAGCAGCTCTGATGCGCCGTGATCAGGAGCACGCCGACATCGTTTTCCATCATCAGCAGCGTGACGCGGAACAGACCGGCCTTGCCGAGATCGAAGGGCACCCGCGCCGTTTCCTCGCCGATCGACGGCACGCGGCTCTTGCGGGTTTCCGGCGTCATGTTGCGCAGATCGATGACCGGCATCTTGAAGTCGACGCTCTTGACCACCTGCTGATAGGGACGGCCGTCCTTCTCGACGATCCGGGTGCGCAGCACCTCATGGCGCTGGATGATCTTGCGGAAGGCGGCTTCCAGCGTTGCCGCCTTGAAGTTTCCGCGGATCTCCCAGCGAACCGCCACGTTCAGGCCGGGATTGCCGGGATTGAGCTGGTTCAGGATCCAGCAGCGCAGCTGTGTCTGCGTGCAGGGAAACTCGCCGATGATCTCCTGGTCGTCTTCCGGCTGTGACGGTGTCTTTTCGAATACGCTCATGATGCTCTCCCCAGCCCGTTGCGGCGAGCGCCGTTACGGAAGTCCTTCAGCGACGGAACGTGATACTGAGCCGCTGTCTGGCTCATCGTGTTCTGCTCCTCGGCGAAGGCCGCAAGTTCGGCGATCGACGGATGGCGCAGCAGGTGCTTGGCTTCGAGCGGCAGGCCGGCGTCCAGCATGCGGGCAGCGATGCGGAAGATGGCGAGCGAGTCGGTGCCGAGTGCGTAGAGATTGTCCTCGACGCCGACGTCGGGGAGGTTCAGCACTTCCTGCCAGATGGCGAGCAGCTTGGCCTCCATGTCGGTCCGCGGCTTGACGGTGATGATCTGCGTTTCGCGCTTCGGCAGGCCGCGCAGCTTCAGCGTCTTGCGGTCGAGCTTGCCGTTTGCGGTCTGCGGCAGCTGGGTTTCAGGTACCCAGAAGGCGGGAACCATGTAGCCCGGCAGCTTGGCCTTGGCATGGGCGGCGAGTTCGGCGGACGACGGCTCGCCTGCCCCGGCGGCCGGCACGACATAGGCGACGAGCGACTTGTCGCCCTTCTCGTTCTCGGCAAGAACCACGGCGCATTGCGCGATCCCCGGCACCTGGGCGACGACGGATTCGATGTCGCCGAGTTCGATGCGGAAACCTCTGAGCTTGATCTGCTGGTCGCGGCGGCCGAGCAGCTGCAGCGAACCATCCACCAGCCGCTTGCCGACATCGCCCGTCCTGTAGAGGCGGTGCGGCTTGCCCTGGTCGAAAGCGACGGGAACGAAGGCCTTCTCGGTGAGATCGAGCCGGTCGAAGTAGCCGTTCGCCAGTCCGTCACCGCCGATGCAGAGCTCGCCGGTCACGCCGATCGGGGCGATCTGGTTGGTCTCATCGAGGATGTAGAGCTGGGTATTGGCGATCGGGTGGCCGATGGTGATCGGCTTGCCGGCATCGGTGACCTGCTCGACCGAGGACCAGATGGTGGTTTCGGTCGGGCCGTACATGTTCCAGAGCTCGCCGCCGATCGTCAGCAGCGTCCGGGCCAGGTCCTTCGGCATCGGCTCGCCGCCGCAGAGCATCTTCAGCGAAGGCTGGTTCTTCAGCCCGGCCTCGACCAGCATCTGCCAGAGGGTCGGCGTTGCCTGCAGGACGGTTGCCCCGCTCCTGTTGACGAGGTCGACCAGCGCAAAGCCATCCTGCACCGTCTGGCGGTCGGCGATGGTCACCTTGCCGCCGGAGATCAGCGGCAGGTAGAGTTCGAGTGCGGCGATATCGAAGGAGATCGTGGTGACCGCGACGATGCTGTCATCTGCCGTGAACTTCGGCTCGCGCTGCATCGACAGGAGGAAGTTGGTCAGCGCCCGGTGCGGAACCTCGACACCTTTTGGCACGCCGGTCGAACCCGATGTGAAGATGACATAGGCGGCCGCACTGGCCTCAGGCAAGTTTTTTAGGACCGCCTCCGTCAGCGACGCAGCATCCCGAGTCTTGTCGAGGCGAATGACCGGAACGCCGGCGGCAAGGGCTGCCATCTCGTCGCTATCGGCAATCATCGCGCCGATGCGGGCGGCATCGATGGTCTGGCTGAGGCGCTCGACCGGATGACCGGGATCCATCGGCACATAGGCATGGCCAGATTTCATGATCGCCAGCAGGGCGACGACCATGGCGATCGAGCGGTCGCAGAGCAGCGCGATGCGCTGGCCGGGCTGCGGCACCGCCATCTGGATCTCGAGCGCCAGGGTGTTCGAGCGGGCCTCGAGATCGCCGTAGCTGATCGTCTCGGCGCCGTACTGGACGGCCGTTGCATCGGGATGCTCGGCAGCGCGCTTGGCGAAGAGCGAGACGGCGAGTTCTTCCTGGTCGTAGCTGGAAGCCGTGTCGTTGAGATCGCCGATCAGCCACGAGCGTTCTTCGGCTGAAAGCATCGGCACCTGTTCGATCGCCATCGTCAGATCGTCGGCAAGGGCGCTGACCATCGTGTCGAAGTGGCCGATCCAGCGCTCGACCGTTTCGCGGTCGAAGACATCGGCATTGTAGTCGACGTCGATGCGGACGCTGTCGCGGCCTTCGATCATGTTGAAGAACAGGTCGAAGTTGGAGAAGGCCTTGGCATTCGGCGCCATCTGCGCCTTCAGATCGCCGAAGCTTTCGTCACCGGCAACACGCTCCAGGTTGAACTGGATTTCCGTCAGCGGCAGGCGGCGGGCGTCGCGCTTGACGCCGAGCTTCCTGACCAGCGTGCCGTAGGTATAGGCCTGGTTTTCGAAGGCCTTGAACACCAGCTGCTGGGTGGCCTTCAGATGCGTCAGGAAGCTCTCATGCGCATCGACGGTCTGGCGCAGCGGCAGCAGGTTGACGCAGTGGCCGAAGAGCACCTCGTCACCGGCGAGCGTCTGGCCGGCAGACGGGATGGCGATGACGATGTCCTGCTGGCCGGAGAGCCTTGCGACCATCACCTGCAGGGCGGCGAGCAGCGTCGAGAACAGCGTTGCTCCCGACTTCGCACCGGCCTTCTTCAGCGACTTGTAGTGCTTGCTCGAAATGAAGCCGGTGCAGGTGCCGCCCGCAAAGGTACGCGGCTCCTGGCGCGGGCGGTCGAGCGGCAGCTCGGGCAGTTCGGGAATGGTCTTGAACTGATCGAGCCAGAAGGCTTCGGTCGCCGGATCGGTATCGGAATTCGGCGCATATTGCGTCGCATAGGTGGCGAAGGACATGGCCGCCGGCAGTTCCGCCTCCTTGCCTTCCTTGATCGCCGAATAGACGGTCGAGAGCTCGTTGACGAAGATGTTCAGCGACCAGCCGTCACAGATGATGTGGTGACCGGTGAAGACGAAGACATGCTGGTCCGCAGCGAGCTTGATGATCGCGGCGCGGGCGAGATAGCCCTCGACGAGATCGAAGGGCGTGCGCGCCTCGCCGTCGAGGATTTCCTGCAGGCGGGCTTCCGGATCGCTGTCGCCGGACATGTCGATCAGCGGCACTTCGAGGCGGAAGTCCGGGATGAACTCGAAGTTTTCGCCGGTGCGCGAGAACTTGATGGACACCGCATCGTGGCGTGCCGCGACACGGTCGACGGCCTGCTGGAAGACGGCATGGTCGAAATCACCTTCCAGCCGCAGCAGGAAGGATTCGTTGAAGGCGCAGGACGCCTCGTCACCGGCCTGGGCGGCGAGCCAGACTTCCTTCTGCGCCTCGGTCAGCGGCGCCGAGTGCAGCCGCGGCTTGTCCTCAGACTTGAAAGGGTTGGAGACACCATTGGTCTTGCGTTCCGCCGGAGCCAGGATACCGACGCCCTGCAGGGCATCGAGCGCCTTGCGGAAGGCGGCGGCGATGGCGTTGAAGTCTTCCTCGACATGCGCCGTCGTCAGGAAGCAGGGATAGCCTTCCTGGATATGGATGCCGTTCAGGCGCATATGCGGATAGACGAGCGCGCCGAGCGGGTCTTCACCGCCGAAATCGGTGATGAACCAGCTCTTGTAGCCGTGGATCGTCATGCTGATGCCGCGCTTGGCGAGATCGGCATTCATTTCGGCAATCAGCGCCTGGGTCCGTTCTGCGACCCAATCATAAAGAATGGCACCGTCGCCCTTGATATGGTCGATGACCGCGCGCATGGCGGCAAGAACCAGAGGATGGCGGACGAAGGTGCCGGCGAAGAAGGTCGGTGCCGTCATCGGCACCGAGTCATCGCCATAATTCCAGTGGCCGCCGTCGAGGGCGTCCATGAAGCGGGCATTGCCGGTCAGGACACCGATCGGCATGCCGCCGCCGATGACCTTGCCGTAGGTGGCCATGTCGCCCTTGATGCCCCAGATCGCCTGCATGCCGCCCGGATCGACGCGGAAGCCGGTGACGACTTCGTCGAAGACCAGCGCGAATTCGGCATCGGTAGCGATCTGGCGCAGCGAACGGACGAACTCGACCGGGCGCAGTTCCGGATGGCGGCTCTGCACCGGCTCGATGATCACGGCGGCGATATCGTCGGCATTACCGCGGATATAGTCGAGGCTCTCCGGTGCGCCGTAGCGCAGCACGACCATGTTGGAAACCGAAGCGGTCGGGATGCCCGAAGCAATCGGGATCGCCGACGGATTGTCGGCGCGGTTGCGGCCCTTGACCAGCACTTCGTCGAACTGGCCATGATAGTCGTTGGAGAACACCACGATCTTGTCGCGGCCGGTAACGGCGCGCGCCAGGCGCATCGCCGCCATGACGGCTTCCGAGCCGGTGTTGCAGAAGGTGACGCGCTCGTGGCCGGTCAGCGTCGCGATCGCGTCGGCGACTTCACCGGCAAGCGGCGTCTGCGGGCCGATGGCAAAGCCGTCGTCGGCCTGGTCCTTGACGGCGCGGACGACGAAATCAGGCGCATGGCCGAAGGCCGTCTGGCCGAAGCCGTTGACCAGATCGATATATTCGTTGCCGTCGATATCCCAGAGGCGCGAGCCCTTCGAGCGGTCGCAGACCAGCGGGAAGATCATTTCCTTCCATTCCGGGCGGAAGCCGGAGGCCGTGCGCGGATCGGCAAGGCGGCGGCGATAGCGGGCGGTCGAGGACTTCGACCGGCGCGTCTTGGTTTCATAGGCGGCAATAAGATCCGAGATGAACTGGCGTTTTTCCGGCGACAGCTCGGAAACCGTGCTCTTGGTGCCCGGCTTGTAGAGCTTCATGCGGCGCGAGGCCTGCGGAGCATCGCCACCACCCTCGCCTTCCGGCGCAGTGGATGCTGCAACAGCGGCAGGCGCTGCGGGCGCGGCTTCAGTGACCGGCTGCGGTGCAGGAGCGGCAGGCACGACGACCTGCGCCGGCATCAGCGCGGCTTCGGAGACGCCACCCTGCATCAGCGCCATCTGCTGAGCAAACAGCGACTGCATGACCTGCAGCTGCGACTGCATCAGAGCTTCGAGGCCCGTACCGGAAGCCGCCGGCAGCGGATTGATGCGCGGCGCGGCAACCGGCATGACCGGCTGCGACACCACCTGGACCGGAGCGGCAGCAGCGGCCGGGGCAGTTGCGACAGGTGCGGCAGCGGCCGGCGCCTTGTCGGCCGGCATCTCGCGGTCGAGATGGCGGGCGAGATCGGCGATCGAGGGGATATTGCTCAAGAGCTCGCGGAAGGAGATCTTGACCTTGTATTCGCGCTCCACCTTCTGGGCGAATTGGCCGATCAGAAGGGAATCGAAGCCGAGTTCGAGGAAGGTTGCGGAACTATCGCTGGCACTGAGCGACTCGCCCGAAATGTCGCTCAGAATCCGAAGCAGGGAAGCTTCGATGACAGGAACACGATCGACAACGGATGCAACGGTCATTGGTTTACTCTCACCGGTAGGTTGCTCTTGAATGCTGGTGGCGGGGGTTGCCACGGGTACGGAAGCGGGTTGTGAAGCAGCGCCTGCCGCGGCGCGGCGTGCCGAAGGCGGCGCGTCGATCCAGTGGCGCTTGCGCTGGAAGGGATAGGTCGGCAGATGAACCTTGCTGCCGCCGCGCGACCAGGCCGACCAGTCGATGTTGCAGCCGGCCATCCAGAGCTTGCCGACGGCATCGCCGAGCGTCTCCGGTGCCGCATCGGCGCGGTCATGCTCGGGCAGCGACTGGATGATCGTCGCGACATTTTCCTTGGCGAGCGTCTGCGAGGCGAAGGTCGAGAGCGCCCGGCCGGGGCCGATCTCCATCAGCACCGGCTTGACGCCGCGGCAGAGCGTTTCGAGACCGGCGGCGAAGCGCACGGTTTCGCGGCAATGGCGTGCCCAGTAATCCGGCGACGTGCCCCGCTCGCCGGTCTGCCAGTCGCCGGTGACGCAGGAGATGTAGGGAAGCGTCGCCGTGCCGTAGGTGACGCGGGCGGTCTCGTCGCGCAGCGCATCGGCTGCCGCATCCATCATCGCCGAGTGGAAGGCGTGCGACGTATGCAGGCGGCTATAGGCGATACCGGCGCTGTCGAGCGAGGCACAGGCGGCATCGACAGCAGCGAAGGTGCCGGAGATGACGCAGAGCTTCGGCGCGTTGACGGCGGCGATCTCGACGCCCTCGCGCAGATGCGCCGAGACCGTCTCGATATCGGAGCGCACCGAGACCATCGCCCCATGCGGCTGGTTCTGCATCAGGCGGCCACGGGTGGCGACCAGGCGAAGACCGTCTTCGAAGGAGATGACATTGGCGAGCGTCGCGGCAACGAATTCGCCGACGCTGTGGCCGATCATCGCGAAGGGACGCACGCCGCGGCTCATCCAGAGACGGGCCAGCGCATGCTCGACGAGATAGAGGCAGGGCTGGGCGATCTGCGTCTCGCGCTGCTCGTCCATCATCGTCTGCGTCACGGCGCCGGAATGGCAGATATATTCGCGCAGATCCGCATTCAGCGTCATCTTCAGCAGTTCGGCGCCGCGGTCGATCCAGCGGGTGAATTCCGGCTCGCGGCTGTAGAGGGCGGCGCCCATGCCGACATATTGCGCGCCCTGCCCCGGGAACATGAAGGCGATCGGCGGCGCTGTGTCCTCGGCGGTCATCGATGTGTAGCGCTCGGACTTCAGCCGCTCGATCGCATCGTCGCGGTTCATGGCGGCGAAGGCGCTTCTGTGGGCGAAGGTGCGGCGGCCGGTCTGCAGCGTGTGGGCGGCATCGGCAAGCGTCACATCCGGCTTGCTTTCGAGATGGGCACGCAGATTGCCGCGCATCGCGGCAAGCGCCTCAGGCGTGCGGGCCGAGAGCGGCACGATGAACGGACCCTGGGCCGCCGACGCTTCGGCAACGGCGGGTGCTTCCTGCAGGACGACGTGAATATTGGTGCCGCCGACGCCGAAGGCGCTGACACCTGCCCGGCGCGGCGTATCGGAGGCCGGCCAGTCAGCCATTTCGTTGAGGATGTAGAAGGGGCTGTTGGCAAGGTCGATGCGCGGGTTCGGCGAACGGTAGTTCGGCATGCCCGGGAGCTTGGCATTCTTCAGCGCCAGTGCCGTCTTGATCAGGCCGCAGACACCGGCAGCCGCATCCATATGGCCGACCGTGCCCTTGACGGAGCTCAGCGCCACATTGCGGCGGCGGCCGGAAATGCTGGAAAAGGCCTCGCTGAGGCCGCCGAACTCGATCGGATCACCGAGCGGCGTGGCCGTGCCGTGGCACTCGATATAGCCGATGGTTTCAGGCTCGATACCGGCATTGGCGATGGCTGCCGAGATGACATTGGCCTGACCGGCGATGCTGGGCGCCGTGAAGCCGACCTTTTCCGATCCATCATTATTGACCGCATAGCCGCGGATCACGGCATAGACGCGGTCGCCGTCGCGCAGCGCATCTTCGAGACGCTTCAGCGCCACCACACCGGCGCCGCTGGCAAAGACGGTTCCGGCGGCATCGGCATCGAACGGGCGGCAGACGCCATCCGGCGAGACCATGCCGCCTTCCTGATACATGTAGCCGCGCTTCTGCGGCAGGGTCACGGAGACGCCGCCGGCAAGCGCCATGTCGCAGCTATAGGTGAGCAGGTTCTGGCAGGCCTGGGAGACGGCAAGCAGCGAGGTCGAGCAGGCCGATTGCAGCGAGAAGGCCGGCCCCTGGAGATCGAGCTTGTAGGCAACGCGGGTGGCCAGCGCATCGGTCAGCGATCCGACGATCTGCTGGTAGAAGCCGATCTGGTAGTTCGAGGTCATCTCCTCGGCCGTCTGGCGGTCGCGGAGCACGTTGTTGATCAGGTAGGTCGGCATCGAGGCACCGGCGAAGACGCCGATCAGGCCTTCATACTTGGCAGGATCGTAGGCGGCGTCTTCCAGCGCTTCCCAGCAGATTTCCAGGAAGATGCGGTGCTGCGGATCGGTGACCGCGGCTTCTTTCGGGAACATCCCGAAGAAATCGGCATCGAACATGTCGACATCGGCAAGCGCCGGGCGTGCCGGGACGAAATTCGGGAGAGCCCTCTCCTCATCGGTAAAGGAGTCTTCGAGCTCATCCAGCTTGTACTTGTAGAAGCTGTTTTCGCCGGACGCGACGAGGTCCCAGAGCGCATCGACGTTCTTCGCTCCGGGAAACCGTCCCGACATGCCGACGATTGCGATCTGCCCTGCATCAGGCAAGGCTTCTCCGGCGTCGCCCCCACGATCCCCTGTCATTTGGTGTTCCTCCGGAACCGAGCCATATTGTTGCGCTGCTGTTCGGCGCGCAGGGCTGCCGCAGCGTCCCGGCCCGAATTGTCGTGTTTGCCCTCGAGGAAGCGCGACAGTTCGCGGATCGTCGAATGCTTGAAGAGCTGGACGACCGGAACCTGGCGGCCGAGCTCGGCCTCCATGCGGGCGTGGATCTGCATCAGCTGCAGCGAAGTGCCGCCGAGGTCGAAGAAGTTGGTGTCGAGATCGACCGGCTTGTTGCCCAGTGCATCGCGCCACAGCCGCGTCAGCATCGCCTCGCTGCCGGTGTCAGCGGCAATCTCGATCGCGCTCGGCGCAGCCTCGACAACAGGGGCCAGAAGCTTCGAGCGATCGATCTTGCCGGCCCGGGTCATCGGCATCTGATCGATGACGATTGCCGAGTTCGGGATCATGAAGGCCGGCAGGCGGCCGCGCAGCGTCGCCATGACATCGCGCGTCAGTTCCTGGTCCCTGCCGCGCAGATCCTCGCGCGGGCAGAGGAAGGCGATCATCTGCTTCAGTTCCGGTCCCATCACCTGGCAGACGACGGCCGCTTCCGAAAGCCGTGTATCGTTGCGCAGCGCCGTCTCGATCTCGTCGAGCTCGATGCGCTTGCCGTTGACCTTCACCTGGCGGTCGCGGCGGCCGTGGAAATGAACGGTGCCGTCGGCATCCATCGTGCCGAGATCGCCGGTCAGGTAGCAGCGGACCGGACCATCGCGGGTCTCGACCATGACGAAGCGCTCGCGCGTCAGCTCCGGCCGGTTGAAGTAACCGAGGCCGAGCCCCTCGCCGGCGAGAGCGATCTGGCCCTCTTCGCCAACAGGCACTTCATGCAGATGATCGTCGAGGATGAGGATCTGCGTGTTGCCGATCGCCTTGCCGATCGGCATTTCGGTGCCCTTGAAATCGGCCGGGATGTTATAGCCGGTCACCAGCACCGTCGCTTCGGTCGGGCCGTAGGCGTTAGTGAGGCGGCAGTTCGGATGCGACTGCAGGAAGCGCAGCGAATGGGCGACCGAGGCGACATCGCCGCCGAACAGCACATGGCGCAGTGACGGAACCCGGTCGCGGCCGAAATCGGCGAGCAGATTGAACAGGCCGGGCGTCGAGGCATGGAAGGTGACGCCGTGCTCTTCGATCAGGTCGCAAAGGCGGCTGATCGAGAAGTTCAGATCCGGCATGCCGACCAGCTTGCAGCCGTTCAGCAGCGCGCTCCAGATTTCCAGCGTCGAGGCATCGAAGGAGATCGTCATCGCATGCAGCACGACATCCTTGCTGGTGAGCGGATTGAAGTCCTGCTCCTGCACCAGATTGGCAATGCCGCGATGCGCCACGACGACGCCCTTCGGACGGCCGGTCGAGCCAGAGGTGAACATCACATAGGCGACGTCGCCGCCAGTCGGCCGTGCAGCCGGGCGAACCGTCGGAGATGCGGAAGCTTCAGCGATAACCGCCCGTGCATCGAAAACCTTGCTCGGAAGGCCCGGGATCAGCGCCAGCTTCTGGATCGACGCCGCTTCGGCGAAGATCACCTTCGGAGCGCATTCGCGGATGACATAATCGAGATGTTCGGCCGGATAGGCCGGATCGAGCGGCAGGTAGGCGGCGCCCGCCTTCAGGGCGGCCAGCATGCAGACGATCGTTTCCAGGCTGCGCGGCAGAAGAAGACCGACGACGTCACCCCTCGAGACGCCCCGTTCTTCCAGCGTCACGGCCACCTTGTCGGAGAGCTCGTCGAGCTCGCGATAGGTCAGCGAGACGCTGCCAAAAACCAATGCCGTGGCCGACGGATTCTTCTGCACATGCGCGCGAAAGATCTCCGGCAATCCCTTGTCGCGGTCGTAGCTGACCGTATCGCTTCTCTCGATCGTCCCTGGATATGCTAGGCCCGTCATTGCACTTCCCCCTTGTCGTCTGCTGGCGGGTTTCTGCTGCGCGGCATTCGTGTGGCGACCTTCCCATTTCAGCGGGATTTCGCCAGATGATCATTGGGATGACCCCTTCGCCAAACCGGCCCTCCAAATCGCTAGAGGGTGTAGAAAAGCCGACGTATGGGGCTATCCGGTAGTGCCCTACCTAGCCGAAAGAATTAGCCTGCCCGGGAGGGCCGCAAATGCGCCGGGAGCGGCATCTCTGCCGCTCCCGCAATTGCTTGTGAAACCTGGAAATTACGGCTGCTGCGGCAGCGCGTAGACATGCACGTAATCGACATACATATGCGATGGATCGGGTGCGCTCGCCTTGGTGACATTGTCGACCAGGCCAAGGTTGAGCAGCACATACATCGGCTGCTGGTGTTCCGGCCGCGTCTCGGTCTTCCAGACCATCTGCCGGTCGAAATACATGCGGATGTATTTCTCGTCGATCTTCACCCCATAGGTATGAAAATCGCCCGGCTTGTTCTTCAGGAAGGCGTTGATGCGCGAGAATTTCGAATAGTGGTCGCCGTTGCGATACCAGACGTGCACGGTCGAGGAATAGCCGTCGGGCTTGTCGCCGTAATATTCCATCACGTCGATCTCGGCGGTCGATTTCGAGCGGTCCTTGCCGATCAGCCAGAAGGCCGGCCAGAGACCCGGTCCGGTCGGCAGCTGCGCTCGGGTCTCGAAGTATCCGTACTGCTGCGCAAAGCCATTGCCCTTCGGATCGACGGAGGCAAGCAGGCCGGAGCGCCACTCACCCTTGCCGTCCCTCGAGGACTCGATGCGCAGCACGCCGTCGTCGACGGTGAAAGGAAAGCCGTCCTTGGGATTGGCAAAGCGCGCCCCGCCGAAATCGCCCGACCACGGCGTATGGGCGATCCAGCGCGTTCCCGGCCCCCAGGCCGAAACGCTGAGATCGTCGAACTCGTCGGCGAAGGTCATCTTCATCTTGTCGAGATCGAGCCCGTCACCGGTATCGCCGGTTACAGCCGCATCCTCGGCAAAAACAGGCACCGGTGCGGCCATCGCGAGAGCGGCCGCACAGAGCGCCAGCAGCAAAGGCCGCCGGCCGCCCGTCAATTCATCACTGCGAGAAGTCTTCGATAGCTTTGACATGCCGCGAACGATAGGCAGAGCGCAAAACCGGGTGAAGAACCACGTTCGGCCGAAGCCCTGCCCGAAAGAAGTAGTCCGGGGCGTAAATACGCGCCGGTTCCTAGCATGCTAGTCTTTTTCTAAATCGGGCGGGACAACGACTTCCATGCACTTTCAGATCATGGGACTGCTGACGTTGGTACTTGGCGCGGCGGCACTCTATATGCCGCCGGTCTGGTCGTTCCTGTTCATGTTCGCCTCCACCGTCTTCGGCTCGGCCGCCGCCTTCAACCTGTCGGGCCTCGGCGGTGCATCGGTGCTGGTTCCCAACCTGTTTCTGGTCTTCTTCTGCATCCGCGTCATCATGAGCTGCGGCGAAGGCCGGGTGTTTGCGGCTTTCGTACCACCACGGATCGGCTTCTTCCTGCTGACGCTCACCATCTTCGGGCTGGTGACGGCAGTCTTCTTCCCGCGCCTGTTCGCCGGCATGGCCGAGACCATGGTGGTCGAGCGGCAGGTCGGCGCCCGCAGCTTCATTGCACTCACGCCGCTGCGCTTCTCCTCCAACAACATCACGCAGACGGTCTATGCGATCGGCGGCTTGCTCTGCTTCGGCTGCACATTCGCCTGGTTCCGCCGCGAAGGGATCGCCACCTCGCTGGTCACGGCGCTGATCGCCACCACCACCATCAACCTCGCCTTCGCCCTCGCCGATATCCTCACCTATTACTCGCGCACCGAATGGCTGATGGGCTTCGTGCGCACCGCCAATTACGCGCTGCTGACGGGTGCCGAAAAGGGCGGCCTGAAGCGCATTTCCGGCACCTTCCCGGAGGCGTCCGCCTTCGCCGACTATACGCTGGTGTTCTTCGCCGCGATCTCAAGCCTGTGGCTCGACGGCATCCGCACGCGCGTCACCGGCATATTGGCGCTGTCGCTGCTGGCGGCCCTGCTGCTCTCGACCTCGGCGACCGCCCTCGTCGGCGTTGCCGCGGTGATGCCCTTCCTGCTGCTGCGGGCAATCCGCGGCCGCCACGCGCTGGCAATCACCGTCGCCGCCGCCGCCTTGCCGCTGGTGGCCATCATCGTCGTCGTCGCCCTGCCCGACATGGCGGCCGGCCTCCACGACTTCCTCGACGAAATGGTGCTCTCGAAGGCCGACAGCCAATCCGGCCGCGAGCGCTTCATGTGGAATGCCGTCGCCTATGAAAGTTTCGTCAATACCTATGGCTTCGGCGCCGGCCTCGGCAGCGCCCGCGCCTCGAGCTTCGTGCTGGTGCTGCTCTCCAATCTCGGCGTCGTGGGCACGATGATCTTCGTCATCTTCGCGATCGCCGTCTTCACCGCCCGGCTGCCGAAATACGATCCGGAACGCAACGAAGACATCGCCGCCGTGCGCGCCGCCAAGCTCGGCTTCTATGCCGTGCTGGTGACGGCAACCATATCGGGCACCGTCTACGATCTCGGCCTGACCTTCTACATCCTGGCCGGTGGCGTTGCCGCCCTGTCGCTGCCGCGCTCCCTCAGCCGCCCGGCCCATAACAATCCGGCATTCCGCTTTGCGGGCGCGCATCAGGATGCTGCACAGGCCCGCTCATGAAAATCCTGGTCTTCAACGTCAAATACAGCGAGAATCTCGGCGACGGCCTGCTGGCCGATTGTATCGAGGAGACCCTGCGGGCCGAAGGCGACGAGGTGGAGACGCTGGATCTCGCCGGGCGCACCGCCGTCGGCACCAGCCGCAACCGCGCGCTCATCCTCAATATCCTCCGGCACCTGCCCGCACCGCTGCGCCGCGCCGTCGTCACCCGCGCGCTTGCAAAATCCTTGAAGGCGAGCCGCAGCCTGTGGGACGCGAAGATCGCCGCCGCGGACGCCGTCATTCTCGGTGGCGGCAACCTCTTCCAGGACGACGACCTGAATTTCCCGCTGAAGGTCGGCACGCTACTCGATTGCGTCGCCCGGTCGAAGAAGCCGCTTGCGATCTATGCGGTCGGCGTCGGCCCGCACTGGTCGGAACCGGCAAAACGGCTATTCGGCCGCCTGCTCGGCACCAATCTGAAGCATCTCTCGGTGCGTGACGGCTTTGCATACCGCAACTGGCTGCAGCATTTCCCCACCGGCCCCATTCCAGAGATCGAGCCCGATCCCGGCTTGCTGGCAGGCTCTCTCGCACCTGCCGCCTCCCCCATCCAGGGCAATGTCGGCCTCTGCGTCACCGAACCGAAGATTCTCGCCCGCCACGCCTCGCGCGCCGGCGCTGCCATTCCGCTGACCTCGGTTGCCGACTATCTGGCGCTGATTGCCGAGCTGACCGGCACCGGCTACCGCGTCACGCTCTTCTCCAACGGCGCAAGCGAAGACCAGCGGCTGGCCGAAGCGGTCTTTTCCGCCGCTGAAACTGCCGGCATCGGCACAGCAGGAGAGCTGGCACTTGCCGGCCGCCCGCAGGACCCGCAGCAGCTGCTTTCGGTCCTTGCTGAAAACAGCGTCATCGTCGCCCACCGGCTGCACGCCTGCATTGCCGCGCATGCGATGCAGATCCCTGCGATTGGCATTTCCTGGGATGGGAAAGTCGAAGGTTTCTTCAAGGCGATGGACCGCTCCGGCTTCTTTGCCGCCGCCGGAACCACCCCATCAGAGATCGCCGCGATGGTCGCCAAAGCGGAGCGCGAAGGCATCGATCCAGCCCGTCATCACGAACAAGTGACTTCAGCCAAATCTGCGCTTTTGAACGTGCGGTCGATTTTGCGCGGCGACGAATACTTTAACGCGAGTCCAAAGGCCAAAAAACGTAATAAATTGACACAGAGTGTATAAATACGAGAATTATTCTGCACCACTATTGAAAATAACCATTCCCGCAAATCTATCCCCACCAACAATGGCATCGGCGAGACAACGATAAATATTCATGTTACGATCTTCTCATATTTAATGGTTAAAAGGTAATTAAGGGGAAAGAGAACCACGAAGTTTGCTGGAGGCGGGGCGTGGCGATATACGAAGGGTCGGACCACGAAAATCTTGGGCTGGTCAGAATACAAGGGCAAAGGGTTTCGTTATCGGGCGGGAGTTACCGCGCCTATGACGACGGCGATATCGTCTTTGACCCGGAAGCCAGAAAAGCGGCGCTGCTTATTCTTGTGAGCGGCTGGGCGGTATCGTGCAAATCGCTGCCCAACGGCACGCGCGTCATTCTCGAATTCATTCTCCCCGGCGACATCATCTGGACGCCATCGGTGGCAATCGCCCGTGAGATGATCGAAGCGATTTCGCCTACTCAATTCTACGAGCTCAGCGGCATGACGCTGGCCCGCTATCTCGACAGCACCACCGGCCAGGACATCGTGATGGCCGAGATGATGCGCTGTCACGCCCGGATGTCCGAGCGCCTGGCCAATGTCGGCCGCCGCGATGCGCTTGCCCGCACCGGTCACCTTCTCCTTGAGCTTGCCGCCCGTATTGGGCCTGACCGGAAGCGCCCCGGCATGGATGGTTTCCAGTGCCCGCTGACACAATCCGATATCGGTGACGCCGTCGGCCTGTCGACCGTCCATATCAACCGCGTCCTGAAGGACTTGCGGGTCAACGGCCTTGTTTCTTTTAGAAACGGCATCGTTGAATTCCTGAATCGCAGGAAACTTGAAGAGCTTGTCGAGTTTGACGACAGTTACTTGGCGACACAACCGCAGATTATTCCGCGGTAATTCAATAGTCCGAATTAAGTAGGACAACCATTTCTGGGCTAATTACTTCTACTTTCGATATTTTAATAGAGCCTTAACCTATGTTAATGCCACCGCTTTTGGCTTCATCCATATTTACACTCAAGAGATAAATTCCGGAGCCAAGGAATTCATAAATTCTCAGCACATAGTGCTAAGTAATAATTCTCGGGCTTACTTCTCTTGCACGTTTAGTATTGAGTTCAACCAATGTAGGGGCGTGAAATGGAAGGTCTTACAACAACAAGTGATCAGATTCGAACTGACACAGCAGCTCACCTCATCTCTCTTCGCACATCGGATTCCCTGAGGCACTTTTCCTCATCTTCCCGGGCAGATGCCCAGGAAGACCTGCCGGAATACGTGCTTCTTCTGGATCCCCGTTCGCTGCAGAGCGAATGCCTGTCGCGCAGCCTTTCCGAATATGACGAGGACCTCAAGGTCATCACCGCGACCTCGATCGAAGACTGGCAGCGCAAGCGCATGCGCTTCGAGCCGGCGCTGATCCTTTGCATGATCGGCGGCAAGCACGTCTCGGACCCGGATGTGAGCGATAAGATTGCCAAGCTCACTCAGAAATTTCCATCGGTACCGGTTGTCGTCGGCGCAGAGGGCGACGAGATCCAGCAGGTGCTGAAGGCGCTGGAATGCGGAGCAAAGGGATACATTCCGGCCAATATCGGTATCGGCGTTGCCGCCGAAGCCATTGCACTTGCCCGTGCGGGCGGCGTCTTCATTCCGGCCAGCAGCCTGCTCGCCGCCAAGGAGATGATCACCTCCAGCACCACGGCAGCCAAATGCGGCGATCATTCCTTCACGCCGCGCGAAATGTCCGTCGCCGACGCTCTGCGCCGCGGCAAGTCCAACAAGATCATCGCCTATGAAATGAACCTCTGCGAAAGCACCGTGAAGGTTCACATTCGCAACATCATGAAGAAGCTGCATGCGACGAACCGCACGGAAGTCGCCTACAAAATCCGCGAGTTCGCTCAATAATGTTTCATATCGCAGGAAATTGAGCCGGAGCGCCATAAACGCTCCGGTTCTTTTTGCGTGCCGTGCATTCAGCTGCCGCCAGGCTCTAACGTCCTGAGAATGCATAACACTTTCGGCTAGCCCCCTACCCCTATTTGATCCGCCGGCCGCCGATGGAAGCGCTAGGGCGCACGCCCGCCTTCGCCGATGATGGCACCGCTTCAATCGAGGGGACATCCATGCGCGTTGCAATCGTTCATTACTGGCTCGTGTCCATGCGCGGCGGCGAAAAGGTCGTCGAGGCGCTCTGCGACATGTATCCGGAAGCGGACATCTTCACGCTGGTCTATGACGAAAGCCGCGTCTCCGAGAAGATCAAGCGCCACAAGGTGACCTCTTCCTTCCTGCAGAAGATCCCGGGCGCGGTGAAGCATTACCAGTCGCTGCTGCCGCTGATGCCCTTCGCCCTCGAAAGCCTTGATCTCAGCGGCTACGACCTGATCATCTCGAGCGAATCCGGCCCGGCCAAGGGCATCATCGCCCCGCCGCATTCGACGCATGTCTGCTACTGCCACTCGCCGATGCGCTATATCTGGGATCACTACCATTCCTATCGCGCCAATGCCGGCCTTGCCTCGCGCATGCTGCTGCCCTGGATGGCGCCGCTGCTGCGCTCCTGGGATGTCAGCACCAGCATGCGCGTCGACCGTTTCGTCGCCAACTCGCACCACGTCAGGGCCCGCATCGGCAAATACTACGGCCGCTCGGCAACAGTCATCTATCCGCCGGTTGCCGTCGACGACTACGCGCCCGCGACTGAAACCGGAGACTTCTATCTCTGCGCCGGCCAGCTCGTCTCCTACAAACGCGTCGATCTCGCCGTGCGCGCCTTCACCAAGATGGGCCGCAATCTCGTCGTCATCGGCGAAGGCAAGGAACTGGCAGCACTCAAGGCAATTGCCGGTCCGACCATCACCTTCCTCGGCCGCGCCCCCTTCCCGGTGCTCAAGGAGAAGCTCGCCCGCTGCAAGGCGCTGATCTTCCCCGGCGAAGAGGATTTCGGCCTGATCCCCGTGGAAACCATGGCGAGCGGCCGCCCGGTCATCGCCTTCGGCAGCGGCGGCGCGCTGGAAACCGTCGTCCCCGGCCTCAGCGGCGTGC
Source organism: Rhizobium sp. 21-4511-3d (assembly GCF_053522545.1). Classification (NCBI taxonomy): domain Bacteria; kingdom Pseudomonadati; phylum Pseudomonadota; class Alphaproteobacteria; order Hyphomicrobiales; family Rhizobiaceae; genus Rhizobium; species Rhizobium sp. 21-4511-3d. The sequence continues at coordinate 9,186 of NZ_JBNWCF010000027.1, read as the reverse complement.
TCTTCCACGAGCAGACACCTGAGGCGATCATCGACGCCGTGCACGCCTTCGAGGCAGAATCCGCCGCCTTCGACCCCGCCGCTATCCGCGAACACGCCGCCCGCTTCAGCACCCGCAATTTCAAGCTCGGCATGGATCTCGTCATTCAGGAAGAACTGCGCGCCCGCAAAACCGCCTCGCTGCAGACCACCCCCCACGGCGAAACCCGCCGCTTCCCCTTCGAACCGGCCTTCCCGGCCGCGGCGGCGGAGACCGACAGGGTGCATTGAGGCTTAGAGATGGCGGACACTGAGTGCGCCGCCCCACTTGCCGTTGAGATACTCGCAGACCAGTCTGCGATGGCAGCGGTGTGGCGTGTCTTCCGAGCATAGGAGGCAGCAGCCCTGAAACATATCAGGCCGCAACCGCTCTTCGATCTTGCGTTGCCCCATCAAATCCAGGAATACGCTTTGATAAACGCCCCAATCTCCCTTGTCCCGCTTGAAGGCCTTCAAGATGTCATCGGTGGGGGCGAGAAGCGGTTGATGAACATAGTCAGCGCCGCATATCTCTTTCAGAAAATACGAGAGATCATCTGCTTTCGCAAACCCAGCGAGCTGCGACGTGTTGTGAAGGCGAACGTCTATGACCTTCTTGACACCTGCGCTCTTTATCCTCGCAAAGAACCGCTCGGCCGTGGTTTTCGTGAAGCCGATGGTCGTCACATCAATGCTATCAGACATTATCGCGCCACGACCTGTTTTGGAGTGGGGGCCGCGAATGCGACCTTTGAAGCTTGTTCCCGATATGCGGCCGACAGGCGTGCCTCTGGACGTTCGAAGAGATCGGCTTTGTTCTTGCCGGACATATCCATGAGCATACTTTCGACGTCAATGTGGTTAAGAAGTGCGCCGGTATTCAGGATATGCCGTACCGTCCTTCCCTTTTCATGAAGCGCACGCCCGACAAGAAGGCAGCGATGGCATTCAAGCGGATCCTGCTCCGAGCACATCATTGCGATCCGGTACCGCTGCGAGCCTGATAGGACACGGTCCAAGCCCTGCGCGAATTCCGGCGTCCGCGACATTTTCTCGTAATCAGCAACGCCATCGCAGAAAAACCTGCTGTCTTTGGGACGGCCGCCAAGCTCGTTTCCAAGATAGACATAGGCTATGCCATCGGCCTTCAATTCTTCCTGGAGGTCCTCCCGATTGAAATGCGGGTAATAGCGGGAATAGGGGGCCGTTCGAACATCGGCAACAGCGGTCACCGATGCACTTCTCAGGAGAGACAGGAAGTCTTCATAGGACAGGCTTGAATGACCAATGGTCAGAACTTCGGTAGCGCTCATCGGCCTTTTCTCCGTCATATGCAGCCAGCCGGCCGCCTTACAGTAACTCAGCGCGATATGAACTCACACGACCACGATCGACATTCTGGATATACTGCCAATTGTTGAGCGTTTCAGAAAAAATATACCCCGTTGATCTGCGCGAAGCACGAGTCAGGAATGTCGTTCATCGGTCGGCTCAAGCCAAGCCTTACATGTATTTTCGAGCTAGCCTTCACTTGTTCATTTAGCTTATTCGCGCCAAGCGTCCTAGCCGCATCCGCAGGAACCGAGAAATCATAGCGCTTATTGTCTTCAATGATCGAAGCACGAAGCCTGTGCTTACCCCCATCCCCTGTTTCGTAAAAGTGGATTTGATGTGGATCAATCTCAATCGCGTCCAAAGAACCGGTCTTAGTACCCGCGTGAACGTATGAAGTACCCGTGCTAGTACGTGACAAATTTCCCTCGAACGCAGACTTCAGCGCAGAAGCAAAAGTGTCAGAGGGGACTTCTGCGAGTTTGTCTACGTCTAGCTTCTCGAATAACTTGGCATCTCCCGCAATTCGATCCTCGGTCGCGTGAGGGAAAGAAAAATTATCCGGCGGGTCATCGAGATCTAACCTAACAAGATTCCCGACTTCAAAAAGCTTTCCAGTACCGACATACTGGGTGTCCCAAAAACGCGACGCCTCTCCAGTGGCCGTAGCAGTAGATGGCTCTGGCCGTATCATTCTGTTCCGTTCAACGTCCCATCCCGCGACACAGAACAAGGTTCCATACCGAGTTAGATCAGTGATTATCAATTTGTAAATACTCATCGGCCCCTCCTCATTGTAAGCGGTACAAAGATGACGATAGGCAGATTCAATTTCAAGTAGAGTAAATTTACTTTTGCTCCGACGCTAGCGGGCTCACGCCATGTGACCACTACGCGGAAAGCGTGATTCTCATCCGGGAACAACTGATAACGTGCATCGTTTTCTCCCCGCAAACCGAGCTAAGGAGAAACGAAAATGTACAAGATCCTACTTGTGTCCAGCGCGCTGGCGCTGTCGTCCCTGGCCACGAATGCGCTGGCTGATGGTGCTGTGACCGGCGCTGCCGGTGGTGCTGTGACGGGTGCAATTGTCGGCGGCCCCGTGGGCGCTGCCGTGGGTGGTGTCGCAGGCGCCGTTGCCGGTGCCGTGATCGATCCGCCGCCGCGCGAGGTCGTCACCTATGTCGAGGCCCAGCCCGCCCCGCCGCAGGCCGTGGTCGTTCAGCAGCCGATCGTCGTCGGCAAGCCGCTTCCGGCCGAAGTGCAGGTCATGCCGGTGCCGGAAAATCCGAAATATGCTTACACGGTGGTCAACAACCAGCGTGTGATCGTCGAGCCGCAGACGCACCGTGTCGTGCAGGTCATCCAGTAACGATCCCGGCTGCAGGCAACGCTCCAGACCCCGCTTCGGCGGGGTCTTTTCGCTTGCGGAGGTGCAGGCGAAAAGCGAGGCGGCGAAGAAGCGAAAGACGCGGCGGCGCGAGCAGCACCGGCAAATCGTCTACCGGGATGCGATCGCCATAGAGCTTGCCCTGATCGAGCGAGACGATGCTGAGTGCCGAGAGCATGGAAACCTCCCCTGATGGTCAGGTCATCCTGCGGCAGCGCGGCGCGCGGATCCTTAAGCCGCGCGTGAAAACTTCCTAAAAGATGCAAAGGCTATTCCGCCTGCAGCCCGGCAAGCGCCAGGCCTTCCAGCACGATTGCGAACCGGCTCGGGTCCTTCGCCGGCTGCCCAGCCCGGATGCTGGCGAGCGAGACGCCGGGCGCGATCCGGCGCAGGCTTTCGAGATGGCGATGCGCCTCGCCGAGCTCGCCGCGATGGGCATGGGCGGCGATCAGCATCCAATAGGTGGCATCGAAATGCGCATTCAGCGCCAGGGATCGCGTCGCCCAGGAGATCGCCACCTCGAAATCCCGCTTAAACAGGGCCGCCATGGCAAGTCCCGTCAGCGAGAAGCGGGCATCGGCATCGCGCGGGCCGAGGGCCACGGCACGCTGTAGGCGCTCGACGCCGGTGCAAACATCGCCGCAATGAAGCAGGGCGATGCCCGAGGCGGCAGCGACCATCAAGTCATTGGGATTGGCCGCGAAAGCCGCCTCCAGCACGGCGACGCCGCCCTCGTAATCCCGCCCCGCCTGCAGCAGCGCCATGCCGCAATGGGTCATCACCCGCGGATCGCCGGCGCAATACTGCAAAGCGCGGCGCGCCAGCTCGACGCTCTCGCCCGCATCATCTGCGGTAAAGGGCGGCCAGCCCATCGCGTGCCGGTGCTCGAGCACCCAGGCGGCATGCGACAGCAGCATCGCATTGTCCGGCTCGATCGTCAGCGCCTGCTGCAGCAGCGCATGCGCCGCCGCATTGCCCTCCATCGACTCGTCATGAAGGGCTGCGAGCGCCCGGAGATAAAGATCGTAGACGGCAACGCTCTGCGGCCGCTCGCGGCGCGAGCGCTGCATCTCGGCAATCTCGATCGAGGGTTCGACCGTGGAGGCGACGCGCTCGGTGATCAGATCCTGGAAGTCGAAGATATGGCCGATGACATCCTCGAAACGCTCAGCCCAGAGATGCCCCGCCGTGACGCCATCGACCAGCTGGACATCGAGGCGGATACGCTCCCCATCGCGCCTGACGCTGCCTTCGAGGAGATAACGCACGCCAAGCTCCGTTGCCGCCTGGCGGATGTCGACGGCCCGGCCCTTATAGGCGAAGGAAGAACTGCGCGACACGACCGAGAAGGAGCGGAAACGCGCCAGCGCCGTGATGATCTCGGCCGCCACGCCATCGGCGAAATAGTCCTGCTCGGCCCCGGCGCCGAGATTGACGAAGGGCAGGACGGCAACGGCGGGCGGATGCGGATCATCGGCGGCAACGGCACTTTCCAGCGCCAGCCGGTAGCCGAGCCGCGGGATCGTCACGATCCATTCGGTGCCATCGCCGCGCTGGCCGAGCGCCTTGCGCAGCGCTGCGATCTGCACCGTCAGATTGCCCTCTTCGACGGCGAGACCCGGCCAGCCGCATTCCATCAGCGCGGCCTTGGAGACGGCCTTGCCCTCCTCCGCCGCAAGTGCCGCCAGCAGGAGAGCGCTCTTCCGGCCGATCGCCATGGGCTTGCCCTCCCGCGCCAGATCACCCGTCGCGACATCGATGCGGAATGGACCGAAGGAGACAACCGGCTTGCCCATGCGCCACAATAGCGCGGAACCGGGTGCAGGGAGAAACGGATTCAGCCAGGGATGCAGGGGCCGCAGCAGCAGGGATGCAGGGGCCGCAGCAGCAGAGCTGCGGCCCTCTGATCGTCACACCTTCAGCTCGCGCCTGTCGCGCTCGGTAACGACGGAGAGGTCGATCACCTTCTGCAAGTTGGCGGCATGGCGGAAGTTCGGATCGGGCTGAACGCCGGTCATCACCGCTTCGGCGAAGCGCTGGTAGTTGGTCGGCACGGCGGGAACCTCGATATCGCTCCAGGTCGCCGTCTCCACATCGTCTCCAAGGCAGCCGCGCAGCGACGAGCCGTTGGGATTGTGGTTCACCTCCAGGCTGCCGCGCTCGCCATAGATGCGCAGTTTCAGCTCGTTCAGATGCCCCGTCGCCCAGCGGCTGGCATGGACGACGCCGAGCGCGCCATTGGCGAAATCGACCGACATGGTGAAGCTGTCATTGGCATCCAGCATATATTCGCCGATCTGGCCGCCCGGCGCCTTGTTGAAGGTCTTCAGGCGGGCAAAGACATGGTCGATATCGGTCGCAGCACCATAGGCCGCGAAGTCCAGAATGTGGATGCCGACATCGCCGAGCACGCCGTTCGAGCCGTGGCCGGTCGACAGGCGCCAGAGCCAGGTCGATTCCGTGCGCCAGTCGCCCCAGGCGCGCGACACGAGCCAGCTCTGCAGATAGGAGGCTTCGACATGCTTGATCGTGCCGAGCTCGCCCGACAGCACCATTTCGCGGGCGCGCTGCAGCGGCGCGACATTGCGATAGGTGAGGTTGACCATGTTGATGACACCGGCGGCCTCAGCCGCTTCCGTCATCTCCAGCGCCTTCGGATAATTCTCCGCCAGCGGCTTTTCGCAGAAGACGTGCTTGCCCGCTGCAATCAGCGCCATGGTCGTCGGGTGGTGGATCCTGTCAGGCGTCACATTGGTCGCCGCGTCGAATTCGCCCCAGGCGATCGCCTCGTCGAGGGTCAGGAAACGCTTTTCGATGTTGAACTTGTCGGCGAAGGCCGCAAGGCGGACGGTGTCGGTATCGACAGCGCCGACCACTTCCACGCCGTCAATGCGGGTAAAGTGGTCGAGCTGGTTCTTCGCCATCACGCCCGTTCCGAGAACGAGTAGTCGCATGGATGCTCCTCAGCGGTAACCGGCTTCGCCGGCCTGGTGCAATCTTGGGCCGCGTTCTTCGATCGGCTCCAGTGCCTTCTCAACCGGCACATTTGGAGCATCGTGGATCGCAGTCAACGCGCCGGCCGGGTTATGGGCCCATTTAACGCCGTTGATCAGCACCTTCTTGACGTTGGCGTCGTGATAGGTCGGGTAGGTTTCGTGACCCGGGCGGAAATAGAAGATGTTGCCGGCGCCGCGCCGCCAGGTCATGCCCGAGCGGAACACTTCGCCGCCCTGGAACCAGGAGATGAACACCGTTTCCAGTGGCTCGGGAACCGAGAACTGCTCGCCATACATCTCTTCGTTCTCGAGCACGAAATTCTCGTCGAGACCGGCCGCGATCGGATGGCGCGGATTGATGACCCAGAGCCGCTCGCGCTCGCCCGCCTCACGCCATTTCAGCGCGCAGGGCGTGCCCATCAGCCGCTTGAAGATCTTCGAGAAATGGCCGGAATGCAGCACGATCAGACCCATGCCCTCCCAGACGCGCTTGGCGACGCGCTCGACGATCTCGTCGGAAACGGCCCCGTGATCCTTGTGGCCCCACCAGAGCAGCACGTCGGTCTCGTCGAGACGCGACTGCGGCAGGCCATGTTCGGCCTCCTGCAGCGTTGCAGTCGTCGCGTTGATGCCGGGGTCGCTGTTCAGCGCCTTGGCAATCGTCGTGTGCATGCCCTCCGGGTAGATCCCCCTGACGATCTCATTGGTATTCTCGTGAATATTCTCTCCCCAGACGACGGTACGAATGGCCATGCTGGTGCTCCTCTAGGCTTTCGGGGTTGTCAAAACTGGCAGGTCGAGAAGAATTCAAAGCGCTTTGGGAAAATGCTCAAAACTGCGCCGTGCCTCCTCCAAGTCACAAGAAGACATAGACCTTTGGCCGCAATTTGACAAAGGGGAAAATTCCGCGCGGCGATGCGGCGCAGGAATACGCACAAACCCTAATGAAATCAGTGCGAAACGGATTTCGAGAACAGATTGACGACGAGCACGCCGGTAATGATGAGCCCAAGGCCGATCATCGCCGGAAGATCGAGGCGCTGCTTGAAACAGATGAGCCCGACGGCGGAAATCAGCACGATTCCCAAAGCGCTCCAAATCGCATAGGCGATGCCGACGGGGATCGATTTCAGCGTCAGCGACAGCACGTAGAAGGCCGCCGCATAGCAGATGACGACCACGGCGGCCGGCAGCAGCCGCGTGAATTGCTGCGACATCTGCAGCGCCGTCGTGCCGATGACTTCGAGCACGATCGCGAGGAAAAGCAGCGCATAGACGGCAGCCGGGTTCATGGTCATCAATCCTGGAATTATCGCTTGGTCAGTTCGCCGAGCCGCGCAATCAGCGCCCGGCGCTCGGCGGGGCCGAGATCGTGGCTCTCCGTCGTATCCGAAAGCCACAGCCCGTCCGCCGCAAAGCGGACGATCTGCGCGTCGACGGAGGAATCGGTGCCGACATATTCGTCGGCCCTCGCCTGCACCCATTCGCGCCAGCGCTGGCGAAGCCGCGGCTCGGCGAGCATGGCGATCGTCACCTGCGCCCAATGACGCGAGTCCTCGCGGTCGTCCTGGATATCGGCGACAGCCAGCAGATAGGCCCGCGTGAAGCGGCCATGCGAGACCGGATCGACGCGCATCCGCTCCTCGATATCGGCATCGAAACGCTCGAGCAGACTCTCGAACAGCGCATCGAGCAGCGCATTCTTCGTCGGGAAGTGATGCAGCAGCCCGCCCTTGCTGACGCCGGACGCGCCGGAGACCGCATCGAGCGTCACCGACGCCATGCCATTCTCCGTCGCCAGACGCGCGGCGACGTCCAGCAGCTGCCGGCGGACGAGTTCGGGTTGTTTCTTGCGGTGATGCGCGAGTGCCATGATCACTAAAAATACCGGCTGGACGGTTTTGTCAATCGAAATCGAGGGAACCGCCTGCAGCTGCGGGCATTTGGACGAATTGCCGCGCCTTGGAGCCATCAGGTTGCGCTCGCCGCCTGTCCGTTGCATGACAGATGCGGGGTATCAAGGGATGGTTCAGTGGCTGAAGAGGTAATCACGCTCTATCAGGCGATCGGTGGCGACGACACGGTAAAGGCGCTGTCGCACCGCTTCTACGAGCTGATGGATACGCTGCCGGAGGCAAGGCATGTGCGGGCTGTTCACCCGCCGAGCCTCACGGGCAGCGAAGAGAAATTCTACGAATATCTGACCGGCTATCTCGGCGGCCCGCCGCTCTATACCGACAAGCGCGGCCATCCGCGCCTGCGCAGCCGCCATTTCGTCGCGGAGATCGGCCCGGTCGAGCGCGACGAATGGCTGCTCTGCTTCCGCCAGGCGATGGACGAGACGATCGCCAATCCGAAACTCCGCGAAATCATCTGGCCGCCGATCGAGCGGCTCGCCTTCCACATGCAGAACAAGGAATAGAGCGCATGCTCGACAATCACCGCATCGCGCCCCTCTTCTTCCTGTTCGCAGGCCTCTTCGGCGTCGCCGGTGTCGGCCTTGCCGCCGTCGCCGCCCATGGCGGCGGCGATGCCAGCCTCGCCGCCTCGGCCTCAGCCATGTGCCTCGCCCACGCACCCGCCCTGCTCGGCCTGGCGCTCGCAGGCGAGAAGCTGAAAACCGCCTGGCTGGCCGGTTTGCTGATGATTCTGGGTACCGCGCTCTTTTCCGGCGACCTCGTATCGCTGCGTTTCGCCGGGCACGGCCTCTTCCCCTATGCGGCGCCGACAGGCGGCTGGGCGATGATGCTCGGCTGGCTCGCGATCGCCATCGGCGGCTTCCTGCGCCGCCCGGCCCGATGACCGCCACCACGATCCGCCCGGCACACAAGGACGAGCTCGAAACGCTGCGCGCCATCGAGATGGATGCTGCAGGCGCGCTGATCGACGCCGGCGTCCCCTTCCCGGGCGAGCCGCATCCGCTTTCGCTGGGCCAGCTCGGCGCTTACCTGGCGGACGGCCTGCTGCTCGTTGCAGCGGACGGCGATGATGTGGCGGTTGGTTTCCTTGCCGCAGAGGAGATCGACGGCATGCTCTATATCGCCGAGGTCGACGTGATCAGGCACCTCCACGGCAACGGCATCGGCCGGTCGCTGATGCTGGCGGCGATCGATATTGCGCGGGCACGCGGGCTGTCGGCGGCGATGCTGACGACGGACCGGTTTGTCGTGTTCAATTATCGGTTCTACCGGTCGATGGGATTTGAGGAACCGACTGATATGCCCGCGGGGTTGCGGACGATCCTGGAGGGCGAGATCGCCAACGGCATGGATGCCGCGCGGCGCGCGGGGATGGTGCGGGGGCTTTGAGGGTGGCGGGCGGATAGTGTCGAGCCCGCGGCCCCCTCACCCTAGCCCTCTCCCCGAGGGGAGAGCGACTGTCTTCTGCGTCAAGCGTCTTGCCATGGTTTGTTGTCCCTGATGATGGCGTTGAGGATGGTGAGGAGCTTTCG
>NZ_JBNWCF010000026.1:0-46245 GCF_053522545.1 Rhizobium sp. 21-4511-3d | reverse complement strand
CGCCAACGGCCATCCAAATAGCCAAATCGACGACCTGCTGCCGTGGACCTATGCCGCAAGGCACGAACTCAAAGCCGTGGCCTGAAAACAGCGCTTACTGAAAATCCTGCCGCGCATTGCGCGTCGCTGCGGTCGAATGGCGTGGAAGCTAATTCCCGAAGCCACGCAGAAAACCGCACTGCTTCGGGCTATTGGAAGGTGGATTTACAGCCATTTTACCTCCAGAACGATGAGGTTCCAGTCGCACTACACACAGTTTATGCGCAATCCATCCCTGGTCGGAACCGTGGCTCATCTCGCTGCGGAACGTGCTACTTCTCGCCCGTTGCGGATCGCCTCAATGGGCTGCAGCACGGGAGCGGAACTGTACTCGGTGATCGCGATGATCCGCTCGGCGGCACCCGACGCTAGAATTCAGGCCTTCGGAATCGATCTTGCTTCCGACGTCGTAGATGCTGCTAAGAACGGTGTCTACTGGCCCGGAAAGAGCAGCGCCGCAAACTCGGTGTTCGAGAGCGGACGTCCCGAGGTTCTCGTTCACGAAGCGCCTCAGCTGCTGAATATCCTTAATCCGCAACCGGATGGCTCACTGCACGTGCGGTCCCATCTGAAAAAGGATGTTGAATGGGTGGTGTCCGATGCATCTGATCGAAATCTCATCAAACGTATCGGTCGTCAGGACGTCGTTCTTGCCAACAATGTGCTGGGGCCGATGGATGACGATCTGGCATCACGGTGCTTGCAGAACCTGATGGCACTTGTCCGGCCCGGAGGATATCTCGTTGTGGACGGCGTCGATCAGGAGCTGAAGTTCAGGGTGTTGGCACCTTCCGGCTTCACGCCCATTCTGTCGAACGCAAGAGAGATATGGAATGGTGATCCGTCGAAACGAGGTTGGCCATGGGTGCGCTGGGGTCACGAGCCATTCTCAACGGAGGAGGGGTGGTGCATCCGCAAGGTCACCATCTTCCGGAACGATGATGACGTAATGGCAGGCAGGCATCCGGTGTTGGTTGCCGAGGACACAGTAGGCGAGCGCTATCTAGTCTAACGAAGTTAGGGGCGTCGCTGCCGCGACGCCCCTTCCTTTCAATGATGGTCGTCTTCGCCTTCGTGTTCATGCTTCAACCAGGAGCAAAGCTCGACAGGTAGAAGCTTTTCATAGGCGTCGTCGCCGCCCACGAATTGCCCCAAATCCTTGGCGCTGACAAAGCCGACGTTGGGAAACTCCTCTGCGGCATCGCGCAGGAATCTGAACTCATCGTTGCCGATGCCCACCATCACGTAGTAGATCTGCGATTCCGCATGCTCCGCCTCCGAAAGCAGGCGCCAGGCCGCATCGTAGTCACTGTTCAGGCCATCCGTCAGAAAGTAGTTGATAGCCGGGATCCCTGATCGGGTTTCTTCTCCGAAAGTATCCCTCTTCTGCCCGAAAATCATGCCAAGGAGACCTCCGGCGTCGCGCTCCTCCAGCAGTCCGTAAGTCATCAGGTTCGACCTGATAACGGGCGCGTAATCCGTGCCGCCCCACAGGACGCGTTTGAGCGATCGGTTCTCAATGATCTCCCTTTCTACGTAACCTTGATAGGTAGTCGCGGTGACGGGCGTCAGAGAAGCCATCCGCTCGTCGTTCGAGAAAACCCACGTATCGATCCGGCCATCGTCGTCGAAGTAAAGCGCGACAGGAAGCACCCGTTCGAGAGCGGACTGCACCGTGCCGGACTTGAAAAGGTCCGACATTGATCCCGATACATCGATGTTGAGGCCGACCTGTGCGGGGATACGCTCGTGAATTCCCTGCTTCTCCAACACGAAGCCGACGCGCCGGACCTCCTCTTCGGGCTTCTGCAATCTGAATGTCGTCATCGGAATTCCTTTCGTGTGATCATGGTGACCAGTTTCAGGTATCGTCTGGAGATGTCATCGAGGTCTATCGGCGCCGAAGGATCATTGGTACGTGCCGCAATCGCCGCACCGACAGCCGTCTGCCAGGCTGGCAAATCGCGTGCGACAAGTTCTTCGGCGAATGATCGCGCGTCGGTGAGCGAAGCGTAAATTGCTTCCAGCGTGCGCAGGCCAACGACCAACGAGGTGGAGGTTGCGGCAAGTGAGCCAATGCGCGTTTCGAGAGCATCCTTCTGCGATCGGTAGTGTTGGGACCGCTCGTGGCCGACTTGGCTATCGGTATCGATGTAAGCGACGATAAAGCGACCTGCCAGCAGGTATGCGTCTACCGTTCTGGTAAGTCTCCGCCAACGCTTCTTCAGCGATAAAGCGACGTGCTCCATTTCGACGAGCCTCGGCGTGATTTCGGCAATCGACTGGGCGATCTTCGATATCTCCGCGACCTCCTCGCGATAGCGCTCTTTCTTTGCGGGGCCAGAAAAGGAGCTGGCAATGCTGGCCAGCAACGTGGTGCGCACCGGAAACATTTCTTCAGGCTTCAAAGTTTCCAGATGCTGGAGGAGTTCCTGGGATAGTCGGTTGGCTTCGGCCACCCGACGATCATCGACTAGCGCGAGTTGCCTCTCGGCAATGCTTCCATGCTGCAGCTGGACCTGGGACCCGAAGCCGACAACATCGCCGAATTCGTCATCGTCGAGGTTGACGCCCTCTGTGATGCGCTGTGCCGCCATCACAACGTCGTCCGGCGCATCTTCGTCGAACGCACGAAGATCCGATGGCGCGCAGCTTATACGGCGTCGGACTGACCCGCCGCCCACAATCCGGGGTGCGCCGCTAGGAGTGCGGGGCGATGCAGCGGCGCCGAAAAGCACACGAGGCCCATCGCTGACTTGCTTTTCGTCGCCTTCTCCAAACGGAATCTTCGGCGACGTCGGACCTTCTGGATTTTTCTTTGGCGGCGCCACGGCTTCGCGTCACGAGAGGTAGGCGTTGATGACTTCGCCGAGGCCAGCGTTCGATCCGGCACCTACGGCATGGAATTTCCAGGAGCCATCTTGCTGTTTAAGGAAGGAGGCCACCTGGATCGTCGTCTTGCCCGCGAACTCCGAAGTGAGCTGGTAGCGGCAGAGTTCGTCATCCATCGCGTCGCAGACTTCGATGTAGGCGTTCTTCACCTTGCCGAAGTCCTGCCGCTTGCGTTCAGCATCATGGATCGTTGCCCAGACGGCGAGTTCGGCGACATCTGCTGGGAGCTTGGCCAGAACGATCTTGAACTCCTCGCGAAAGCCCTCGCCATGATGGTCGTCGGCCTCGTCTTCATCTTCGTCGCGAGGAGCTGGGCCACCTTTTCCGGTACGGTCGTCCCGTTCATGCCACATCGCGCCATCTTCAGTCTGGAACGAGCCGTCGGCATTTTTGGTCAGAGAGCCTTCCGGGTTTCCTGGACCTCTGACGAATGCGTAGCAAAGAGCGTGCGAGCCATCGTTATACAGGCGCGCTCTGCTGGCATCGCCTCGTGGGTGGATCAGAGCGAAGCAGTGGACATCCAGGTCGAACGCCGGACCCGAGCCTTCCGGTGGATCCCAAACGAGACCCGAATGAACCAACTCCATTTCCTTCTGAATCTGAAAGGACTGACCCTTTGCAAGATTGAACGTGGCCATGCCTGCTCCGTTTGATTATGTCGGTCTGTAGGTGGTAAGTAGGCGCGCCTGCTCGAGTTTCGACCGCGCCTCTGCATAGCGCTGCTTGTTCTTCTCGCCTTCCGCAACGACCTTGTCGGCGATAGATCGAAGGCGTTGGGCAGTGCCAAGGACAAGGTCTGCGTCGGCAAGTCGGTTTTCACCTGAGGCGCGCGCAGCCGTCACCGAGACGTTCTCCAAGACATCCATTCCGTATTTTTGGAGGGACGAGCGAAGCTCTCGGCGCATGTCGTTCATCTGCTGGATCGACTGCATCTGGAAAAGAACGTGGAGACGAATGAGCACGGACTTGATGTCGTTGAACTCCGCATTCGCGGCGGAGACAGTTTCCGCGAGGGTCGCGAGAGCAGCACCTCGGGCGATGCCGATGGAATCCAAGTCTGAGGGAGCCTTGGCATAGGCGTTTTCCAAAACAAGGACGCGGTTCCGAAAGATCTCCAGCTTCTGAGAATGGTCCCGCGCCGCCTGCACCCGAAGCGGATCGCCCCCCGCGGCTTCCTGCTTCAATCGCTCGAGATCAGCATCCGCTCGCTCGACAATTCCTCGGCCAGCCAGAACAAACACGCCCAGCGAAACGATTGCCTCCTTGTACGCATCGGAGAGCCCGCTCATGCGCGAGACTTCGCTCACGAGTTTTGCGCTTTCCTCATCGACTTTCGTCTCTAGGGGGCGCACCAAATCTGATAGCGATTTTGCCTTGCTCTGCAGCATGCCACGCACTTCATCCGAGACGCGCTTCAGACGCTCCGCCGGATCGCGGAGGCCGATCGACACAAGTATCCGTTCGAGAAAGCTGCCCTTGAGCTTTTCACGAATATCAGCCTCTAGCGTTTCCAGGTCGGCGCCCTTAACGCCGTCACGGATGGTGCGGAAAAGTTCAAATAGCACCGGGGACTGCGCGTTGGTGATCTGGGAGAGGATGGCATCCAGCTTCGCGCCGAAACCGGAAAGTGCCTCTTGGCCAAAGGTCACGAGCGAACTCGCCTCCATGGCCTCGAGAGACACCTTCCTGGCGATCGCTTGCGCCTCGGCCTGACGCTCTTGGGGAAGGGTAACCGTGACTATTGCGGGTGGTCCGCCGACCGCAAGCCCCAGGGAGTTCGTGGCGGTGGTGGTCGCGAGTTCGCTAGAAATGGCCGTATCCTCCTCCGGGGAACGCCGGGAATGTAGCGGAGGGGTTGCAGGGTCGCAAGGTCCGAACAAGCCACGATGCATACAGACGGGGGGTCAACCTTCGGGAATCGCATGGGCCAGCCGTCCGCCAGATCGATCGCTACAGCAATCATGTTGCTGCTCGCGATTTTTGTGGGCACCAGCTTCAGTTTGGTGCGTGACGACGCCATGGCGGCATCGCCCGCGTTCCAGGAGCTTTCGCTCGCTGGCCCATGCAAAACGGGCCATCGCGGCGCGACAGACACGGGTACGCGATCCGATCGCGCCGACCATTGCTCGCTTCACAACTACCTGGCCTCGTCAGCGTCGACTGAAGGAACGAGGTGCTGCGAGGCTATCCGGTTCGATCGCGCGACCTTGAGCTTTGATGCAGCTGCGCCTGAAGTGCGGGCTCGTCCACCAAAAACTTTCGCCTGATCCTCTTCCATCAAGATCAGACTAATTGCGCCACGGCATCGGGGAACCGGTAACGTACGACGCCGTCGGCGCCGAGCGAAAGCAAAGCAATGAACATTCTCATCGGATTTGTAATCACGGTTGGCTGCATCGTCGGCAGCTTCATGGCCATGGGTGGCCATCTTTCCGCGCTGTTCCAGCCCTTCGAACTCGTAATCATCGGAGGCGCTGGTATTGGCGGCTTCATAATGGCGAACTCGATGAAGGTTGTGAAAGACTCGCTGAAGGCGCTTGGCGAGGCCTTCAAGCATTCGGTTCCGAAAGAACGTCAGTACCTCGACGTTCTGGGTGTCCTCTATGCGCTGATGCGCGACCTGCGTACGAAGAGCCGCAATGAAATCGAGGCACACATCGACAATCCCGCAGAGTCGTCGATCTTCCAGGCTGCTCCGACCCTCCTGAAGAACAAGTCGCTGACGAATTTCGTCTGCGACTACGTTCGGCTGATCATCATCGGCAACGCTCGCTCGCATGAGATCGAGGCGCTGATGGACGAGGAACTCGCGACCATTCTGGGAGATCGACTGAAGCCATACCATGCGCTTACGACGATGGGTGATGCGTTCCCAGCGATCGGCATCGTGGCCGCCGTCCTCGGCGTGATCAAGGCGATGGCGGCGATCAACGAACCGCCGGAAGTCCTTGGGCACCTGATTGGCGCAGCCCTCGTCGGTACGTTCCTCGGGATCTTGCTGTCCTATTCCGTCTGCGCACCGATCAACGCCCAGATCAAGACCGTCCGAACGAAGCAGCATCGGCTGTATGTCGTCGTGAAGCAGACGTTGCTGGCCTACATGAACGGTTCGGTCCCGCAAGTGGCTCTCGAATATGGACGAAAGACGATCTCCGAACACGAGCGCCCTACGATCGATGCCGTCGAACAGGAAATGATCGGTGGCTCGATGGACAAGGCAGCATGAGTACGCTGATACGGATGACGACGCTCGCAGCGGCCGTGTTCTTTGTCGGAGCCGCCTCCGCCGGATCGCCGCCGGAGGAGGTTGGTCGCGTCGTCTCCATTCCACGCAATGGCGAGGTAGTCGAACGTGCTCCGGCAGAGATCGAGATGCGGTTTTCCACGCGGCTCCGGCTGCGTGGACATCTCATCCGTATCTTCGACGCGGATCGGCGGGTGAGGGCGTCCGGCCAGCCCGTGGCGACGAAGGAATTCACCCGCCTGCACATGCCAGTCTTCGGCTACCTGCAGCAGGGGCGATACACGGTCGAATGGTCGGCGGCGACAGCAGGGGGTGAGGCTTTGGCGGGAAGCTTCACCTTTGTCGTGCGCACCACTGCCGGACGTTAACCATCTATCAACTATATCTGCTCGCTTTCTTGACCGGGAACGACGTTTACCGTTTGTTAACCCTTGTATCGGGGTGGACAGGGGTATCGCGTGCTACGTCATCTTCTTGCATTGGCACTGGTCTTCGGGGCAGGGCAGGCCGTGGCAGGTTCCGCTCATCTTGGACCTGTAATGATCACGGGTAAGGCGACATCGCAGCCTGTCGGACACTACGAGTTCTGCAAAACCAATACCGACGAGTGCCGAGTTCGTTCCGATGACGTGACTCCGGTCAACCTAACCCCTTCCGCTTGGAAGGAACTGGTCACTGTCAACTCCGACGTAAACGCGCGTGTTGCGCCCAAAACCGACCAGGATCACTACGGTAGGGAAGAAGTCTGGACATACCCTGACGACGAGGGCGATTGTGAGGATTACGCGCTCGAAAAGCGTCGGATGCTCCTGAAAGCTGGGCTGTCCGCCTCAGATCTGCTTATCACAGTCCTTCGCAAGCCTGATGGCGAAGGCCACGCGGTTCTGACAGTTCGGACCGACAAGGGTGACTACGTCCTGGACAATCTCAGTCCGGAAGTGAGGCTGTGGTCCGACACCGACTACACCTTCCTGAAGAGACAGTCGGAATTCAATTCCGGCAAATGGGTCAGCATTCAGCCTCACGACGATACGGCAGTCGGCGCCGTTCGATAAACTGCCTTCATTCCTTGCCGTCGTATGGATCGGCGAGAGCCGCTTCCGGACGGCTGACCGGATAGTCGATTGTCGAGATTTTCGCGGCAAGCTTCTTTGCGCCATTTTCTTTGAGCAGCGCACGGAAGCTTGGATGCATCCCGCCATCGACATAGGCGTTGGCATGAGTGGCGCCATCCTGCCCCAACAGCGTCGTAAGCTCGGCGTCTTCGGCCTTGAACTTCGCGGCAATCGTGGGATTGGTCGTGTCCGTGCGCTCAGGGCAGGGAGCTAGGGGATCCCTGGGGGCGCCGCCACTGAATTCGGCATTAACGACGTATTTGCCACCACAGGCCGAAATCCTGGGTTCTGTGCGTGTAGCCTCGAAGGCATCGTATCCAGCCTTCATGGAACGCCAGAAATCGAAATTGGCGTCGCCGCGATGGGCTGCCATGTTCTTTGCTGTCATTTTAAACGGATAGGCCTGCACCTGAAAGGCAGGCTGTCCGCCATCCAGCGCTGCCTTCACGATCGCATAAATCTCGCCGACGCCCTGGTCAGTCATCGCATAGCACCCGGACGACGAGCATGCGCCGTGAACCATGAGAGCGGTACCGCTGTATCCAAGGGCTGCCTCAAGCTTGTTGGGGTAGCCCAAGTTGAATGACAGATAGTACTGCGACTTGGGATTCAGCATTCCCTTTGAAACCGAATAGAAGCCTTCTGGCGCTTGTCTGTCGCCATCGTTCTTCTTCGGCCCCAGCTTCCCCGACCACCTACAAATCGGAAACGTCTTCAAGAGCGCATACCGTCCAGTCGCGTCCTGCTTCCAAACTTCCAATTCGCTCTCCTCCTTGAAGAGGCGGACTAGAACTGGAGCCTGAGGCGTCATGCGCTTCTTGCGCATTTCCACGGTCGTCTTCTGGGAAATCTCAGGTACCGCTTCGCCCAAGTCATCGAGAGCTATCTGGACGCAACCAGTCAAGGCGAGGCCTATGCCGAGAAAGGCTGCGCTACGGAGTGCGAGGCGGCGCAGCGGATTTGCTGGCGACCAGGTCGAATTGTGAGACGTCATATCATCCGTCAGGTGGAGCTATGGATAGGGCGATCTTGCCCGTGCCGATTAAGGCTATTTTCTATTCAGTACCCGATTCAGGAGCAGATGGCGAAGGACCGCCGTTCAAAATCTCGATACTTGCCCTACTCTTGAGGGAAGTAACGACCTCAACGCCCGCTGCACTTTCCAAAGCGTGCCTGATCTGCGGAGTGGCTTGTTCTAAGGTCGGCACAGGACGAGTGCGGCGCGCTTCGAGCTTGACGACATGAAATCCGAATGCGGATTGCACAGGCGTCGCAATTACCTCACCTGGTTTGGCGTTTTTTATGGCAGCGGCGAATTCAGTCGGGATCTGGTCCTCTGTGAGGAAGCCAAGGTCGCCACCGTTTGATTTTGTCACCTCATCGAGCGACTTTGACGCCTCCGTCTCGAAGGAACGCTGTCCGTGCTTGACACCGTCGATGATGTGCATGGCGTCCATCTGATTGGCGACAAGGATGTGCCGGAGCCTGACCTCAGGGATTGGCTTCAGCCCTCCAACCTGACGGTCGTAGGCCGCGCGGATGGTCTCTTCGGTGACATTTCGCTCGATCGCTTTTCGAAGATAGAGCGCTCGAAGCGCTCGCTCCCTGAGAAACTGCATTTCTGCTTTGAAGGCCGGATCGTTGTCGAGTCCTTCGGCAAGCGCCGCTCTCGCGACCACCTTCAGTTCGATCAGGGCATCGATGACGCCCTGCTGGTTGGCTTGTGCATCCTTCTGGTCAATGTCGCCCAGCAGCCGGGTCGCGACCTCTACATCGCTGTTTGTGATCGCTTGGCCGTCCACGCGCGCCAAGGGGCCGTCCGCCTGCGCACTCACGGGGACGGCTGACAATAGGGAGATCAGGATCGCCGCTCGAACCATCATGGTTATTCTGCCGGAAGCAGCGGATCTACGATCTTCGCGAACTCCGCAAGGGGCAGTGCGCCAGCATACTTCTTCCCGTTGATGAAGAACGTGGGAGTGGAATCGACGCCGAGCGCCTTCCCCTTGTTAGCTACAGCGCTCACCTTGTCGAGCAGAGCTTGGTCGGTAAGGCAGGATTCGAATTCCTTCTGCCCCATGCCAGTGATCGCCATTGTCGATTGTAGTGCTTGCCGCCCGTCCTGAGCCGCAGCCCATTTCTCCTGCTGGCGGAACAACAGATCCACTGCGGGGTACCATTTGTCCTCGCCAACGCAACGGGCAAGCATGAAGGCCGCCGTCGAGCGTGGATCGAATGGAAATTCGCGGAAGATGAAGCGGACTTTCCCCGTATCGACGTACTGCTTCTTTATCTCCGGCCACATCTCGGTGTGGAAGTTTCTGCAGTGCGGGCAGGTCATCGAGAGGTATTCGACCACCGTGACAGGTGCCTTTTCGTCTCCAAACGCTTTCTCCGGCAACGGGCCAGGTGTCATCAGATCGTCCTCGGCCGCTGCAAGGGCAAGATCCAGTGGAGCAGAAGCTAGTACGACCATGGTCGCAACGCTGGCGAGCAGTTCTCTGCGTTTCATTCCGAAATCCTCTTCGATGGCAAATCGAGCGAATCCTACGACCTCAAGTACCTTGAGGTTCAAGGCTCTTTTCGCTGGAGAGATCCTCTTCGCAGATCAAACAATCTTGATTTTCGTGAAGTGGCGATCTGGGGAAGTCTGGCGGCGCAATGAAGGTCAGAAAATGCTCCTCAAAATCGCGATGATAATGATAATCGTGGGCGTTGGCTTCGTCGGTCTGAAGCTTGCTTTCGCCCTAGCCTGCAGCGTCGGAGGGCACAGCACTCCGGAGGAGATTTGGAGTGGATGGGCAATTCCCATACTGACAATTGCTCTGGCCGTAGAAACGGCGATCCTTATGCGGAAATAACCTGCAGTCAGAAACCCGTCAGCAACGACGGCGCATAGATGCCTCCAATGACTAGAGATATGGAGGCAGATTATGCTTACGATTGGTGACCTTTCGCGGCGGACGGGCGTTAAGATCCCGACCATCCGATACTACGAAGAGATGGGGCTTCTGTCCCATGCTGAACGCTCGGAGGGGAACCAGCGGCGGTACACCAAACAAGAACGCGAGAGGCTTTCGTTCATCCGGCATGCGCGGGAACTCGGCATGACGATCGAGGCCATCCGCGAGTTGCTGGAAATGAGCCGGCACCCGGATATGCCATGCTCGGAGGTCGATCGGATCGCGCTTGGGCAGCTTGCCACGGTAAAACAGAAGATTGAGCGGCTTCGCAAGCTGGAAGCCGAGCTCGAGAGAATTGCAAGCCACCGCCACGAGGGTGCGATACGCGATTGCTATGTGATCCAGGCGCTTGCGAACTTGAACCTTCCCGACGACGCAGGAAGCGATCGCCAATGAGAGAAAAAGGATCGGCAGAGCGGCTGCCATTCAAGCTCAGTAGACGGTCGATGGTGTTGATGGCTTCGGCTGGCCTGGTCGTGGGGTTCGCCACGATCGTCGCCTACACTGGCCTGCAGAAGTTCAATGCGCGAACCGCGAGCGGTCCTGCGGCGCAAGCAGGATACGATTTTCAATTGACCAGGGCCGATGGCAAGCCTTTCATCGGAAGCGAGCTGCGCGGCCGTCCTTTCCTCGTATTTCTAGGGTTCACCAGCTGCCCCGAAATATGTCCGACGACACTCTATGAACTCTCGACCCGCTTACGAGAGGGCGGAGCGTCTATGGACGCAATCCTTCCAGTATTCATCAGCGTAGATCCAGAGCGTGACAGCGAAGAGGTCCTCGCTCGCTACATGACTTCGTTTGATCCGCGCATCGTTGCGCTGCGGGGAAGCTTGGCTGAAACGGATAAGGCCGTTGCCGCATTCGGCGCCTACTACAAGAAATTCCCTATCGACTATGATTATACGGTCGATCACACCGCGGTCGTGATGCTCTATGACGCGACAGGAAAGCTTCAAGGCACACTCGACACGCACGAGACACCGGACGTGCAGCGAAAGAAGCTTGCGATGCTTGCCTCCTAATCGAAGGTTGCAGTGGGCTCGTTGAACTTTGCCCACTTGCTTCTGGCCCAAAGCGCTCTCGACCGCTTGAAAGCAAAGCTGTCTTGCAAATAGCGGAACAATCACGCTTCTGCCGGGTTTGAGCGTGGAGCAGGCCCAACCAAGGAGAAGAGAAATGATTTCTTCAAGCGAGATCAAAGAACATATGGAAGTGAAATCTGCCGATGGCCAGCACATCGGGACGGTCGATCACCTTGAGGGCAGCGACCGCATCAAGCTGACAAAGTCGGACTCTCCGGACGGCCAGCATCACCATGTTATCCCGGTCGAATGGGTCGATCACATCGACGCTCACGTCCATCTTTCGATGGACGCTTCCGACGTCCGTTCAAAGTGGACGCACCTGCCTAATTAAAATGACGAGGCCCGCGGTCGTACTCAGGACCGCGGGCCTCCTTCGCTACGTTCCACCGCCTCGGGGAGCAGGCTTCGTGAGGGAAACACGGAACGCGACGCGAAGCTCTAGTCGAAAATCCTCGAAAGGAATGAGCGGTGTCCATGCCGCGAGCCATGGTCTTGGCCGCCCCGGCCGTGCTCAGAGTGCCCGCGACTGTCGCGCTGATTTCTTGGTGGCTCTTGATACGACGTCGAACTCCTCTCGATGATCTTGTCCAACTCACCCCGGTCCAGCCAAACGCCTCTGCAGTTGGGGCAGTAGTCGATTTCCACGCCCTGTCTGTCAGTCATAAGAAGCCCCGTATTGCACTTCGGGCATGGCATCCCTTTGACTTGTCCACCTTCCATTTCGATCTCCACCTAGCATCTTTCGGCCAATGTAGGACCTCATCCAACTAGAGGGACAAGAGGGTGCTGAACTCATTTTTTTGCGCGCCGTGTGGCACTCCACATGCGCCGAAAGGTTGAGACAAGCACGCACTTTCACTACACTCGCCAGACAGGTGAGATTCGAATGATCCGATATATTTTCATCGCTGTGGTCATTCTGCTGACGACTTTCGTCAGTGCTCAAGCATGTTTGCAAGTCGAGGGTTCGGCGTACGACGTCCGGCACGAGATGACGTTGGAAACTCAGCCTGCAGGGACTGTCGAGCTTAGCTTTGTCCATGTGCACGACAATCACCACTACGCAGATCTCTCCCTCCAGTCGGTGTCGGGGAGGCGGTGGTTCGTGACCTACGTTGGTCCCTATGCGAACAGATCAAACAATCTTCAAGGCCAACTGCTTTCTCCAGCGGATCGACCGCCGATTTTCGGCTCCGTAGTACTTCTCCCGCACGCACGCCGACAACTGCAGCCCGCTGTTTCTCTCGCCACCATATGATGGAGAGGTCGCGGCTGCTCTGAGAGAGCCCCGATGTCTTCGAAAATCCAACTAACAGATCGCTGGATCACAGCACGCCAAGTTCCGATCACGAGGCAACCGTCATGAGCCTTGTTTCGAAGATCGTGACCGCCAGACGCCGGGCGCATCTGAACCTCGGCAACGGCCGCTCCGGGCGCAAGGGGCCTCGAAAAACGCTACGCCAGAGGCAGACCCGCGTGCTTCTCGTGATGATTGCCCTGATGGTATCCTTCGGCGCGAGCGCCGTTCGGCTGATCCAGTACGGCGTTCGCGACCCGCTGGCCACATCGGACATCTTGCCGCCGGACAAGTTGCTCGCCTCGCGCCCCGATATCCTCGATCGCAACGGCCAGCTTCTTGCGACGGATATTCGGACAGTGTCCCTCTTTGCTGAGCCTAATCGCATCGTGGACGTCGATGAAGCCGTCGAGAAGTTGGCGACGGTTTTCCCAGATCTTGATCGAAAGACCACCTATACAAAGCTTTCAGCGAAAGCCTCACGCTTTGCTTGGCTCAGACGGCAGCTCACTCCCCGACAGCAGAGTGACATCCTGGCATTGGGCATCCCCGGCGTCGGCTTCCGTCCGGAAAAGAAGCGCTTCTATCCCGGTGGCCCGGCGGCTGCCCATGTGCTGGGTTACGTCGATATCGACAACCGCGGTGTCGCCGGAATGGAGCGGTATCTTGATCAACAAGGGCTGTTGGATCTGCGCGCGGCGGGGATGACGACCGACATGCCCCTGGAACCCGTAAAGCTTTCCATCGACCTTCGCGTCCAGAGCATCGTTCGGGATGTCGTTGCCAACGCCATGGTTGCCTACAAGGCCGAAGCCGCCGGCGCGGTAGTTCTCGATGTGGAGACGGGCGAAATTATCGCCATGGCGTCGGTACCTGATTTTGATCCCAATCAGCCGTCCCGAACTCTTGCTGACGGCAGCACCGACAAGGAATACGAAAAGGGTTGGTTCAACCGGATCAGCAATGCAACATTCGAGATGGGATCGACGTTCAAGAGTTTCACCCTGGCTATGGGGCTTGATGAGGGGAAGATTACACTAAACTCGGTCGTCGATGCGTCGCGGCCCATCCGCATGGGTGGATTTACGATCAAGGACTTCAAGGGAAAGAATAGGGCGCTGACAATCCCCGAGGTTTTTCAGTACTCGTCGAACATCGGTACGGCGGCCGTTGCCGACATGGTTGGGATCGACCGTCACAAGGAATTCTTGACGAGACTTGGCCTGCTTTCCAAGCTGGAGACAGAGATGCCGGGCGTCGCCACGCCGACGCAGCCGCGAACATGGAAGAAAATCAACTCTGTCACGATTTCCTTTGGACATGGAGTGGCAACAACGCCGCTGCAGACGGCTGTGGCCGCAGCCGCGTTGATCAACGGTGGCAATCTTGTGCCGCCTACATTCCTCCCGCGCAGTGCGTCACAGGCTAGAGACATCTCGAAGGTCGTTATCAAGGACCAGACGAGCGTCGACATGCGCTACCTCTACTCATGGAATGGTTTAAAGGGCTCCGGGCGGAGCGCCCAGGTCGCGGGATTCAACGTGGGCGGTAAGACAGGAACGGCAGACAAGGTGATCAACGGACGGTACGCAAGCGACATGAACTTCAATGCCTTCGTGGCAGCGTTTCCGATGGACAAGCCGAAATACATCGTCCTCTCGATTATCGATGCGCCCCGGACAGGTGAACATGGCGGTCGCACGGCCGCTTCAACCGCTGCGCCAATGATCAAGTCGATCATTGGGAGAACGGCACCATTGCTCGGCGTCGAGCCTCGGTTTGGTGGCCCGGACTTGCAGTATGAACTGGCTGACTACTAGCCCGTTCCGGCTACACACCAGCGCCGGGTTGCAGACCGCAGCCCGGGCGCGGGACCGGGGGACTTGCGACGGCTGACGTTTTGCCGCGCCCGACATCAACGATGACAGGAAGGTGGTTCGAACCGTACATGGGGCCAGTCCGGCGATCGCTCACCGCCAATGAGCCCGAGACTGCTACATGATCGATCGTCGATCCAAGCAGCAGAAAGGGATAGAGCTTCAGGCTGAACCTGCTCGTGACGAATGGGTTGCCCGACCCGGCGTCTGCCAATCCACCTTTCGCAAGTGCTTCGTTGAAGAATGGCGAAGTGCTCGGTGTATTCCAGTCTCCAGCCACGATTACGTCCGAGCTAATCGCATCCTGAGAGGCAACTTTCGCCATCGTCGCCAGATGAATGTTGCGTTCGCGCCATTGATCCATAGACCGCGGCGTTTCGGGATGGATTGCGTACAACACGAGCGGACGGCTCCAGCCGCCGAGCTGCAGGCGAATTGGACGTTTGTGGAAGTCAGTCCCGATCGTAGTGTCGCTCACCGGGCCTTCGCTCGTTATCGGCAGCTTCGAGAACACCTTCACGCGGTCATAGGCCATTATCTCGCGAGTGCTTTCGTATCCGAACATCGCCAGTCCGCGGATAGGATCCTGCCATGTGTCAGGAGTCTCCTGAAGTACGAGGATATCCGGCTGCTCTCTCCGAACGAAGTCAAGGAAACGATCCGGCGGGGAGGTGTTCTCGATGAACAGGTTCGCGGTCACCACTCGCAGTTCGCACCACTCGGTCTTCGCCGCCGTCCGTGCGGACACGTAGGGATACATCGAGATCAAGAGGCCGATCAGGCTCGCGGCCGTTGCCCATCTGGACTTCATCAGGACAGACGCGAGGGTCAGGACTATGCCAGTCACGACTACATACTGCCACGCGAAGGTTGCTAGGTCCAAAAGCCAGAACTTGGCGGCCAGAGCAGTGACGGCGGCAACGAACGTTGCGAAGCCCAGGCCCGCGATTGCAAGCAGACTGCGGATCGTTGTGCTCATTCGGGATGTCCTTCAAATCAGCGAAGCGGGTGGGCTTTGCACGGAAGGTACAGGTTCGAGGTGAACAATCTATCGGTGCTGCGACCGTTGATGGGAGTGTCCGCGTATTTTTTCGCTTGAACCTATAGCGACATGAGGTTGTAGGACTCGTTTATCGAAATTTCGAGGTTGCCCCCATGAACGAGATTTTAAAGACGAAGTATCGCGTCGATGGCATGGATTGCGCCTCGTGCGCCTCCAAGATCGACACCGCCGCGCGGCGCACTGACGGCATTGAGGATGTCTCCGTGTCCGTAACTGCCGGGACGATGACCGTTAGCCATGCCCCTTCAGCCGATCTTGCCAAGATGGAAAAGAGGATCAGCGGATTGGGCTATTCGCTTTTTCCTTTTCCCAAGACGGTGACGGCAGAAGCGAAGCCCGAGCATTTGCATCAGCTTGGCGATCACGATCATGGACATAGCCACGATCACAATTCCGATAGTCATGACCATGACCATGACCATGACCATGCTCAGGGGCACGACCAAAGTAATGACCGCGAAAATGATCGTGACCATCACGATCACGCTCCTCACGATCACGCTCCTCACGACCACGACCACGACCACGATCATGACCATGACCATGACCATGGCCACGGAACTGCAGCGCCAGGCGGACACTCCAGCGCTCGTCTTGACGCAATTGATGCGGGCCTTCAGGACGCGGAAGGGCTGACCCGGTTCAGGATCGGGGGTATGGATTGCGCTTCTTGCGCTGCGAAGATCGACACCGCAGTGCGACGCATCGATGGCGTAGAAGACGTGTCGGTGTCGGTAACCGCCGGAACCATGACCGTCCGTCACAAGACCCCAATCGATACCATAAGCATCGAAAAACAGGTCACTGGCCTTGGCTATTCGATCGCCACTTCGGTGCCTTCCGGGGCGCTTGCCCGCGAGCATGCGGGACACTCGCATGACCACTCGGCCGAGGGCTTGCATGGCCATGATCACGGTCCGATGAATGGTCCCTGGTGGAAGAGCCGCAAGGGACGGCTGACGATTTTCTCTGGGCTTGCGCTGGTGGCGGCTTACGTGGTGGGGCACCTCGTTCCTGCAATCGCCTCGTACGCGTTCATTGTTGCCATGCTTGTCGGTCTGGTCCCAATTGCCAAGAGAGCAATCATGGCAGCGCGAGCGGGGACGCCGTTCTCAATTGAGATGCTCATGACTATCGCTGCAGTAGGGGCGGTTTTCATCAATGCAGGCGAGGAGGCGGCCACGGTCGTGTTTCTTTTCCTGGTTGGCGAACTGCTCGAAGGCGTTGCTGCAGGGAAGGCGAGAGCCAGTATTCAGTCGCTGACGAAGCTTGTGCCCAAGATGGCATTGGTCGAAGTCGACGGAAAGACGCGCGAGGTTCCGGCGGAGGAGGTCCAAGTCGACGCGATCATACTTGTTCGTCCCGGTGATAGAGTGTCGTCGGATGGTGTCATCATCTCCGGTGAAAGTGCTATCGATGAGGCTCCCGTCACGGGTGAAAGCGTTCCCGTGCGCAAGGGCGTCGATGATCAGGTCTTCGCAGGGACGGTCAATGGCGACGCGGCGCTTCGAGTTCGTGTTACGGCCGCTGCTGCGGACAATACCATCGCGCGCGTCGTGAAGCTGGTCGAAGAGGCGCAGGAATCGAAGGCGCCGACCGAACGCTTCATCGATAGGTTTTCGCGCTACTATACGCCAGGCGTCGTTGTAGTGGCTGCCTTGGTCGCTGTAGTGCCTCCGCTGCTTGGGCTCGGGACCTGGGCCGAATGGGTCTACAAGGGACTGGCGATCCTCCTGATCGGCTGCCCTTGCGCGCTTGTCATCTCGACGCCGGCAGCAATTGCCGCATCACTTTCATCAGGCGCGCGGCGCGGCTTGCTCCTGAAGGGCGGCGCGGTGCTGGAATCGCTGGGCAAGATCACTGCCGTCGCTCTCGACAAGACTGGAACCCTTACCGAAGGAAAACCGAAGGTCACCGACGTTCTGGATTTCGGGATGGCGCCTGCGGAAATTCTTCGGATCGCTGCCGCGTTGGAAACGGGGTCGAGCCATCCGCTTGCGCTCGCAATCCTTCGCAAGGCGGAAGAAGACAAGATTTCGATCCCGGCCGCGTCAGGGGCAAAGGCACTCGGCGGAAAAGGTGTTACGGCGACGGTGGAAGGCAAAGATACGCTTCTTGCGTCGCCCTCAGCCGCAGCTGAGCGTGCGGCGCTCTCGGAGGAACAGCAGGCGGCGATCACCCGATTGAATGATGACGGCAAGACAGTCTCGGTTCTCGTCGTCCAAGGCGTGCTCGCTGGTGCTATCGCTATGCGGGATGAGCCTCGCCCGGATGCGCGTGACGGCCTGAAGGAGCTGGCAGACCTCGGTGTGAAAACGGTGATGCTGACTGGTGACAACAGCCGGACAGCGTCGGCGATCGGCAAGCAGCTCGGCATCGCCGTCAAAGCTCAGCTTCTTCCGCAGGACAAGCAACGGATTGTCGGCGAGATGCAGGGGCTTGGCCTGATCGTTGCAAAGGTGGGCGATGGCATTAATGACGCTCCGGCTCTTGCCGCAGCCGACGTGGGAATTGCTATGGGCGGCGGTACGGACGTAGCTCTGGAAACTGCGGACGCCGCCGTTTTGCATGGGCGCGTCTCTGACATCGCCAGGATGATCAAGCTGTCAAAGCGGACTATGCGCAACATCTACCAGAACATCACGATTGCGCTCGGCCTGAAGGCAGTCTTCCTCGTCACCACCATCATCGGCTTGACTGGTCTTTGGCCAGCCATTCTCGCCGATACAGGCGCAACTGTGCTCGTCACAATGAACGCGCTTAGACTCCTGCGCGGCGCCTCGGACGCATAGCGCAAGCTCCCTCATCCCAAACCAACGGGACGCTTCGCGGCGAATGCCGTCGCGAAGCTCCCATTCAACGGAGAATGACATCGCATGCCCATGACGGTCGTCCTGACGCGCCGCCGACTTCTGGCACTTTCAGCAACAATAGGAGCAATGCCGCTTGCAGGCTGCGCGACCAGCTCCGGACAGCCTGTTGTTGCACCCTTGCCTTTCGATCGTCCGCGGCCGAGCCGCCCCGTCGGTCCGCCAAGCCCGCAGGAACTAGCATCGATGTATGCCGCCGTTGTCGACGACGGTCTGACGATCCCGGCGGCGCCCTACACGAAGATCGATCCACAGTTCTATCGACAGCGAGTGATGGATCCAACGGGCGAAACTCCCGGCACCGTTGTCGTCGATACGCCGAAGAGGTTTCTGTACGTCGTCGAGCCGGGCGGCACGGCCATGCGCTATGGCGTTGGAATTGGGCGCGAAGGCTTCGCATGGCAAGGAGATGGCATCATTCAGTGGCGGCAGAAATGGCCGCGCTGGAAGCCCCCGAATGAGATGGTCGCCAGGCAGCCCGAGCTGAAGAAATACTCGATCGAGAACGATGGAATGGCTGGTGGACTGGACAACCCGCTGGGTGCCCGGGCGCTCTACATCTTTTCAGGGGGACAGGACACCCTCTATCGCCTGCACGGAAACCCTGATTGGCGCTCCATCGGCAAGGCGGTCTCTTCCGGGTGCGTGCGGCTGTTGAACCAGGACGTGATCGATCTCTATTCGCGTGTGCCGTTCAAGGCCCGCATCGTGGTGCGCCAGTAGGTGAGTTGAAGTGGGCGTTTTACGGCGGCTTCGCCGATCGGAAACGTCCACCGCGAGGATGACATCGTGTTAAGCAGAAAGGCGATCCTGCAAACGCTCGGAAACACGGCGGCAATTCCTGCCGACGGTCGTCGGCCTGTGGAGCGCCGCGAAGTGTCAAGACGATGGTTGGCGGGAACCGCGCTCACTGGCTTGACGTCCACAGTCCTAATGGGCGTTGCTTTGTTCGCGGCGATGGACGGACGGCAGCAGCTCGCGGTCCCGGCCGAAGCGGTGCTGCAAACAGGAGAGGGGACGCACACCGCGGAAGCGGTCGCACGCGGTGGCAGGGTTGTCGGAACACTTAAGGCGGCGCGAGCCTCTGACAGGGCAGTGCTCGAGCTATCGACGGTCGCCAAGGAGAATGACCGAGAGGTGATTCGCAAGCAGCCCTATGCCCATGTGCGGATGCAGCTGGCTGCTAGCAGTGCGCCAACCGCGAGCTACCCCAAATTCGATCCGGCCGCGGTTCTGCTGGACGTTCCAGCAGCCGTGGCGGGTCCTGTCGAAGAAGGCTCTTTGTATGCAGCCCAGGTGGAGACAGAGGTTCGTCTGAAGACAGCTTCCTTGGCGATGGTGCCCGGGCTTCGTTTGGATCCTGAACGAACATTGGAAGAAGTAGAAGCCTCCGTGCGGTCCGACGGTGCTTTGCTCTTGGATGGCGCCACCGTGGCGACGGCATATGTTGATCCGCAGAGGTTTTCAGACGTTGACGAGCCGATTGATCTTGGGACGGCCGCGCGTGTTATCGAGCAGAACGTTTCGTTTTCGTCGGTCTCCCCAATTAGCGGCGAAACTGAACAGTTCGCGGAAGACATCATCAAGATCGGCGGGACGACGCCAATCGCAGCGGCCCTCCGGTCAGCGGGCTATCCGGCACCGCAGTCGGAAATCATCGCTGCGACTTTGTCGAGGGAGTTGGGTGATAATGCCGCCGACGCCGGCGATTTCCTCCGCATGGGTCTCATCCAGCGAGGCCAGGAATTGAAAGTGGTGCGGGCCAGCTTCTATAGAGGCGAGATGCATCGCGGCACCGTCGCCTTGGATGACAGAGGCCGCTTTGTCTCTGCAGCCGAGCCAACGCAACTCGATACATTTGCCGACGGCGGGATCACCATCGCCGCGGCGCAGTCGAACAATCTCCCCAAGGTTTACGACGGTCTGTACCGCGCAACGCTCAGCTACGGCATGACGCTCGACCTGGCCGCGACGGTGATCCGCACGGTCGCACCCACCGTCGATCTCCAGGCGCCGCTTCGGCCATCGGATAGTCTTGAAGCCTTCTTCTCGTCGCAACAGGATGGCCAGGCCGTCGAAGGATCAGAACTTCTCTACTTCAAGGTTCGTTTCGGCGATCGGGAGTTTCGGTTCTATAGGTTCCGCGATCCAGCAGATGGTCAGATCGGATACTTCGACGAGAATGGGAAAAGTCTTCGTCAGTTCCTGCTCCGCAGCCCTGTTCCAACGGCCGTCGCGAATTCCAGCTACGGCATGCGGCAGCATCCCATCCTCGGTTTTGCAAAGATGCATACCGGGATCGATTACCCCGCCCCGCGAGGCACGCCGATCTTGTCGTCAGGGGACGGCACCGTTCTCGAAGCAGGCTGGGACACCGGAGGGTATGGCAACCAAACCCTAATTCGCCATTCGAACGGTTACGTCTCGTCGTATAGCCACCAGAGTGCGATAGCAAAGGGCGTGGTCGCAGGAGCCAAGGTCCGACAGGGTCAGGTTATCGGCTACATCGGTTCGACAGGCATGGCCACTGGCTCACATCTTCACTACGAATTGCTTGTCAATGGCCGCCGTGTGGACCCTTTGAAGGTACGATTGCCAACAGCGAGTTCATTGAAAGACGATCGACTGGCTAAATTCCAAGCGGAGCGCCTGAGGATCGACACTCTCCTGGAGACGCCGCCTAAATCCAATTCGGAAGATAGCTGAAGGAGGTTCACGATGTCACACACGCATGAAGGCGGCGAAAGTCACGGTCATGATCATACAGCCGGGGCGAATGCCAAGATGTTGACCTGGGCTCTTGGCCTCACCTCTATTTTTCTGGTCGCCGAAGTCGTGGCGGGGATTGTTTTCAACAGTCTCGCGCTCTTGTCTGATGCCGCACACATGATGACCGATGTCGCGGCGCTCGCCATAGCTCTCATGGCGATCAAGGTCGGCAATAGGCCAGCGGACGAGCGTCGAACTTACGGCTACAAGAGACTGGAAGTTCTGGCAGCAGCGTTCAACGCTATCCTCCTGTTCGCAGTGGCAATCTACGTCTTGATCGAGGCGATCGATCGCTTCCGCAATCCTGTCGCGACGGAGTCGACGGGGATGCTGATTGTCGCCGTCCTCGGACTGATCGTTAACCTAGTATCCATGCGACTACTCGCGGCAGGGCGCGATGCAAGCTTCAATGTGAAGGGTGCCTACCTCGAGGTCTGGGCAGACATGCTTGGCTCCGTTGGGGTTATCGCCGGGGCGCTGGCGATCCGGTTCACGGGATGGTCGTGGATCGACCCTATCGTCGCGGTCGCGATAGGTCTTTGGGTTCTTCCCCGCACTTGGATACTGTTGCGCGACACAACGAACGTTCTGCTGGAAGGAGTACCGTCCGGCATCAATCTTCCGGATGTGAGATCGGCGATAGCAGAGACGGCGGGGGTCACCGGAGTTCATGACCTTCACGTTTGGTCCACATCGAACGATCAGGTCAGCTTCACCGCCCACATCACTGTTCGGAAAGGCCAGGATCAATCGTCCGTACGGCGGTCCATCGAGGCGGTTCTGCAATCCCGCTTCGATATCAGTCACTCCACCATTCAGGTAGAGCAGGAGGGCGAGACACATGTCAACTCCGACTTCCACCAGTGATGGAAGCAACGATCACTATCATTGCGTCATCGCCGGGGGCGGCCCTGCAGGATTGATGCTTGGCCTTCTTTTTGCGCGGAAAGGACTTAAGGTCGCTGTAGTCGAGCGCCACGACGACTTCCGCCGGGACTTTCGGGGCGACACGATCCATCCGTCGACGATGCAGGTGATGGACCAGATTGGTTTGCTGGCTGAGTTGCTTGCCCTCCCACATACAAAGGCACCCAAGCTCTATGCCGAAGTCGATGGCAAGGAAGTATGCATAGCGGATTTCACGAAACTGCGTGTTCCTGCTCCCTATATCGCCTTCATGCCGCAGTGGGATTTCCTGAAATTCCTCGCGGATCAGGCGCAACGGCATCCGAATTTCGATCTCCTGATGGGATCAAGCGTGAGGGACCTGATCTGGCGCGACGGTGAAGTTCGAGGTGTCGAAATTGAGACTTGCCAAGGATTACGAAAGATCGAAGCCGATCTCGTGGTTGCAGCCGACGGGCGGCGCTCACAACTCCGGAAACTGGCAGACCTCCCCGTCGAGACATTCGGTTCGCCTCGCGATGTGGTGTGGTTCCAGGTGCCTCGCCAACTTGGAGACCCGGATATCGGAATGACCCACGCAGGTCCGCGACAGGGACTTGTTCTGATCGACAGAGGGCCGTTCTGGCAGTGCGGCTATTCGGTAGCGAAGGGCAGCTTTAAGGAGGTGGCCGACGGAGGCCTTGAAGCGTTCCGCCGGACGATTGAAGCGGCCGCGCCCTTCTTGGCGTCTCGTCTCGATGCGCTCGATAGAACAGATCTCCACCTTCTTCGCGTGAGGATTGATCGCTTGTCGAAATGGTGGGTGCCGGGCTTGCTATTCATCGGCGACGCGGCGCACGCGATGTCGCCGATCGGCGGTGTCGGGGTGAACCTTGCTATCCAGGATGCGGTCGCAGCTGCCAACATCCTTGGCGCTCGGTTGCTCGTCGGCAACGTTCGTGAACGCGATCTAAAGCGGGTTCAAAAGCGGCGGATGTTGCCGACGAAGGCCCTGCAGCGACTTCAGGTCATGATGCAAGGCCGGGGCGAAAAGCAGAGGGCGAGCACCCCGTTGTCGGCGTTCATGCGGGCGATGGCGAAACGTTTGCCGCTTCAGCACGTGGCGGGCCGGATCATCGGGGTTGGGATTCGGTCTGAGCACGTTGCGCGGATCCGTTCTCCATAGGAATGTGAAAGAAGCTGAAGATAAAAATGCTCAGGACAAATGTCAGGAGGCCGAACAGGTAAAATGCGTTCCGCTTCTTGATGGCTTTCTTTCGCTGCTCGGCGAGCTCGGTATTATGCACCATCGTTCGCTCCAACTGCCGCCGTCCGGCGGCGCGGCATGAGCGCAGTCCAGACCGCAAACGCACTGGCGCCCGAAACCACGAAAACGTCGGCAAGGTTGAATGCGGGCCATGCCCATTCTCCAGCATGAATGGACAGGTAGTCGGTCACGGCGCCGTTTCGAAAGCGGTCTGCGATGTTGCCCAGTGCGCCGCCGGCCATTGCGGAAAGGAAAGTGCGCTCCGCGCGCGAGCCCGTTCGGCAGGCCCAGATGACAATGGCTGCGACGATCCCCGTCTTCACCCATGCGGCGAGTGTCGGGAACGCACCGATTTGCTCCGAGAACATTCCGAAACTGATGCCACGGTTGAACACGAGGACAAGATCGAAAAAGGGAGCGAGCTCGATGACCCGGGGAGGCTGCATCACGAATTCCACGACCAGGAACTTCACGAATTGGTCAACCAGTACCGCGGCTGCGATGATGCAAGATATGAAAAGTACTCCTCGCCAAAAGCTTGCGAAAAGGTATCGGCCATCAGATTCAGACATCTGCAAATGGTCTCCATACAGCGAGAACCCCGATTATGCTGCAGACGACCGACGCGACGACCATCGCGATCAGGAAAGTGAAAATCATCCTTCTTCTCATTCGAGCGATCAATCCTGACTATGTTGCGGATCGTTGGGAGGTGTCTTCTTAACGACGAATTGGACATCGACCTTCCCAGCCTTCTCAAACTCCAGGGTGACCGACATCTTGTCGCCTGCCGTGAATTGTTTGGTAGGCTCGACAATCATGAGGTGGATCCCGCCAGGTTTGAGTTCGACGGTCTCTCCCGCGTTCAAGGCTACACCTTCGGTGAGACGACGCATCTTGGCGACCCCGTCGAGGGTAGTGGTTTCATGGATCTCCACGCGCTTTGCTTCGGCCGAAGAGCCTCCGACGAAACGGTCCGCGGTCGTCCCGCCATTTTGCAGTTCCAGATAACCCGCGATAACAGGCGCTGCCGTCGGTGCTTCCTTGACCCATGGGTGCTGTATTGCGATCGCGCCGACTTCGAAATCATGGGCGAGGGCGCTCGTGGTCGCGGTTCCGACCAGCACAAGTCCGATAAGTAGACGTTTCATTCGTTTCTCCCGATTCTCCTTCATTGGTACGACCTCTAGCGGGGTGAGATGCAAGCTGGATCGCTCACTCCTTATTCTTCGCCGTGCTGGTGGGCCAAAGCGATCGAGTTGGTTACGGGGCCTGCCACAAACCGGGTGATCTGGGTTCCATCCGACATCGACAGCGTGACGACGGCTACGCCGACGTCGGAAGCAGAGCGTGTGGCGCGAAAATAGATCGAATCCTGCTCCATAGAGACGCCCGACAGGCCGGGAATGGTCAGAGCGCCCTCCGACACCTCCATCTCGACCGGAGACTGGGCCGGAGGCGATGCGACGATGGTGATTGCCTCGTACCCGGTGACTGAGACACCCGTGACCACGGCGTCTTTGGGCATGCCATTCCATAGCGTCAGGTAAATGTTGTCCACGCCCTCATCTTCTGAGGCTACAAAGTCCACGTGTTCGATCGCAAGCGTACCGTTTGCGTGCTGGTCATTGGTGTCGCGTGCCGTCGCGCCGGAGCCGAGCAGAATCAGAAATGCCACCAAAGCGTGGGCCTTCATCGGTTTGCTCCAAGTGCTGTCATCCCTTTCGCCGAAGGTAGGACGACGGAGACGCGGAACGTCTCCTGGTGCGCAATGACCACGTCGCCTCCGGAATTGCGGGCAATCTGTCTTACGATGGCCAGACCCAAACCGGAGCCGGGACCCGTCTGGCGATGCTTGTGAAAGCGGTCGAACAGGCGCTCTCGTTCGTCAGTTGCCGGGGCAGGACCGTCATCCTCAATGTCGAGCACAACTTTGTCTTGATCGTTGCGCAGGATCACCCTCGTGGTGCCTTTTCCGTGGAATAGCGCGTTTTCAAGCAGGTTCTGGACCGCTTGTCTCATTTGGCCAGCGTTTCCATTGACCGAAAGTCCGTCGCTAATCTCGACGTACACGTCGCGCTGAAAATCCTCAAAAAGCAGCATCATGTCCGCAACGGCTTCGCGAACGACACGTGACATCGATATCGTCTCTGTCTCC
This sequence comes from Rhizobium sp. 21-4511-3d, assembly GCF_053522545.1. Taxonomy (NCBI): domain Bacteria; kingdom Pseudomonadati; phylum Pseudomonadota; class Alphaproteobacteria; order Hyphomicrobiales; family Rhizobiaceae; genus Rhizobium; species Rhizobium sp. 21-4511-3d. The sequence goes on along the minus strand of NZ_JBNWCF010000026.1, from coordinate 20,718 downwards.
ATCGGTAGGGCCGCGTGGCTCTCGGCGCGCGCCAAGGCCGTCAACTGGCCTACAAGGCGCGCCATCTGCTTCATTTCACGATCGACCGAGTCCCAGTCTACATTCTCCTCCGAGCGTGCCTTCTGAAGCCGCAGCCCCAGGACGGCAAGTGGAGTACGCAGCTCGTGCGCTGCCTCCGCCGTAAACCTTCTCTCCGAAGCGTAGGCACGCGCCAGCCTTTCGAGCGCGCCGTTGGCTGCCACGGCAAGAGGACGTATTTCTGTCGGAAGGTCATCGATGGGAATGCGTTTCGAGGCGTCCGCCGCGTCGATGCGTCGGGCGAGAGCCGCGGCTTGTCCTACAGATCTGAGAACCCAGGCGGCGAGGGTGATGACCATTAGGAAGGATAGAATTCCCAAAGCGGCGATCACGAAGGTACTGCCAGCCAGTTCGACACGCAGCAGTGCCCTAAGTTCCTGGCGCTCTTGCCAATCGCTCTTCTGAACGACCAATACGTTCGATCCCAATGGACGCGATATCGATGCGGATTGACCTTCGATCCGTTCCTGACCAGAAGGGAGGAGAGATGGAGGGCGGCCGTTGTCCGGAGACGAAAGTACCAGGGCGCCCGAGCTGTCATAAACGGCAAAATGCCAATCGGCTTCCGCAAAACGCGTGGGCAGGTTGCGCACCCAGTCGGTGCCTGAGTTTGTACCTGCCGCTGCGAACAGCGCATCGACCTGCTTGTTCATGATGTGGCTGCGCAGGTCCTGGTCTATATCGAGCAGATAGATGACCACATTTGCGGCTCCGAGGGCGAAGACGACGGCCATGGCTGCGGTGAGACGTCCGCGAAGGCTCTTAGTCCACTTCAACGTCTTCTCCCGGCAGCAGTCGATAGCCGATGCCCCGCACGGTGGCGATCCTTGCCGTCGCATGGGCAGCGATCAGTTTCCGACGGAGGCGTGAAACGACAGCCTCCGTAGCGTTTGGAGTGACGCTTTCGTCGAAGGAGTAGAGACGATCCTCCAGTCTGTCTTTTGCGATAACGCCGGGATAGATCTTGATGAGTTCCTCAAGCAGGACAAACTCACGCCTGGCGAGGTCTAGCGTCTCGTTGCCGACGCGAACATCCCATCGCGAGACGTCGACTGAGAGGTTTCCCAGCGACATGATCTCCTCTAATCGAGCGCCGGGACGCCGTAGGACTGCTCGAAGCCGGGCCTCCAGCTCCAACACGTCGAAAGGCTTCACAAGGTAGTCGTCAGCTCCGGAGTTGAGGCCCGTCAGTCGATCGCCGATCTGGTCGCGGGCCGTCAGGATGATGATTGGAAGCGAGCGATCTTTGCGCGCGCGCTGTTTCTTCAAGACCTCAAGCCCGTCGAGCGACGGGAGGCCTAGATCGAGTATCATGCCATCGTACTCTGTTGATCGGAGCGCTTCCAGGGCCTCCGGCCCGTCGCCCACCTTGTCAACGATGAAACCCGAACCCGTCAGGTGCTCCTGAACGAGCTTACCCAAGGCCTCGTGATCCTCCACGAGCAATATCTTCATGAACTCTCCAATCGTCGCAGCATAAGGCACGCTGCTGCCTGACCGAATGCTGACCAACTTAAATCGAGGCGGACTTTTCTTCGACGTCCGATGTTTATCAGGTTCTGGTCAGATTGAGTCAGGTAAGGGGTTAAATCCCAGACCCAAAGGAGGGCATTTTGAAACGTAGCGACCGTTCCTCCGTCGTGGCCGCCGCCGTCATCATGGTGATGAGCTTCGTAATTCTCTCGGCACTGCCAACTGTGGTGCTGTGGTTTGGAACGTTCTCACCATGGTTGGGCTTTGCAAGCGGAGCATTGATGATTGGCTCCTTCTTCCTTGTCTTCTGGGCGCGTGCGCTATGGCAGCGCCGCCACGATCGCTAACTAGCTTATGCAAAACCGCCTGCTAACGGCTAAGCTCTCCCTGAGATGTCTGGCAGCACTAGGGGACGAGCGGATCGCCTGAAATTTGACGAAGGTTCCATAATTGTTACTATGCGATTTTAATTAAGATATTGATATATATATGGATAATGTCCTTGGATTGGTCAGTCTGATCCGTGTGGATCACTCCGATCCAGGGCGTCGACCCATTGATAGTCCTGCTTTGAAAGCACCACGACCTTTATGCCGATCTTTGTCGCGTCTGCGGAGTCCAGCCAGTTCATCTGGTTCGGCTTTGCGGAGGCTACAAATATTACTGTCGACCTAGGCAGTCCCAGCTCGGTCAAATATGCGCCTACCAGTGCGTTACCCAGGCCGCTCTCAAGAGGGGTGCCTTTGTCATCGCGCGTGTACGCAGCATGAAAGCCAATCTGCGAAGAGTTCGACATGTATCGCTTGGTGCCCCCCAACCACGCGAGAGCGCAGGCGGAAGCGCAACGTGCGTCGAATGCAACTGCCGTTTCAAGCCCCTTCTGGCGGATAAGCTCTCCGATACGAAGACCGGCAGTCAGCGAACCACCATCACTCTTGAGAAGGACACCGCCACCGTTACAGTCCGGTGTAAGAGCGTTGAAGATGTTTTCGTCGCCAACTTTGATCTCGCCTTTAAACGTGACTGCACAACTGCCGTCTGGGCCGAAGTTGGCAAAAACCTGAGCGGCATCGGCCATTCCTGGCAGGACCAGCAGGTTACATAGCAGGCTGACTACTCTCAGAGACGACAATGCCATTTCATTCCCCTTCAACGACAGCGACGTCTTTGTCAGTACGAACCCGGGCATTCTTGGCGAAGTATTCGTAAGAGTCGGTCCGCTCGCCGTCGACGAAACGAAAACTCTTGGGATTGGGTGTACTGTGGATATTCAAAAGGTTCGCTTGCGCCGTGTTACTGATCGAGAATTGCGATGGTTCCATCCAGCCACATGCTTCCGGCGATTCCAGTTCGTTACCCAAAATGTCGATGTGCTCGTTTCTCCTGATACCAATGTTCACGGGCCATTTTCCGGCCAGCCCTTCGGACAGGCTATCGAAGGAAATGATCCGCAGGTCGTCTTTTTGGAGCGCAGCAATTTTCGAACGTCTGGTAGGGTTGGCGTCGTATTCGGATCGCCTGCTATAAACGACGACAAATTTATGCTCGATAGGGTTTCGACCCATGTGAGTCGGGATCAACAGCGCGGACATCTGGCTACGGAAAGCGGCTTCGTTATCGCGTATAAGCCATGCTCTCCAGTCTACCACTTGATTCATGGCGTGCTCGAAGTCTGGATGAAGTGTATTCGAGCCCTCTTTAAAATATTTCGATGAGGGTTTCTCTATTTCGATGTGAACAGCGTGCCAAAGCACAGTGCTTTTCGAGAGATAGAAAAATTCAGATTTGTAATCGGCTCCGAACGACAATTTGCGCAATACGATACCGCACGAGATACCGTGGTTCTGCTCAAAATCCCTTGGAATGAGACGCGTGTTTCTTTCAATGTATGCCTGATATACCTGTTCTCGCTCTTTTTTGTCGAGCAAGGCGAGATATTCTTCCTTAAGGGTGGATACTTCTTCCCTCACGGCAGCGTTCAAATTCGTCAAATTTTGTCCCCCAGCACCCATTTCTCGCCAATGCATCGTAGGCTGCTTCGAAAGTCTGTTTCACCCTAAACTCGGTCATCCTTATCGCGCATTTTCGGATTGTACAGGAGAAGGTTGTTTCAGATTATCGCACAGTAAACCAAAGAGTTACTTTCTCAGTGCTCATGCGCGAGCAAGCCGTCACAACCACACCCCAAGCGATCCAATGGCGCACATCGGTTCTCATGAATCCTGCGGTATGCGACCGCTGAATTGGAGGTTACAGTCGAAGGAGTTGCTGCAATTGTTCGCTAAATCGTGGAAGCAGAAAGAAAATCATCCTCCTCACCCGAAATGAACGGCGATCGCCGTAATTAGAAGCTAAACCAAACCGATGGCTACAGGTTGTTGATTGGTGTATCGCCGGGCAAGAAATACCAATCCGGTATTCGAAGTCTGAGCTGGCGGTTGGCAGACTTCAGCTCGAGCGGCGATCGCGCGTCGTTCGACCAGAGTAGCGCTTCTCGATATCCCCAGTGGTCTACATTGCTGGAAAATGCGCAGGAGGCGCTCTGCCACGGTGTTTCGTCGCTGTTTTCAGTAGCGACTGTCTTCCAGCCTTCCCCGTCAACCTGTGTCGTGCCAGATCGTGCCTTTGCGAAATCGCCCGAAGGGCTCACATCAAAGCTCGGCTCTGTGGCAGTGACGGCATCGGCGAAAGCGTCTGCGTAGCGATCGAAGAGCGTCTTGCAGGCCTCTCGGGCTTCCTTGTCTCCGATTTTGGGAAGCTTGTAGGCCGTCGCGATTTCTATTCCGCCCATGACCGCGTCGTGAACCGTGGATACGACCTTCGTGTCTCGCGTCGGAGCGAGAATGAACCCCGTCATGAAACCAAGCGATGTCTTGAGATTGGGGCCGTCGGCCACGATCTTGCCGGCGATGGACATTGCCAGCGTCATCGTCTGGTTGAGCTCTTCGGCGTCATGTTTTCCACGGGGTAGTGCGAGATAGGGCGCGTGAAATCCCAGCACGGCTCCAGGCTCGATCGTCCGCGAAGCGTGCCGCATATCCCCCCACTCGCTGCCCCCGAGGAACGCGAGGGCACAGGCTGAATGGCACTGATCCCCTCGGCGGACATATGTCTGAATGCCATCCGTCATGAAAAGATCTTCGAGTGCCTTGCCTCCGAGGAAGGAGCCGCCTGGGCTGTCGAGGCACACGCGCGTCACCCCGGCGTCGGTGAAGAGGTTGGCATCATTCTCCTTGATTTCGCCGCGCAGCGGGTGATCGCACGCCCCGTTGGAAACTGCCATCAGCTCGGCAGCGGCAGTCGGCTGCGTGGGAGCTGAAACCAACATCGCGAGTAGGAAGGCCTTGCCAATGTTATTCATGCTGATAGCTGCGCCCCACATTTATTCGCCAAGCGGATACCTTATGCGGCACTTTGCTTGCCTTGCACAGACCCGCGGGTGTCACGGATTTTAGGGTTGGCAGCTCGAAATTGGTCGGGCGGCCCGGCCGTGCCGGTCGGCTCTATTCGCTTGCGCAAACGGAGCCCGGTCCCGGTCTCCGCCCATCCGGGTGACGATCCTGCCGCAAGAGCCGCCTCCTTGCCAATGAATTGCACCTATGGAACAGGAACCGATCCAGACACAGGAGCGGATGATGGAAGAAGCGATACAGATCGACAATCGCGGCGACTTCGGGCTTTGGGCCATCGAGGTGGCCAAGCAGATTGTAGCCGATCAGGGTTTCGAACTTGCCCGAGCGGCCCGCGATGGCACCGAGGATGATGTTCGTGCGGCGGGGAATGCACTCGGTCAGGCCATTACCAACGCAATGATGGAAGTCTTCGACGGGCTGATGGAAGATGTGTCCGACGATCAGGCGGCAACCTGAAGCGGAACGCCTCCGTCGGGCGCAGTCGGTCCCGGCTTCCGCTGAGCGGCGCTATGCTAAGCCTCCTGCGGCTGCGCTCTTTCCGCCGGTGTTTCGAGAGCAAGGCTGTCTCCCGAGATGATCCAACGCCCAACCCGCTTAAAATCGCCACCAATCAGGATGTCGGTCGTCAGCGCGGGCTTGCCTCTCGGCCGTGTCTCAGGTTGGATCGCGAGAGGCGGCTTCGTTTCCTCTTCCCGAGTCCTGCGTGGTCCAGCATTGATCACGTTATAGGCGTGCTGATAGCGGATCCCCAATCGAGCCGCGATCTCCGCAGCTTTCAGGCCTTCCGCCGCCAACGCACGTATCTGGTCTGACTTGGTCATATCAGTTCCTGTTGAGACCCATTTCGCGGCTCTGCAGCTTGTCCTTCCAGCGTCGTTCGAGATCGCCGAGGTCTGCAATCGTCGCAGTCGATCCGACCGTTTCGAGGATTGCTATCTGATAATCGCTGGGGTCGCGGCTCTTCAGCCCGACATTGCCGCCGTGGCCCGTCGCAAAGTATTCGCGCCATCTTCCGATGAAGCCGTCAGTGCCTGATGCCATGCCGACATATTGCTCCCGCGTTTTCGGGCAGGTCAGAAGATAGATCCCCCTCGTCGCAGACAGGGGCGTCCGCCAGGTCGACGGGAGGCTTTCGATGTCGGAGAGATTGGCAATGAAGGCTGCAAAGCCCGGGAATGGCGGCTCTCCCAGAGTGCGCCGCAGCTCGACGACAGGCTTCTCCTTACCGTCACCGCGCTGGATCCATGACCGATAGCTATCGCCCCAGTCGATCCAGAGCCGACCGGCGTATTCGGAAAGCAAGGCCACTTGATCCAGCTGGTAGACGTTGCAGCTTCCGGCGGGCTCGATGCCTCCCGTGATGGGGTGCTGGCGATCGGCCGGCAATGGGCCGAGAAGTCGTGCAGCGTAAAGACCGACAAAGAGGGTTTCTCGCTCAGGGACACCAACGAAGGAAGCCCAGTAGGTGGCGCGCAGTTTTGTCTCATTGGCGAAGGACTGCGTCGCCTGATAGGCCTCGAAGAGATCGCGACGGTCACGCCATAAAGCATAGGGTGTCGGGAAGCCGCTATGCCGGTTGTCCTGATGCCGAAGCAGCCGGACCGTGCCCCGGTCAATTCCCGCAAGGTTCAACACCGTTCCGAATGTTAGCATTATCAATCCCCACCTCGTCCACGACATGGCCTACCGCCGAGCGGTTTGTAAACCCGTGTACTCGCGGACACGCCCCTTCGTCTCGCCAATGAAGAGCGCTCAGTACCGCGACGACGCCCACCGTGTGTACGGCTGAAAGTCCTACTCTGTTAGAACTCGGCTGTGGTTGACCGACATCATTCGGAAGCACGCCAATCCCGCTCTCTTGTGATGGCGTCCTGACCCAGGTCCGGATCTTCCACGATCAACCCGCAAGGGGTCCGCTAGCAAGCTGCGGCCACTCGGGCTGCACCCTCGCGGTGATCGCGCCCGTCCCAGGGCCTTTTGAGGAGCCATCGAGCGGGAATTGGCCCGCTCCCAAATGGAGCCTCGCACATGTCGCACGATCTTTCCCTCGCTCAGTCTCACGCCTTCCAGCTCTCCCGCGATCTCATGGTCCCGGTCACCGTCTTCGAAGTCGACGGCGAGTACGGCGTGCTGCCCTCTGACGAGATCGACGCCGATGATGACCTTTCGGTCATTCATGAGTTCCATCCGTGGTCGGCTCACTGAGCCGCCCAGTGCTGATCTGGCTCCCGCTGGCGACCTGTCGGCGGCAAGGGAAGCTTCGCCGCGGGCGGTGCAAATTTGCACCTTGCATCCCGCGCCCTTGCCCCCTCTGCTCTTCGCGGCGGCCGGAAGATGTCCCGCCGATCATGCGGGGAGTTAAATTGAGGAACGATCGCAGGCGATCGGGAAGAACCATGAAAAGAGAAGAAATCGAGAAGCTGCGCGAGGCAGTGAGCTGCGCGGTCGTCCTGGAACAGGCCGGGTTCGCGGTCGACATGAAGGAAAGCACGCGCCGGGCGATGAAGTTTCGCCGAGGCGCGGAAATCATCATCGTAAGCCACGAAGGCCGCGGTTGGTTCGATCCATTGAGCGACGACAAGGGCGATGTTTTCGCCCTCGCCTGCCTGCTTGGGCACTTAAGTTTTTCAGAGGCGGTCGACCGTGTTGGCGATCTCGTCGGATACAAGGCTGCACCCGTCCCCTGGAAGAAGCCACCCTTCAAGGTCGAGCCTGCGGATATTCTGGGTCGGTGGCAAGGGCGTACCCCTCCTGCAACCGGATCCGGTACCTGGCGCTATCTTTGCTGGTCGCGTGCCGTCCCGATCGCGATCCTGCGCTCGGTAATTGCTCAAGGGATCCTCCGGGAAGGCCCGTTCGGCAGTATGTGGGCTGCGCACACTGACAGCGATGGTCGGGTTGTCGGGTGGGAAGAGCGCGGGCCCGACTGGCGCGGCTTCTCGACGGGCGGAAGTAAAGTCCTTTTCCGCTTCGGCGCGCAAGACGCTCTCCGTCTCTGCGTGACGGAGGCCGCAATCGACGCGATGAGCCTCGCCGCTGTCGAGGACCTGCGGGATGGCAGTCTCTACCTCAGTACCGGGGGTGGATGGTCGCCCAGAACCGAAGCGGCGCTGGTCGCCCTTCTCGCTCGCCCCGGCGCTGAGCTCGTATGCGCCACCGATGCCAATGACCAGGGTGATGCCTTTGCTCGCCGTCTTGAGGCCCTGGCGGTGCAGGTCAATCGCCCTTCCGTGCGCCTGCGGCCGCCGGCTGATGATTGGAATGAAGTTTTGCAGGAGAAAAAGAGAGGGGAAACGAAGACGAGAGAGGAAGGGCGGCGTGCCGCATCTCCGTCGACCGCATCAAGGGAGGCTGCGCCCGGCTGAAGCCGGCCCTTGACCCGGCCGAGCGGGATGCCGGCGGCCCGGAAGGTGTCATGAGGGACTGAAAAGAAGGTGATGGGGTTGCCATCGCCCAGGTCCCGAAACCCTGAAGGAGCCTGAGATGAACACCCCTGCCCGTACCGCCAAGATCTTCGAAGGCGTAGCAACGCGCCCGCAAATGTTCCGGCTTTTCGATCGCCATAACCAGCGCCCTGATCGGTGGCAGATCGATGCTGCACCGCTTTACAAAGGCGAGTGGTTCGAAATCGACGAGGCGCTTTACGACTACATGCTCGACATCCTGCCGCCCTTGTGGATGCGCGGTCCGATCTTCGCGCTGCGCGAATTCCTGACGGGTTCGGTCACCAGCATCTTCTTTGCGCTTCGGATCGACGGAAGGATCCGGTACTTCCACGGCTATTGCGATCTCTCTGATCCCGCCTCAGTCGAGACGATGCGGGTGGCGATATTCGAACGGGAAACCCAGCCCGTTCGCGCCATGACCCGGGAAGAGCGGCTCGAGCATATCTGGAGCAGCACCGCCGACGCCTATCGAGGCTATGCCGGCGATCGCTTTCCGCTGGCGATGCAGGGCAAGCGCACCGTCATGCTGTGGAGCGGGACGAAGGGCACGGTCCTGAAGCTGCTGGACGACCTCACCGACAACGAGATCGCCGCCAAACTGCCGGTTCACATGCGGCATCTGCCCGAAGTCGCGGCCTGAGCGCCGCCAATCCCACCAACATTTTCCAGCGCCTTCGGCCCGCTTATCGCGGCGCATGAGCGATAGCGCATATCCGAAAAGGAAGATTCCGATGAGCAATGACCCATTCACGTTCGATATGTTCCGCAGTTCCGCGCTGTCGTCCGGCCTCGGGCTTGGCGTCACCGCATTTGGCGGCTTCGAACCCATGGCGGCCAATGATGATGATCCCGATCCCACGCCGCCGCCCCTCGCCCCGGCCTTGCCAGGCGCGACTACCCCTGCAGACCGAAGTGGCAGGCGCCAGAACTTCTACCTCGACAGCGATCGCGGCCTCGGCGCTTCTTGGAAGGACCGCGCCCGTGACAACGTCGCGGCAATCCTGGTCGCCGACGGCATCGCCAGGCAAGACCGCCCCGCAACGCCGAAAGAGCAGGCCCAACTGATCCGCTTTACCGGCTTCGGCGCCGGCGAACTGGCCAACGGCATGTTTCGTCGGCCGCGCGAGGTCGATTTCCGGCAGGGCTGGGACGATCTCGGTTCCTCGCTCGAAACAGCGGTCTCGGAAACTGAGTACGCGTCGCTGGCTCGCTGCACTCAATATGCGCATTTCACGCCCGAGTTCATCATCCGTGCGATCTGGGCCGGGATCGCAAAACTCGGCTGGCGCGGCGGCCGCGTGCTGGAGCCAGGCATCGGCACGGGCCTGTTCCCTGCCCTGATGCCGGGGATCTATCGCGATGCTGCCTACGTCACCGGGATCGAGCTCGATCCGGTCACAGCCCGCATCGTCGGTCTGCTGCAGCCAAAGGCTCGAATCATCAATGGCGACTTCGCACGCACCGATCTGGCGCCGATCTACGATCTCGCCATCGGGAACCCACCCTTCTCCGATCGGACAGTCCGCTCGGACCGCGCCTACCGGGCGCTTGGCCTGCGCCTGCACGACTACTTCATCGCAAGGTCGATCGACCTGCTGAAGCCCGGCGCGCTCGCCGCCTTCGTCACCTCCCATGGTACGATGGACAAGGCCGATACGACGGCGCGCGAGCATATTGCCAAATCCGCCGACCTGATAGCCGCGATCCGCCTTCCCGAGGGCAGCTTTCGCCGGGATGCCGGCACGGATGTCGTCGTCGACATCCTCTTCTTCCGCAAGCGCAAACCCGGAGAGCCCGAAGGTGATCAGATGTGGCTCGATCTCGACGAGGTTCGGCCAACCACCGACGACGAAGGTGCGATCCGCGTCAACAGGTGGTTCGCCCGGCACCCGGATTTCGCGCTCGGCACCCACGCGCTGACTTCGGGGCCGTTCGGCGAGACCTATACGTGCCGGCCGCGCGACGGAGACGATCTCGAAGTCGCCCTCGCCGCTGCCACCGATCTCCTGCCGGCCGATCTCTACGACGGCGAGCCGACGCCCATCGACATCGATCTGGAAGATGAACTCGGCGAGATTGTCGATCTGCAGCCGAAGGGCGGACCTGTTCGCGAGAGCAGCTTCTTCCTCGACCGTTCCAAGGGCCTGATGCAGATGCTCGATGGATCGGCCGCGCCGGTCACGGTCCGCAAGGGCCGCACCGGAGATGGCATCTCGGAAAAGCATGTCCGGATCATTTCGAAGCTGATCCCGATCCGCGATGCGGTTCGCGAGGTGCTCAAGGCGCAGGAAACCGATCGGCCCTGGCGCGATCTTCAGGTGCGGCTGCGCATCGCTTGGTCGAGTTTTGTGCGGGACTTCGGACCGATCAACCACACTGTTGTTTCGATCCAGGAGGATGCCGAGACCGGCGAGGTCAAGGAAACCCACCGCCAGCCCAACCTCGCACCTTTTCGCGACGATCCTGATTGCTGGCTGGTCGCGTCCATCGAGGACTATGATCTGGAGACCGACACGGCAAAGCCAGGTCCGATTTTCGCAACCCGTGTGATCGCTCCGCCAATGTCGCCTGTCATCACCAATGCGGCTGATGCGCTGGCGGTCGTACTCAACGAACGCGGCCATGTCGACCTCGATCACATTGCCGAACTGCTGCATATCGACGTATCCACAGTGATTGCCGATCTCGGCGACGAGGTGTTCCGCAGCCCGGATGACGGATCCTGGCAAACGGCCGATGCCTACCTCTCCGGGACTGTTCGCACCAAACTCGCGGCGGCGCAGGCAGCCGCGGAGGTCGATCCGGCCTATGAGCGCAATGTCCGCGCCTTGACCGATGTGCAGCCGGCCGATCTTCGCCCCTCAGACATCACCGCGCGTCTCGGCGCGCCGTGGATCCCGGCCACCGATGTTGTCGCCTTCGTCAAAGAGAAGATGGAAGCCGACATCCGCATTCATCATATGCCGGAGCTTGGCTCCTGGACGGTGGAGGCTCGGCAACTCGGCTATAGCGCCGCGGGGACGTCCGAATGGGGCACGAGCCGGCGCCATGCCGGCGATCTGCTCGCCGATGCGCTCAACAGCCGGGTGCCGCAAATCTTCGATGTGTTCAAGGACGTCGACGGCGAGCGTCGTGTCCTCAATGTCGTCGATACCGAGGCGGCGCGCGACAAGCTCCAGCGGATCAAACAGTCCTTTCAGGACTGGGTCTGGACAGACCCCGATCGCACCGATCGCCTCGCTCGCGACTATAACGATCGCTTCAACAATATCGCGCCGCGCAAATTTGACGGCTCTCATCTCAAACTTCCCGGCGCCTCTGGCGCCTTTGTTCTTTATGGGCACCAAAAGCGCGGCATCTGGCGGATCATCGCCGATGGATCCACCTATCTTGCCCATGCCGTCGGCGCCGGCAAGACGATGACGATGGCGGCGGCCATCATGGAACAGCGCCGGCTCGGCCTGATCGCCAAGGCGATGCTCGTCGTGCCGGGCCATTGCCTGGCGCAGGCCGCCCGCGAATTCCTCGCGCTCTATCCCAATGCCCGCATTCTCGTTGCTGACGAGACCAATTTTACGAAGGACAAGCGCGCCCGGTTTCTCAGCCGAGCGGCGACTGCCACCTGGGATGCGATCATCATCACGCATTCGGCGTTCCGCTTCATTGCCGTGCCCTCGGCCTTCGAACAGCAGATGATCCACGATGAACTGCAGCTCTACGAGGATTTGCTGACCAAGGTCGACAGCGAGGACCGCGTCTCGCGCAAGCGCCTCGAGCGGCTGAAGGAAGGTTTGCAGGAGCGGCTCGAAGGCCTTGCCACCCGCAAGGACGATCTGCTGACGATCTCGGAGATCGGTGTCGATCAGATCGTCGTCGATGAGGCGCAGGAATTCCGCAAGCTATCCTTCGCCACCAACATGTCGACCTTGAAGGGTATCGATCCGAACGGCTCTCAGCGCGCTTGGGATCTCTACGTCAAATCCCGCTATATCGAGACGAAAAACCCCGGCCGCGCACTCGTGCTCGCCTCCGGCACACCGATCACCAACACACTCGGCGAAATGTTCTCGATCCAGCGCCTGCTCGGCCACGAGGCACTTGCTGAACGTGGTCTCCATGAGTTCGATGCCTGGGCATCCTGCTTCGGTGACACGACAACCGAACTCGAAATCCAGCCGTCAGGCAAATACAAGCCGGTGAGCCGCTTCGCCTCCTTGGTCAATGTCCCCGAACTGATCGCCATGTTCCGATCCTTCGCCGACGTCGTCATGCCTGATGATCTCCGGAAATATGTGAAGGTGCCCAACATCTCGACCGGGCACCGGCAGATCCTGACGGCCAAGCCGACGGGGCTTTTCAAAACCTATCAGCAGATGCTCGACACCAGGATCAAGGCGATCGAAAAGCGCGAAGGCCCGGCAAAGCCCGGCGACGACATTCTGCTCTCCGTCATCACCGACGGTCGCCATGCTGCGATCGACCTGCGCTTCGTCATGCCGGCGGCCGAGAACGAGACCGACAACAAGCTCAATCTGCTCGTGCGCAATGCCCACCGGATATGGCAGGAAACCGGCGAGGCCATCTATCGCCGGCCCGATGGCAAAGACTTTGATCTCCCCGGCGCCGCGCAGATGATCTTTTCCGATCTCGGCACGATCAATGTCGAGAAGTCCCGTGGTTTCTCGGCCTATCGGTTCATTCGCGACGAGCTGATCCGGCTCGGCGTGCCGCCATCGCAGATCGCCTTCATGCAGGACTTCAAGAAGACTGAGGCGAAGCAGCGGCTGTTCGGTGATGTCCGTGCCAGGCAAAGTGCGGTTCCTGATCGGCTCTTCTGAGACGATGGGCACCGGTGTCAATGCCCAGCTGCGGCTGAAAGCCCTCCATCATCTCGATGTGCCATGGCTGCCGTCACAGATCGAACAAAGGGAGGGCCGGATCGTCCGGCAGGGCAATCAGCATGAGGAGGTCGATATCTTCGCCTACGCGACCGAGGGTTCGCTCGACGCTTCGATGTGGCAGAACAACGAGCGCAAGGCCCGGTTCATCGCGGCCGCCTTGTCCGGCGATACGTCGATCCGCCGGCTCGAGGACGTCGGCGAAGGGGCTGCCAATCAGTTCGCGATGGCCAAGGCTATTGCATCGGGGGACGAGCGGCTGATGCAAAAGGCGGGGCTGGAGGCCGATATCGCCCGGCTCGAACGCCTGCGCGCCGCCCATGAGGACGACCAGTATGCCGTCCGCCGCCAGATCCGTGATGCGGAGCGTGACATCGAGGTCTCAACCCGGCGGATTGGCGAGATCGGCCAGGACATCACGCGCCTCCGGGCGACCGGGGGCGACGCCTTCACCATGACGGTGCTCGGTCAGGATCATACCGAACGCAAGGAGGCCGGTCGCGCACTGATGAAGGAGATCCTGACGCTGCTGCAGCTTCAGCAGGAGGGCGAGGTGCATCTGGCGACGATCGGTGGCTTCGATCTCGTTTATGAGGGTGAGCGGTTCGGTAAGGGCGATGGCTATCGCTACGAGACCATGCTTCAGCGCACCGGCGCCGACTATGAGGTTGATCTGGCGATTACGGTCACGCCGCTTGGCGCCATCTCGCGTCTGGAGCACGCACTTGATGGCTTTGATGAAGAGCAGCGCCAGTATCGCCGGCGGCTGGAGGATGCCGAGTGCCGTCTGGCCTCCTACCGGTCGCGTGACGGCGGTGACTTCGCGTTCGCCAATGATCTGAAGGGAAAGCGATTGGAGCTCAAGGCCATCGAGACCCAGCTGGCGGAAGATCGGGACGACGAGACCAACGCCGCCGCCGCATAGCTGCATTGCACAATAAATGTTATCGGTCTGGTCAAGATTCAGGCATAACGCACCCAGCTGATGCACATGACGGTCACCTCCCAGTTCCGTCGCAGCAGCTGTTCCCCTCTGGAGGTTTAGATCTCCACACTTCATGGGCCGCGGTCTTCACCGTCGGCCCTTTCTTTTTGCCTACATGCGCGACACGGCAATGCGCGCGATTTCAACAGTCGCATCGTAGCCGATCCCGTTCGTCGCGATGGTCAGGCTGTCCTTCCCCTTGAACGCATAGACCTTGTAGTATTTCTGCGGATTGTCGGCGAGCTTGAGGCCCCACGCCTTTTCCCCAACGTCAGGCACTTCCGCGAAAGTTTCGGAACCATATTGGTCCTGTTCGCCACCCATCGTTTGATCAAAATAGGCGCGTTCCTGGCCCGCCGGTACCCCAAGGCTCTCGCCGGGAAACAACATCACCTGCACATAGGCGCCTTCCGTCGCGCCCGCCCAGCTGCACAGCCTCGCACTCGTCTCACGGATCGTCGCTGGCGCACCGACGAATTTCTGTAGCTCGCCTGCCTTCACCATCGAGCAAGGGGGACTGTCGGGATCAACGGCGGGACGTGCGGAAGAAGCACCTTCCGCGGCAACGGCTGCGGAGCTGATCGTCAACGCAATCAAGCCTGACACGAAAATGCGGATCACGTTTTCCCCCCTCTAACGGTCTCGCTGGAAACGGGGAGATAGGAGAGGAGAAAATGAAAGAAAGGGAGAAGAGTCCGGGTGATCGCAGAGCGGGCTGGTCATCGACGCTTCGCTCAACCGTCGTCTCTGCATCCCGGCCATTCGCGCTCGCAGGGCTCAAGAGCCCCGCTCACCCAGCATTGCAGGGATGCTCGGCGACAGTTGCGCCGCCCCGCGCGCCCTGCGGTCCGGGAGGTGTCTTCGGAAAAATGAAGACAGGAAGGGCTGGCAACGCGCCGGCTCGCAATTCTCCCGAAAGGACAGTCCCATGCAGATCCAGAAGGTCGATCCGCGCGCTCTGAAGGAAAATCCCGACCGTATGCGCCAGACCAAATCCTCGCCGCAGGCCGACGCGCTGATGCTCGCGACGATCAAGGCCGTCGGTATCGTCCAGCCGCCGGTGGTCGCTCCGGAAGCAGGTGGTGGCAACGGCTACATCATCGACGCCGGACACCGTCGTGTCCGCCTCGCGATCGCAGCCGGGCTTGAGGAAATCGAGATCCTCGTGGTCGATGCTGCAAACGACAACGGGGCCATGCGCTCTATGGTCGAAAACAGCGTGCGCGAAGCATTGAATCCGGTCGACCAATGGCGCGGCATCGAACGCCTCGTCGCCCTCGGCTGGACTGAAGAAGCGATTGCCGTCGCGCTGGCGCTTCCCGTTCGCCAGATCCGCAAGCTGCGGCTGCTGGCCAACGTTCTGCCGGCCATGCTCGAACAGATGGCGTTGGGTGATATGCCCTCCGAGCAACAGCTGAAGATCATCGCCGCCGCCGGCGAGGTCGAGCAGAAGGAGGTCTGGAAAGCGCACAAACCGAAGAAGGGTGATACTGCCGCCTGGTGGTCGATCGCCAATGCCCTGACGAAGAAGCGCATGTATGCCAAGGATGCGAGCTTCGGCGACGATCTGCGCGAAGCCTATGGTATCGAGTGGGTAGAGGATCTGTTCGCGCCAGCCGATCAGGACAGCCGCTACACCACCAATGTCGAAGGCTATCTCGGCGCCCAGCACGAGTGGATGACGTCGAACCTACCGAAGCGTGGCGCCATCGTCGAAGTGAACAGCTGGGGCCAGCCCGAATTGCCGAAGAAGGCTGCCCAGGTCTACGGAAAGCCTTCCAAAACTGACCATGCGGGCCTCTATCTCGACCGCGACGGCAAGGTCCAGACTGTCCACTATCGCATGCCGGAGGCAGTGAAGCCGAAGGATGTCACGACGCCTGGTAGTGACGACGTCGTCGATGGCGATAGCGCCGCAGCACCGAAGGCCCGCCCCGATGTCACCCAGAAAGGCCAGGACATGATCGGTGATTTCCGCACCGACGCCCTGCACGACGCGCTCGGCCGCGCCCCGATCGAAGACGATATGCTGATGGCGCTGCTCGTCCTCGCCTTTGCCGGTCAGAACGTGCGCGTCGATTCCGGCGCAGGCGGCGCGCTCTATGGCGGCGCTCGCTTTGGTCGTCATGTTGCTCGTCTGTTGACGGAGGATGGCAGGCTCTCATTCGATATGGATACTGTCCGCATCGCGGCTCGAGCAACCTTGATCGACGTGCTTTCGTGCCGCCGTGGCATGTCGAATAGCGGCGTCGTCTCTCGCCTTGCGGGCGAGGCGATCGGGGCGGACAACTATCTGCCGAATATGGGGTCGGAGGAGTTTTTCGCATGCCTGTCGCGCCAGGCGCTGGAAACCGTTGCCAAAGATGCCGGTCTTGAACCGCGTGCGCGCGTCCGGGAGACCCGCTCCGCTCTCGTCACCCATTTCGAAGGTGATGAGAACCTCGTGCATCCGTCAGCCTTCTTCGCGCCGGCACCGACAGACACGATCGCATTCCTCAAGCATCTTGATCAGAAGACCGCTGCCCTAGACGAGGTCGATACCACGGAGGATGAGGCGGAGGGCTTCACGACGGATGATGTCGGCGAAGAGGCAGGAACCTCTGATAGGGCAGACACCGCGGAAGACGCGGCGACGCTGGACGATCATGAAACCGCATACGGTATCGCCGCCGAATAGTCCCCATCCTGTCCAGATCAAGCCTTACGCCGCCGGCCCTGCGCCGGCGGTTCGCTTTTCCGCACCCTTCATAAAGGAGCCCGGCAATGAACGGACCTTCAAACACACCTGCCAGCAATTCGGCATGCAGCAATCCTGCCGCAGACAGCGTCGAATTCGGGACAAGCGCCGACGGGTTTCCCGTCGCACGCATCGGTGACATACTCCTTGGCCTCATTACCAATGGAAGCGGCGACTTCTTTCTCGCCAGCGCCTGGCGTTTCACCAATCCTCTCGCTGAGGCGCGTCGCCATCATTTCTTCCGCCATGATGGTCGGATCGACAGCGAAGCTGCCTTCCGTGCGCGCGCAGTCGAGACCGCCGAACACATGTCTGAACTCTCAAGCCTCGCTCGCGTCCAGACCCGCATGGCCGCGAGCACGCCTTGGGGTGGATCACAGCTGGCCATGATCTACACCGACGGAATTGTCAGCCACTCTACGCCAGGACATGGAGGTTTCCATCTTTCCTCCGATCGAAACTCTCTGGTCGATGCTTCAGTTCGCAGCGCTGGCGGCTGGTACGAAGAGGACTGCGAATGGGCGATCGTCGCCTTGACGTTTCCGGAAATATTCACGGCCTATGAGCGCCGATGTGCCGAGGAAATCGCCAAAAACACTTTCCCGGCCTTCTGGGAAAGGCTTCGTGGCCGCCAGCTTGAACCCGGTGAGTCCCGGTCGAAGGATCGCGTAGCCTTCGATCGGACCCACGCCGATGATTGGATCGTGATCTCGGCAATCGCATCATCCCAGCATGCCGGCATGACCGAGGTGGTGGCTACGAGAGGCGGCAAACGCGAGTTCAGCCAGGAGGAGCGGCGTTTTCTCATTCCCGACGTGGAATACAGCAAGCGTGGCAGCTTCGGCTTCGTCATCGATCTGGATGTGCACGCTCTCTATGAGGGGCAATCGAGCTTCTCAGGATGGAGCGCGAGGGCTGCATGATGAGATCACTCTTGTCCCCCGCGGCTCAATTATCCCGAATGGAGGATGCCCGCCGCCAAACCCAAAAGCAGCTGCAGATCATCGACCGGCAAATAACCCGTCGGATGACGGCGATCCTGCCACAGATCGCCAGGCGGCAAAGCGGCTATCGCAGGGGAAAGGCTCCCGATGGCCGCACGTTGCTCGAGCGCTACCGCGCCAATCTTGCCGGTATCACGGCGGAGCGACAGCCCGAGGTCGATGCGCTTTCGCGCAGGCTGGCCCGGCAGGAGGCCGCAATCGCAGCGCTGCGTGACCGTCTATCTTTGTCCGGGGCTTATCCGCACACGAACCGGGAGGGGTGAAATGGCAACGATCGGCGAGCTCGAGCAACAAGCCGGGATTGGATCTACCGACGCTGAACGGGCGGCTTTCTGGCGGCGCTTCCATCATCTCGAGGGCAAAGCATGTCTCGATGCAGGCGTGGCCGAGCTTACGCGTATGATCGCAGACCGTGACGGGACGGCTCCTCGAGCGACCAGACAAAGGCGCCAGAGGTGGCCTGCCTTGACCCGCGATGATCAGGCGGCGCTTCGTGCCTATGCCGTCAAACATGACCGACGCTGGAAGAGCATCCTTGGGAATGTCTGGATGGGTGGACCGCCTTACGACGATGGCGGGATCCTGCGGAGGCTTCGAAAACACCCACGGCCCGACCTGGCTTCAATCCTATCGGTTGCCCAAAGCCGGCATGGGGAGCGGACCGGAGGGCAGCGCTGCCGTATCGAGCGAGCACACCGGTGAGGTCAAGGAGTGGTAGCCGGGCGGGCTGAAGTCATGTCCCTTTCCGAGACCAGTCATCGCACCGTGACGGTTTGTCCTTCGGTTTTGCTGCGGTCTGAACCAGCGGCCGTGCGCTTCAAGGCCGCTATCGCGCCGCGGGGCGGCCGGACCCGCCATCCTGCACGGAGCAGCTCTGCTCGACATCGCATGGCTTTTGCCCCGCTCGCTCGCAGATCGGCTCCGCTTGGACTGGACGAGCCCCGACCTTGAAGCGCCCGTCTTCCGCCGGTTCGGGTCGACCGCACCGAAGGGCAAGCCGGCACGGGGCCGGAACCGCTTCGGCTCGAAAGGAAGAAACATGGCCAAGCCCGCAACCAATCCTCGCCAGACCGCCCGGGTCGTGCAGCTCCGCAAAGGCGCAACGGTCGAAATGGTCCGCCTCACCTGCCCTGACAGCGCCCAGGCGATCAAGATCGCCGAGAGCTTCGGGACCGCGATCATCGACAGCGACGGGATCCGCGACCTCCACGAACGTCTCATCTCCGAGACAGCGGATGCGCTCAGCGAAGGCCTTGGCGAACGCGCTATGCAGATCCACCTGCAGCGGATCGTCGGCGCCTATGTCGGCTCTGCCCACGGCGCCGGACAGTTCTACAGCAATGCCGTCACCCAGGCACGGGATGCCACAGCCAAGGCTGCAAACGACGCCCGCGACGAGGACCTAGATGGTCCCGTCGGTTACGACAGCGCCGCTCACCGCAAGCGGGAGTTCGCAGCCGATATGGGTATCCAGGCCCATGCGTTGCGGATGGCGGCCGAAGGCGCCGTCGCCGCCTACAAGCACATCGTCGGAGAGAGCTGGAAACCCTTCGATCGCCCGATCGAAAATCCAGGGCAGTCCGTCGATCGCAAGGCTGCGGAGGCACAGATGTCCGCCTTCGACTAAGGACACGCACCAAGGTGGGGCTTCGGCCCCGCCTTTCCATCCGTCATTCAGCAGTGAGCGGTGGCATGCCACCGCTCACTGCTGTTGTGGCTGCAATTCAAGTCACCGCTTTCCCTCGCCCTTGGCGACGGGAATGAGTGAGCTGGGAAACTCTGTATCATCGGGCAGCTCGGCGAGCTTCGCCGTCAGTTTTCGAATCCGGTCGATCGAAAAGGCGTTGTCGGCGAACCACAACTCGATCACCGCAGGATCAAGGGAATCGACCATGGCGGAGGTCGGGACAGCGCAACCAGATGCCCTGATTGTGCGAATGTTTTCCTGATATCGCCGGATACGCTCTTCCATGGGAAGCTCCGGGCCATGTTTCAAAAGCTTCTTTTTGGGCCATTCCGGCATGTCTGGATCCCCTGCCCCGCCTGTCGCTCCGATATTTTGGCTCGCGCCAAAATTGAAACGGTGAAGCGATTCTAGCACATCGATGTCGTGTTGCGAGTGCGAAAAATCCGCACGGATTGAAGGTTGATCGCCACTGAACGAGGTCCCGTCTCGTGCTTCGGATCTGCAGGAGCCGCCGGCGCCAGGCAACGGCTTCGCCGTCCTCCACGCTGTTGCGGCCGTTCCGGTGCTTGGCCCCGCCTCCGGAACTCCTGCCTTCTGCCTCCGCGACGGGACCGCGATTGGCGCGGTTCCTGAAATTATGGAGACGGAAATGAGCAGGAACCCGGAATCGAACCGTACGGACATCTATAACAAGATCACTGACCGGATTATCGAGGAACTGGCGGAGGGTGTCCGCCCGTGGATGAAGCCATGGAATGTTGGCAATACCGAGGGCCGCATCACGCGGCCTCTTCGTCATAATGGCCTTCCATATTCAGGAATGAACGTGCTTCTGCTCTGGTCAGAGCAGATGTCGCGAGGCTATTGCTCGTCGATGTGGATGACCTTCAAGCAGGCGGTGCGACGTGAAAGTCGCATGAAAGGAGTGACCCCATGGGTCCATGAGTAGTGTTCAACTCTGTCGCCACATTCCCCATGCGACGTCGGTAACGGCGTG
>NZ_JBNWCF010000025.1:0-49227 GCF_053522545.1 Rhizobium sp. 21-4511-3d | reverse complement strand
GTCCCAGAGGGGCCTCGGTCTCTCGCTCGCCACCGCGATAGGCATTACAGCCTCGATAGCGGATAAAGGGAAGTTACAAGGGTAAATCGACGCTGCGGCACGCTACCCTTCTCCCCCCCGGGAGAAGGTGCCCGAAGGTTTCAGGTGCAACTCGTTGCACCGGAGATGAGGGCGCCACGCGCCGCAGCAATCGCGGCCAAGGCCGATAAACACCCCCACTGCCCTTGAAATACCCGCCCCGATGGCGCAAGGACCGACATATTACCGGTCCATAAAGAAGCGCAGCATCATGTCCCCCACCACGGCATCGCCGGCGGCTCCGCGCCGCCTCACCTCCCAGGATTTCCGCACTCTCGGTCTTTCGGCCCTGGGCGGCGCGCTGGAATTCTACGATTTCATCATCTTCGTCTTCTTCGCGACCGTTATCGGCGGCCTGTTCTTTCCGCCCGACATGCCCGACTGGCTGAAGCTGATCCAGACCTTCGGCATCTTCGCCGCCGGCTATCTGGTGCGCCCGATCGGCGGCATCGTGCTGGCCCATTTCGGCGACAAGTTCGGCCGCAAGCGGGTCTTCGCCTTCTCGATCCTGCTGATGGCGCTCTCGACGCTCGGCATGGCCGCGATGCCGACCTATGCCTCGATCGGCATTGCCGCCCCGGTTCTGCTGATCCTGATGCGCATCCTGCAGGGTGCGGCGATCGGCGGCGAGGTGCCGGGCGCCTGGACATTCGTTGCCGAACACGTCCCCTTCCGCCGCGTCGGTTTCGCCTGCGGCTTCCTCTGCTCGGGTCTGACGCTCGGCATCCTGCTCGGTTCGTTCATCGCGACGATCATCAATTCGGTCTTCACGCCCGAGGATGTCGCCGCTTATGCCTGGCGGATCCCCTTCTTCCTCGGCGGCATCTTCGGCCTCATCGCCGTCTATCTGCGCCGCTGGCTGCAGGAAACGCCGATCTTCGCCGAGATGAAGGAAAGCCGGTCACTGGCCCATGAACTGCCGCTGAAGGCGGTGCTGCGCGATTACCCGCGCGGCGTGATCATCTCGATGCTGCTCACCTGGATCCTGTCGGCCGGCATCGTCGTCACCACGCTGATGACCGCGACGTTCCTGCAGAAGCTCTACGGCTACACCGCCCAGCAGTCGCTCGCCGCCACCAGCTTCGGCACGCTGTTCCTGATCTTCGGCACGGCAGCCGCCGGCGCCATCATCGACCGCACCGGCTCGGGCAAATTCTTCGTCTTCTCCAGCATCTTCTTCGCCGCCGCGACCTTCGCCTTCTACACCTATGCGGCCGTCTCGCTGACGGTACTCTTCGTGCTCTATGCGATCATGGGCCTTGCGGTCGGCATGGTCGGCGGCGTGCCCTATGTGATGGTCCGCGCCTTCCCGGCCCGTGTCCGCTTCACGGGCCTCTCCTTCTCCTACAACGTCTCCTACGCCATCTTCGGCGGCCTCACCCCGCTCGCCGTCGCCTCGCTTCTGCCCGTCAACCCGATGGCGCACGCCTACTACCTGCTGTTCATCGCAGCGCTGGCCTTCGTGCTTGGTCTCTACCTGATGGCGAAGGGCGACAGCGTCGAGGCGGAAGTCGGGATCGAGGAACTGACCGACCGGCTGGCGCAGAAGGCTTGATACGAGAAAGGGCGGCGTTGCGTTGGCAACGCCGCCCTTTATTTATGAGTGCTGCGGGCCCGCTGGCTCCTACACTCGATCCCTACCTGATCGCCTGATCATTCCCATCGAACCGGTGCATATGCGCCTTGTCAGGCGTCGCGAACACCACCTCATCCGGCTCATACTGATGTTCACCGAAGAGGCGCGCCGTCAGCAGGCCGCACTGGTCGGATTCCAGATAGACGATGGTGTCGGCGCCGAGATGTTCGACATGGACGATCTTCGCCTTCCAGGTGCCGCTGTCGCGTGACAGCGTCAGGTGTTCCGGCCGGATACCCACGGTCTTCGCCTGGCCGTCGCCGAGCTTGTCGGCGGCGATGAAGTTCATCATCGGCGAGCCGATGAAGCCGGCGACGAAAGTGTTGGCCGGGCGGTTGTAGAGCTCCATCGGCGAACCGACCTGCTCGATCGCCCCGGCATTGAGCACGACGATCTTGTCGGCAAGCGTCATCGCCTCGACCTGGTCGTGGGTGACGTAGATCATCGTCGCCTTCAGCTGGCGGTGCAGCTTGGCGATCTCGAGACGGGTCTGGACGCGCAAGGCAGCATCGAGGTTCGACAGCGGCTCGTCGAACAGGAAGAGCTCCGGCTCGCGCACGATGGCACGGCCGATCGCGACGCGCTGGCGCTGGCCGCCCGAAAGCTCGGCCGGACGGCGGGCGAGATAGGGCGCGAGCGACAGCATGTTCGAAGCGCCGGTAACGCGCTTCTCGATCTCGTCCTTCGGCGTACCGGCCTGCTTCAGGCCGAGGCCCATATTGTCCTTCACCGTCAGGTGCGGATAGAGCGCGTAGGACTGGAAGACCATGGCGATGCCGCGCTTCGCGGGCGGCGTCAGTGTCTCGTCGCGGCCGTTGATCATCACCGTGCCCGAGGTCACATCCTCGAGACCGGCGATGCTGCGCAGCAGGGTGGACTTGCCGCAGCCGGAGGGGCCGACAAAGATGACGAATTCGCCGTCATTGACCTCAAGGTCGATGCCCTTCAGCACCTCATGAGTGCCGTAGGTCTTGCGGATGGATTTGAGTTGAAGCGATCCCAAAGTCGAATTCCTTACAGCTTGACGGGCTTGCCGGTGCGCGCGCTCTCGTCGGCGGCCAGGCAGATGCGCAGCGACGCCACGGCGTCGCCCATGTGGCGGGTGAGGTCCATATCCTCGCGGATAGCCTTCAGCATGAAGGCCTGCTCGCGGTCGCAGAGCTCCTGATGGCCGGGCTCGCCCGCCATCGTCATATCCTGATCCGGCTTGATGAACTTGCCATCGGGACCGGTCTCGGCGCTATGCAGGCGGATGACCGAGGTCTTGGTATGCGTGTCGATATCGTCGGACTTGGCGTTCGGATCCATGACGATCGACACCGCCCCGTTCGGTGACATCACATCCTTCACGAAAAAGGCGGTCTCCGAGATCATCGGTCCCCAGCCGGCCTCGTACCAGCCGCAGGAACCGTCTTCGAAGATCACCTGCAGGTGGCCGTAATTGTACATGTCAGGCGCGATCTCGTTGGAGAGCCGCAGGCCCATGCCGCGCACCTCCACCGGCTTCGCATCGGTGATCTGGCACATGACGTCGACATAGTGAACGCCGCAATCGACGATCGGCGGCGTCGTCTGCATCAGCGACTTGTGCGTTTCCCAGGTCGGGCCGCTGGACTGCTGATTGAGGTTCATGCGGAACACATAGGGGCCGCCGAGCTTGCGCGCTTCCTCGATCAGCTTGATCCACGAGGGGTGATGGCGAAGGATGTAGCCGATGACGAGCTTGCGCCCGGCCTTCTTCGCAGCCGCCACGACCCGCTCGGCATCGGCAACGGTCGTTGCCAGCGGCTTCTCGACGAAGACGTCGCAGCCAGCCTCGAAGGCGGCAACGGCATAATCGGCATGGCTGTCCGAATAGGTGCAGACGGCGCAGAGATCGGGTTTCAGCTCGGCAAGAGCGGCATAGAAATCCGGATGGATCTTGTAGCCTGCGAGAGCCGGATCGAGCTTCGGCGCCGAGCGGTTGACGAGACCGACGATCTCGTAGCCCGGGTTGTTGTGATAGGCGAGCGCGTGGCTACGGCCCATATTGCCGAGACCGGCGACGAGGACGCGGACGGGCTTCTGAGAACTGCTCATTTCACTGCTCCAGAGGTGATGCCGCGGATCAGCTGCCGCGAGAAGATGACGTAGAGAACGAGGATCGGCAGGATCGCCAGCGACAGCGCCGCCAGAACCGCGTTCCAGTTGGTCACGAACTGACCGATGAAGATCTGGCTGCCGAGCGTAACGGTCTTCGTCGCTTCGGCCGGCGCCAGGATCAGCGGGAACCAGAGATCGTTCCAGATCGGGATCATCGTGAAGACGGCAACCGTCGCCATGGCAGGCCGCACCAGCGGCAGCACCAGGCGGAAGAAGATCGCATATTCGGAGAGGCCATCGATGCGCCCGGCATTCTTCAGGTCATCGGAGACCGTGCGCATGAATTCCGAGAGAATGAAGATCGCCAGCGGTATCCCCTGCGCCGTGTAGACGAGGATCAGCGCCGTCAGCGTATTGACGAGACCGGCAGCCACCATGCCCTGCAGGATCGCCACCGTGCCGAGGCGGATCGGGATCATGATGCCGATCGCCATGTAGAGACCGACGAGCGTATTGCCCTTGAAACGATATTCAGAGAGCGCAAAGGCGGCCATGGCGCCGAACAGCAGCACCAGGAAAATCGACACGATGGTGACGACGAAGCTGTTCTGGAAATAGAGCGCGAAGTCCCCCTGCCCCAGAACCGTCTGATAGCCGACAAGGCTGAAGGTCGACGGCGTCGGCACCTGCAGTGGCGAGCGGAAGATCGCGTTGCGATCCTTGAACGAGTTGATGATCGTCAGGAACACCGGGAAGATCGCGATCAGCGTGTAGCCGATGAGCGCCAGATGCACGAGGCCGGTGCGGATGGGAGAAGTGCGGGCTTTGTTGGACATGTCGCGCTCCTCAGAACTGGTACCGGCGCATGCGGCGCTGGATGGCGAAGAGATAGAAGGAAACGCCGGCAAGGATGATGACGAACATGACGGTGGCAATCGTCGCGCCCATCGACCGGTCGCCGAGCTGCAGCTGGAAGCCGAAGAAGGTGCGGTAGAGCAGCGTGCCCAGGATGTCGGTCGACATATCAGGGCCGGCAAGCGCGCCCTGCACAGTGTAGACAAGGTCGAAGGCGTTGAAATTGCCGACGAAGGTGAGGATCGAGATGATGCCGATCGCCGGCAGGATCAGCGGCAGCTTGATCTTCCAGAACTGCGCCCAGCCGGTAATGCCGTCGCATTCGGCAGCCTCGATCACCTCTTCCGGGATCGAAAGCAGCGCCGCATAGATCAGCATCATCGGGATGCCGATATACTGCCAGTTGGAAATCAGCGAGACGGCGATCAGCGCCGGACCGGACTGGCCGAGCCAGGGCGCAAACAGCCCCTTCATGCCGACAAGGCCCATCAGCCAGGGCGCAACACCCCAGATCGGCGACAGGATCAGCTTCCAGATGAAGCCGACGATGACGAAGGAGAGCAGCGTCGGCAGGAACATGGCGGTGCGGTAGAAGGCAACGAAACGCAGCCGCGGCGTCGACAGGAGTGCTGCCAGCGCAATGCCGATCGGGTTCTGCACGCACATGTGAATGACGAAGAAAATCAGGTTGTTGACCAGCGCGTTCCAGAAGTCGTGCGCCCAGCGCGCGTCTCCGAACAGCACCTTGTAGTTGGCGAGCCCGACAAAGGTCGATTGGCCATCGACCAGATTGTAGAACGAAAGCCTGAGCGTTTCGATCAGCGGCAGGATCATGATCGCCGAATAGACGACGAATGCCGGAAAGAGAAAGACGCCAATATGCCAGCGAACGGGGCGCTTGATCGGAGTGATGTCAGGGTTTGCGGCTTCGCTCATTGGCCCTCGCCTTATTGCTATTGGCTGACGTCGAAGCGCAGCGCAGATGAATCTCGGGGACGGTCAGGTGCCCTCTATAACGTCATGCCGTGGGCATGACGAAAGACCCCTTCTGGCCTGCCGGCCATCTTCCCCACAAGGGGGAAGACAACTCGCGGCATGCTTCCCTCCCTGCCGTTTGCCGCAGGCACGCTGCGGCAAAAGCCCCTCCCCCTTGTGGGGAGGGGTTGGGGAGGGGTTTTCGCGTTACTTGCCCGGCTTGTACCAGCTGTCGAGGCCCTTCTGGAGCTTCTCGCCGGCAACGGCCGGGGTGTCGGTGCCGTTGATGACGTTGGCCGATTCAACCCAGGTCTCGTTTTCGAGGTTCGGGGTGCCGCGCGACAGGATCTGGTAGGTCGAGCGGACGGTCGACTTGTACGGGCCCCGCCAGGAAACGAATTCCTGAGCCAGCGGATCGCTCATCTTGACCGGGTTGGAGTTCAGGCTGAAGAAGCCCGGCAGCGAGTTCGCGTAGATGTCGGCGAATTCGCTGGAAGCGACCCACGACAGGAACTTCTTGGCTTCTTCGGCATGCGCGCTCTTGGCGTTCAGGCCGACGCCGATATCCGGATGGTCGGAGATGTAGCCCTGGTCGCCAGCCTTCGGAACCGGCGGCGGGAATGCGCCCATCTTGAACTGAGCCTGGCTGTTGAACAGCGCGATTTCCCACGAACCGGCCGGGTAGATCGCTGCACGGCCGAGCGTGAAGAGGTTCTGGCTGTCCGAGTAGGTCTGGGCTTCGAAACCGTCACCGAGGTAAGGCTTCCACTTGGCAAGCTCTTCGTAAGGCTTGACCCAGTCGGCATCCGTCAGCTTCTGCTTGCCGGAGATCAGAGCGGCGCGGCCGTCCTCACCCTTCCAGTAGTTCGGACCGATGTTCTGGTAGCCCATGGTTGCGGCTTCCCAGAGATCCTTCGTGCCCATAGCGAGCGGGATGAACGTGCCGTCAGCCTTGATCTTGTCGAGAGCGGCGAAGAACTCGTCTTCCGTCTTCGGAACAGCGATGCCGAGCTTGTCGAAGGCATCCTTGTTATAGATGAAGCCGTGGATGACGGAGGCCATCGGCACGCAGAAGGTGGACTTGCCGTCGTCGGTCGACCAGGCAGCCTTGGCAACCGGCGTGAAGTTTTCCATGCCCGGGAGGCTCGTCAGATCGGCCAGCTGCTTCTTGTTGAAGAGCTCGAGCGAAGCGTCGAACGGACGGCAGGTGATGATGTCGCCTGCAGAACCCGCATCGAGCTTGGCGTTGAGCGAAGCGTTGTACTCGGTCGGGGCGGTCGGAGCGAAGACGATCTTGATGCCCGGGTTCTTGGCTTCGAAAGCCGGGATGATCTTTTCCTGCCAGATCTGCAGGTCGTCGTTACGCCAGCTTTCGACCGTCAGCGTCACATCGGCGCCATAGGCGAAACCGGCGGATGTCAGCAGGCTCGAAGCCAGCAGCAGGCTTTTCAGAGCAGTGTTTTTCATTTCCCTCTCCTGTTTTAAGCGCCATCCGGCGCCTCTTTGGTTCTGAAACAAGCGATCGGCGTGTCTGAGGAAACACCCAACGCCCCCTTTCGAGGATCGCCAGGGCTGGCGGTCCCTTAAGCTCGAACCGGCGAAAAAGGCGCAAGGCCTCCGGCCGGACTGCACCCTCCCAATACGCAAAGCGGGGCGCGGTATTCTCGTGGGGAAGAGCTGATGACTGCGGGGCGGCGGATTGCCCGATAGGCGATCCCAAGCCTGATACAATCGTCTTCAGGAGCGTCCCGGCCGCTGATTTTCGTGCCGGTGTAAATTTGCCCCTGTTTGCTGTTCCCTTTTTCAGAATTAAGTCCAAAAAAATACCAATTGTCCAGCCGAATTTAACTTTTGGCGGTCCGAATTTTCATAAAAAATTTTTATTATTTAAAATCAACACGATAGAAATATGAAATTTTCGAGCCAATTTTGCTTGGTAAATGGTATTTTTTTGGTATGGTAATAAAAAACGACGGGAACAGCGTTATCCGGGGGTCCGATGACGGAACTGGCAATCGGCATTGATGGCGGCGGATCGAGCTGCCGCGCCGCGGTCGCGGACCGGACCGGCAAGATTCTGGGCCGCGGTACCGCCGGCCCCGCCAATATCCTGTCCAATCTCGAAGGGTCGCTCGAGAACATCATTCTCTCCGCGAAAGAGGCGCTGCGCGACGCCGCACTGGCGCCTGAAACCGTTTCCAGCGTCTCCGCCGTCGTCGGCGTCGCAGGCGCCAATGTCGGCGACTACGGCAACCGCATCGAGAAAGCCCTTCCCTTCGCCGACGGCAAGGTCGTCACCGATGCGCTGATCGCGCTGCAGGGCGCGCTCGGCGATTCCGACGGCGTGATCGGCGCCTTTGGAACCGGCTCCGTCTATAACGCGCGCCGCAACGGCAAGGTCAGCGGCATCGGCGGCTGGGGCTTCATCGTCGGCGACCAGGCAAGCGGCGCGCGCCTCGGCCGCGACCTGCTGGAACGCTCGCTGCTCGCATATGACAAGGTGCGCAAAGGCTCCGCCCTCACGGCCAAGGTCATGGCCGAGTTCGCAAACGATCCCGAAAAGCTCGTCGAATTCGCCCATGTCGCGAAACCCAAGGATTTTGCGCGCTATGCGCCCGCCGTCTTCGAACATGCCGGTAATGGCGACGACGTGGCCGCCGGCATCGTCCGCGATGCCGCGGCTGCGATCGGCGAAAACCTCGACGCACTGATCTGGCCCGGATGCCCGGCGATCTGCCTGCTCGGCGGCCTCGCCAATGCCTATCGCCCCTGGCTTGCCGAGCGCCATCTGGCATTGCTCGCCGAACCGAAGGGTGACGTGCTGCAGGGCGCCGTCGAGCTGGCCGTCAAGCGCCTGAACGTCGAGACGCGGGGTGCGGCATGACCGAAGATCTCTCCACCATCCTCTCGCCCGAACGCGTCCAGGCCGGCGGCACCGGCCCGCTCTACGTCAAGCTCCGCCGCACACTGGAAGAAGCCGTACGCAAGGGCACGCTCGGCCATGGCGACGCCCTGCCCCCCGAGCGCGACATCGCCGAATTCGCCGCCGTCAGCCGCGTCACCGTCCGAAAGGCGATCGACGATCTCGTCGCCGATGGCCTGCTGGTGCGCCGTCACGGCTCCGGCACCTTCGTCGCCAAACCGGTCTCCAAGGTCGAGCAGCGCCTGTCGCAGCTGACATCCTTCACCGAAGACATGGCCCGGCGCGGCATGACCTCGCGCTCCGAATGGCTGCACAAGGGCATCCACACACCCTCGCCCGACGAAATGATGATCCTCGGGCTAGGCACCGAGATCAAGGTTTCGCGCCTCTCGCGCCTGCGCATCGCCGACGACCAGCCGCTCGCCATCGAAAACGCCAGCGTCTCCGGCGAATTCCTGCCCGACCCGTCCGTCGTCACCACCTCGCTCTATGCCGAGCTAGAACGCCGCCAGGTCCGCCCGACCCGCGCCGTCCAGCGCATCTCCGCCACCAACATGAAGGAAGCCGACGCCCACCTCCTCGGCGTCCCCGTCGGCGCCGCCGGCCTGTCGATCGAGCGTATCTCCTACCTCGCCTCCGGCCGCGCTGTCGAATTCACCCGCTCCCTCTACCGCGGCGACGCCTATGATTTCGTCGCGGAACTGACGATCGGCGCGAGCTAGACTGTTATTCAATGTTATCTATTGCTATCATCCATCGCCGACCAAGCGATGGAGAAAGCAATGGCAAGCATCGCACTCAGCGAACACTACGAGCGCTTCATCAAGAAGCAGCTTGAATCCGGCCGCTACAACAACGCCAGCGAGGTCGTTCGCGCCGGCCTGCGCCTGCTGGAAGACTATGAAGATGGCCGGGAGCAGTGGCTTCGTGACGAAGTCGCGGCCCGCTTCGACGAGATCAAAGGCGACATCGAGCCCGGCGTATCGCTCGACACCGCCTTGAGCAACATCGAGCAGAGACACAAGGCCAGATTGGCGAAAGAGAAGTAGGTGGCCGAATATAAGGTCGTCCTTCACCGGGAAGCCGAGCGCGAACTCGGCGAACTCTACGACTATATCGCCGATCAGGCGGGCGCTGCCACCGCCTGGAATTTCATCTCCGGCATCCGTGATTTCTGCATCGAGCTGACGACATTTCCGGAACGCGGCAGCCGGCAAGACCATATCCGCAAGGGCCTCCGCGTAGTCGGCTACAAACGCCGCGTCAGCATCGCATTTACAGTCGCCGAGGGAACGGTCGTAATCCTTGGCATTTTCTATGGCGGCAGGCAGATAGGATCACGCAGTCTCAGATCCCGCAAATAGCGCCGATCGCATTGAAGAGCCGCTCGCCTGAGGCTATTGCTTGAGGTCATGACGACAGCACCCAGAATTTCCGTCCTCGACGCCGTTTCCGATCCGGGCAATCCGGCAAAGGCAAATGAAGACCGCCTCGGTCATAACGACGCCTGCGCCTTCGTCATCGACGGCGCGACCGGTCTCGGGGATCGGCAATATGTCGATCCTGATGGCAGCGACGCCGCCTGGATTGCCGCGCGTTTCGCAGACGGGTTTCAACGCAGCATCACCCGCGACACCGCAATTCCGGATATCGCCCGCGCGGTATCAGAGGAAGCCCTCAAGAGCTTCACCGGCAGCCATCCCGACGTCCCCCGCTACGCCTGGCCGCTCTCGGCCTTTGCGATGGTGCACGCGACGCACGACGCCTTCACCTTCTACGGTCTTGGCGACTCCTGCGTCTTCCTGCTTCAGGAAGACGGTTCGGCAAGCCTCCACACCGCGATACCCGGCGCCTATGCAAGGGAGCAGGAACATGCGCGCAACCACATCGCCCGCACCGGCGGCATCAACAATGGCGGCGGCGCCCTCGCCGACCCCGAGACGCTCGCCGCACTTCGCCGCCATCGCGAGAGCCAGAACACGCCCGGCGGCATCTGGACGCTCGGCCTCGTTCCCGAGGCAGCCGACCACCTCGTCCATGAGCCGCTACCGGTCAAAACCCGGGCGCACGCCATCATCTGCAGCGACGGCCTGGCCGACCTCGTCGTCCTCTATGCGCTTTACGATGCGGCAAGCCTTGTCCGCACGGCGCTCGACAGAGGACTGCGCCCGATGATCGAAGAACTTCGCCGCCTGGAACGCGAAGTCGATCCCGACGGCCTGCGCTATCCCCGCTTCAAGCAAAGCGACGACACGACGGCGATCTTGGTGGAGCTCACGACGTAGAGAGAAATTACCATTATTTCAAAAAGATAAGGGCGGAAAGTGAATCACTTTCCGCCCTTCTTGATTCAATCTCTGAAGATTGCAGCCCGAAATCAGGCTGCGTCTTCGATCTCGTCGCTCGCCTTGGCCGGCACATAGTTGAGCACCGGTCCGAGCCAGCGCTCGACTTCGGTGACCTCCATGCCCTTGCGGGCGGCATAATCTTCCACCTGGTCCCGCTCCACCTTGGCGACGCCGAAATAGTAGGAGTCGGGATGGCCGATATAGAGACCCGAGACGGAAGACCCGGGCCACATCGCATAGCTCTCGGTGAGCTTCACGCCGGCGGTGTTTTCCGCGTCGAGAAGCTCGAACAGCGTCTTCTTCTCGGTATGGTCGGGCTGCGCCGGATAGCCGGGTGCCGGGCGGATACCGGCATATTGCTCGGTGATCAGCTCGTCGTTCGAGAGCGTCTCGTCCTTGGCATAGCCCCAATATTCGCGGCGCACCTGCTCGTGCATGCGCTCGGCAAAGGCTTCAGCGAAGCGGTCGGCCAGCGCCTTGACGAGGATCGACGAGTAATCGTCGTTCGCCCGCTCGAAGCGCTCGGCGATCGCCACTTCCTCGATACCGGCGGTGACGACGAAGCCGCCGACATAGTCCTCGAGGCCGGTCGCCTCAGGCGCGACGAAATCCGAGAGAGCCACATTCGGGCGTCCGTCGCGCTTCGACAGCTGCTGGCGCAGCGTGAAGAAGGTCGCGAGTTCTTCCTTGCGGGCATTATCCTTGAAGAGGCGAATATCGTCGCCGACGGCGTTCGCCGGCCAGAAGCCGATCACGCCGCGCGGGCGGAACCACTTCTCGTCGATGATCTTCTTCAGCATCGCCTGTGCATCGTTCCAGAGCGCGCGCGCCGCCTCGCCCTGCTTCTCGTCTTCAAGAATGGCCGGATAGCGGCCGCGCAGTTCCCAGGTCTGGAAGAACGGCGTCCAGTCGATATAGCGGGCGATATCGGCGAGATCGTAGTCCTCGAAAACCTTGGTTCCCAGGAAGCTCGGCCTGGTCGGCTTGTAGGCAGACCAATCGACCTGATGGGCATTTTCGCGGGCACGCGAGAGCGGCAGGCGCACCTTCTCGGCCTCGCTGCGCGCATGCGCGGCAGCAACCTTGGCATATTCGGCGCGTATATCGGCGACGTACCCATCCTTGTTCTCGGGCGACAGCAGCGACGAGACCACACCCACGGCGCGGCTGGCGTCGGTCACGTAGATCGCCTGGCCCTTGCTGTAACCCGGATGGATCTTCACCGCCGTGTGCACGCGGCTGGTCGTCGCGCCGCCGATCAGGAGCGGGATATCGAAGCCCTGACGCTCCATCTCGGCCGCCACATGCACCATCTCGTCGAGCGACGGCGTGATCAGGCCGGAAAGACCGATGACATCGACCTTCTCGGCAACAGCCGTCTCAAGGATCTTGGTGGCGGGCACCATGACGCCGAGATCGATGATCTCGTAATTGTTGCAGGCGAGAACGACGCCGACGATGTTCTTGCCGATATCGTGCACGTCGCCCTTGACGGTCGCCATCAGGATCTTGCCGGCAGATTTCTGCTCGCTGCCGCCGTTCAGCCGCTTCTCTTCTTCCATATAGGGAAGCAGAACGGCGACGGCCTGCTTCATGACGCGGGCGGACTTTACCACCTGCGGCAGGAACATCTTGCCCGAGCCAAAGAGATCGCCGACGACATTCATCCCGGCCATCAGCGGACCCTCGATGACATGCAGCGGACGCGCCGCCTTTTGGCGTGCTTCTTCGGTATCGGCCTCGATATATTCGGTATTGCCGTTGACCAGCGCATGCTCGAGGCGCTTCTCGACCGGCCATTCGCGCCAGGAGAGATCCTGAACCTTGGCTTCCTTGCCGCCGGCGCCGCGGAAACGCTCCGCGACCTCCAGCAGCCGCTCGGTGCTATCGGCGCGGCGGTTCAGCACCACGTCTTCGCAGGCTTCGCGCAGCTCCGCATCGATCTGGTCGTAGACGGCCAGCTGGCCGGCATTGACGATGCCCATATCCATCCCCGCCTGGATGGCGTGGTAGAGGAACACGGCATGCATCGCCTCGCGCACCGGCTCATTGCCGCGGAACGAGAAGGAGAGATTCGAGACGCCGCCGGAGATATGGACGAGCGGCATCTCCTTGCGGATCGTCCGTGTCGCCTCGATGAAATCGACGCCGTAATTGTTGTGCTCTTCGATACCTGTCGCGACAGCGAAGATGTTCGGATCGAAGATGATGTCCTCAGGCGAAAGGCCGGCTTCCTCCGTCAGCAGCTTGTAGGCGCGGCGGCAGATTTCCACCTTGCGGTCGTAGCTGTCGGCCTGACCGGTTTCGTCGAACGCCATGACGACGACGGCCGCACCATAGCGATGCAGGAGCTTCGCCTGCGCCAGGAAATTCTCCTCGCCTTCCTTCAGCGAGATCGAATTGACGATCGGCTTGCCCTGAACGCATTTCAGGCCGGATTCGATGATCTGGAACTTCGACGAGTCGATCATGACGGGCACGCGGGCGATATCCGGCTCCGCGGCGATCAGGTTCAGGAACTCGACCATCGCCTTTTCGGAATCGATCAGGCCCTCGTCCATGTTGATGTCGATGACCTGCGCGCCGTTCTCGACCTGGTCGCGCG
Organism: Rhizobium sp. 21-4511-3d; assembly: GCF_053522545.1. Classification (NCBI taxonomy): domain Bacteria; kingdom Pseudomonadati; phylum Pseudomonadota; class Alphaproteobacteria; order Hyphomicrobiales; family Rhizobiaceae; genus Rhizobium; species Rhizobium sp. 21-4511-3d. The sequence continues at coordinate 35,725 of NZ_JBNWCF010000025.1, read as the reverse complement.
CAACATCCAGCGCCGTCGTGTAGTCGGCATTGGTGATGAGCTTGCGGAACTTGGCCGAACCGGTGACGTTGGTGCGCTCGCCAACATTGACGAACGGAATGTCCTTGGTCAGCTCGAAGGGCTCGAGGCCCGACAGCGACATGAACGGACGATGTTCAGGGATCGGGCGCGGCTTGTACTTGGCAACCGTCTCGGCGATGACGCGGATATGCTCCGGCGTCGAGCCGCAGCAGCCGCCGACGATGTTGACGAGACCTTCGCGGGCAAAGCCCTCGATCTGCGCCGCCATCAGTTCAGGCGTTTCGTCATACTGGCCGAATTCGTTCGGCAGGCCGGCATTCGGATAGGCGCAGATGAAGGTATCGGCAACGCCCGAAAGCTCCTGCAGATGCGGACGCATGGCGTTGGCGCCGAGCGCGCAGTTGAGGCCGATGGTGAACGGATTGGCGTGGCGTACCGAGTTCCAGAAAGCCGACGGCGTCTGGCCGGAGAGCGTGCGGCCCGAGAGGTCGGTGATCGTACCGGAGATCATCACCGGCAGGCGAATGCCCTTGGCCTCGAAGCGCTCCTCGCAGGCGAAGATCGCCGCCTTGGCGTTCAGCGTATCGAAGATCGTCTCGATCAGGATGATATCGGCGCCGCCATCGATCAGGCCGTCGATCTGCTCGCCGTAAGCGATGCGCAGGTCGTCGAAGGAGACGGCGCGGTAGCCTGGATTGTTGACGTCGGGCGAGATCGAAGCCGTACGGTTGGTCGGGCCGATGGCGCCGGCAACGAAACGGCGGCGGCCATCCTCGCGCTCGGCGCGAAGTGCCGCGCGACGCACGATCTCGGCGCCTTCCTTGTTCAGCGCATAAACCTCGCCTTCCATCTCGTAATCGGCCTGCGCGATGCGGGTCGAGGAGAAGGTGTTGGTTTCGAGAATATCGGCACCTGCCTTGGCATATTTATAATGGATCTCTTCCAGCGCGGCGGGCTGGCTGAGGATCAGAAGGTCGTTATTGCCCTTCTGATGGCAGGCGCAGCCGATGAACCGGTCGCCGCGAAACTGGTCCTCATCATAGCCGAGCCCCTGGATCTGCGTGCCCATGGCGCCGTCGAGAACGAGGATGCGCTCGCTAGCGGCTTTCTTAAGCGCTGCGAACACTTCACTGCCGTCGCGTTTTGCCCCATCGGGACCGAAAAGATTGTCGAACACGGGCGGACTCCTTGCGTCGTTCAAGACCAGGGTGATGAAATCACATAAAGATATCTTTATGTCAATATATGCCTGTCACAAGAATGGATTACAAGGCGGGGCGGCGTGACAGACTCGGCGGACCTCTATATAGGCGTTCCGCAAGGCTTTGTGCATGAAATCGGAGGAGCGACATGGCATCGGCAAACGGCAGCAGCGGTCTCGGAAACTGGACGACCCGCGCCTATCACCGCAACTGGCTCTTGGCCCAGGCAAACGGCCTTTTCGATTTCTTCCAGCACCAGTCGGTCAACCCGAAGGGCGGCTTCTACGATCTCGATGATCAGGGCAAGCCGCTCGACGCCGAGGGTCAGGTGCGCAGCATCCATATCGCCGCCCGCGCCGTCCACTGCTTTGCCGCAGGCACCCTGCTCGGCCGCCCGGGCGCCGCCGATGTCGTCGACCACGGCATGGACTATCTCTGGAACCACCACCGCGACCGCAAGAACGGCGGCTATTTCTGGTCCCTCGACAATAACGGTCCTGTCGATTCCAACAAGCAGGGTTACGGCCACGCCTTCGTGCTGCTCGCCGCATCCTCGGCCAAGACCATCGACCATCCGCTGGCCGACGGCATGCTTGCCGATATCACCGAAGTCCTGAACACCCGCTTCTGGGAGGCCAGGCACGGCGCCATCGCCGAGGAATTCACCGCCGACTGGCAGCCGCTCGATGGCGGCAATTACCGCGGCCAGAACTCCAACATGCACCTGACCGAAGCGCTGATGGCCGCCTTCGAGGCGACCGGCGACCGCGAATATCTGACCAAGGCCGAAAGCATCGCCGATCTCGTCATTCGCCGCGCGGCGGGTTCGGTCGGCTGGCGCGTCGCCGAGCATTTCGGCGCCGACTGGAGCCTCGACAAGAATTACTACCACCCGAACGAAATGTTCCGTCCGGCCGGCACCACGCCCGGCCACTCGCTGGAATGGGCCCGCCTCATCCTGCAGCTCTGGGTTCTCGGCGGCAAGAAGCTGGACTGGCTGCCGGATGCCGCCAAGGGCCTGTTCTCGCAGTCGATGGCGCTCGGCTGGGACAATGACAAGGACGGCTTCTTCTATACGCTCGATTGGGACGACAAGCCCGCCAAGCGCAACAAGCTCTGGTGGCCGGCCTGCGAAGCGGCAGCCGCCGCCCACTTCCTCAACGAGCACCTGCCGAGCGATTTCCACGAGGAAAGCTACCGCAAGGTCTGGAACGTCATCGAACGCTGCTTCATCGACCACGAGAACGGCGGGTGGCACGAAGAGCTGACCGAAGACCTCGTGCCCTCGCACAGCCTCTTCCCCGGCAAGGGCGACATCTACCACGCCCTGCAGGCCTGCCTGATCCCGCTCTTCCCGGCGACCGGCAGCATCACCAAGGGCATCATCGAAGCCGGCGGCAAGCTCTAAGCACTAAGCACTAGAACCATTCCCGCTCCGGCGGGAATGGCCGCATGCCCTATCCGAGCCGCAGCGAATCCAGATCCTTCGCCAGCATCAGCGCCAGCGCCTCGACCGCGAGATTATGGTCGTCGCGCTGCGGCAGGCCTGACACCGTGACCGCGCCGATGCAGCCCGTGCCCTTCACATTGATCGGGAAGCTGCCGCCATGGGCGGCGTAATCGGCGCTCGAAAGCCCGTTATCCTCGATCGTCTTGCCATCCGATTTCAGCTTCAACCCGCAGGCATAGCTGCTCTTCAGATAGCGAAACACCATGTTGCGCTTGCGCCGGACCCACTGGACATTGTCGGGCGTCGCGCCCGGCAGTGCCGCGTAGAAGACCTGCATGGAATGCAGCGACACATCGATCGCCACCTTCAGCCCCCGGTCGGTCGAAAGTTCCTGCAGGAGCTTGCCGAGCTGCCAGGCGCTCGTCAAGTCGAAGCTGTCGAAGGCGAGCACCTTTTCCTGTTCGGCGATGCGAACCAGATCATCCTCGATGGTCATCACAGGCACTCCTCTCCTCATACGACTAGGAGAGAACATCCGCAGGGCGCAGAAAAAAGTAAAGCGAAATCGTAGTGATAGCTCTGCCCGGACGAGAGCGCCTAGTGCGGCATGGTGGCCAGCGCCCCGATGATCTCCTCGGGCCGCATCGGCTCGCTGGCGCGCAGCTTCACCCGGCCGTCGCGATCGAGCAGGATCAGCCCGAACTCGCCCGGCTGCGGACCATCGAGCGTGTCGCGCAGCTCGTCGGCATCCAGATCATGCGGATCGTCGAACAGCGGAAACACGCCGCCGCCGGCAATGTTGAAGACCTCGATATCTTCCTCGATGAACCGCAGATGCGCCTTGCGCAAGAGATCGTCCTGGCGCGATGCCCGGTCGTCTTCGGCATCGGCAAACACCAGCAGCACGCGCTTCTTGCCGCCGAACGGCCTGAGGCAGCGCGGCGTCGAGACCGTGTGCGGCTCGGTTCCGAGAATTTCCCGTACGAATGATTTCAGCATGATGCCCATCCTTCCTATCGTCATCAACGGCTGGAAGCCTGAGCGGTTCCCGCAGGAAGCGGGGCAGGATCGCCAGCTGACGGCGATCCTGCAATTTGGGTGCTATTCGCGCGATTCGCGCGGTGCAGCGCGGCCGGTGACGGCCACGACATCGGTCCCGCCATTGGCGAGAAGCCGTTTGCGAACCAGAACGCGCATGACGCGCGCCGCTGTCGAGAAGGTCATCTGGTCGAGAGGACCCTCGCCTTCCCAGGGCTTGGTCAGCCGCTCGGTGACGGCACCGACGATATTCATCGGCACGATGTCGTCGCATTCGCGCATGGCTTCGAACACCATGCTGATCGGCAGGACCTTCCCTTCGAAGGTCACGATCGGTTCTGTGAGTTCCGTATCCCATTCTTCGAAGGCATAAAGAGCCTCACGGAAGAGTTCCTGAAGGGTGAACGGGGCGTGTCCGTTGTGAAGTGGCGGCAAGGCATTCGTCATGTCTGTCTCCTCTTGGCAGGGATGAAGCCATTTCCTCCTCATCGGCCGGGAATTAATGCGGAAAACAGAACTCGGGTTCCCTCGCGCGGCCGAATAACACGATCGATTTTATAGTGTAACACTCGCGTGATAAAGCCTTTTATGCCCACGCCTTGGAAAAAGCCGCCGCCAGAAACAGTTAAGCCGTTGATATCGCTTAACGATACCAACGGCTATTTTTACCACCGGAAGCCGATGTCAGCGCTTACTGCTCGAGCGCGAAGGTGACATTGACCGTAACATTATAGGTGTTCTCGCCGCCCTGAACCGGCACCGAGGCATCGGCAGCCTCCTTCATCATCGCGGCGCGATAGACCGGCTGCGGCATCGGGCGGGCGCTGTTTTCGCTGATTTCGAGGATCCGGCCGAGCTTGACGCCCGCCGCTTCCGTCAGCGTCTTCGCCTTCTTCAGCGCCGAGGCGACCGCATCCTTGCGCGCCTCGTCGATGACGCCTTCCGGCTTGTCGTTGGTGAAGCTGATGTCGCCACCCTGGTTGATCCCCAATGTCACCGACTGGTCGATGATGCCGCCGAGCTTGGAAAGATCGCGCACGCGCACGGTGATTCCATTCGACACCTGGTAGCCGATCAGCTCCGGCTGCTTCGGCTGGCCGTCGGCGCTCTGCGGATAGTTATATTGCGGCTGCACGGAGAAACCGGCGGTCTGCAGGTCCTTCTCGGCAATCCCGCCCTTCTTCAGCGCCGCCAGAACCTCGGTCATCGCCTTGTTGTTCTCGTCGAGTGCCTCGCGCGCCGTCTTCGCCTGCTTGACGACGGAGAGATTGACGATCGCCATGTCGGGCGCCACCGAAGACTGCCCATCCCCCGAAACCATGATCACGGCTTCGCGCGGCTTTGAATCATCGGCAATCGCCGCCGCCGTCACCGGCAGCACGGCCGCCGCCGTGATCAAAAGACCGAGCGCGAGTTTCCTGGTATTCTGCAGCGCCATGTTTCACTCCTTGGTTGTCGCTACCCCGTTTCTCTTCTTTGGCCATTGATTGTGAAGCTATTGCGGCAACGTCTTGTCGCTGCATCCGAATTACGCTAGAGCGAAACCGCTGCGGGGAACCATTGCCCCGAAGCCAGCGCAGGCGCCTGCGCCAGGGCCTGTAGCTCAATGGTTAGAGCCGGCGGCTCATAACCGCTTGGTTGGGGGTTCGAGTCCCTCCGGGCCCACCATGATTTTCTGCCTCATGCTGGCGATAGCCGGTCAACGACATCGTTCGCGGTGTATTTGACGATGTCGGACCTATCCCGAAAACTGTAGCGAAAAGATAGAGACTTACCAAAGTCTTTCAGCTCTTCCGGAAGCGGGTCTGCAAGGAGATAGGTCCACCATTCCTCCTCCCACCCCATTTGACCTTCGCGATATTCATCCGGACTAAACCGCAGAAATTGCTTCGCCTCCTCAAGCTTTAGATCACCGCGTTTTGCCTTCTTGAACAAATCGGGGCGCAACAACTTCATCATTATCAATCCCCCCATAATCGCACCTAGTTGAAGCCGATTCTCCGGTGTAAGCCCGACAGCGAGGGCGAGCACAGAGAATGCGCGCTCCAATGTCCTGAAGCTCATCTGCTCATAGTTTATGAGGCGGATAATTGTCTCCACAGAAGACCCAACTTGGCTGTCTCTGTCTCTGCCGCTGTTGATCGCAAGCGTATCTGCGAGGTGGCTAGCATATTTGTGTAAATCGCCACGCCTCCGCCCCTCACTGTTTTCAACATTGAGAACCGTCAGATTGATAAATTTCTGAAGGTATGCACTTGCGTCGATGGTGTCCCCGTAAGCATATCGAACGGAGCTCTCAAGCTGGGGCAGATGAACACCAAGCACAAAGTGGACATTTGGTACGGCCATGAAGTGCTTGATACGCTCAAGCAAAGCTAAAGCGAAATGCGGTTTGCAGCGATCGAGCTCGTCAATGATAAATATCAGGGGTCTATGGGCGGTCGCTCCGTCAGGTGACATTAGACCCGGCAAATCGGTAAGGGCTTTGCGAAAGCTCTCTGCGACTTCTTTTTGTTTTCGCGGCTTATCAAGCAGCTGATCCATATAAGCTTCGGCTACGTCCTCTGCCTCCGCCCCAATGTCCTTTCCTACCTCGGCAAAGTCTTCCGACCTAGCCAAACCGACCGTTGCCGCGCGTACAGCAACTTTGAGACCAACCTTGGCGCTTCCTCTAAGTAGCATAGCCCCCAAGTGCGCCGCCTTTTCCTTCATCCCTTGCGCCAACATGCTCTTCGGAGATGCTCTCTCTTCGGCTAACTCTACAATCTCGCGCGCCAAGGCAGCAAAGGCATCCTCGACATAATCATTTCGAACGCATCAAAGAGGATAACCGGGTGACCGCTTTTGCGTAGCTCACCCGCCCACATCCTTAGGAACGTGGTCTTTCCTGAGCCCCATGGGCCATCAAAGGCGATTACCAAAGGATCTTCTATAGTCGCCACGAGATGAGACATCGCCTTAGCAAGTTGCGATTTGCCGAAAATGTCTCTTTCAGACGTAAAGCCTTCGTCATCACCTATATGCAACGGCACAGGATAAATCTTCATACTCGCCCCCAAAACTTATGTAGCATCACGCTGCCACTCTAGGTCGAAATCAGCAAGTGTCGCAGCTCAGACAGTCACGGGAGAACACAAATAAGTTGCATAGACCGATGCGGTCGCTGGGGGTGGACTGACAGATCGTTACATCCATCACTAATCCGAGGCTATTTATCGCCATGAGCATAGGGGCGCCAAAGCCGCTTAAACAGTAGCGACCAACGGGTAAATCACCGACTAGCCACCAACCCCAATATCCCCTAAACATCACCCCCATGACCAAACCACCCAAATCCCCCAAGCTCGAACATTCCGAACTTTCCGGCGAATTCACCGAAGGCGATATCACCGTGCTCGTCGATATCTTCCGCAAGGCCGGCAGCCAGGAAGACTGGACGATGGAGGTCGTCACGCAGAATGAGGATCTCATTCGCTGGGACGAGCCGTTTGCGACCGACAGGGAAGCCTTCGATGAATTTCTGGCGACGATTGCCCGCGATGGCATCGCCTCCTTCGTCGAGGACGATGACGTCTCAGTCCATTGAGGACGCCGCCTCTTTCTTGGGCGGGATCGATCTGCTGCCTTGCGTCCAGGCCTGAATGATATAAAGGCACGGACAGAACGCGACTGCCATTAACTTAAGAATGGGGTCGGGCGGCCGATTGACGTCACGCTGCTGCCACGAGATCACGTGGCCGTTCCAAAAGCCCTCAATAGCCCGCCAGCAGGTTCTGCCCGAAATCCGGTTCGACGCCGAGCAGCGGCGCGGTCCGCGCGATGATGTCGTGCACCATCGGGGCGGCGGTTTCGGCGGCCAGGTTCAGGTTGTGCACGCCGGTCAGCGGCTGGTCGATGAAGGACAGCACGACATATTTCGGGTTGGTCATCGGGAAGGCGGCGAGGAACGAATTGAAGCTCAGCTTGTGCGAATAGACGCCGTTGATGACCTTGTTGGCCGTCCCCGTCTTGCCGCCCACATGGAAGCCCGGAACATCGGCGGCGCGGCCGGTGCCCTGCTCGCCGTTCAGGCGGAACAGATAGCGGATCGTGTCGCTGGTGCTTTTCTTGACCACCTGGGATTCGGTCTTTTCCGCCTCTTCCTGCGTGCGCGGAAAGAAGGTCGGCTCGATCAGCTTGCCGTCGTCGATCAGCGCTGCACCCGCGACCGCCGTCTGCATCGGCGTCGTCGCCACGCCATGGCCGAAAGCGATGGTGATCGAGTTGATCTTCTTCCACACCTTAGGCTGGCTCGGCGCCTTCACCTCGGGCAGCTCCGTCTGCATGCGTGACAGCAGGCCGAAGCGGGTCAGATAGTCCTTCTGGATATCCATGCCGACCTTGTCCATCATCCGGGCGGTGCCGATGTTGGACGAGTAGCGGAAGATCTCGGGGATCGACAGAACACGCCGCGGCACATCGCGGTCGTCGTGAATGGTGAAGCCGCCATAATGCAGCGGCGCGCTGGCATCGAAACTGTCGCTGAGCTTCACCGTCCCGGTGTCGATCGCCATGGCGATCGAGAAGGTCTTGAACACCGAACCCATCTCGTCGGTGCCGTTGCTCATCCGGTTCAGCCAGCCCTCCCCGCCCGTCGCCTTCGGATCGTTCGGATCGAAATCCGGCGCCGAGGCCATGGCGATCACCTCGCCCGTATGGATATCGAGAATGACGGCCCCCGCCGACTTGCTCTGATAGGTGGTCAGCGCGTCCGTCACGACATCATGGACGATGTTCTGGGCGCGGATATCGATCGAGAGCTTCACCGGCTCCAGGCTGTTGTCGCTGGCAAGCCCGGTCGAGGCGAGGTCGGACATCCCCTGGTTGTCGAGATATTTCTCCATGCCGGCCACACCGTGATTGTCGATATCGACATAGCCGAGAATATGCGCGGCCGTGCGGCCCGCCGGATAGAAGCGCTTAACCTCTGGCCGGAAGCCGATCGCCGGCAGGCCGAGCGCCAGAACCTCGCTCTGCTGCTTCGGCGTCAGCTGGCGGCGCAGCCAGGTGAAGTGCGACTTGCGGTCGGAAAGCTTCTGGTAGAGCGACTTGCGATCGAGATCGGGAAACAGCTGCGTCAGCTTCTCCACCGCCTCGTCGGCATCGACGACGCGGATTGGCTCGGCAAACATCGAGACGGTGCGGACATCGGTGGCGAGCACCTGCCCGTTGCGATCGACGATATCCGGCCGCGACGCGACAATAGCGTTCGGCGGGATGCTCGACGTCTCATCGTCTGTCAGCATCGCATAATAGACGAGCTTTCCGGTCATCGTAGAAAAGACCATGAGAAGAGCGCCCGCGAGCGTAAAGATACGCGATCGCGTCTGCTTGTCTCGGCGGCCACTGGATCGCAAACGCTTCTCGCGCGATCCGGAACCGAAGGTCAGTCTGACAACCCGGCCACTCCGGGAGGTTACGGCATGAATAATCGACATGGGGCAATGCAGGGATCACGGAGGAAAAGCCGGCGCGCTATTTCCGCGATTGATTCCTAGCTAGCGCCGTTAAGCCTAACAGACCCTTAACCGGGAATGCGGGTTGTTATATTGGGCGGCGATGGACTGTCGTGGGTGCTCACGATCACGGGAATGTGAACGCGCCTCAGCAGCTCAATCCACGCGCCGCCCGCGCCAGCCGAACCGTACGATCACGGTTGAGGACCGCACTGCAAAGCCGCGCATCGGACATCATTTCGTAATCGGCAACGGATGGGCGGCGCACCGCATGCGATGCGTTGCAGGACACAGCAAGCAGGGTCAGAAAGAACATTGCCATAGTGCGTACCATCGCATGCTCCGTGTTGATGCCGCGCCGGGCAGCGGTCTTTCAACCGCTGTTTCCTCTGAGACGCCAGCCGACCGCCATGAGAAAAACTAGGCAGAGAATAGCAGCTGGCCAGAAATCTGTGGCCTGGTCCCAGCTCCATTCCCATAAGAAGTAACCGCGAAGCTGCGGCGGCGGCATATGCTGGCTGATCTCGAAATCGCGCTTCTCCCGCCCATGAAAATGCCCGGCGGCAAAGGCGAGTCCCAGCATCAGCGCCATGCGCCACCGAAAGACGAACCGCATGATCAGCCCGAAGACAGCGGCGATGGCGATGGCTTCCACCATATGCCCCGCCCAGTCCCAGTTGGCTTGGATATAGCTCCAATCGAGCTGCATGAAACTCCGCCCGCTGCGTTGATGACGACGGATCATGAATGGCCCATGGCTTCCAAAGCTTGCACCGGCTGGCAATTCAGGTCAACTTAAGCGCGCTCTGAAATAGTGCGGGAGGGGGATGATGCCGGGACCGAAGTGGACGCCACTCAAGATTCTGATGCTCCCTGTCTATGCGCTGCAGATCGTCACCGGCGAGAAGCGCTTCATCGAAAACCCTATCCTCGGCAGCGTCCGGCTGAACAGGAAAGGCCTGCATGTCTGGAGGGTAAAGGCGGCGGCGAAGATTGCTGCTGCCCGGCGCAAGCGTCTCTCAGATCTCATCCCGAAGGCCGAACAGGTCTTCTTCGCCGAGAATGGCTATATCGAGAGACGCAATTTCCTGCCGCCGGAAATGTTTGCCAGACTTCGTGCCGAAGTAGAGGCGCTGCGCGCGCCGGCCCGGGAGATGACACAGGGCAAGGCAGTGACGCGCCGCCTCTCGCTGACGCCGGAGGTCTTGCGGGACTATCCGGCCATTCGAGCGCTGGTCGACAGCAACGCCTGGAGCAATCCGCTTCGCTACATCGGCGGCTTCAAGGCCGAGCCGGTCATCAGCATCCAGACGATATTCGGCTCCGAAACGGACGAAGGAAAGGGCAAGGATCCGCAGACCGACCTGCACATGGATACCTTTCACTCCACGGTGAAGGCCTGGTTCTTCCTCTATGACGTACCTGAGGACGAAGGCCCCTTCACCTATGTCGCAGGGTCGCACAAGCTGACGAAAAGGCGGCTCGCCTGGCATAAGCGCAGAAGCATTCTTGCCTCCGAGCGTGGCGACAACGGCTCCTTCCGTATCCCGGCCGAAGACCTTCATCTCCTGCGTCTGCCCCAACCCACCAAGTTTGCCGTGCCCGCCAACACGCTGGTCGTCGGCGATACCTTCGGTTTTCACGCCCGCGGCAAGTCGGCCCGCCCCTCCGTGCGCGTCGAGATCTATGCGTCGCAGCGGCCGAACCCCTTTCTCCCGGTCGTCAGCCTCGACACGTCCATCCTGCCTTTCGTGCGTGGCCGCAAGGAAGTCATCGGCTGGTTTGTCGAGGACTGCATGGTCAAGCTCGGGATGCGGCGGCAGATCTGGAAGGATGTCGGCACCGCAAGCCCGCTGGACCCTCGCTGAATGCAACGCTGCGGTTGCAGCCGGCAGCGCGACAGGCTAGGTCAGAATCCGCCTCCAGACGGCATTCTTCCGCAGGTAGACGTAAAACCATGAACTATCTCACCGACCGCGTGTCGGAATTCGTCCAGGACCTGATCGAAGGCAAGAAGCATCTCGGCGCGGTCGGCGCGCTGCTGGCGGTCCTCGCCTGCCTCACACGCATCCTGCCGATGCGGGCGCAGCGTCAGCGGATTTGCGATGGCCGGCTCTATGTTGCCTGCCTGCAGAGGGATTACCGCAAGGCGGCTATGATCCTCACGGCGTTTGCGAAGCACGACCGGCCGGGCGCCGATGCGATGCGGCTTTTCTTCCAGGAAATCCTCGTCCATATCGATGCGAAGCATGCCCGCGCGCTTCAGGCTGCGCGTCACTTCGATCCTGATCTCGCTCCGGTTCTCGACGCGGCACTTCTCTGGGCCGATGGCAAATCGGCTGAAGCCCTCGATAAGCTGAACATCATCCGGAAGAGCTTTCCGGCACGCGTGCAGGCGGCCGAACTGAAGCGGGCATTTCTGCTGGAGGGGCGACACCACGAGCAGTTTGCCGAGGATGGCATCAGGCGGCTTGCCGACGATGCCGATCGCCCGATGTTTCAATACGCCTCTTCCGTCGCCGCCTCGGCCGATAGCGCCGGGCGAACGGACCTTCTGCGCACCGCGATCGAGAGGATCGCGCGGGATCGCGCGGCGATCCAGAAGAGTGACCGGGCGCTCTCGCGCTACGCCCAGCATGCTGTCGATGCCTCAATGTGGCTCCTCGATCTCGAAGGCGCCAAGCAGGTCATCGCAGCGCTCCGCCGCCGGGGAATGGATACGGCGGCCAGCCGCCTGGAGCGTCGCATCCGGCTCGGTGAGATCGAGGCGATGTCGCCCCTGATCGGCAAGGCACACCAGGATATCCTGGCGCGCGCCGGTATGCTCGCGGCTTCACCTGATGATGCCGATGCCGTGCTGGTCATCCCCTCGGCAGCGCTGCGCGCCAACAAGATCGATTATCCCGGTTTCCGTGCCGATATCCGCTTCGTGCTGCAGACCATCGCCGCACATCTCGATGCGCTCGGCATGTCCTATCAGGTCCGCGGCCAGGTCAAGCTGCACGGAACGGAGGACTTGCACCTTCCCTTCTTCGCCTATCACACGGTGTCGGGCGGCAAGAACGGCCTGCATTTCAAGGAGACCGATCGCCCCTCGCGCTTCAGCTTCGATACCGGCGGCTATTCCGGCTGGTCGGATTTCTCCAAGCAGCAGGCTGCGGACCTGCCGCTCGCAGACGTGGATGCATCCGTCGCTGAAAACTATTTCCGCAAGGATCAGCAGCGCATCATCGCCAACAACATTTCGAAATACCGCCAGGACCCGCTCGATACGCAAACGCCCCTGCCCGAGCGGTTCGTCTTCGTCGCCCTGCAGATGGTCGGCGACTCCGTTCAGGAGCTGGCGCATTTCACGCCGATGGAGATGCTCGATGAGGTCATCGTCGCCTGCGCCAGGCGCGGCTACGCCGTCGTCGTCAAACGCCACCCGCTCTGCGGATCGGCAGCCGTCGGTCGCTATCTCGCAGAAGCGCAGAGCTCGGGGCGCATCACCGTCGCGTCAGGCAGCATCCACGCGATCATCGCCCGCGCGGCCGCCGTCTGCGTCGTCAATTCCGGTGTCGGCGCCGAGGCGCTTCTGCACGAGAAGCCCGTCTATGTTTTCGGCCGCGCCGATTACATGGGCGCCTGCTTTGTCTGCGCTACGGCAGGCGACTTCGACCGGCAATTTCAACCGGGCCGCAACGCCCTGTCCCGTGAGGAGCTTCACCGCTTCTGGTACCTGCTGCGGGAGAGCTACGCCGTCGATCTCGGCACCAGGGACGAAGCCAAGAAAGAGATCACTAGAAGGGTCGACGATCACCTTCGCAGGGTCGCGGCGCAGGGTGCCATCGAAAAGGCGTCCTGAGCGTTAGAACAGCTTGCCTCGCGGGCTAGCGTGATGCTCTGCAACGATCGCGTCCTCGCCATCGATTTCCTGTAAGAGCACGTCGTAGCCCCATAGGTCGGCGAGGTGCTGGAGGACGAGTTTTGTGTCGTTTTCCTGCAGCATCCAGTCGTTGGTGACGCGGTGCTGGACGAGCAGGCGGCGGTCGCCGGCGAGATCGACGTCGACGATCTCGATGCCGGGGTCGGTCCAGCCGATATCATATTCGCGAGCGAGCTGACGGCGGATGCGGCGGTAGCCGCGTTCGTCGTGGATCGCCGAGACGAGGATGCCCTCCTCCTGCTCCGGATCGTCATAGAGGTGGAAGAGCCGCAGCTGGCGGATCAGGTGGGGGCTGAGGAACTGCGCCACGAAGCTTTCGTCGCGGTAATCGGCCCAGATGCCGCGCAGCACGCCCATCACGTCGCCACGCCCGGCAATATCGGGGAACCAGGAGCGGTCCTCCTCGGTTGGCTGCGTGACGATGCGCTCGATGTCCTGCATCATCGCGAAGCCAAGCGCATAGGGGTTGAAGCCCGAGAAGCGGCGGTCATCATAGGTCGGCTGGAAGACGACGTTGGCGTGGGATTTCAGAAACTCGAGATAATTGCCGTCGCTCAGCTGCCCCTTGTCATGCAGCCGGTTCATGATCCGGTAGTGCACATAGGTGGCGGTGCCCTCGTTCATCACCTTGGTCTGGCGTTGCGGGTGAAAATATTGCGCCACATGGCGAACGATGCGCAGGATCTCGCGCTGCCAGGGCTGCAGCCGCGGCGCCGATTTCTCGAGAAAATAGAGGAGATTGTCCTGCGGCAGGCCGAGGGCGGCGCGCCGCCGCTCAAGGTCGATATCGGCGGCACTCGCCGCCTTTCCCGCAGGCACGGTGCGCCAGAGATCGTTGAACATCTGCTCTTCGTGGCGCCGGCGCTCCTCTTCGCGCTTCTGCTCCTCGCGCAGATTGAGCTTCACCTTGCCGGCATGGCGGTGGACGCCGTGCGACATCAGCGCGTGCGCGGCATCGAGCGTCCGCTCGACGGCGATCTCGCCGTAGCGCTCCTCGCAGCGGGCGATATAGCCCTTGGCGAAATCGAGATAGTCGAGAATGCCCTCGGCATCCGTCCAGAGCTTGAAGAGATAGTTGTTCTTGAAGAAGTGGTTATGGCCGAAAGCGGCATGGGCGATGACCAGCGTCTGCATCGTCGCCGTGTTTTCCTCCATCAGGTAGGAAATGCAGGGTGAGGAATTGATGACGATCTCATAGGCGAGATCGCGCATGCCGCGCCGGTAGAAGGCTTCGTGATGGGCAAAATGCTTGCCGAAGGACCAGTGGCGGTAGAAGAGCGGCATGCCGGTCGAGGAATAGGCATCCAGCATCTGCTCCGAGGTGATCACCTCGATCTGGTTCGGATAGACGTCGAGGCCGAGTTCCTTGAGGGCGATTTCCTCGCAGGCATCGTGGATGCGCTGCAGTGTCGAGAAGTCCCAGTCGGCGCCCTCGAAGAGCAGTCTTTCCTTCACTGCCGCAGCCATCATGGCGCCACCTTTTCTCCGTCGCGTTTCTGGAACAGATCGTGGAACACAGGGAAGATTTCATTCTTCCGGCAAACCTTGCGCATCGATAGCGGCAGGGCCGCGGCCCGGATGCTGTCATAGAGCGCCCAGAGCGGCGAGCGCGAGACGGAGGAGTCGCCGCTTTCCTCGTCGACCTCGATATAGGCGAAGTACTGGCAGAGCGGCAGGATCTCGTGCTGCAGCAGCTGGCCGGTGGTCGACCCGTCCGAATAGGAATTGTCGCCATCGGAGGCCTGGGCCGCGTAGATGTTCCACTCGGCCGGATCGAAGCGCGCCGCGATGATCTGGCGCATGCAGGCAAGCGCACTGGAGACCAGCGTGCCGCCGGTGGCGGGACCGTAGAAGAAGGTCTCCTCGTCGACCTCTTCGGCGCGGTCGGTATGGCGGATGAAGACGATCTCCACCTTCTTGTAGCGCTGCGACAGGAACAGATAGAGCAGCAGATAGAAGCGCTTGGCGAGATCCTTCATATGCTCGGACATCGAGCCCGAGACGTCCATCAGGCAGAACATCACCGCCTTGGCGACCGGCTTCGGCTCGTCCTCGAAGCGGCGGTAGCGCACGTCGAGCGGATCGATATAGGGGATGCGCTTGCTCTTCTCGTTGAGAGACTTGAGCTCGGCCTCCAGGGCCGCCTTTCTCTCCTCGTCGTCGGTCTCCTCGATCTCGCGCTTCAGCGCCTCGATTTCCTCGGTGCGTGGGCGCTTCAGCGCGATGCGGCGCATCATGGCAAGCCGCGAGGTGCGGGCGACGGCGATGTTGGAGGGGGAGCCGGAGACCGAGAAGCCTGCCCGTGCCGGGCTGAATTCCTCGGTTTCGCTCAGCCGTCGCTTTGCGAGATCGGGAAGCTCCAGATCGTCGAGGAAGACGTCGAGGAATTCTTCGCGGGTCAGAACGAAGCGGAAGCTGTCTTCGCCATCCCCCTCGCCGGCTTCCTTCGGCTTGCCGCCGCCGCGGCCGGGTGGCCGCGGAATGATGTCGCCCTCGACGAAGGCTCTGTTGCCGGGGAGCACCTGATCGCTGATGCCCCCCTCACCGCGCCGGAAACTCGGCTCGGTCATTCCGTCGATCGGCAGGCTGATCTCGCCGCCATCGAGCACATCACGGATGTTCCGGTTCTGCAGGGAGCGTTTCACCGCTTGCTGCACGGCGCTCTTGGCACGCCGCAAGAACCGTTGACGATTTTCCAGACTTTTACCGCGCGGATTCAGCCGGCGGTCGACGATGTGCATGTTGGCTCCAGTTTTACATTAACCCGCCTGTTTGACGCGCATGTACCACTCCACCAGGCGGCGCACTTGCCGCTCGGTATATCCGCGCTCCGTCATCCGGGACACGAACTCGCTATGTTTCTTCTCGGTGTCGCCATCCTTCTTCGAGCCGAAGGAGATGACCGGCAGGAGATCCTCGACCTGCGAGAACATCCGCTTTTCGATCACTTCCCTGATCTTCTCGTAGCTCGTCCAGGACGGGTTCTTGCCGCCGTTGTTGGCCCGCGATCTCAGGCAGAACTTGACGATCTCGTTGCGGAAATCCTTAGGATTGGCGATCCCCGCAGGCTTTTCGATTTTCGTCAGTTCCTGGTTCAGAAGCTCGCGGTCGAGCAGCTGGCCGGTATCGGGATCCTTGAAGTCGACGTCCTCGATCCAGGCGTCGGCATAGTCGACGTAACGGTCGAAGAGGTTCTGGCCGTAATCCGAGTAGGATTCGAGATAGGCCTTCTGGATTTCGTTGCCGATGAACTCCGCATAGCGCGGCGCCAGATCGGCCTTGATGAATTCCATGTAGCGTTTCTCGGTCTCGTCGGGGAATTGCTCCCTGCGGATCGCCTGCTCCAACACATACATCAGATGCACCGGATCAGCGCCGACTTCGCTCGTATGGTGATTGAAGGTCGATGCCAATATCTTGAAGGCGAAGCGGGTCGAAACCCCGTCCATCCCCTCGTCGACACCGGCCGCATCCTTGTATTCCTGGACGCTTCTGGCGCGCGGGTCGGTTTCCTTCAGGCTCTCGCCGTCATAGGCCCGCATCTTCGAGAAGTAGGTCGAGTTTTCGTGCTTGCGCAGCCGCGACAGAACCGAGAAGCGGGCAAGCATTTCGAGCGTGCCGGGTGCGCAGGGCGCATCGGCCAGTTCTGATCCCTCGATGAGCTTGTCGTAGATCTTCTCTTCTTCGGTCACTCGCAAACAATAGGGAACCTTGATGACGCAAATGCGGTCGATGAAGGCTTCATTGTTCTTGTTGGCCTTGAACGTCTGCCATTCCGCTTCGTTCGAGTGGGCAAGAATGATGCCGGAGAAAGGCACGGCGCCGATATTTTCGGTACCGATATAGTTGCCTTCCTGCGTCGCCGTCAGCAGCGGATGCAGCATCTTGATCGGCGCCTTGAACATTTCGACGAATTCGAGAATGCCCTGGTTGGCGCGGTTCAGGCCGCCGGAATAGCTGTAGGCATCCGGATCGTTCTGCGAGTAGTGCTCCAGCTTGCGGATATCCACCTTGCCGACCAGCGAGGAGATGTCCTGATTGTTCTCGTCGCCGGGTTCGGTCTTGGCGATAGCGATCTGGCGCAGCCGTGACGGCTGCATGCGAACAACCCGGAATTTTGAGATGTCGCCGCCGAATTCGTCGAGGCGCTTCAGGCACCAGGGGCTCATCAGCCCCGTCAGCCGCCGTGTCGGGATCTTGTACTGCTCCAGCAGCATTTCGCCCATGGTGGCGGGATCGAAGAGATTGAGCGGGCTTTCGAAGACTGGGCTTATTTCATCGCCGGCCTTGAGCACATAGATGGGGTGAGCCTCCATCAGCTGCTTCAGCCGCTCGGCAAGGGAGGATTTGCCGCCGCCGACAGGGCCGAGCAGATAAAGGATCTGCTTGCGCTCTTCGAGCCCCTGGGCCGCGTGCCGGAAGAAGGATACGATCCGCTCGATCGTCTCTTCCATGCCGTGGAAACCGTTGAAAGCCGGATAGCTGCGGATTGTCCGGTTCATGAAGATGCGTCCGAGACGCGCATCCTTTGCCGTATCGACCATTTCAGGGTCGCCGATCGCTGCAAGCAGCCGCTCGGTGGCGTTGGCATAAGCCATCGGATCTTTCTTGCAGAGGGTCAGATAGTCGGCGATCGACATATCCGTTTCGCGTCGCGCTTCGTAACTCCTCGCAAACGCATCGAACAACGATTCATTCAGCATGGGGCCTCCATTGCGGGTTGTGCCACAGCCTCCAGGGTGCCCGATCACGCATGCCGCGATCTTGCATCCCGTTGGGAAATCATATGTTTCGTGAATTGATAGGACACCTGACGGTCAACCATTTCAATGCACGTTTACGTGCATTCACCGTAGTCGAGGCTCATACCAAACTATCTGCTATATTAGCGAATTGCGCCGACAAGCGGTATCGGAAAATTTGGGGACATGACATATCCGTCAAAAAGGTGTGTTATTTCGCCACTGATTCTTTTGGCGTAATGCCGACTCTCCCGCGCAGCTTTTTCGCGATGCACCCACTAAATTTTGCGGTGCAGCATCACCATAAGTCTTAGGCCGCAAGCTTTATGTGGATATGTGCCTCATTTGCCGCATCGATGAAGGCGCGGCGTGCGGTGGCCGGCTGCTTCTTTCCTCGAATCGAGAGCAGGCACATGCGCAGCGCCCGGTCATAGGCCTCGCCGTGATCGACCGGCCATTCCTCCATCAGATAGGCGGCTGCGTCATACGTGTTCTCGACGGTGCGGATGCCGAGCTCGGGGAGCTTCAGGGCAACGGGATCGGGCCAATAATTCTTGTCCATGGCGAAAACCTCCTGGGGGTAAACGGCCCAGTTGCAGTTTGGTTTTCGCAGCTTGTCGCTGGTGGTTTACGCTTCCTTTGCCGATCATCTTTATGATGTTCCATCATGACACGGCGGAAAAATGCGCTATGCTCCCGGCCAGCGGGAACTTTAGGCCGCCGCATGTGTTCTAGCTTACTTCGGGGAACAGTCAGATGCTGCTCAAGTCGCCGGTCTTCGTGGTTTCAGTTCTGGCCGTCATCATGGCGGGCCTTGTCATGCTGAACCCGTTCGGCCGCAACCTGACCGAACCGATGACGACGGGAAGCATCAGCGTCTCGTCGCCCGTTCACTGAACGCCCTGCCTGCTAAGGCATTCTCACAAGATTGCAGACATGTGTACCGACGATCGAGCGGGCGATCTCGCCTGCCTGTTCGATGACGGAGGCGCTCGGCGCCGTGCCTTCGAGGAAGATCGTTCCGGCTTCCTCGACGACCTCGATATGGGCATCTTCCATGCCGGCACCGTAGGCGATCGCTGAGGACACGCTTTCGGCCGCTCCAACCAATGTGGCGCCGACAAGCTTGCTGGATTGAATGAATGAGCTGAACATCGTCGTGTTCCTCCTGATGGTGAAACGCGCAATGGCGCATTCCGTTCATCTAGCATTCATCTTTGTGGAGAAGATGGCAGAGGGAACAATGCCCGATCATCCCCGTTAGACCCGGCAGGTAAGCCGGGAGCCCGCATCGGGCGCGGCTCCGGCAAAACCGGAGGAGAACGGCAATGGCAAATCTCTACAGCGACAATCTGACGACCGGCCAAAGGGGCTCGGCCTATAATACTCTGACCGCATTCTTCGACAGCCGCGCCGATGCAGAAAAGGCCGTCAGCCGCCTGCAGGATGCCGGCATTGCGAGCAACAACATCCGCTTCATGCCCGGCTACGAAGCCGACAATGCGGCGGTAGCCGGCGTCAGCGAACGCTCCGGCTTCTGGGCCGCTCTCGAAGACTGGTTCTTCCCTGATGACGACCGCACCGTCTATGCCGAAGGCCTGCACCGCGGCGGCTTCCTCGTTTCCGTCAGCGTCGACGACGCCCAGCACGATATGGCCCACGACATTCTCGATGACGAAGGCAGCATCGACATGGACGAACGCGCCGACATGTGGCGCAGCGAAGGTTGGGAAGCCAGCAACAGCTCGTTTGCCGGCATGGCGAACAAGGGCAATGCCGCCGACGATCTCGCCGTCGCCGACGAAGCCTTCCCTGAGGAAAATCCGGCGATCGGCGCCCGCGACGACAGCCACGGCTCGTCACGCGTCCGTGCCTATCACTTCGACCAGATGGCGCCGGGCTACCGCCGCGACCACTGACTACGCGGCAAGACGGGGCCGGCACATCACCGGCCTCGCTGCTTGGCGATGGCCTGATGCGCCCTATCTGCTGAGGATATCAGAAGGGATCGCGCCATGACCGACAAGAAAAAGCCAGCCAAGGAACAGAAGACCGTCAAGGAGCAGGATGACTATCTCGAGGAAGCGCTCGAAGAGACCTTCCCGGCGAGCGATCCGATTTCTCCAGGCCGCGTCGACAAGAAGCCAACCGACAAGAAATGATGATTGCCGGCGGGCGCCCGCTAGCGCAGTGCTGCGCGTCCGTCTTCTTCGGAAGCGGCGTGCGGTGCCTCGGCGGCCTCGGGCGCGACCTCGCCGGCGATCGCCGACAGATCGATATTGCCCCAAATCGACTTTTCCTTGCTGCGATCGACGCGACGGGACGATTTGACTTCTACGATGAACGGCTTCGATTGAGCGCGCATAGGGGTCCTGTTGAAATCTATTGAAGCGAATCCTTCAACGCACTCAGCCTACGAAGCGTTCCACGCCACCGCAAGACGCCCTTCCCGACTTATCCAGCCCCACGCATGCCTCGCGCCCGGAACAAGGCTGGCCCATAAGCGTTCATCCCTGCGCATGGCAGCTGCCCCGAAAAAATCACCATTAAACACTTGAAGGAAAATCCGATGTCGATTACGTACCACGTCGGCGAACACGACGAGGCCTGGGCTTACCGCCTGGGTGATGTCTGGTCTGAAGCCTTTCCAACTCACGAACTCGCATTGGCCGCGGCAAAGCAAGCCGCAGAGCGGCAGCAGCTTGGCGGTCAGGATGCGGAGATTACCTTTCAGCGTGCGGACGGCACGTGGACGACAGAACTTGCGAACGGTGGTGACCGCCCGCAAGCCGATGTCGTTGACGATGCGCCGGACAAATAGACACATGACATAATAAGGCTTCGGCCGAAAAAGACGACGGAATGACCCTGAAAGAACGTTTTTTGAAATCGCAGCATGCGTGGATGATCGGCGCCTGCTATTCCCCGAGACACCCGGATTTCTCGCGTTATGGCGGCCTCGACGTGGCTGTCGCGCCCCGCTGGCGGGAATCCCCGGACGCCTTCATCAACGATATGATGGACAGCCTGCCCCGCCGCCTCGCCGAGCGCCAGCTGGCGTTGCGCAATCCGCGCCGGCCGTTCGAGCCCGGCAATGTCGAATGGGTGTTCACAAGCAAGCACCGCGGCCTGCGCGCGCCGGATGGCGCACGCCTTGCCAACGGTTCATCCCTCAGCCGCCAGCGGCGGATGTAAAAATCAGAAGCTCGCGGCGATGAAGATTGCCGCGAGCTTTTCGATGCCGGCCTGATCCTCGGCATCGAAGCGCGACGGCACAGGGCTGTCGAGATCGATGACGCCAATGACGCGTCCCTCATGGATCAAAGGCACCACAAGCTCCGAACGCGACGCGGCATCGCAGGCAATATGGCCTGGGAAGCCATGCACGTCCTCGACCAATACGGAGCTCTTCCGTTCGACCGCCGTGCCGCAAACGCCCTTGCCCACCGGAATACGCACGCAGGCAGGCTTGCCCTGGAACGGCCCGAGCACCAGTTCGCCCTCGCTCTTCAGAAGATAGAACCCCGCCCAGTTCAGCTCCGGCATCATCTGGAACATCAGTGCCGAAGTATTCGCCGCATTGGCGATCATGTCGCTCTCGCCCGTCAGCAGCGCTTCCAGCTGCTGCGCCAGCTCGCGGTAGAATTCCGCCTTGTTCGCGTGATCGATCGTTGCCGTCTGAAACATCTGATGCCTGCCTTCCTGTTGCGCCAGATATAGGCGCGCGCCCGCCCGCGCTTCAAGGCCGGTCGACGTCTCTCCACGGCAACTGGAGATATTCCAACAGATATAACGCTATGCCATAGTGCGGTTCCGATCCAAGCGAGCCGCCAACCGCCATGAAGTTCTTCGCCGCCCTCCTCCTCGCCGCGCTCAGCCTGACCGCGGCCGAAACCCAGGCCCGGACCATTACCGATGCCGCCGGCCGCAAGGTCGAAATCCCCGATACGGTGAAGCGCGTGCTGGCCGCCGGGCCGCCGGCTTCGGTGCTCGTCTATGTGCTGGCGCCGGACAAGCTCACCGGCTGGGTGCGTCAGCCGGGCGATGCCGAAAAGCAGTTCCTGATGCCATCTGTCCGCGATCTCCCGACCTTCGGCCAGCTGACCGGCAAGGGCGGCACGGCCAATATGGAAGCTGTGCTCGCCGCAAAGCCCGACATCATCATCGATGTCGGCACCGTCAACCCGACATATGCCTCGCTTGCCGACAAGGTGCAGGCGCAGACCGGCATTCCCTATGTGCTGATCGACGGCAGCTTTGCCCGCAGCGCCGAAACGCTGCGCGAGGCCGGAGACATCCTCGGCACCGGCGACCGTGCCGAAAAGCTCGCGACCTATGCCGCGGCGAAGATATCCGACCTCAACACCAAGCTCGCCTCGATCCCGGAAAGCGATCGCCCCCGCGTCTACTATGGCCGCGGACCGGAAGGTCTGGAAACCGGCCTGTCGGGCTCGATCAACCTCGAAATCCTCGGCGCCGCCGGTGCAATCAATGTCGCCGCGGCTGCCGGTAAAGGCGGCCTGACGCAGGTGTCGCTCGAACAGATCCTCTCGTGGAAGCCGGATACCATCCTCGCCGCTTCGGGAAAATTCGCGGCCAGCGTCAAGTCCGACCCGCTCTGGAAGGACCTCGATGCGGTCAAGAACAACCGCGTCTTCGTCACCCCGAACCTTCCCTTCGGCTGGTTCGACTCCCCGCCCGGCATCAACCGGCTGATCGGCATCAGCTGGCTCGAGCATCTCTTCTATCCCAAGCAGTTCACCGGAGATCTGAAGGTTGACGTGCGCGAGTTCTTCACGCTCTTCTATCAGGTGGACCTGACGGACGATCAGCTGGCGATGCTGCTGAAGGGCTCCGGCGCGCAATCGAAATGACCACAGCGGAAGAAACAGCAGCAGAAGTGACGGAGGCACCAAGCCATCGCTGGCTCTGGCTCAGCCTCGCCGGTCTCCTGCTGCTGGCACTGCTCTCAATGATGACCGGAAAATATGGCGGCGGACCCGAGCCGCTGACCGAAGCGCTGAAACCGCTCTTCGGCGGCAAGACCGACGATCCGATGCTGGCAACCGTGCTCTGGAATGTCCGCCTGCCGCGCGTCGCCGCCGCCGTCGTCGTTGGCGCGGCCCTTGCCGCGGCTGGCGCCACCTATCAGGGGATCTTCCGCAATCCGCTGGTCTCACCGGATATTCTCGGCGTCTCGGTCGGCGCCAGTCTCGGCGCCGTTCTCGGCATCTTCCTCTCGCTGCCGGTGCTTGCCATCCAGGCGCTGGCTTTCGCCGGTGGCCTGCTCTCGGTCGCCGCGGTCTATGCGATCGGTGCGGCCGTCCGCCACCGCGATCCGGCCCTGACGCTGGTTCTGGCGGGCATCGCCATCCAGGCGCTTGTTGGAGCCGGGATTTCGCTGATCAAGATCCTCGCCGATCCCTATGACCAGCTTCCGGCGATCACCTACTGGCTGCTCGGCAGTATGACCGCCATCACCCGTTTCGACGTGCTCTCGATCCTCCCGGCCGTCCTGCTCGGCCTGCTGCCGCTGGTGCTGCTGCGCTGGCGGATGAACGTCATGACGCTCGGCGACGAGGAAGCGCAGACGCTCGGCGTCGATACCAGACGCACCCGCCTCGCCCTCGTCTGCGGCGCCACGCTGATCACCGCAGCCACGGTCTCGATCACCGGCATCGTCGGCTGGATCGGCCTGATCATCCCGCATATCGCCCGCATGCTGGTCGGTCCCGATTTCCGCCGCCTGCTGCCGGCCTCGATGATCGCAGGCGCCGCCTATCTGCTTGTCGTCGACATGCTCGCCCGCAGCATCGCCACCATCGAAGTCCCGCTCGGCATCCTGACCGCTGTCGTCGGCGCGCCCTTCTTCCTCTGGCTGCTGACATCTGGGAAGCGAGGCTGGCAATGAGCCTCGATCTCCGGTCCCTCGCCTTCGGCTATGGCAGCAGGATCGTCGGCAGCGATCTGACGCTGTCGCTGATGACGGGCGAAGTGCTGGCCCTGCTCGGCCCGAACGGCGCCGGTAAGACGACGCTGTTCAAGACCATGCTCGGCCTCCTGCCGGTCAAGGCCGGCGAGATCCTGCTCGACGGCAAGCCACTGTCCGCCTGGCCGCGACGGGAGCGGGCCACGCGCATCGCCTATGTGCCGCAGGCCCATGCCGCGCTCTTCCCCTTCTCCGTTGTCGATGTCGTGCTGATGGGCCGTGCCGCCCGCATCGCCCCTTTCGCCATGCCCTCGCGCCACGACCGGCAGGTGGCGACAAGTGCGCTCGAAAGCCTCGGCATGTCTGGCCTATCCTCCAAGCCCTATACCGAGATCAGCGGCGGCGAACGGCAGCTGGTGCTGATCGCCCGCGCTTTGGCGCAGGAGCCCGAAATCCTGGTGATGGACGAACCCTCGGCAAGCCTCGACTACGGCAACCAGATGCGGGTGCTTGCCCATATCCGCGCCCTTGCCCGAAAGGGATTGTCGATCGTGCTCTCGACCCACAATCCCGATCACGCCTTCCTGGCTGCGGACCGCGTGGCGCTTCTCAATGGCGGCAAGCTCGCGGCACTCGGCCCGCCCGCCGAGGTGCTGACGCCGAAGGCACTCAAGGAACTCTACGATATCGATGTCGTGATCGGCGAGCTCGAGGGCAGCGCCCGCATCTGCGCCCCACGCCTCGACCGCTTCTCGCTTTAGAAAGGAAAGACGATGGTCCGCGAAAACGAACTCCGGGAAAACGAAGTAGCGATCGATCCGCCGGAGGCGCGCGATGCCGGTCTGGTCTTCATCGGCAGCATCCGCACGCCCTGGACCTCGCGCATGGAAACGCCGCGGCAGGGCCGCCATGACGGCCCCGTCTGCCGGATCGAAATCTTCGAGCCATGGATCCCGGCGCTGAAGGGCGTCGAGGCATTCGAGCGGCTGGAAGTGCTTTACTGGCTCGATCGGTCCCGCCGCGATCTGGTGCTGCAGAGCCCGGCGAGCAACGGCAAGGTGCACGGCACATTCTCGCTGCGCTCACCGGTGCGGCCGAACCCGATTGGCACCTCCATCGTCAAGCTGGAGAGCGTCGAAGACGGCACCCTTCTGGTGCGCGGCCTCGATTGCCTCGACGGCACGCCGCTCCTCGACCTCAAGCCGGACCGCACGCTGTTCAAACCGATCGCGCCGCCGCAGAAAGGCGACTTCGAAACCGGCGACAGCGGCAGTGCGCATTATTGCCAGAAAGCCTGACGCCGGTCAGTCGACGGCGACCATGACGTCGGATGCCTTGACGACGGCATAGGCGTCGCCGCCGGCCTTCAGGGCGAGCTCGTCGACGGCCTCGTTGGTGATCGAGGCGGTCACGATGGCGCCATTGCCGATATCGATCCGCACATGCGCCGTCGTCGCACCCTTGGTGACTTCGACGACCTTGCCCTTGAGACGGTTGCGCGCGCTGATTTTCATGGGTTTTCCTCCGTGATTTGCGGCGACCTTAGCCGCGGCGGCCAGCCCTTGTCAAAACGCCTGACCTCATTGCGTCAGCCGCCGCGAGTGGTTATCCCGGAGAGGACGAGACGATAGAGCCGGGAGACAGCAAGCGATGAAAGTCATCAAGATCGCCGCCGCCTTGATCGCACGCCGCAATGGCGACGTGCTCCTGGTGCGCAAGAACGGCACCGAGGTCTTCATGCAGCCCGGCGGCAAGATCGAGCCCGGCGAGATGCCGGAGGCGGCCCTGATCAGGGAACTGTACGAGGAGATTGGCCTGAGGGTCGAGCAGGATGCCTTGCAGCCGATCGGCGAATTCCAGGCGATCGCAGCAAACGAACCGCATCATCGCGTCCATGCCGATCTCTTCCTGATCACCATAGACGATCCGAAAATTTCGGCTGGCAGCGAGATCGAGGAAATCGCCTGGGTGTCACCGGCCGCACCGGGCGACCTGCCAATGGCGCCGCTGACGGCGGATCATATCCTGCCCTTCTGGCAGAAATGGCGAACCACCGCCTGAGCGTGGAGAAAGAAAAAGCCCGGCGTTGAGACCGGGCTTTTCATTGTCAGTAAGGCGTTGCCTTGCGGGGTTATTGCGGCGTTGCCGGTGCGGGGGCTGCCGGAGCAGGCGCTGCGGGCGCCGGTGCGGCGGCCGGCGGCGTTGCCGGGGCTGCAGGCTCTGCCGCAGGCGGCGTTGCCGGCGCGGTCGAGGTGGCCGGCGGGGTCGCCGGTGCAGCAGGCGTCGTCGTTGTCGACGTCTCCCCGGCAGGCGCTGTCGCCGGTGCCGGACCCGACCGCGGCCAGTAGGTCGCAGCCAGTGCAATGATCACAATCGCCGCGGCAATGCCGATCCACATCGTCATCGACGAACGGCGTTCGCCCGGAGGCGAAGTCGGGTTTGGTCTGTTGAAGTCGTTTGTCATGGGTGTCCTCCTGTCGAGGAATAACGCGAACTGCGTCAAAAGGTTCCACTTTACCGATAAGTGGCACCCGCCGCCGCACGCGATGCGCAAAGAGTGCCGGCTTTTTCCGCATCACCGGCATCGATCGCCTCGACGATCGCCCGGATTCCGGCCGTCCGCTGCCTCCGGTCCGCACCGTCCCGTTCCGCAACACCGCGCAGCATCACCACGCGGCCGCTAAGCTGCCGGAAGAACCCGGCAGCCACCTTGTTGCCGCAGCCATCGGCCAGCCGGGCGAAGAATTCCGTCTCCTTGATCAGCGCCTCGCGCTCGTCATCCGCCGTTTCCATGGCGGAAAGCAGCACGCGCAACTCGGCGATCTCCGCCTTCCCGGCATTGCGGGTAAAGCTCTCGGCAATCAGCCGCTCCAACGCCTGGCGCGTGTCGTCGATCTCGCGCGCCTCCTGCATACCGATGGCAACGACCGAGCGGCCCCGCCGCCCGTTGATCAGCAGCCCTTCGGCATCGAGATGCTGCAACGCCTCGCGCAGAACGGTGCGGCTGATGCCCATCTCCTCGCAGATCTGCCGCTCGATCAGCTTCTGGCCGGGCTTCAGCGTGCCAAACAGGATGGAGTGACGCAGCGTATCCGTCACCTGCTCCCGAAGCGAAATGCTTCGCGGCAGGCTCAGTCCGAGATTGCTCATGCCGATGCGCTCCGGCGCGGCGCATCGGCCTCGTAGCTCTCGGCGATCACATCCGATATGTCGCCGAGCGCCGCAATGAAGCTCGCAAGGCTGGCCGAGCGCAACGGCAGGAACGGTTTGCCCGCATCCCGGCAATGACGCTTGACGATGCCCGCTGCCGAATGGCTGACGCAATCGACGGGAAACACCGTCACCGCACTCTGGGCAACGAGCCCGGGCAACAGCGACGTCGCCTCCTCCATGCCCCCATCATGAAACAGCAGGTCCACCCCTGCCCGCGCCGCAAAGCTCCGCAGCCGGTCGAACAGGCTTTTGCGCCCACCGACATAAAGCACGACCGTCCCAGCCAGCGACATGGACTGCGTGGCGCCGTGTTCTGTAACGCCGGAGAATGCCTGCTCAAGGCCATGGTTCTCGCGCAGCAGCGCGGCATTATCCTCGGCAGCGGCAGCCTCGCGCTTTGCCGCCGCGCGCAGCTGCGCCTCCGCCTCCGCCAGACGCCGCTCCAGCGCCTCGGTCCGCTCGCGCGCAGCCTCCAGCTTTTCCAGTACCGCGGCCTCGACGGCACCAGCCGCTTCCGGAGCCTGACTCGCCTTCACCGCATTGACCCTGACGACGATATCCTCCAGCGCATCGATCCTGCGCCGAAGCACGCTCCGTTCCTCGGCGGAAGACCGCAGCCGCTCTTCCTGCCGGGCGATCTTCTCGTCCTTGACGGCCACTTCATTCTGCAGGGCGCGCAGCCGCGCCAAATCAAGACGGCTCGAACTGCCGACCAGATGCGAGAGCATATGCACCTCGCCGAACACGTCCTGCAGCAGCGCATGATCGGTGGCGGGATGGCTGATGACGGCCCAATAGGCGCCGGAGATCTCGCCCTCGTCGAGGCAGGCATCCCACATCGCCCGGAGCTCCGCCGCCGTCGTCAGCCGCGCGAAGCGCTTGAGCACCGTCTCATGGCGCCGGTCCAGCGCCTTGTTCAACAGCTTGCCGGCAATATCGCGCTGACCGGCGGCACGCACGCCGCGGCCATGCAGGGCGTGATCGCTGGCCGTCTTCGCGTCGGCATCGCCGAGCTTGACGATCAGCTGGCGCAATTCGGCTGCCGTCAGGCAGGTTCCGATGATCGAGCAATGGAAGGTCGGCGAGATCTCCCAGGTCTTGCGTCGCTGCGCCTTCACGGCACTTGGCGCCTGCGGCCTGCCCCCGGCAAGCAGCGACAGCTCGCTGGACGAGATTGTCTTTGGTCGGCTGTAATCGGCCAGAGGCGGCATATCGAACCCGAAGCGTTATATTCCAAGAAATATTACGCTATCACCAACGCACCGCCGCGGACAAGCGTTTCGCGCCGTCTTTCGCCTGCAGCGATCAATCCGGGTTCCCTCCTGCAGCCCTAAATTTCCGTAACAGCCTGTTCCCGAAGGTTATCCGCCGCCCGGAACCGACAGGAGCACCCGCCGTTCCCTCTTCATCGCTAAGACGGAGGTATTCGATAATGCGAAAGATGATTTGTGCTACGATGGCTGCGGTGGCAGCATTCACCTTCAGCGTTCCGGCCATGGCCGATACGGTCACGGTCAAGAAGCGCGTTTATACGGAAGACCGCGGCGAAGTCCGCCCGAGCATCAGGATCAGCGACCGCGGCGTCGCCATCGGCGCCTACCGCGAACGCGATCGTTGCGTGACCAAGAGCGTCACGCATGACAATGGCGAGCGCACCGTCACCAAGACGGTCAAGCGCTGCCGCTGACGGCATGACGGAGGCCCGGCAGAAGCGGAGCCCGGGTCTCCCGACAAACAGAACATCTCCGCATCGCCCCACGGGAGGGAACCATGTCTGACCAGCTGCCGATGTTCATCCTGCAATCGATCGCGGTTTTCGGGCTCGTCGGAGCCCTGTTCATTCGAGCGTAAAGCCCGGCTTCCGGGAGCTATCAGCATTCTTGATACCAGCATCAGAATGAATGAAGCAAAAGCGTACCGGAATAGACAAAAGTGTCCTTTGCAACCGTACCGCGGGGTACTAGATAACTCCCCGTCGCCTCTTCTTTTCCCCGAGGCGGCCTAGAACTCAGCCTCGCCCGTGCGAGGCTTTTTTCGTTTCAGGGCATAAAAAAAACCGCCCTTGCCGCAATCCGGGGAGACCTTGGCAAAGGGCGGTTCTGTGCCGCCGCATCCGGGGAGACCGGCGGCTGCTACTGTTAGCGGCGGATCAGCGGGCAACCGCGAACGTTCGCAAAGGTCATTCTGTCCCAGCCGCGGCGGTCACGGCCGGATACCACGACGCGGCGAGGCGTCACGGCGGTCACGCGAACATCGCGCAGACCGGTCCAACGTGCCTTGCGCACGGCTTCCATCGGCGAGCAACCGCGCATCGGCGGGCGATACTGGACATCGACGATAGCGCCGCGGTCAGGGCTTGCTGCCGACGCAGCAGTCGTGCCGAACGGAATGGAGGCGATGGCAAGCAATGCCGCGAAGGAAGCCTTGGCAATAAAGTTGGTCATGTGGGGTTTTCCTCGTTTCAATGTGCAGTCGAACTCCCTTGCGGGGATGATTCGACAATAGAGAGCTAATTCTGAATGGTGTTCGAATTGCGCATTCAGATTCAGTTCAGCCACTGAAATGAAACACGATTTCGCGATGATGGGGCCGGTCGCGATGCTCGAAAAGATAGATCCCCTGCCATGTCCCGAGCGCCAACCTGCCGTTGAGAACGGGGATCCCGATCGACACCTGCGTCAGCGCCGACTTGATATGCGCGGGCATATCGTCAGGCCCTTCCATCGTGTGAACGATCCAGCGCATCGACGGATCGGACGATGGCGGCACGAGGCGCGCGAAGAACGCTTTGAGGTCGGTGCGCACATCCGGATCGGCATTTTCCTGGATCAGCAGCGAACAGGATGTGTGCCGCACGAAGACCGTCAGCAGCCCCTCCTCCGCGTCCTGCGCCCGCACGAAGGCGGCCGCCTCATCGGTGAATTCGTAGAGGCCCTGGCCGCGGGTCGCGACCGTGATCGAGGTGACTGGCATGCGGCAGGCTCCGGTTATCAGCTCCGGGTCACCTGTCGCGCCGCATGCCCGATGTCAATGGCGTCTAGAGGCGCAGCAGCTCCTTGAAGCCGCCATAGATCATCCGCTTGCCGTCGAATGGCATCTGCCACTTGTCGCCTTCGAGCCTGGGATCGGCCATCACCTTCTTGTTGATCTCGTCGCGCACCTCGCGGGACGGATAGAGTATCCAGGAAAACACGGCGATCTCGTCTTCCTTGAGATGCACCGCCCGCGGAAAGGACGTCACCTCGCCATAGGGTACGTCGTCGCCGACGCACTCGACATATTCGAGGGCGCCGAATTCCTTCCAGATCGCTCCGGCATAGGCGGAGAATTCCTTGTAGGCCTCAAGCTTGTCCTTCGGCACGGGCACGATGAAGCCATCCACATAAGCCATGTCTCTTCCTCCTTTTCGTCTGTCGATGGACATAGGACGAATGACGCCCCGTCAAACCGACAGGCCGGAAAAAGAAAAACGCGGAACGGCTATCCCTGCAGCGTCTTCACCTTGGCGAGATCGGGGAACAGACGCGTCCACAGGAGCACGACGGCAATGGTGCCGACGCCGCCGATGATCCCGGCCGCGACCGGCCCCATGAAGCCCGCCAGCATGCCGGATTCGAATTCGCCGAGCTGGTTGGACGTGCCGATGAACAGCGAGTTCACAGCATTGACGCGCCCGCGCATCTCATCCGGCGTCAGGAGCTGGACGAGCGAGCTGCGCACCACGACGCTGACCGTATCGGAGGCGCCGACGACAAGCAGTGCGGCGACCGAGAGCGCGATGTTGGTGGAGACCGCAAAGACAATCGTCGCGAGACCGAAGACCGCAACGGCGCCGAACATCTTCATGCCGACGTTGCTGGTCAGCGGACGGCGCGCCAGCACGATCGACATCGCGAGCGCCCCGATCGCCGGTGCGGCGCGCAGCAGGCCGAGGCCCCACGGACCGGCATGCAGGATATCGCGGGCAAACATCGGCAACAGCGCGGTGGCGCCGCCGAGCAGGACGGCGAAGAGATCGAGCGAGATCGTGCCGAGCATCACCGGCCGGCTCTTGATGAAGGAGACACCCGCAAAGACCGAGCTCAGCGTCACCGGCTCGCGCTTCGACGGCGTCCAGGTCATGCGGATCGAGATGACGTTGATGCTGGCGGCCGTGAACATCACCGCAGCGACGGCAAAGGGTGCAACCGGATGGGCGCCATAGAGCAGACCGCCCAGCGACGGACCGATGATCAGCGCCGTCTGCATCATCGAGGTCGAGGTCGCCACGGCCCGCTGCAGCATCGAGGACGGCACGATGTTCGGCAGGAGTGCTGCCATCGTCGGCCGCTCGAAGGCGACGGTGGCGCCCATGATCGTCACCGCAACGAGGATACCGGCGGGTGTCAGCCAGTCCTGCCAGACGGCGACGGCGAGCACCGCGGCCGTCGCGGCCTCGATCAGCTGGCAGATCAGACCGATGCGCCGGCGGTCGAAACGGTCGGCGACATGGCCGACCACGAAGGTCAGGATGACCATCGGCAGGAACTGGCAGAAGCCGACGAGCGCCAACGCAAAGGCGCTATGCGTCTTGTCGTAGATCATCCAGCCCATGGCGACTGCGGCACACTGGAAGGAAAGCGACGAGAAGACCCGGGAGGCGGCGAAATTGAGATAGCCGGGATGCTTGAGAACGCTATCCCGAGGAGCGTGAACTGTGTCCATTGGATACTTCCGGCCGGCGGAACCCACGGGCCATTGATAGGAATTTTATAAGCCCCTGTTCTGCCTCTATGAACGGGATGTCAACTGCGGCGAAAGTGCACCACCGTTTCGGGGCATACGGGACGATTGTTCCGATCGCGACAAGGCATTTAAGCAATCGTTGAAAGAATGCGTCAATGCGCCATATTCTGACGCAATCGGAATGGCGCTTGGACGCCCTATGCAGGCTCAATAGACCTGCTGGCGGACGCGGTGCTGCCAGCGCCCGGGTTCACGTCACACCGCGACCAGAGGGAACAAAAAAATGAAAGCACTTTTGGCTTCAACCGTCCTCGCTGCCGGCCTCATGGCTATGGGCGGCGCGGCTTCCGCTGCTGAATGCGGCAACGTCACCATTGCAAGCATGAACTGGCAGTCTGCCGAAGTTGCTGCAAATCTCGACAAGGTCATTCTCGAATCCGGTTACGGCTGCACCGCCGAAATCGTCACCGGCGACACCGTCCCGACCCTGACCTCCATGGCTGAAAAGGGCGAGCCGGACATCGCGCCGGAAGCCTGGGTCAGCCTGCAGCCCGAGCTCGTCAAGCGTGGCCTCGAAGGCGGCAAGGTCGTCGCCGCTGCCAAGATCCTCTCCGATGGCGCCATCCAGGGCTGGTGGATCCCCAAGTACATCGCCGACGCCCATCCTGATATCAAGACCATCCCTGACCTCTTCAAGCATCCCGAACTCTTCCCGGCTCCTGAGGACAAGAGCAAGGGCGCTGTCTTCAACGGCCCGCAGGGCTGGGGCGGCACCGTTGTCACCACGCAGCTCTTCAAGGCGAACGGCGGCGACAAGGCCAACTTCACGCTCGTCGACACCGGCTCTGCCGCAGGTCTCGATGGCTCGATCGCGAAGGCCTATGAAGGCAAGCAGCCGTGGGTCGGCTACTACTGGGCTCCGACCTCGCTTCTCGGCAAGTACGAGATGGTGAAGCTCGGCTTCGGCGTCGATTATGACGCCGCCGAATGGAAGCGCTGCACCTCGGTCGCCGACTGCGCCGATCCGAAGCCGAACGCATGGCCGGCCGACGACGTCCAGACCCTCGTCAGCAAGACCTTTGCCGATCGCGCCGGCCCCGCCATGGACTACCTCAACAAGCGTGCCTGGACCAACGACACGGTCAACAAGCTGATCGCCTGGATGAGCGACAACCAGGCAACCGGTGAAGACGGTGCGAAGCACTTCCTCAAGGAGAACGAAGATCTCTGGACGAAGTGGGTCTCCCCTGACGTAGCCGAAAAGATCAAGGCTTCCCTCTGATCCCTCAAATCTCGCAAGCGGGCGGCGTCTTGACAGCAAGGCGCCGCCCGCCCGATGTTTTCAAGCGACGGCCATAACAAGAATGGGCCGCCGCTGCTTTTGCCATGGGGACCGACATGGATTGGCTTTGGAAATTTCCGACGATGAACGACGACATGCTGCGCGACCTGAAAAGGGTCGTGGATGAAGGCTTTCGCGGCTTCACCCGCGCCTATGGCGACAGCATCGAAACCCTCTTCAGCCCGCTGCAGAGCTTCCTGATCTGGGCCGAACGGCTGCTGACCGGCGCGCCGTGGCCGGTGGTCATACTGGCCGTCGCCGGCATTGCCTGGCTCGCCAGCCGCAGCTGGAAGATCGTCATCGGCTGCGTCGTCACCCTGCTCCTGATCGGCTGGTTCGACATGTGGCAGGATACGATGAAGACCGTGTCGATGATCTTCGTCTGTACGGTGCTCTCGATCGTCATCGGCATTCCGATCGGCATCGGCATGTCGCGCTCGAACCGCATGCAGGGTATCGTCAATCCGGTGCTCGACGTCATGCAGACCATGCCGAGCTTCGTCTACCTGATCCCGGTCGTCATGCTGCTCGGCATCGGCCGCGTGCCCGGCGTCATCGCCGTCGTCATCTACGCCCTGCCGCCGATGATCCGCCTCACCAATCTCGGCATCCGCATGGTCGACAAGGACGTGCTGGAAGCTGCCGACGCCTTCGGCTCCTCCAGCTGGCAGAAGCTGCGCAACGTCCAGCTCCCCTTGGCGCTGCCGACCATCATGGCCGGCATCAACCAGACGATCATGATGGCGCTCGCCATGGTCGTCATTGCCTCGATGATCGGCGTCCAGGGCTTGGGACAGCCGGTGCTGAAGGCGATCGCCAACCAGTATTTCACCCTCGGCGTCTTCAACGGTCTCGCCATCGTCGGCATCGCCATCATCTTCGACCGCATCAGCCAGGCTTACGGTCTGCGCCTGCAGAAGCACCGGGAAATCGTGCATGGCTAGTCAATCGATTGAAATCCGCAGCCTCTACAAGATCTTCGGCCCCCGCGGCCGCGACTTCGTGGAAGCCGTCACCAAGGGCATGTCGAAGACCGAACTCAACAAGGAGCACGGCCACGTCCTCGGCCTCAAGGACATCAACATCAGCATCCCCGGCGGCAGCATCACCGTCATCATGGGCCTCTCCGGCTCCGGCAAGTCGACGCTGATCCGCCATATCAACCGGCTGATCGACCCGACATCGGGCGAAGTGCTCTATGGCGGCACCGACGTCTGCAAGATGAACGAGGAAGAGCTGCGCGAATTCCGCCGCCACAAGACGGCGATGGTCTTCCAGAAGTTCGGCCTGCTGCCGCATCGCACCGTGCTGCAGAACACCGTCTACGGCCTGGAAATCCAGGGCGTGCCGAAATCCGAGCGCGAGGCGCGCGCCGATATCTGGATCAAGCGGGTCGGCCTGGAGGGCTTCTCCAACCATTACCCGAACCAGCTTTCGGGCGGCATGCAGCAGCGCGTCGGCCTCGCCCGCGCGCTCACCAACGATGCGGACATCCTGCTCATGGACGAAGCCTATTCGGCGCTCGATCCGCTGATCCGCGTCGACATGCAGACCGTGCTTCTCGACCTGCAGAAAGAACTGAAGAAGACCGTCGTCTTCATCACTCACGACCTCGACGAGGCGCTGCGCCTCGGCGACAAGATCGCCATCCTGCGCGACGGCGAGGTGATCCAGCAGGGCACGGCGGCCGATATCGTCCTCAACCCGGCGAACGACTATATCGAGGCCTTCGTCAAGGAAGTGAACCGCGGCCGCGTCATCCGCATCGACGCGCTGATGGAGCCGCTGAGCAATCCCGCAGGCGAACCTTCTGTCCGCATTCCCGGCAGCCACAATGTCGAGGAAGGCATGCGCGTGATGACGGAAAACAACGTCACCCAGGCGACCGTCACCGGTGAAAACGGCATGCCAGCCGGCCGCGTCTCGCTGGAAGGCCTGGTGCGCTGTCTGGTTCGCACCAACGATTAAGTCAGGCGCGCGGTCCTCTCGGGCCGCGCGTTCTTCCTGTCAGAACTGGCCTGCTTCAGGCGCCTGCAATTCCTCGATGGAATCGACGCGGTCGGAATAGAAGGCCATGTGATCCTTGATCCCGGAAACCGCGGGATTGGGCGTCTCATAGGTCCAGATCGCATTCTTCGACCGCTCTCCACCCGGCACGATGCTGTAATAGGACGCATCGCCCTTATAGGGGCAATGGGTGGAATGATCGGTGCGCGACAGCAGCGACATGTCGACGTCCTTGCGCGGAATATACTGTACCGGCGGATAGGACGCCTCCCGCAACGTCAACGCATCATGCGTATCGGCAATCACCTTGCCGCCGAGCTTGACGACAACGCGCGCCGGATTGCGCTCGACGCTGATCGGATGATCGGGTCCGGGAATCTTGATGGGCTTGCCTGACATCGGGATCTCCAATGGGTGTGACTGGAGAGATAGGGAGGATGTGTGGGATGCCCAAGGGGTGGATGCAGGATTAAACCACCTTCGCTCTTTTCCCTCATCGATCGCGACAAACCGGCAATTGATAGACCGCACCCAGAGCCCCCTCACCCTACCCTCTCCCCGAGGGGAGAGCGACTGTCTTCTGCGTCAAGCGTCTTGCCATGGTTTGTTGTCCCTGATGATGGCGTTGAGGAT
>NZ_JBNWCF010000024.1:0-58255 GCF_053522545.1 Rhizobium sp. 21-4511-3d | reverse complement strand
TCGCCAACGGCCATCCAAATAGCCAAATCGACGACCTGCTGCCGTGGACCTATGCCGCAAGGCACGAACTCAAAGCCGTGGCCTGAAAACAGCGCTTACCCTCAACGCAGAAGGTTCAAAGCCTCACCCCGAAACCAAACTTCCCGACACACATCACAGCCCGCCATCCGGCGCGTTTTGCGTTTCTGGGGGACCCGCCTGCCCTAGGCGATCGTGGCTGATCCTGCACGCCATAAAGGTGGCCGAACCCGGAGCTTCCAAGGTAGACATCGGCGCGGCAATACTAGGCTCACTTTCAACCTAAAGGCTGCCGCGTGTCGCAACGCGCGGTTCAATAAGGCGATGTTCTGCAACATTCCGGCCGTTGATCCGGCTGAGCAGCATTTCCGCTGCTGTGCGGCCGAGCTCGGCGGGGTTCTGGTCGATGCTGTCGAGGCCGACGAGGGGGATCGCTGCGACGGGGGAATTGTCGTAGCCGATGATCGCAAGATCTTCCGGCACCCGAATACCGCGCATGCGTGCCATGTTGACGACCGGCACCGCATCGAGATCCGACCAGACGAAAACGGCGCGTGGCCGGTCCGGCATATTCAGGAATGCTTCCATTTCCGCATGACGGTCGGAGGAAACTGGAGGCAGGCGGATAATACGATCCTGCAGCTCGAGGCGCCTTGCTGCTTCAAGATAGCCGCGTTCGCGCTGTATGGCGACGACCGTCGGTGGCGAATCCATGAGCTCGTAGCCGAGCATGGCGATATCGCGGTATCCCTTCGCAAAGGCCGCCTCCACAGCGATGAATGCCCCCCTGCGGTCATCCGAATTGACGGAATCATATGTCTGCGCCTCGCTTTCATGGTGCGCGATGACGACGATGGGGATCTGCCTGGCGTAGCGATCCAGGACTTTGCCCGATATCCGTGGCGCAATGATCAGCACGCCATCCATCCGGTTGTCGATCATCGACTCGATCATGGAAGTCTCGATGGAACTGGCGGAATGCCCGATCCCGATCATTGATTTGTAACCGCCTCCAAGCAGTGCGGCGTTCGCACTCTCCACCACGCCGGCCAGGAAGGGGTTGCTGAGCTCGATCACCAGAACGCCCACCGTACTGGTCTGGCCGCGCATCGCGCGTGCGGCGACGGACGGGCGGTAATTCAGCTTCTCGATCGATGTCTCGACCTTCTGCCGCAAGCTTTCGCTGACGCCATAGGCGTTACGCAAAACCTTGGAGACCGCGGCCACCGAAACCCCGGCATCAACCGCCACATCACGGATGGTGATGCGATCCTTCGGTTTGTTAACGTCCTGAAAATCCATGCAGAAATGCTCTCTCTCCGGTGTCGCCGCCGATTATAGGGAAAAAGCCCTTGCCACGCAATTCGATTTGTAGAATGATATACATAGAACGATATACACACCGTGTGGGAGCGCGGTTGGAGGAGAGGTATCAATGAATATCGCGACGCAAGGCACTACCGTGTCCGCTTCAAACGACGTCCGGTCCGGCGCATCGATGATTGCGCCATCCTGCGACGCCGGTCAGGGAAAGGCGGGCAGCTTCGTCTCCGCAACCTTCAACATCGCCACCCTTCCGCGTACAGCTACGCTGCGCATATCGGCGCTCGGCCTCTACCGTGCCTTCATCAACGGCAAGCGGGTCGGTATCGACCTGCTCACGCCCGGCTGGACCTGCTATGACGACCGTATCGCTTACCAGACCTATGAAGTGTCCGATCT
Organism: Rhizobium sp. 21-4511-3d; assembly: GCF_053522545.1. Classification (NCBI taxonomy): domain Bacteria; kingdom Pseudomonadati; phylum Pseudomonadota; class Alphaproteobacteria; order Hyphomicrobiales; family Rhizobiaceae; genus Rhizobium; species Rhizobium sp. 21-4511-3d. Next base: position 56,515 of record NZ_JBNWCF010000024.1, on the reverse strand, counting down.
TTTGGTCGTCGGCGAAAACCGGATCGAGATCTGGCTTGGCGATGGCTGGTACCGCAGCCAGCTGATGTGGGCCTCCAACCCGATCGTCAATTGCTGGGGAGACCGGGTAGGGGCGCTTGCAGACCTTCGAAGTGGCGACGCCCTCCTTCTGCAGACGGACGCCAGCTGGCAAAGCGGCTTCACGCCTGTTCTTCGCAATGGCATCTATTTCGGTGAGGACTACGATGCGCGGATCAAGGTACGCGATATTGGCGGCGTCGAAATCCTGCCGTTCGACGAGACAAAACTTGTTCCGCACGAAACGGATGCGGTCCGTGAGCTCGCCGCCCGCCCGCCGCTTGACAGCTGTGTGGAGGCCGATGGCCGGACAGTCTATGACTTCGGCCAGAATGCCGGAGCCTATATCCGCATACGCGTGCAAGGCGAAGCCGGTGCGCAGATCCGTGTCGAGCATTCAGAAGTGCTCGGTCCCGACCGTCACTTCGACAATCGGAACTATCGCAGCGCCCGCGCCGAGCTTGTCTATACATTGAGCGGTGACGGAGAAGAATCCTATGCGCCGCTGTTCACCTTCATGGGCTTCCGCTACGCGCGCCTCAGCCTGACGGGACGCGTCGAGGTGCTGGCGATCGAGATGGTGCCGATTTCCTCGGTGCCTGTGGCAGCCGGCGGCTTCACCTGCGGGGTCGATGCTGTCAATCGGCTGGTCGAGAATACGATCTGGTCGCAGCGTTCCAATTTCATCGAGATTCCTACCGATTGCCCTCAACGCGATGAACGGCTTGGCTGGACTGGCGATGCACAGGTTTTCGCCGGAACCGCCTGTTGGCTTGCCGACAGCCAGTCCTTCCTGCGCAAGTATCTTCGCGATGTGATGCATGATCAGCGTCCAAATGGCGCCGTTCCGCACTTCTCCCCCGATCCGACGCGTCTTCACCCGATCACGGATCGCGGCGACTGGGCGGGCTCCACCGGCTGGGGGGATGCGATCGTCATCATTCCGTGGCAGCTCTATCTGCACTACGGCGACAAGGCTGCCCTGGAGGAATGCTTCCCGGCGATGCTGCGGTGGCTCGACTATCTCTGGAACATTTCTGACGGACCGGTCATTCGTCCACCTGCTGTGTGGGGCGAGCATGGATTTACCTTCGGCGACTGGCTGCAGCCGGTAGGCGATAACCGCAAGCCGCGGCCGACCGTCGCCGACGATTGCGCAGCGACACTCTATCACTTCATTTCGACCGAGATCGCGGCGCGGATTGCCCGTGTCATCGGCGAGAATAGTCAAGCGGAGCGGCTGGCGTTGCGGGCTGCCGAGATCAGGCAAGCTTTCAAGCACGAATTCTTCTCGTCATCGGGACGGATCGCCCACAATGATCAGACGTCGTGGGCGTTGGCGTTTCTCTATGGCCTGGTGCCGGCCGAATATGAGGAGGCTGGTCGCGCCTACTTCCGTAAGGTCGCTGAAGAGACCGATGGTGTCATCGGTACTGGCTTCATCGGCACGCCGGCGCTGCTGCCCGCGCTTACACGCCTCGGTATGCTCGACCTTGCTGAAAAGATGTTTCTCAACCGCAAGGTTCCGGGCTGGCTCTACCAGGTCGAGCGCGGCGCGACGACGATCTGGGAGCGCTGGGACGCGCTTGCCGAGGACGGCACGATCTATGATCCCGATATGAACAGTTACAATCACTATGCCTATGGCGCCGTATGCCAGTGGTTGTTCGAGGATGTCGCCGGTATCAAGCCGAGGGAGGAAACCCCGGCATTTCACGAGATACTGTTCGATCCAGCGATTTTGCCGGCGCTGTCACCGGTCTCGGCCTGGCACGACACGGCCCTTGGACGCGTGGAGGTGCAGTGGAGCCTCGAGGCAGGACAGGTCACCTGCAACCTCGCTCTACCCGCCGGCATGACCGCGCGAATGGATGCGACAGCGAAGCGCCGCGCACTGCGCATTGACGGACAGGCCGTCGCTCAGGGAACCTCGGCAACCATCGCCGCCGGCCGGCACGTCATCGAGTTTGCGATCTGACATCGGGTTTGGCCTTGCCACAACCAAAAGCGGAAATGATCCTGGTCTTCAAGAGGAGGAATTGACCATGAGAATGACGAGATACGGCATTGTTGCCGCAAGCATGCTGGGCTTGTCCGCCAGCGCCGCATGGGCCGACGTCACGCTCGGCATTATGATCGACACAAATCCCGAGTCGATCGCGTCCTTCGACGCCGTCTCAAAGGCCTATAGTGAAAAGCACCCGGATGTCACCTTCGACGTCGAGCAGAGAGCCGGCGGATCGGAAGGCGACAATATCGTCAAGACGCGGCTGGCAACCGGCGAGATGCCCGATATTTTCCAATACAATAGCGGCTCGCTGTTCCAGGCGTTGAAGCCGGAGCAGACGATCGCCGACCTATCGGATCTTCCTTCCGCAGCCGGCATATTGGATACGTTCAAGAAGGTCGTCAGCGCCTCCGATGGTCATGTTCGCGGTATTCCGTTCGGGCCGGCCATGGGTGGCGGCATCTTCTATAACAGGAAAATCTATGCCGAGCTTGGCCTTCAGCCGCCGAAGACCTGGGCCGATTTCATCGCCAACAATCAGAAGATCAAGGCGGCCGGCAAGGTTGCGCTGGCGCAGACTTACGGCACGACGTGGACGTCGCAGATCTTCGTGCTGGCAGATTTCTTCAATGTTCAATCCGAGGTTCCGAATTTCGCGACGGACTATACGGCGAACAAGGTGAAGTACGCGACCACGCCGGCCGCACTGCGTGGCTTTGAGCATGTAGAAGAAGTCGCCAAGGCCGGCTTCTTTAATGAGGACTTCGGCGCTGCGACCTTCGACGACGGCATGCGTATGGTATCGACCGGCGAAGCCGCACATTACCCGAGCCTCACCTTCGGCATCGGCAATATCCAGCAGAATTTCCCCGACAACCTGCAGGATGTCGGCTTCTTCGCAGTGCCGGGCAACGATGCAGCCAAGAACGGACTGACCATCTGGATGCCGGCGGCGCTCTATCTCTCGGCAAAGGCAGAACATCTCGAAGAGGCAAAGAAGTTTCTCGATTTCGTCGCCTCGAAGGAAGGCTGCGAGCTGATGGCCAAGGCCGTGCCGTCCGGTCCCTATCTGATCAAGGGCTGCGAACTGCCGAAGGACGTGCCGCAGGCAGTCAGCGATATGCTGCCCTATTTCGAAACCGAGGGCCGCGCGGGTCCGGCGCTCGAGTTCCTTTCGCCGGTAAAGGGCCCGGCGCTCGAACAGATCGCGGTCGAGGTCGGCACCGGAATTCGCTCGGCCAAGGATGCCGCCGCGCTTTATGACCAGGACGTGGAAAAGCAGGCAAAGCAACTCGGCCTGCCGAACTGGTAACGGCTGTAGCCCGCATCCCGCATGGCTTTCGCCGCGGGATGCGGGCCAGATGTTCAAGGAGCCGCCATGGTCGCGCGAAAATCCCCTTATCCGTACTGGTTCGTTCTGCCTGCGGCGGTTGTGTTCACCACGCTCTTTCTGGCGCCCACGATCGCATCCTTCTGGTTCAGCCTGACGCGCTGGGATCTCTTCACCACGCAGTTCATCGGCCTGGAGAATTACAAGCAGTTCTTCCGCGAGCCTTTCCTGATCAAGGGACTGATCAACACGGTCATCTATGCCGTGACGACATCCGCGGCCAAGACCGTGCTCGGCCTGTTGCTTGCCGTGCTGCTGACGTCGGGAATTTGGGCGCAGGGCGCGCTGCGGACGATCATCTTCTTTCCCGTTCTCGTCTCGACCATTGGCGTCGGCATCACCTTTTCCGTTCTGATGCATCCGACCCGCGGCCTGATCAATGTCGCGCTGGCGACGCTCGGCATCCACGGCCCAGGCTGGCTGACGGATCCGGCGCTTGCGCTCTATTCCATCGTCGTCGTCGACGTCTGGAAGGGAGTGGGCCTCGCGACGGTCATCTACATCGCCGGTCTGGCATCTATAAGCCCCGATTATTACGAGGCGGCGCGGATTGACGGCGCGACACGCCGGCAGATGTTCTTCCGTGTCACCGTCCCTCTCTCCAAACCTGCAACAGTGACGGTAGTGACCCTTTCGCTGATCGGCGGTCTGCGCAGTTTCGATTTGATATGGGCGATGACCAAGGGTGGCCCCGGCTTTTCTTCCGACGTTCTGGCAAGCGTCATCTACAAACAGTATCAGGCCGGCTTTTACGGACTCTCGACCGCGGGCAATGTCATTCTTTTCCTCCTGATCGGCCTGATCGTCCTGCCGCTCACTGCCTGGTTCAACCGTAAGGAGATCGACCTGTGACGCGGCGCCAGCTCTATACCGGGATAGTGGCGATGCTCGCCTGCGGCGTGATCTTCGTCATGCCTTTCCTCTTCGTCTTCCTTACCGCCGCCAAGACGCGGCAGGAGGCCCAGGCGCTGACCTTCACGTGGCCCAGCGAATGGCAGCTGTGGCAAAACTTCATGGATGTGATCGAAGCCCGGAACTACATGCTCTTCCTGGCTTATTTCAACTCCACGGTGATCACCGTGGTCGCGGTGACGCTGCTCGTTCTTTTCGGAGCCATGGTCGGTTATGTCGTCCAGCGGCGTCCCTCGCGCTGGAACACGCTGATCTATGGCTTCGTTCTGGCAGGTCTGATGATCCCGCCCGCCGTCGTTCCAACGATCTGGGTGCTGCAGTCGCTCGGTCTCTTCAAGACCATATCCGGCATGATCCTCATCCAGATCGCCTACGGGCTATCGTTCACGATCCTGCTGTTTCGAAGCTTTATCGCCGCCATTCCGCGCGATCTAGATGAGGCGGCAATCGTTGATGGTGCCAAGCCGCTGCAGATTTTCTTCCGTGTTGTTCTGCCGCTGCTTAAGCCGGTCACGGTCACGGTCATCGTCGTCCAGTCGATTGCGATCTTCAACGATTTCACCAACCCGCTCTATTATCTTCCCGGCCGGGAAAACGTCACCGTGCAGCTCACCCTCTATAATTTTCAGGGGCAGTTTCAGACACAGTTCAATCTGCTGTTCATGAACATCCTGCTGGTGACCATTCCGCCGCTCATCGTCTTCATCTTCTTCAACCGGCAGATCGTGGCAGGCATGACGGCCGGCGCCGTGAAAGGGTAATTCATGACAAGTGTCGTCCTTCAGGATGTCCGCAAGAGCTTCGGCAGCCTTGATGTCATCAAGGGCATCGATCTCACGATCGAGGCCGGTGAGTTCTGCGTCTTCGTCGGGCCGTCTGGCTGCGGAAAGTCGACGCTGCTGCGCATGATCTCCGGTCTGGAGACTTCGACTTCGGGAAAGATGTTCATCGACGGCAAGGATGTGACTGCGGCCGAACCATCCGAGCGCGGCATCGCGATGGTGTTTCAGTCTTATGCACTCTATCCGCATCTCACCGTGGCCGAGAACATCGGCTTTGGCCTGTCGCTTGCCCGGCGCCCCAAGGCGGAAATCGCGGAGAAGGTCAAACAGACGGCGGAGACGCTGCAGCTGGCACATCTGCTCGATCGCAAGCCGAAGGCGCTCTCCGGCGGGCAGCGTCAGCGCGTCGCCATCGGGCGTGCGATCATTCGCAACCCGAAGGTTTTCCTGTTCGACGAACCGCTGTCGAACCTTGATGCATCGTTGCGCTCGCAGATGCGCATCGAGTTGACCGAACTTCACGCCAAGCTCGGCGCCACCATGATCTACGTCACCCACGATCAGGTCGAGGCGATGACCATGGCCGACAAGATCGTCGTCCTCAATGGCGGAAAGATCGAACAGGTCGGCTCGCCGATGACCCTCTACAACCAACCGGCCACGCCCTTCGTCGCCGGCTTCATCGGCTCTCCGAAGACGAACCTCTTCGAAGGCGAGACTGCTGCGCAGGAGGGATGTAGGATCTACGGCATTCGCCCTGAGCATCTGACGTTGTCGACGACCGACGGCAAATGGAAAGGCGCGGTTCGCTATGTCGAACGGCTCGGCGCGGATGCGATCGTCTACCTCGATGTCCCCGGCTTGCCGTCACTGGTGGTTCGCACGGATGGGGATCGCAGGCTGGAAATCGGCGAGAAGCTCTTCGCATTACCGGTCGCCGGTAAAGAGGTCAGATTTCAATAGCGGTCAACACCTGCCTGAAGCAGGATCTTTCCATCGCTGAATTTTCGCGCGCAATCCGTCTGAAGCAGTCACGCACTAGAAGGCGGCATGGATTTGCATGGGTGGCGCCCCTCTGCACAGGCCGCCGCCGCATCCCGCACCCCCAAACCTACGTTTGGATTACCGACGCCCCAGACCACCGGTAGAACTGTTGCGGGCCGTCACCCGAGCGCCGTTGCGCGCACAAGCGCTGGTGCAAACTCAAAATTCCGTTGTGGCATAGGTCATACGGAGAGGTGGCCGGCTGGTGTCCAAGCAACATAGGAGTGCGTCATGCCGCAGTCAGATACGAAAACCCGTCCGCCGGGTGCCAAGCAGCTGAAAGTTCCCTCGGAAAACGCCTTTCATCCCGGCCGCAATGGTGCCGGTGAGCTGGTGCCGTCGCGCTATGCGGTGAAGATCGGCGATATAGATGTGATGGTCATTAGCGATGGCGTGCTGCCGCTGCCGACCTCGATGCTGGGTCACAATATCGATCCGGCGGTACGGGCGGATTGGATGGTAAACCAGTTCCTGCCGACGGATGCGTTCGACTGGCCTCTCAACGCGGTGGTCGTGCGCAGCGGCGAGCAGACTATTCTTCTCGATGCCGGACTAGGCCTTGATCCCGACCTGCATCTGCCGCGCGCCGGCCAGCTGGTGAAGCGGCTGGAGGCGGCCGGGATCGATCTCGGGTCGGTGACCGATATCGTGCTCACCCATCTGCATATGGACCATATCGGCGGGCTCGTCGTCGAAGGCGTCAAGGAACGGCTTCGTCCCGACCTGCGCATTCATGCTGCCGCCGCCGAGGCGAAATTCTGGGAGGCGCCGGACTTCTCCCACACCCATATGCCCGACGGCTTCCCGGATGCGCTGAGGGCGACCGCCAAGAAGTTCCTGGCGGAATATGCCGATCATCTGCGTCTTTTCGACGAAGAGCACGAGGTCGCTCCCGGCGTCGTTGCCCGCCGCACCGGTGGCCATACGCCGGGCCATAGCGTCATCCGTATCGCCTCCGGTGATGAGCGGCTGACATTTGCCGGCGATGCCGTCTTCACCGTCGGCTTCGACCAGCCGGACTGGTTCAACGGTTTCGAGCACGATCCGGAAGAGGCGGCGCGCGTGCGCGTCGAGCTCTTGAAGGAGCTTGCGGCAACCGGCGAGCTGCTGGTCGCGACGCACCTGCCGTTCCCGTCCGTCGGCCGCGTGGCTGTCGCGGGAGACGCTTTCCGCTGGGTACCTGTGATCTGGGATTACTGATCGCCGGAACGGATGCTGCGAGGTCTGGCGTGTTGCCAGACCTCGTGTTGCGTCAAGCTAAGCCTCTTTGAGTGCGGCCAGATCGCCGCTTTCGAGCGCGGGCAGGTTGGCTTCGATCTTCTCGATCGGCCAGTCCCACCAGGCAAGGTCCAGCAAATCACGTATCGTCTCGTCGTCGTAGCGCATGCGGATGATCGCTGCCGGATTGCCTCCAACCACCGCATAGGCCGGGATATTGCGCGTGACCACGGATGAGGCGGCGATGATGGCGCCCGGGCCGATCTGAACGCCCGGCATGATCACCGCGTCATGGCCGATCCAGACGTCGTTTCCGACGATGGTGTCCTTCACGGGAAGATCCGTATAGCCGAAGGTTTCCGGCTTGAAGATGCGGAACGGGTAGGTCGTGATGCCCGCCATCGGATGATTGGCGGAGCTCGTCATGAAATAGCTGCCGCGGGCGATCTGCACGAACTTGCCGATGACAAGACGTTCCCGGCTTTCGGCGAAGAGATAGGGCGCAAGGATCTCGGCGGTTTCCGCCAGTTTCCCGTAATGCGTGAAGTAGCTGTAATCGCCGATCTCGATGCGCGGATGGTCGATGACATTCTTCAGATAGAGCGTGGTTCGCGACACTCTTCCATCGGGATGAGTGACCGGGAAGATCAGCGTGGGGTCGAGAAGAGGCATGAGCGGTGTTTTCCGAATGAGCGAAATTTCAAAAGCCGGCCGGTTCAGGTCTCGGCGGGCAGGGTAAAGATGAACGTGGCGCCGAGCGGTTCGTTGTTCTCGGCCCAGAGCTGGCCGGTATGGGATTCGACGATCGAGCGGCAGATCGATAGCCCCATGCCCATTCCCCGTTCCTTTGTGGTGAAGAACGGTTCGAAGATCTTGTCGGGGAACTGGATACCGTAACCCTGGTCGTCGACCTCGATGCGAACCATGTCCTGCGTTGAGCTGACGCGAATGCGCAGCACCTTTTCGGAATAGGCGGATGCCATCGCATCGATGCCGTTGCGCATGAGATTGAAGAGAACCTGCTGGATCTGGATCCGATCGAAGGGAGCCGGCCGCAACCCGGGTTCGCACTGGATATCGATCCGGACGCCGCGCCGTCTCGCCTCTTCGGCGATGAGATTGCGCGCCTCGAAGACGACATCGGCAATCGCCGTATAGTTCCGCTGGTCGGTGGATTGCCTGAACAGAGCACGGATGCGGCTGACGACATCGGCCGCCGAGTTCGCGCTTTGAATGATGCGTTCCAGCGATTTCTGGGCGCGCTCGAGATTGGGCGGATCGGCGTTCAGCCAGCGCTGGCAGGCCGCCGACGAGTTGATCGCGGCCGACAGTGGCTGGTTGACCTCATGGGCGATCGAGGCCGAGAGCTCGGCAAGGCTGGCGGCCTGGCTGGCATGGGCGAGGTGACGCTGGGCAAGGAGAAGGTTTTCCTGGGCGCGGACCTCAGCATCGATATCGAGGCAGATGACATTCCACTGGATGATCTGTCCTTCGGTATTGCGCATCGGCGCCGCGCGGGTCTCGACCCAGCGGTATTCACCATCGAACCGGCGAAGCCGGTGCCTGTTCGCGTAGGGGGCGCCGGTTGCCAGCGAATGCCCATAGCGCTCCTTGACGCTTGCCAGATCCTCGCGGTGAACGTCGGCATCCAGCGTTTCGGCCAATCGGGACTTGTCCTTGCCGTCTAGTTCCTCAAGATCGTATCCGAGGAATTCCCGCAATTGCCGGCTGCGGAACATCGGCTCGCCGTCGGGAGCCGCGCAGTCGATCATCGCCGGCAGGGTTTCGACGAGCTGCCAGAGGAAGCGCTCCCGTTCCTGCAAAGCCTCCTGTGCCATGATCAGGTCATGGATGTCCGAGCTCACGCCGTACCATTGGATAATGCCGCCGCTCTCGTCCCGCAGGGGTTCGGCTCTCGTCTCCGTCCAGCGGTAGCTGCCGTCGGCGCGAAGCTGGCGGTATCGCTGCCGGTAGGGTGCACCGGTCTCGAATGATATCTGGATCGCCTGGCGGGCGGTTTCGCGATCGTCGGGATGGATGACGCTCAGCGATGGTGATCCGTCGGTTGCGGTAATGTCCTCCAGCGTCGCGCCCGTTACCTCAGTAAAGCGCCGGTTCACATAGGTCGGCGTGCCATCGGGCATCGTGCTCCAGATGAGCGCGGGAACGGTATCGATCAATTGCTGCAGCAGGCGCTCGCGTTCGAGAAGCGCGGCCTCCGTCTTTTTGTAGACGTCTATATCCAATGTCGTGCCGTACCAGCCGGTAATCCGGCCCTGGCTGTCGCGTGTGGGGCGTGCCGCTGCCCGATGCCAGACATAGGCGCCGGTGGCGCGCAGGATCCGGTATTCGAAATTCCAGTGTTCGCCGGTCCGCAAGGCGTGGCGCAGGGAATCTCCGACGCGCTTTCGATCGTCCGGATGGGTGCCGCGCTGCCAGCCCTGTTCTCCGCCCTCCAGGAAGGCTTTGCCATCCAGCAACAGGTTCAGGTCCTCGAGAACCATCGCGATCGAGGTCTGCGCCGTCGGCGTGGCATAGGTGAATTGCCCCGAGGCATCCATCGCCCAGGCGCCGCCGTAGAGGCTCTCGATGGTGCGCGCGGCCTTGACGGCTTCGGTGGTCTCGCCGAGAAAATCCGCCGTCGTCCAGTGTTCTCCCTGCCGGGCGATGGCGGGTTCGACAGTGATGCTGGCGCCATTCTCCGGTTCGACCCGAAAATCGACCCAGCGATAGCTGCCGTCCGGCTGAAGCTGGCGGTAACTGCTGACCTGGGGGACGCCATGGAAGAATGCCCTTGCGGTCGCCTGCTCGACCGTCGGGCGATCGTGGGGATGGACCGTCGCCATGTCGGAGAGAGCTTCTGGCTGGTTGAGTTCCGTAGAGGGCGGCTTCGCCATCGACAGCGGGGGTTCGGCGATCGGGATGACCTCGGCATCGATCACCGTGCCATACCAGCCTGTGATCGCTCCGGCGCTGTCAAAGAGCGGCTGCCCGGTGCTGCGCGCCCATCCATAGCCTCCGGTCGCCCGCAGCATCCGGTGCAGGACGCTGTATTGCTCCCCGGTCTGCAGGCAACGCCGCCACATCGCGGCCGCCTCGTCATAGTCTTCAGGATGGATGGCGCGCTTCCAGCCGAAGCTGTCTTCGTTCGAGGCGGCGTTGATATCGTCAAGGGTCAGGCCGAGGAATGTCAGCGCGGCCGGTGTCACGTAGATGAAGGCGCCGTCGGCGTCCGTCGCCCAGGCGTTGCCGACGATGCGCTCGACGGCTTTTGCCGCCTGCAGGGCATCAAGGTCGATCAGAACAGTCGTATCCATCATGCGGGCGGTACCGGACAAACCTGCGGGAATTGCCAAAGAACTGGCATCATCATAATTGACCGCCCCAACCGAGCAATGAGGCGGGCGATCTGCCGCCGGCCCCCGGCTAAATCTCTCTGCTATTCGTCGTCAAATTAGCATGGCTTGGCTCGAAACGGCGACATCCAATCTGAGCTGCATCGCGTATCAGCCGGGCGAACGGATCAGGCTGATGTAGGCGCTCATCATGTCTTCCGCTTCAGTGTCGCCCCAGAGGACGTCGATGACCTTGAACAGGCCGGACCCGTCTGCTGATGGGAACATGACGCGCTGACCGATATCGGGAACCGCAGACCAGATCCGCGTCAGAAACAGCTTGCCATCCAGGAGGAACTGCAGTCTGAACTGCGGCATCCGGTGCGGACCGGCAGCTTGCTCTCGCCTGTAGGTTTCGGAAGACGCGAGGGCCACCGTTGCTTGCCTCTGTACAGCCTGAGGTTTCTGGCCGCGGAACTCGACCTGCGCTCACTTTGCAGCACGAAGCCACCATGCGCATCCTATACAAGGGTTTCATGGGCATGAGGGGCCGCTCAAGAAAGCAGCCCCTTTTTGCGGCTGCGCAGATCAAGCGCGGGTCGGCGGTCTGAAGCGAATGGCGTCAGCTTGCGCCTGGTCGAGGTGACCGATGCCAAGCGGCAGTACCTTTTTCAGCCCTTCGATGACCTCGGATTTGTCGAGCGTCCCTTTGCCGGTCGGGTCGAATTTCTCCCAGCGTTCCTCGGTCGAAACCGGATCGAATATTCTCTTGTCCATGTCGGCAAGGCGCTTCTGGGCCGCCATATATTCATCCTTGCTGACCATTCCGTCGTCGTTGACGTCGGCGTCGTCGATCAGCTGCTGCGCGGTCCGGTCGTAGAGATCGGCCAGCAGTTCCTCGTCGGATTTGACGGCGGGTGCTTTCGGAGGATTGACGGGTTTGAAATCGATCTTCTCGTCAGCGATCGAGGGGGCCTTGTGCCCCTTCGGCATAAAGAGGCTGAAGATAGGGTTTTCGGAGCCTACGCGCATTGTGTCGATCCTTGGTTGGCGTGGTGGGACGCGGCACAATCTGAAAAGCGCGGCTTGCTTCAACCTTGCTGAAAACGTGTATTCAGGCCTTGCGTTACAACTGTAACGCAATTGCTCCGGAGGGCGTTGCAGACCCATTCCGCATTGCCGGGAACACCTCTTGTTCCCGGCAATGGGCTAATCCGCTGGCGCTTCGGCATCTATCTCTGGCCCGATATCAAGGAGATAGACGATGAAAATGCTTCAGGACAAAGTGGCGGTCATTACCGGCGGAAACAGCGGTATCGGCAAGGAAACGGCAAAGCTCTTCGCCCGCCAGGGCGCAAAGGTGGTGATCACCGGCCGGCGGCAGGATGTCGTCGATGCGGCGATCGAAGAGATCGGAAACGGTGCTATCGGCATTTGCGGCGATGTCGCCAGCATCGAGCACCATCGCCGGCTGGCGAACGAGGTTAGCGAACGGTTCGGGGCTGTCGATATCTATATGGCGAATGCCGGTGTCATCAATCTCTCCTCGTCCTCGGTGGTGACGGAAGAGGAATATGACCGCCATTTCGCGGTCAACACGCGCGGCGTCTTCTTCGGCGTGCAGACCATGGCGCCGATCATCCGGGATGGCGGCAGCATCATCGTCACCAGCTCGCTCGCGGCGACGAAGGTTCTGCCGCAGCATACCGTCTATGCCGGATCGAAGGCGGCGCTGGCGGCCTTCGCCAAGAACTGGGCTCTCGAATTCAGGGAACGCAAGATCCGGGTGAATATCCTGACACCCGGGCCGGTCGAAACGGAGATCCTCGGCAAACTCGGCGTCAGCGAGGCGGACCGTCCGGGTTTCGAGCGCCAGATGGCGGGTCTCATTCCGGCCGGACGAATGGGGGCACCGGGAGAGCTGGCGCATGCGGCACTGTTTCTGGCGACCGGATCCTTCGTCAACGGGCTGGAACTCTTCGTCGATGGCGGGATGTCGCTCACCTGACCAGAGGCCGAAAGCCCAAACCTTCGTTTGGGCAGTCTGTACGCTCACCCGGTGTTAGCCTTCTGCTTTATCGAAAGCAGGAGGCAAGAAATGAAAGCGCTCAAATACGCCGTCTTCGTCATGGTCTGGTTCAATGTCCTCCTGGCCGGGTGGCTGGCGGTCTACATGCTCTATGATCCCGAGGGATGGTACTATTTCGTGCCCGGCGTCACGGATACGGGCTTCTTCAACCAGCATTTCATCCGCGACATCGGCATTATCCAGGGCTTTATCGCCCTTGCTTTCGCGGTCGGCTGGTTTCGCGAGGAGCGGCGTATCGAACTCTGGGCGGCGGCGACGCTGTGGCTGATGGCGCATGCCTTCTTCCACCTCTGGGAAGTCGCGGTCGGCATATGCTCGTCGTCGGTCCTTCTTCGCGACTTTCCGGCCGTCAGCATGCCGGCGCTGTTCGGGATCGCCGCAACGGTGTGGGCCTGCAGGCAGAAGTTTCGCACCGGCTATGCCGATGGCGAGGCCCGAGTTTCGATCTAGTCCCTGAGACAGCAAGGCGGCGCCCCAAGCGCCGCCTTCATTGCGTCACGCTGTCAGGCTGCAGCCATGCTTCTCGAGAGCCAGTCGTGAAACGACAGTTTGCCCGATAGCATCTGGTTGACCGGCAGCATGCCATCCCGCGACAGCTCCACACCGAAATACAGAGGTGTGGGCGCTAGGCTGACAGGCCGCGCATCTTCCGTCGCCGTCAGCAATTCCCGAGCCAGATCAGCAAGATCGATTGCTTCCGGCCCGCCAAGCTCGACGATGGCGTTGTGAGGCTCGCCGCTGGCGAGCTTGGCGATCCAGCTTGCAGCCTCATCGGCGGAAACCGGGCGGACGACGAGTGAAGGCAATGCCAGTACACCGTCGACCGCATAGTCGTTGACGATCCCGCTAAAGAACTCGAAGAACTGCGTCGATCGGACGATCGTGTAGGGTAGCCCCGATGAGCGGATCAGGTTTTCCTGCACCAGTTTTGCGCGGAAATAGTCGTTCTCGACAAGCCTGTCAGTGCCGACGGCCGAGAGAGCCATATAGTGCCTGATGCCGGAGGAGCGCGCCGCAGCGAGGATGTTTCTGCCAGCCTGCCGGAAGAAGTCGAGGGCGTTTCCCTGGCCGAAAGAACCGGAATTGGTGACGTCGATCACGATATCGGCGCCAGCGAGCGCCGCTGCCAGGCCTTCGCCGGTATAGGCATTGACGCCGGTTTTCGTCGATGCGGCCACGACATCGAACCCGTCGCGCTCCAGGCCGCGGACGATCTTGGAGCCCATGGCGCCGCTGGCGCCAATCACCGTTGCTCTCATTTCCATCTCCATCCATCTGATATCGATGGATGATAGGCATTTGGTGCCGGTGTTCGACTAAACGAAGTGTTGGGTTGACCTGATCTTGCTGCCCGCCAACCTAAACCAAGGTTTACCCTCACGGCGCATCGCTTCAGTGGTACAAAACCGGCGGCGACATTCGACGCCACCCTGGGCCAGCAAAACCCGGTGCGGAGGATGTTTCCGAACCAGGCAACCGGGGTCATGTCATGCAAAACGTCCAATCCAGCGCAGAGCTCTCCGCCGAGCCGATCGTCTATGTCGTCGACGATGACGAAGACATGCGGGAATCCCTTCTCGATCTTTTCCTGGTCACCAAGAAGCGGGCCAGCGCCTTTTCGAACGGTCCGGAATTCCTGGAGATGGCCGATATCAGTGCGCCGGGCTGCCTCGTCGTTGATCTCAGGATGCCCGGCGGAACCGGACTCGACCTGCAGCAGCATCTCTCGTTGGCGGGAAGCCGTCTGCCGGTGATCTTTCTGACAGGGCATGCCGACATCGCGGCGAGCGTGAAGGCAATGAAGGCGGGCGCCACGGATTTCATCACCAAGCCTTTCGCCTCCCAGGACCTGCTCGATGCGGTGGATCATGCGATCCGTTTGGATTCCGAACGGCGCAAGACGGATGCGGAATACGGGCGCATCCGGGCACTCGCCGACACCCTGACCCCGCGCGAGAAGGAAGTGATGTCGGCGGTGGTCAGCGGGCTGATGAACAAGCAGGTCGCCTATGAGCTCGGCATCAGCGAGATGACGGTGAAGCTTCATCGCATGAGCCTGATGCGCAAGATGCAGAGCCGTTCGCTTGCGGATCTCGTTCGAAAGGCCGAACAGCTTCAGCGCGGCTGAAGTCTGCGGCATCCCGAAAGGGAACCGCCCCCGGGAGGGGAAGGGGCGGTTCCAGAGGGGATGGCTGGGGGGTGGGGAAGGGTACCCCAGGTCGAGGACTGCCATCCACGAGCAGGGCGGGAGGGAACGGCCACCCTGGATCAGCAGCGGCTTGCTGATCCATTTCAGAATATGTGAATGGACCGGTTCCCGTAAGTAAACCTTGGTTGGGGCGGGGCCGATGCCGGGCGGCGCTGCCCCCAACCAACGTTTGTCTATGCCGCCACCGGCAATTCCATAGGCTTGTCCGAGGTCCAGGAAAGGACCTCACGCGGGCCGGCCGGCGCAGCTGCGCGGTCGCGCCTTTCTCGAGAATTCTTCAAAAGGAGCGAGTCATGAAGATCGTCGTTATTGGCGGAACCGGGCTGATCGGTTCGAAATTGGTCAAGCGGCTTCAGGCCAAGGGGCACGAAGTCGTCGCGGCTTCGCCGTCGTCGGGCGTCAACACCATCACCGGTGAGGGGCTTGCCGAGGCGTTTGCCGGTGCACAGGTCGTCGTCGACCTCGCCAACTCGCCGTCTTTCGAGGACAAGGCGGTCATGGAGTTCTTCCAGAAATCGGGGCGCAACCTCATGGCGGCCGAGACGGCAGCCGGCGTCAAGCATCACCTGGCACTTTCCGTGGTCGGCACCGACCGGCTTCCCGAAAGCGGCTATCTGCGCGCAAAGCTGGCGCAGGAGAAGATCATCAAGGAATCCGGCATTCCCTACACGCTGGTCCATTCGACGCAGTTTTTCGAGTTCATGTTCGGCATTGCCCAGTCTGGTGCGCAGGGCGATAAAGTCCATCTTTCGCCGGCCATGATGCAGCCGATCTTCTCGGAAGACGTCGCCGACGCGCTCGTCGATTTCGTTCTCGGCGTGCCGCTCAACAAGACGGTGGAGATTGCCGGCCCCGAGAAGATCCGCATGGCCGATGCCGTCGGCAAATATCTTCGTCAGATCGGTGATGCCCGCGAGATCGTCGTCGACCGCCAGACGCGCTATTTCGGCGCGATCCTTGACGACAGCAGCCTGGTGCCCGCCTCCGCCGCCTGGCTTGGCAAGGTCTCGTATTCCGAATGGGTGAAGACCGCGACGCCGCCGCCGCGGGCGCACTGAGCATCCTCCGGAGGCTCGCGCCTCCGGCATTTCCCGCATTCAACGAAAAGCATCCGGTTCAGCGCCCTGCCGAGCCGGATGCTTTTTCATTGGTGATGTATGCACTTGCGGAAGGACGGGGCGCCGGCGGCAGCGCCCCTTGCCGATCATCCGTTGATGAAGCTCAGGATGTCGGCATTGACGATATCGGCATGGGTCGTCGCCATGCCATGCGGCAGGCCCTTGTAGATCTTCAGCGTCGCCCTCTTCAGAAGCTTCGAAGACAGGACGGCGGAATCCGCCACCGGTACGATCTGGTCGTCTTCGCCGTGGAGCACAAGTGCCGGTACGTCGATGACCTTAAGGTCCTCGGTGAAGTCGGTCTCGGAAAAGGCCTTGATCCCGAGATAGTGGGCGTTGATACCGCCCGCCATACCCTGGCGCCACCAGTTGCGAACGGTCGATTCCTGCAACGTCGCGCCCGGGCGATTAAAGCCGTAGAACGGGCCGCTTGGGAAATCGGTGTAGAACTGGCTTCTGTTGGCCGCCAGCGTCGCCCGCAGCCCGTCGAAGACCTCGATCGGAATGCCGCCGGGATTGGCGGGGGTCTTCAGCATGAGCGGCGGAACCGCACCGATGAGCACGAGCTTGGAGACGCGGCCCTTGCCGTGGCGGGCGACATAGCGCGTCGCCTCGCCGCCGCCGGTCGAGTGGCCGACGTGAACCGCGTTGCGCAGATCGAGATGGTTTGCGACGGCTGCGGCATCGGCCGCATAATGGTCCATGTCATGGCCGCCGCTGACCTGCGCCGAGCGGCCGTGGCCGCGGCGATCATGGGCGACGACGCGGAAGCCCTTGTCGAGGAAGAAGATCATCTGCGCGTCCCAGTCGTCGCTGCTCAGCGGCCAACCGTGATGGAAGACGATCGGCTGCGCGTCCTTTGGACCCCAGTCCTTGTAGAAGATCTCGGTCCCGTCGGCCGATGTCACGTAGTTGCCGCCCGAGCGCTCGGCTGCTACCTTGCCGTTCTTCGCGGCCTCGGCGGGTTGTGCCGTCAGGGTTGCCGCTGCCGCGGCGAGCCCCAACGTGCCCGTCATGATATTCCGGCGCGTCGATGTGATGGAATGAGCATCCATGCTTGTCTCCTAATCAATGAATCGTTGAGATCAAGCCGGTCGACAATAATAATTGCTATTACGATCAGTAATCCGGCAATTTTATTTACGATTTATATTATTGCTTATGAACTATACATTGGTTTTGTTGCCGACAATTTGTGGTGCGTGCGGCGGCAGAGGCGTGCGGCATAGGGCTTTCCGGATGGTAACGGTATGCCGCTCTTGCGAAAACCTATACTGAAGTTAGTGCCGAATACTCGAAAAAACTGGCGGTTATTATTGGCCCAACTTGGCCACCCGCCTATACCTCCGTTGCAACCCGACGGAGAATGCGATGAAGCACGTGGTAGTGCTTGATACCGATGCCCCCGCACGCCATGGCCTCAGCGGCTATCTGGTTGAGGCCGCTTTTCAAGTGAGCGAAGCCGCGTCGTTCCAGGAGCTGCAGCAACTCCTGCCAGGCATCGAACCCGATCTCCTGGTCATCGACGTCAACGCCAATGACGAGTTCGAGATGGTGAGACGGCTGGCGGCCCGCGTGGCAGTGCCGATCGTTATCCTCAGCGGCAGCCGCATAGAAGAAGACGACAAGGTGCGCGGGCTGGAGGCGGGGGCGGCGGATTACATCACCAAGCCGCTCGCGCATCGGGAGTTCGTGGCCCGTCTCCGGGCCGCGATGCGCGAGAAGCCGCTGCCGCGCATGGATCGCGATATGCGATCCTACTCCTTCGCGGGATGCACGCTTTGGGTACGCCAGAGGAACCTCTGCCGGCCCGGCGCCGCCGATGTGAAATTGACGGTGGCGGAGTTCAATCTGCTTGTGGCTTTTCTGCGGGCGCCCCGGAAGGTGCTTTCGCGAGAGCAGTTGCTGGCAGCCAGCCGGGTCAACTCGGAGGAAATCTTCGACAGAAGCCTGGATGCATTGATCCTGCGGCTGAGGCGGAAAGTCGAGCTCGATCCCGCGAACCCGCAGCTGATCAGGACCGCGCGCGGAGCGGGCTACAGGTTCGAGAGCCACGTGATCCTGGACGATAGGCCGCGCCGCCGCTAGCGCGGCAGCGCAGCCCATCGTTGCTATTGCTTGATGTCGGTAACCAGCTGCGTCTCGTCCGTATCGACGACGAAGACAGCCAGCAGCTGCGCCGGCTCGGTATCGCTCGCATTGGCGCTGACACCATGTTTGTCGCCCGGCAGCTCCGAGAAGTTCTCACCCTTGTGATAGACCTTCTCAGGGTCGTCATTCACCTTGCTGCGGATCGCGCCTTCGAGCACGGTCGCATAGATGAAGGCGGAATGGGGGTGGATGTGGGCCGCCGAAGAGCCGCCGGGGCCATATTCCACCAGCACGCCGCGCATGCTCTTGCCGGGTACGTTGGGAAGCGGATGGTCGAAGACAACGGAGATCTTTGCCTTTTTCGTCGTGTCGGCAGCGTTGGTGATCTGCGCTGGCATGATGGCAGCGGTCAAGATCAAGAGGGCTCGGGTGAACATGCTGAACTCCTTTCAGGGTGTAGCGCAGCGCGGCGCACTGATGGCGGCCGCGTTACTCCCGGGATTTAGGCATGAGGTGCTGCGTTGAGCATCTATACGTGCGTTCGGCTTGACGGGCCGGTTGGCGGTTCAGCCGCAATTCGACTTCGAGATGAATTCGAGCAGGCTGGCTGCATCGATCGGCTTTTCAATAAAGCCCGCTGCTCCGCAGGATTGAGCCATTTTCCGCGTATAGCTGTCGGCAAAGGAGGTCATGATACAGACCGGCGGCCCGCCCAGGGCGACGATCTTGCGCAGCAGATCCATGCCGTTCGTGCCCGGCATTTTCAGATCGGCGAGAACGCATTGTACGCGCGCGATGTCGCCGGAGGCGAGGAACGCATCAGCCGATCCGTGGACGACGCTGTCGATGCCCATCGCATCGAAGAAGTCGCGCAACGATTCCCGAAGGAAATGGTCGTCATCGACGATAGCGACTGTGGTGTGGGGGTTGGGCTGCATCGAACCTCAGATCAGGTGATACAAGGGCTTCATGGGAACGCTCAGGTCAGTGAAGAAGTTCGAACTGGCGGACAAGTTCGGCGAGTGACCCGGCCTTCATCTTTCTCATCATGCTGCCTCTGTGGAGTTTGACCATGATCTCGCTGATCCCGAGCTCGAAAGCGATCTGCTTGTTCATCAGCCCGCTTGTGACAAGTCCCATGACCTGCGTCTCGCGCGGGGTGAGGCTCGATGCCCGGTCGCGCACGGTCTGGCGTTTCAGCCGCGCTTGCTGCCGCCCGGCGTCGATCGCGAAGGCCGATTGGATGGCTTCCAGCAGTTCCTCGGTCCTCAGCGGCTTTTGAAGGAAGTCTATGGCGCCAGCCTTCATCGCGTGAACGCTGGTGGCAACGTCGCCATGCGCCGTCATGAAGACGATGGGGACCTGGTATCCCTTGGCATCGAGCTCGCTCTGGAACTCGATGCCGTTGGCGCCGGGCAGCCTGACGTCCAGAAGAATGCAGCCGCCAAGGTCTTGCGGCGCGCGGGCGAAGAAGTCCGCGCCGCTCTCGAAGGCATCGGCCGGCATGTCCAGCGATTGAAACAGGTCCAGCAAGGAAAGCCGCAATTGTTCATCGTCCTCGACGATGTGAACGATCTGCCGAGGCGGCAACACAGGCTCGGCACTTCTGGCAGCGGCTGCCATTGTCAGGTCCTCCAACCGAATAAGGTGGCCAGTTCACCATTCATCCTAATAGGTTCCGCGCCCCAGACAAGTAAACTAACGTTTGCTATCTCATTGCAATTCAACAGGGAAATGCGTCTTTCACAGGCGAACGCACGAGCCTTCCGGCGCGCCACCGCAGGCAACGGCAATCGACCGGCATCACAGAAACCTTACTGCGGCCTTTCGGCAAAGGCGCTGCCAGGCTTCATCAGAATTTCCCGAAGTTATAACGCCTTCGATGCCCCGGACACAGCGGGAAATCCTCCATCAGGCCCGCAAAGACGTTGCATTTGTCATTCTCGGGCATAAGGGCACGCGCGGAAATCGATGATGATGGACGGCAACGCTGCTCATGGAAACCTACCAACAGGTTTAGTAGGCGCCCGCAAACCCCACTGATATTTTCGCGGGCGCCCGCCTGATGTCTGCAGGCTTGCGAGCGGGCAATCCCAATTCTGCAGCGAGAACCTAATGCCGCAACAGACATTCCTGATGTTCGTTCTGATCAATCTTCTGGGCGTGGCGGGGATCGTCATATGGCATCTCCAGGGACGTTCGAGGCCGACGGCGCGCCTCATCGTGCAGATCATCTTCTTCCTGGCAATGACCTTTGCCGTTACGCTTGCCGGACTGAACCCTTTCCGCTTCGACGCCCCGCATCTCGATGGTCTCGGCAGTCTGGTCGTCGCCGCAAAGATCCTCTGGTGGACGCACCTCTCCTGGGCGACGATCGGATTTGTGCGCATCTACATCGTGCTCGACGGCCGCCCGCGCGAGGCGCGCCTGCTGCAGGATCTGATCGTCGCGATCGTCTATCTCGGCGTGCTGCTCTCGATCATGGCCTTTGTCTTCGGTGTCCCGATCGGAACGCTGCTGGCAACCTCCGGCCTCATTGCCGTCATCCTCGGTCTGGCGTTGCAGAATACGCTCGGTGACGTCTTCTCGGGCATCGCGCTCACGCTCGGACGGCCCTACGCCATCGGCGACTGGATCGTGCTTGGCGATGGCACCGAGGGCCGGGTCGTCGCCAGCAACTGGCGCTCGACCTATCTGCTGACCTTCGCCCACAATCTGGTCGTCCTGCCGAACAGCGTGCTCGCCAGGCAGTCGCTGACCAATGTCAGCAAGCCGGATGAAAATCATCAGCTCATGGTGGCGGTCCGGGTTCTGCCGACGCGCCGGCCGCGATTTGTCGCCGATGTGATGCGCGATGTTCTCGGAAGCTGCAATTGCATTCTCCACGAGCCCGCACCGGCCGCCATCGTCGGCAGCATCAGTGCCGCGGCGATCGAGGTGGAGCTTTATTTCCAGGTTGCCGGACCGATGCAGCGAGGTGCTGCACGCAGCGAGGTGATCGATCTGATCTACCGCCATTGCGCCGCCAACGGCCTCTCCCTGGCGGCACCCTTGGGAACGGCATTGCTGGGTGGAGAGCAGATTGCCGCGCTGCCGGAAACCTCCTTCGAAATCCTGCTCAGTTCCAATCCCCAGTTCTCCGAATTGAATGCCGAGGAGCGGGAGGCATTGGCGGCGCTGGCGGTCAAAAGGAGTTTTGGGGCCGGTGAGATCATCGTGGAACAGGGCGGCGTCGCTACCGGGCTGATGGTGGTCCGCACCGGCATCCTCGCCTTCATGCATGACGGCGAGGATGCCCTGCGCCTTGCGCCCGGCGATTGTTTTGGCGCGTTGGAGGTCCTCACCAGCAGGCCGGAGGCCTGTGCCGTCAAGGCACTGACGCGGGCGAGCGTCTACGAAATCCCGAAAGCTGCCTTTGAAGCCCTGATGGGCGAGCGGCCGGAACTGGCGATGAGCCTTTCAAAACGTCTGGCGCAGAAATCTCCGGCAGCGGCCGAGCACAAGGATGTGTCCGCAGCGAAAGCACATGGCAGGACCGACCTCGTCCATGCCATAAGGGCGATGTTCCACACCGCACAGTGAGCCGCATAGCGCGGTCATGAGAGTCACAGCTGAAGATGCAAAGCCTGCTGAATGAAACCGCCGGACTGGTAGCCTTTGTTCGAACGGTGAGGGCAGGGTCCTTCAGCGCTGCCGCGAAAAGCCTGGGCACCACGCCGTCCTCGGTTTCGAAGAGCGTGTCCCGGCTGGAACAGCTGCTTGGTGCCAGCCTCTTCAGGCGCTCGACGCGGCTATTGGCGATGACGCCGGAAGGCGAGGCTTTCTACGAAAGGATTTCGCCACTTCTCGAGGGCATCGACGCTGCCGCCGACGCCACACGATCGCACCTGGAGCCGGCCGGGCATCTGCGTGTCAGCCTGCCGAGTGAACTTGGCCGGATGATCCTGCAGCGCGTCGTCGACGAGTTCATGCCGCGGTATCCGGAAATCTCGCTGGAAATCGGGATGACCGACAGGGCCGTCGATCTTCTGCGCGAAAATTACGACGTGGCCTTCCGGGTTGGCGGCACCGCTCAATCCGGCCTGATGTGCCGGACGCTGGCGCATCTCGACATGGCGATCGTCGCATCGCCTGCCTTTCTCGCCCGTCATCGGAAGATGAGCGCGCCGGGCGATCTGCGCGAGCTGCCATTCGTGCGCTACGTCATTGCTGGCGTGCCCTATCCGATCCCGCTGCCTGACGGGAGCGACCTTGTGCCGCAGGGGAAATTGGATCTCGATTCTGCAACCGCCATTCGCGATGCCGCGGTTTCAGGGGTAGGCGCCGCCTATTTGATCAAACGCATCGTCCAGGACGACATCGATCGCGGCCTGCTTGTCGAACCCTTGCCCGGTATACCGCTCGGCACCGTTCCGCTTCAGGCGATCCATGCGTCGGGCAAGATGCCCAGCCTTCGCCTGCAGGTCTTTACCGATTTCATTGCCTCGATCATGGCCGGATCCTGAACAGGGTGGCCTCGAAAGAGGGGAAATTCCGCCCCTCTTTCGATCCCCTGTCTCAGACATCGGCGGACATTTTGCCCGGCCAGGTGAAGTAGTAGTAATCGCCGCCGACCTTCTCGAAATAGGCATTCCCGCCCGTCTTGGCGTCGATATAGGAACCGTCAGCCGACTTGGCGAAACTGCCGTCGCTCTCGCGCTTCAGGTGATCCTGAAGAAACGTGTTCCAGGACTCGCTATCGCCAGTCTCGATCTTCCCTGCGGATTTGCCGCCGGCGGGGTCGTAGGCGGTGACGGTTTCGCCGGTCGCCGGATTGGTCACCTCCAGCGTTCCGTCCTTCATCGCCTGCATCATCCCCTGGAAATTGACGTAGCTCATCGGGTTGCCGGCTACGCCATCGAGCTTGTCCTTCAAGGCGTTCATGAAGGTCTTCGAGCCGATGAAGCCATCAGGCGCGCGCACGGCGCCGTCCTGCCCGTCAGCGTTGCTCAGATTGTGCAGAGCCTGCAGCAGCACCGAAAGCGAACCGCCATCCAGCCCCGTCGAACTGTGGTCGAGATCGATACCGCCGAGCAGGCGAGAGATAGGGCTCGCTATGGATGAGGCGTTCGAGCTGCTGTTGCCATCTTTGAGAATGCCGAGCGCCAGGTTTGCGCTGTAGCTGCGTGCGAGTGCGAGTGAGAGTGCTGAGATCATCGGAATCTTCCTGTCTGACGTTGCTCGTAGCCGATGCGTTTTTCAGCATCGCCACGACGATCGAAATGGATTTGCCGGCGGCATAAAATGACGGCCACAACCAGCTCTCATGGCTGAAGTGGCGGTCCTCAAAACCGGCCGCGCAAGCCGAAGAGAATTGCCTGCGCAACCCAAGCGCTAGGAATGGCGGCTTGCTTGAGGCTTGCGATAAACGATGCCCTGAACGGTCTGGCTGCGTCTGGGCGCGCTGAAAATATGATAACTATTTCAATAAAATAGATATCGAAGTCTGCGGCGTTCTGCTGCGGAATACATAGGCTCTCGTTACAACTGCAATACGATCGAGCTGCTGGACGGCGGGGTGCGGTGGACGCCATCAAGTCCTCGGCCCCTAACAGATGTATAGCTGTTCACGCCTCGCCCGCTCGATCACCATCGATCCGTTCCACGAGGCGGATTTCGCATCCGCCCGGCGATTTCAATCCTTAGAAACGGATGAAAACTCATGACACAGCGACTGAATTTCGCTCAACTCTCCCCCGAGCTCTTCAAGGGCCTGATGACGCTCAGCAACGATGCCAAGAAGGGTGCGATCGAACAGTCCATCCTCGATCTGGTCGACATTCGCGCCTCCCAGATCAACGGCTGCGCCTTCTGCCTCGACATGCATTCGAAGGAAGCGACGATCCACGGTGAGCGCCCGCTGCGCCTCTACCACATCGCCGCCTGGCGAGAATCGACGCTGTTCAGCCCGCGCGAGCGTGCCGCTCTCGCCTGGACTGAAGCCGTCACCAAGCTCCCCGAAGGCGGCGTCCCTGACGAGCTCTACGAAAAGGTGCGCGGCCAGCTCTCCGAAAAGGAAATCTCCGACCTGACCTTCCAGATCATGGCAATCAACGCCTGGAACCGCGCCAGCATCGCCTTCAAGGCCGTCCCCGGCTCCGCCGACAAGGCCTTCGGTCTCGGCAAGGCCGGATTGGAGTAAGGCGTGACGCGGCGGGCGATGCAGTAGGGGCATCGCCCGCTGGGCAGGCCCGGGAAAGCAGCCTCACTCCTCCCGAAACGCACGGCTGAACTGATCCGTCAGCGGCTTTGTGAAAAACGACATCGCCGTCCGCTCCTGTGTCGAGATGAAGACTTCGACCGGCATGCCGGGCAGGAGTTTGTGGTTGCCGAGCCTGGCGAGTTCGGTGGAGGAGACGGCGATGTCGGCTAAGTAGAAGATCTGGCCGGTTGACGGGTCGGTGCTGGTGGCGGCGGAGACGTAGGCGATGCTTCCGGAGAGCTCCGGCGTCGAGCGCTGGTTGAAGGCCGAGAAGCGCATGCGGGTGTCCTGGCCGATCGAGACCTGGTCGATATCGGTCGGCGCCAGGCGGGCCTCGATCTTCAGCGCGGCATCGGCGGGGACGAGGGTGAGCAGCTTTTCGGCAGGCGTGATGACGCCGCCGATCGTGTGGACGAAGAGCTCGTTGACGGTGCCTGAAAGAGGAGCGCGGATGTCGGTGCGGGCGAGGCGGTCCTCGACGGCGATGCGGCGTTCCCTCAGTTCCGAAATCTTCGGCTCGACGATGCCGAGTTCGCGCTGGGCCTCGGTGCGGGCGGCCTCGTCGATGGCGATGATCTGGACCTGGATTTCGCTCATGCGGGCGCGGGAGCGGGCGATATTGGCCTGGATCTCGCCGCTCTCGCCGGTCAGCTTGGCGATCTCGCGGTCGATGAAATATTTGCGGGACGTGTCGATCAGCTTCCTGTCGGCCAGTCCCTTGATCTTGTCATGCTCGGTCTGGACCAGTTCGAGCTCGCCAGCCTTGGCGTCGCGCTGGGCGATCAGCCCCTTCAATTCTTCCTCGAGCTGCGAGATGCCATATTGCAGCTGCTGTTTCTGGTTCTGCCGGTTGCGGCGGTTGCCGTCGAACATCTTCTGTTCGCCGGTGGCGACCAGCGGGAATTCGCCGAGGATGGCCTCGAGCTCCGCCGGGTAGGCGATGGCCTCCACATTGTCGCGCTCGGCGACCAGCCGTGCCTGGCGGGCGGTGAGTTCGACGAGTTGGGTGCGGACGATCGAGAGCTCGGCGCGGGTCTGGGCGTCGTCGAGGCGCAGCATGATCTGCCCCTTGCTGACCTGATCGCCTTCCTTGACAGCGATTTCGCTGACGATGCCGCCGTCGCGATGCTGGATCGATTTCAGGTTCCGGTCGACCTTCATCACTCCCGAGGCGATGATCGCACCCCTGAGCTGCGTGGTCGCCGCCCAGCCGCCGGCACCGGCAAAGAGCAGCAGGCCGAGGGCGATACCGGCGGTGATGCGGGTCGCCACCGGGAACATGTTGTTGGTTTCGGCCGACGGCCTCTGCTGGTCCTGGTTCATCGCTTGTCTCCCCCGTCTCTACACACTCTCGACGATGACAAGCAGATGGTGACCCGTGAGATTGATGGTCATCTCGTAATGCTCGTCCTTGTCCATATCGACTTCGATCAGCGTCTGGCTGAGCTCGTCCGTTCCCTCGTGCCGGACGCGGATCGGCAGCGGCGTGGCATCAGCCTTGTCGCCGTAGATGTCCTCGAAGCGCTCCTCGATGCCGTCGAGCACGTCCTCGAAGATCTTGTATTTGGAGATGTCGATGCGATCGCCGACCATGAAATCGAGGATCTGGTGGACGACATCGGCGCTGCTTTCGCCGGCGGGGACGGTGAATTCGAACGTATCGTTTCCATCGCCGCCCGAGATGACGGCGGCGGTCAGTCCCGCCCGGATGACATCTTCGCCGGAGCCGGCGACGGCCTTTTCGAAGCCCTCGATAATGTCCTGGCCGACTTCGAAACCGGTCGCCTTGCCGCTTTCGAGATCGATCAGCACGCCATGGGCGGTCTGCGAATAATCGATCGTGTCGTCGCCATCGCCGCCGTCGAAGACGTCGTCGGCTTCATCGGCCCGCGCTTCGACCGTGTCATCGCCATCGCCTGCGAAGAGAAATTCCTCGCCGTCGCCATCGCGCAGGACGTCGTCGCCGTCGCCGGTCTTGATCACCTCAAAATTGCTGATGCTGTCCGTGCCGATTTCGGCGCCGCTGGCATTGGCGGCGACGAGATCGACGACGACGGAGAGGACCGCCGCGGAATAGTCGAGCGTATCGACGCCTTCGCCGCCGTCATAGCTGTCGGCAGCCCAGTCGAAATCGCCGGTGACGGTGTCGTTTCCTTCGCCGCCATTGACGAGATCGGTACCGGCGCCGCCGCTTATCTCGTCATCGCCGGCATTGCCATGCAGCTCGTCGGCGCCATCGCTGCCGGTGAGCGTATCGTCTCCTGATCCGGCGCGGACGATCTCGAAATCGGTGACGGTGTCGCAGCCGATCTCGCTGCTTTCGGCCTCGCCGGAGACGAGGTCGATCGCGACGGCCTCGGCAAGGGCGGAATAGTCGAGCGTATCGGTTCCGGCGCCGCCGTCATAGATGTCGTCGGCCTGGTCGGCATCGCCGGTGACGGTATCATCGCCATCCTCGGCCTTGACCGTATCGGCGCCCTGGCCGCCGCTCAGCACATCGCGGCCGGTCCCGCCTGCGAGGTGATCGTCGCCGGCGCTGCCGAGGACAACGTCGTCGCCGTCGCCGCCATCGAGGCGGTCGTTGCCGTCTTCGCCGTCGATGATGTCGTTTCCGGCATCGCCATAGAGCTGGTCGGCACCATCGCCGCCACGCAGCAGATCGGCATCGCCGCCGCCGCTGAGGAGGTCGTCGCCGGCCTCGCCGAAGAGGCTGTCCCGGCCGTCTTCGCCATAGAGCCGGTCGTTTCCGGCGCCGCCCCAGATATGGTCGTCGCCGAGGCCGCCAAGCACGATGTCGTTGCCATTGCCGGCAAAGATCGTGTCATTGCCGCTGCCGCCGAGGATGTGGTCGTTGCCGTCTCCGGCGCTGATCACGTCGTTGCCGCTGCGGGCATCGATATTGTCATTGCCGGCGAGGCCTTCGATATCGTCGGCGCATGCAGTTCCGGCGATCAGGTCGTCGCCCGATGTGCCGGTGATCGGTGGTGCCTTGACGACGGAGAAATGCGCCGTCTGCGAGACCAGGGCACGGCCGTCGCTGATCATGTAGGTGATGGTGACCGGGCCGAGACCGGCGGCGTCGAAGCTCCAGCCGCTGGCGGTCTGGACGAGTTTTCCCGAGGACACGGCAATATCCTTGATCGACAGCAGGTCGCCATCGGGATCAATGCTGCCGCGCAGCAGATCGGCAAGGCCAATCAGCGCCAGGCCGCAGCCGGAGATATCGGCGAGTGTCACCGGGCCGTTGGTACGCGGAGCGCGGTTGACCGGTTTCGCCGTTGGTTCTGCGTTCGAAGAACGATCAGCGCCGCCTGCGCGCGGGCCGGGATCCGGCTGGACCTGGCGCGGCCCGGTCCAGGCATTGTCGTTGGAGGCGTGGAAGGAGGCGGAGACGCCGCCGAAACTCTTCAGCAGGGACAGGCTCGGCAGGTTCAGCCGGTTGAACTCGATGGCGTCGGAATCGGTGAGCGCATAGCTGACCCGGTTCTTGTGGCCGGAGAGCACGACGCCACCCGGTTTGCCGCCGGAGTAGGAGCCGCCGATCTCTTCGTCGGGCATGCGGACCACGGCGCCCGCGGTCTCGACGTCGATCGGCGGCAGATCGCCTTCGTCGCTGGCGGGGCGGCGCGGATCGGGCTCGCCGCCGCGTGGGGCTTCCTGCGGGCTCCCGAGTGCGCTTTTCAGATAGAGCGCAAAGCCCGTCAGCAGCAGGGAAAGGAAGACCGGGACGCGGGACAGCTTGTCGTCACTTTTCAGGACGTAGCGGTCGTGCGGGTCTTCTTCGGTCTTTGCGGTTTTGGTGCCTTTGACCTCGATCATTCTGACATCCTCGCGGTGATGCGTGATCCAAGCTGCGTCATGGCGGCCGGCCGGCTGCCGGTTTCGGCGGCTGCGGGCTTGAGGATCTCGTCCTTGGGTCCGAAGGCCACCATCTTTCCGCTCTGGATGACGGCGACCATATCGACTGCGGCCAATGCGCTTGGCCGGTGAGCGATGACGATGGCAATGCCGCCGCGGGCGCGCACGGCCTTGATCGTCTGGGTCAGCGCCGCTTCCCCCTCGCCATCGAGGTTGGAGTTCGGCTCATCCATGACGACGATGAAGGGATTGCGGTAGAGTGCGCGGGCAAGGCCGATGCGCTGGCGCTGCCCCGCCGAGAGCGAGACGCCCTGTGGCCCGAGAGCCGTGCGATAGCCCTCCGGCATGCGCACGATCATTTCGTGGATGCCGGTTGTCTGGGCTGAATCGACGATCGCCCGGGCATCGACCTGCGGCTCGAGCCGCGAGATGTTTTCCTCGATCGAGGCATCCAGCAGCGCGACATCCTGCGGCAGGTAGCCGATATGCTGGCCGAGATCGTCGTCCGACCACTGGGTCAGTTCGGCGTCATCGAGCCGGACACTGCCGCGCAGCGTCGGCCAGACGCCGGTGAGTGCCCGGGCGAGCGTCGTCTTGCCGCCGCCGCTCGGGCCGATGATGCCGAGCGCCTGCCCGGCGGCAACCTCGAAGCTGACCTCGCTGAGCAGCACGCGGCCGGAGCCGGGGGCGGCGATGGTGATCTTCTCGACCTTCAACGAGCGGCTGGGGGCGGGAAGCGCCATCGGCGGCTCGGCGCCGGCAAGCGCGATCACGGTTTCCTTCAGTCGCAGAAATGCGGTGCGGGCGGCGACGAAGCCTTTCCAGTTGCCGATCGCCAGATCGACAGGGGCGAGCGCCCGGGCGGAGGCAACGGAGGCGGCGATGATGGCGCCTGCCGAAAGCTCGCCCTTGATCGTCAGCCAGGCGCCGAGACCGAGCACGGCCGATTGCAGGATCATGCGCAGCACGCGGGAGATCGCCCCGAAGGTGCCGCTGATGTCGTTGGTGCGGGTCTGCAGTTCGAGATGATCCTGGTTGGCGCGATTGAAGCGCTCGACGGCCCGCCCGGCAAAGCCCATGGCCTTGAGGATATCGGCATTGCGGGCGTTGGAATCGGCAATCGCGTTGCGCTCGATGCCGGATTTGTGCGTGGCGCTCGCCAGCCGCCGGGTCATCAGCTCGGTGATGATCGTCAGCATGGAGAGCACGAAGGCGCCGGCGAAGGTCAGCGCACCCAGATAGGGATGCAGCATGTAGACGAAGATGAGATAGAGCGGCATCCAGGGCAGATCGAAGAGCGCCACCGGGCCCTGACTGCCGAGGAAGGAGCGCACGGTATCGACATCCCGGCCGCGCTCCAGCGCTTCGGCCGTCGAGAAGCCGAAACGCGGCATGTCGATTGCCACCTGATGGGCGAGCGGGGCAAGACGGCTGTCGAGCCGGGCGCCCATGCGCACCAGGATTTGCGAGCGGATGATGTCGAAGAGGCCCTGGAAGAGGTAGAGGCCGATGGCGAGCGCCGAGAGGCCGAGCAGCGTCGGGACACTGCCGCTCGTCAGCGCACGGTCGTAGATCTGCAGCATGTAGAAGGAGCCGGTCAGTGCGAGAATATTGATGGCGCCGGAGGTGAAGAAGAGGAACACGAAAATCCCTCTCAATCCGGATGTCAGCTTCTCGACCTGTTTGCGCTTGGCTCCGGTCAGCGGGTTCTTGGGGCGCATGTCGTTCACCACTTCTTTGATGACAGGAATTCAGGTGCGCCGGGTTTTCCGGCGCACCTGACGTTTCGGATCAGAGATTGAAATCCGAAGTGGTGAGGTTGTGGTTCCCCTTGATGCTGAGGCGCAGCTCGGCGCTGCTGTCGCCATTGACGCTGCCCTGGACGACCGTGTAGTCGCCATCGGCGCGGACTTCATGCGTGACGATCAGCTGTGCGGCGCCTGTCAGCGTCGAACCGTTGACCAGCGTGAAGGCCTGGTTGCCGGCAAGGCCGCCATTGGCGTCGGTGGCGCTGAGATCGATCTTGTCGCCGGGCTGGAAGCCGATAATGGTGTCGCCATCGGCATCCTTTTCGGAGAGGAAGACGAACCTGTCGTTTCCGGCGCCGCCGTCGAGAATGTTGGCGGCGGCATTGGCGGTGATCGTGTCGTTGCCGGAGCCGGTGACGACATTCTCCATGCCCCAGAGCGTATCGGTGCCGGATTGCGTGCTGGAGGCGCTGCCCCGGCCCATGAAGCCGCTGCCGAGATCGACATTCAGATTGGCGGTGATCGCCGCCAGATCCAGCGTGTCGCTGCCGGCGTCACCGTAATAGGTGTCGTCGCCGTCACCCGCTTCGGCCACGAAGAGATCGTTGCCGTCCCCGCCATGGGCGGTATCGTTGCCCGTACCGGTCTGGATCATGTCGTCGCCGGCATCGCCGAAGACGCGGTCGGATCCGGCGTCGCCATAGAGCATGTCGTTGCCATCGCCGCCCAGCAGATCGTCGTTTCCGGCGCCGCCGAAGACCATGTCGCTGCCGCCTTCGGCATTGAGGAAGTCGTCGCCATCATCGCCGCGGATGATATCGGCACCGGCGCCGCCGGTTGCCACGTCATTGCCCGCGAAGCCGACGATCGTTTCGCCATTCGCCGTACCGAGGAGAACGTCGCCTGCTGCGGTGCCGGCGATCATGGCGCCTGTCGTTGCTGCCGGCGGGGTTGGAGTGGTCGGCGGTGTCGGCACCGGCGGTGTGCCGGCATCGTCTTCTTCCTCTTCGGCCGCCGCACCCTCACCATTGAACTGCGGCAGCCCGCCTTCGCTGGTGAACTGGATGCTGTGCTCGCCATTGGTCATCGTCGTCACGCCGTTTGCCCCGGTCGTGATCTCGTAGTCAGCGGCGGTCGTGCCGGCGGCGAGCTCGATGACATCCTGCGGACGCAGCGTGCCGATGATCGTGTCGTTGCCGCCGTTGGAGCGGAAGACGATGCGGTGGGCGGAACCAAGCGCCGAGATATCGATCGTATCGTCGCCTGCGTCGCCATCGATGGTGATGGTGTTGAGACGCAGGCTGGTCGTCGAGAAGTCGCCGACGATATTGAAGCTGTCGGCCCCTGCGCTGCCGGATGTGCCGGAGGGATCGACACCGTTGATGCGGATTTCCTCGATCTCGCTGAGTTCCGCGATGACGGAGGCATTGTTGCTGCCGTTGCGGGTGACGACGATTTCGGTCGCGGCATTGAGGTTTGCCGCGACATTACCCGCGACCGCCAGCCAGGCTGCCCTGGTGTAGATCGTGTAGGCCTCGGCCGTGGCATTGCCGTTGATGACGAAGGTGTCGCCTGCGGCTCCTTCCGTTCCGCCATTGACGATATCGCGGCCATCGGTGGCGCCGGAAGCATTAGCATTCCAGATAACGGTGTCGTCGCCGGCGTCGCCGTTGATGGTGTCGACGCCAAGGCTTCCGGTGGCGGTGATCGTCAGACTGTCGATGTTGACGCTGTCGCCGGTTTCGAGGCTCGAGGCCACGAAGCGGATGGCGGCATTGGCGGTGAATGGTCCGGTGCCGAACAGGCTGAGGTCGATCGTTCTGGTCGGCACGGTGTTGGTTCCATCGTTGATGGTATCGACCTGGACGAAGGTCACCCCGTCACGGGAGAAGAACACCCCGATCGAGTCATCGCCCGTATCCAGCCCGCTCTCGACGATCGAGTAGCTGAGCGTAGCGGTGGTCGCACCGGCGAGATCCACGCTGCGCTGGATTTGCGCCCCGTTGAAATCACCGCCGTTGCCGCCGATGAACTGCAGGACATTGTTGTTGCCGGCGTCGATGCGGATCTGGCCCGTAGCGACACCACCGCTGTCCCCGCTCTCGATCCAGTCGGGATCCCAGGTGGTCGTGCCATTGGTGTTGCCCTGGCTCTGAGTTTCGAAATTGTCGGCATAGTTCACAGACGTGATGCCAAGGCCGCCGCTGAGCGTGTCGTTGCCGTCGCCGCCATTGAGGGTATCCGCACCCGAACCGCCGTTGACCACGTCGTTGCCGCCATTCGCGTTGACTGTGTCATTGCCGCCGAGCGCGTTGATCGTCTCGGATGTGGTTCCCACTCCGTTGAGCGTGTTGGCGGCTTCGGTCCCGGTGATCGTGCTCGTCGGAGCTGCCGCCGCCAGCGTGAAGTCCGTGGCATCGATGGCCCCCGTGTTGCTCCCGTTGATCAGGATCGTACCCTGGATAGTCGAAGACGCTCCGTTCTCCCGGATGGTAATGAGCGTGTTGGCGCCGGAGGCGGATTCGAATACGCGGTTGGCGAAGTTTGCCGCCGTGATCCCGAGCCCGCTGAGGTCGATCTTGTCCTGGTTGGCTGCGGTGCCTCCGGCGCTGTCGAAGCTGTTGATGGTGTCAGCGCCGAAGCCTGGTGCGTTGTAGACAATGGTGTTGAAGCCACCACCAACATCGATGGTGTCGTCGCCTGCCCCGCCGATGATCGTATCGTTGTCGTCGCCGCCACTGATCGTGTCGTTGCCGTCGCCGCCATCAAGCAGGTCATTGCCGTCATCGCCATTGAGCGTGTCGTTGCCACCAGCGCCGAACAGCTGGTTGGCTCCGCCATTGCCGTTGATGACGTTGTTGAGAGTGTTGCCGGTGCCCCTGACAGCAGCGCCGTTGAGGTCCAGATTTTCGAGATTGGCGCCGAGCGTATAGTCGATGTCGGATTCGACGCGATCGGTGCCGCCGACGAGGAGATCCGCTGACGTTTCCGTCACGACGTCACCGGCCTCATCGACCTGATAGATGTCGTTGCCGTCACCACCGATCATCGTGTCGGCGCCGAGGCTGCCGTTGAGCGTGTCATTGCCGGCGAGGCCGCTCAGCGTGTCGGCGAGATCGCCGCCAGTGATGATATTGTTACCCGCATTGCCGGTGCCGACGAACTGGCTGGCATCGGCGCCAAGGAAGGTCAGGTTTTCGACATTGGCCATCGCCGCGATCGAAAGTTCGGCGAGGAAGGTCTCGACCGTATCCGTGCCTTCACCTGTGGCTTCGACAACGACGTCGAGCAAGTCGTCGACGCCGTAGGTATCGTCGCCCACGCCGCCGACCATCGTGTCGGCGCCGATCGCGCCTTCGAAATCGTCGAGGGCTGCATTCAGACGGTTGTCGAGATCATCGTTGCCGGTGCCGCCGACCAGAAGATCGTCGCCGAGACCGCCGACAAGATCGTCATTGTCGCCGCCGCCGAAGATCAGGTCGTTACCGCTGCCGCCGGTGATGGCGTCATTATCAGTGTTTTCACCGGCAATGAGGTTGTTGATCGTCGAGGCAGACAGATTGACGGTGCGTGTACCGCCCGTCGGGTCTGCCCGGCTGATGGCATAGTCGCCGACCAGCTGGTAGCCATTGAAGAAGGCGCCGTTGAAGTTGATGAGTTCGACGCCGGTTTCCGCATTGGCGCCATCGAAGTGGTTGGCGACGGTAATCCTCTGGGCTACCGAGCTAGCGCCATTCGGCAGACTGTAGTCGATGACGAGATCGCCATCGTTGTTGGTGCCGTTATTGTCCACCACATTCAGCGCGGAGATGGTGTAGATCGGCAGGCCATCCACATCGGTTCCGGTGACTGGCGCCAGGATCGAGATCTTGTCCGCGGTGCCGCCGCTGGTGGCCGAGACGCCTTCATTGATGACGTCGGTGCCGTCGCCGAGCGAGAAGGAATAGGTGTCGTTGCCGAGGCCACCGTTGAGGGTATCTACGCCGACATTGGCTGCAGGCACTGTTGCGGTGATCAGCACGTTGTCGATATAGAAATTGTCACCGTTATCCCAATTGCTTCCGTCTCCTGTGGTGCGGAAGCGGATGGCCGATGTCGCGCCAATCTGGCTGGCACTCAGGGTGGCAGCAAAATTGCCCGCGCCGTTTGTCGTAGTGCTACCCAGTATCCCACCAAAGCTACCGGTGGTGAGTGTTTCCCAAAGGCCGCTCACAACATTAAGCGCTTCGACAATCACGCTCTGGTCCGCGCCAAGATCGTCGTCCTCATAGTTGAAGGTGAGCACTGCCGACGTTGCGCCCGTCAAATTGACGGCGCGTTGGATAATTTCACCTCCATCAACATTCTGATTGAAGCGCAGGCGGCCGCCGTTGATATCGATGTCGCCGTTAGCAGCCGGATTTGCGCCCCCACCGCCACCGCCGTCATTGGTTTCTGTCCAGCCTCCGTTGAAATTGGCGCTGCCGGCATTGCTGGTATATGTCTGAGCGCCGAAGGTATCGGAATAGGTATTCGTCGCCGTTGTGCCGCCAGCACCACCAACGAGAATATCGTCCCCGGCGAACCCGTTCAGCGTATCTGCCCCGGCAAGGCCGAGGATCAGATCGTCGGTCGCGGTTCCGTTCAGCGGCACGTCGCTATTCGCTGTCCCGACAATGATGTTGAGTGCGCCGCCCGTGGCAAACTCCACCTTCTCGATGTTACGCAGCCGGTCGCTGCCGTCGATTGCGTCTTCGACCGCATGGGTGACGATGACCTGCCCGTCCGTGGTGGCCGAGAAGGCGTATTCGCCGCGGTCGCCGCGGAAGATGGCGGTGTCGGTATCGGCGAGGTTGTCCGCGCCGGCCGTGGTGATTTCGCGGATGATCTGCAGCTGGCCGGGGTTGATCCTGCCTTCGAACATCCAGGCAGCGAGCGTCTTGGTAACAGACGCACCGTTGACGACAAGCGTGACGAGGCTCGTCATGCTCTTGATGTTGGGATTGCCGGCAATTTCCGTTCCGGTCGGGCCGTTGTCATTGAAGCCACTCATGATGCCGATGCGGACGTTCAGCCACTTGTCGCCATCGATGATGTCGTCGCCGCCATTGCCCTGGATCCTGTCGCTGCCGTCACCGCCGAGGATGATGTCTCCACCGGCAAAGGAGGTGACGCCCGCCCCGAGGACGGCCTGCAGGCCTGAGATCAGGGCGATGCCCTGGGCATCGAGCACGCTGCCGAGATAGCCGCTGGCGCCGCCGTTGTTGAGGCTCGCGCGGTCGGCCGCCACGTCTTCGGTGCCGCCGAGCTCGTCGGCGAACCTGGTGCCTGACAGGCCTTCCATCGACTCGTATTCGTCGAGGGCGGCGTTCTGCGGCAGGGTCGGAGCCTCGTCGAAGACGATCGGGCGCGACAGGTCGGCATTCACGCCGAGCGTATTGTCCTTGTAGGTCGCCCAGTCGAAACCGGACATGCCGGCCATCTTGCCGCGGCCGGCACTGCCGACCATGATGTCGTCGCCGCCTTCGCCGATGAACTCGTCGAAGCCGCCGTCGCCGAGGAAGACGTCGTTTCCGTCGATGCCGTCATGGGCGAAGATTTCGTCGAAGTTGTCGCCGGGGGCGCCGTCGAAGGTCCCGGTTTCGATCCAGTCGTCGCCCTCGTTGCCGAGGATGCGTTCGGCATTCTTGTTGCCGTAGATGAAGTCGTTGCCGGTGCCGGCGAAGACTTCCGAGCCCATGTCGGTGCCGAGGAAGATGAAGTCCTGGCCGTCATTGCCCATCACAAGGTCGAGGCCCGGGCCGGCATGCACGA
This sequence comes from Rhizobium sp. 21-4511-3d, assembly GCF_053522545.1. Taxonomy (NCBI): domain Bacteria; kingdom Pseudomonadati; phylum Pseudomonadota; class Alphaproteobacteria; order Hyphomicrobiales; family Rhizobiaceae; genus Rhizobium; species Rhizobium sp. 21-4511-3d. The sequence continues at coordinate 20,622 of NZ_JBNWCF010000024.1, read as the reverse complement.
CGTCGTGGCCCTTGCCGGCCTTGATGTTGTCGTCACCGCCGCTGTCGACGATGATGTCGTGGCCATCGCCGCCATTGATGATGTCGTTGCCGAAACCACCTTCCAGCCGGTCGTTGCCGGCGTCGCCGAAGAGCGTGTCGTCGCCGATGCCGGCGATAAGCGTGTCGTCACCGTTGGTGCCGCCGAGGACTACGTGGTCGCCGCCGGTGTAGCGGAGGTAGTTGGCGTCGGCGCCGGCGGTGGCCGGATTGTCGCGAATGACGAGAGGCGTCAGCAGGCTGGTGCCGAGAGGATCGATGCCGCGGTTGTCGGCGCTTTCATTGACCACCGTATTCGGATCGTCCTCCAGGATGCCGTCAGCGCCGGCATCTTCGCCAAGGCCGGGATTGTATTGCTTGGTACGGTCGACTTCGAGAATGAGGCCGGGCGTCGAGAAGACGTCGGACGGCAGATGCGTCGCGTCGGTATTGCGCATGATCATCGCGGCGAAGGAGTTGTTTTCCATTTCACCGAAGAGGTGCAGTCCGTCGAGGCGTTGCAGATAGTAGAAGCGGTCGCCGTTCTGCAGCTTTTCCATCTGCACTTCGAAGACGAAGTTGAAGGTCGAGCCGAGCATGCCGCCGAAGGGCATGATCTGTTCGGCAAGGCCGCCGATCCAGAGATCGACGTTTTCAAGGCCGCCAAGCGAGCCGCCGGCATAGGCGCCTGTAGCGTTCAGGAAGTCGAGCCGGTCTGTCGGCACGACGACCCCGCCCGTGGAGACGCCGGTGATGATGGTGAGCGCCGCGTCGCGCTTTTCCTGTAGCGTATCGGCTCCGGTGATCAGCTCATGTGTGCCATAGGCGGCGATGAAGTTGATAATCGATGCCTCGTGCTTGAGGTGACCAGCGAAGTCGACCCAGCTCTCATAGGGCTTGAGCAGCGAGTCCTCGTTTGTGGCCTCATAGAAGGTGCGCCGCGCCTCGTTCAATGAGGGCACCCCGGTGTCGCGTCCGCGGGCGAGGTTGATCGTTGCAAGATCGAGCGGCAGGCCGAGCAGGTTGTTGCGCAGCGCCGTCGTGACGAACTCGTCAATCTCGTTGCCGACCTGCCGGGTCATGCCGCGGACAATGGCACCAGCCGCAATGTCGTCGGTGATCGAGTGAGCAACGCCGGTGTCGCCGCCGTCGAAGGCGAGCGGATTGAGGAAGCCTTCGATCAGGCCGATATGATCTTCGTTGAACGACGGATCGAAGCGGTCGATCGACTCGGTCAGCATCGAATGGCCGAAGCGGTAGACGACGTGAGCGAACTCGGCGACGATCGACGGGTCGATGGTGGTGTCGAAGCCATCCGGCACCAGGAAGACGTTGATATTCGGCTGGATCTTGCGCGCGAACTCTTCGAAGACGAGATGCTGGTACTGCATCTCGGTGCCGAACTTGGCTGCCTGGAACAGGCGCTCGCCATCCCAGACCAGTGTTGCGATCTGTGCGGGCGTCGGCAGGGCAACCAGATCGACTTCCAGCCATTCGTTGATGAAGGTCAGATCGTTGCTCGCCAGCACCGTGTCCTTGGTGTGCTGGACGAGCCGGTTGTGCTCGGCATGGAAGACATGGTGGACGGCGGTCAGGCCGATATTTTCGTTGACGCGGCCGTCGCCGGCGATGAAGTGCGCGTCCAGCAACTCGTTATCATATTCGGTATCGCCATTGCCCGGGTTGCCGAGGCCGATGGTGATGTCGCCATCGGCGATCTTGCCGATCGGCACAGCTTCGTGCGCGATGTCGGCGAGGAACGCGCTGGCGGTGCGGATGGCGCCCGTCGTCGAGACGCCTTGTCCGCCGTTGGCGGCCGGATTGCCTTCGAGTACGACGTCATCGGCCGTGTTGGGGATGCCGTCGGCGCCGATCCCGAGGATGATCTGCGGGAAGCCGTTCGGACCGGGAATGAAATTGCCGTAGGGGTCAGTGCGCAGCAGCGGCACGGCGCCGACGTCCGCGTCCGTCAGGTTGATGCCGAGCAGCGTCTTCGCCTGAGCTTTCACTTCGCCCCAGGTGGCCATGCCGCCATTTGCGCCCTCGATCAGCTTGCCGGTCGCCACGGGGTCGCCCGCGGCATTGAGCTGATACTGGCGCAGGAAGACCTGGTGCGATGCATGTGAGGCATAGGTCTGGTTCTGGTCAACATAAGAGGTCGTGGTGTTGACGGGGCGCACGTCGTCGGTGGTGCCCATGATGCCGTCTGCGCCGGGCGAAACCGTGGCGCGGGTCAGCACCATGAAGTTTGTATGGCTGCCTTCGACATAGAGCGGATCATCGGGCGCCAGAGGGATGAACACCGTGCCGCTGCCGCCCTTGTTGATCAGGTCGAGGCCGTGATCGAAGAACTGGCCGAACAGGGTGAACCAGGAATTGAACGGTGCGGAGAGACCTTCATCCGGCGCGACGGCGGGGAGGTAGACATTGTCGCCCTGCATGGTGATGCCGAAGGGCTCAAGCGCCGTGTCGCGCACCGTGCGGGCCTCTTCGAGAGCGCTTACTGTCAAGGCATGGGCTGCCGTGGCCTCCGCCAATTCATCCAGCGCTGTCTGCTCTTCCGGGGTCGGCGTGTTGTTGGGATCGCCATCGCCGAGCGCATCGGCCGCAGCCTTCGCGTTCTGCATCGCGACGCGCGCCTGGTATTCTGCATCCGAAGCCGGCTTGAACGTCTGGTAGATCGCCGTAACCAAGGGGAGATCAGTCATCGGACTTGCGGCGCCGGCCCGCTCAAGTGCGGTCAGGATCGCGGCCGGATTGCCGAGGGTCTGATCGACGAGCAGGTTGGAAATCGTGCGGAGGCTGGAATCGAAGACCAGCGAATTGGGATTGTTCGATGGGTTGTAGTTGGGTGCCGTCGGCATCGCCGGAGCCGGACCGTTCGGGCCGTCGGGATCGAAGGGCGTGCCATCAGCGGGCCGGTAGATCGGCGACATCAGTTCAGGGAACTCGGCACCTGCGGCGCCCCACATTTCCTGGCCGGGCAGGAGGTGGTTGTAACTGCCATCGACCGTGCGCAGGCCCCAGGCGACGTTGTACGCCGGGATCAAGCCGTCTTCGCCGTAGAGCGTGGCTCCCGCGGAATGCGCCTCCGCAATCTTGATCTGCGCCAAGATGAAATCGAGATCCGAGCGAATATAGGTGACCATGTTACTCTCCCCTCCGATTGCATTGGAAACGTTATCGTTTCGCCAATGCTTGATCCCCAGTGTGAAATCGCAGGGCTATTCCGGTCGCCTTCCGGTTTTTACTGTGCGGTCATGCCGCGAGCGCAAAAATCCGGTGGAAAGTGAACGGCATTATCTGCGATGATCAGATGATGTCTTCGGGGGAGGCCATGGCATAGTTCCAAAGGTCCGGAGACGTCTAAAGACTTTGGTCTTCAGGGGGCCGGGACTTTCGACCCGGGAGGAAATGTGACTTACGTCCCGTACAAAAAAGAGCCGGGCGGCGGTGTGTCCGGCATTTCCAGGGTGTGGCAACGCCTTGATCTGACAAAGCAATTTCTGATCGTTGCCGGGCTCGTCATCTGTTGCTCGATGGCGCTTCTCGGCGAGTGGCTGAGCGGGCGGATCGCTGCGAACCAGCTCAGAAGCCGGGCCGAGTCCGGGGCGCTCTACATGGAGGGGTTCCTTGCCCGCCATGTCGACGGACCGGCGAGCGACCCCAAGGTCTCGGCGGCCCGGCAGCTCGAACTGGACGATCTCCTGATCGGCACCGATCTCGCAAGGCGGGTCGAGGGCTTCAGGATCTGGCGGCATGATGGACTGGTCATTTACAGCACCAACAAGCAGCTGATCGGCCAGAAATTCCCGTCCGAGGACATCGACCGCGCTTTTGCCGGGCAGGTCGTGGCGCAGCTGGAGGACAGCCATGACGACGGCGAGGAGGATGGGCCGCCGACACGGCGGCCGCTGATCGAGATCTACGCGCCGATCTACGAGCCTGATACCCATGAGGTGATCGCGGTCGGTGAGCTCTATGAGGAAGCGGCCGATTTCATCGTCCAGCGCAACCGGGTGCAGCAGCAGACCTGGGCGATCGTCGGGGCGACGACGCTGGCAATCATGGCGCTCTTGTTCCTGATCGTGCGGCGCGCCAGCCGTACGATCGCCTATCAGCGGATGATCCTGAAGACGCAGCTGACCCAGGCGCAGGCCCTGGCGCGGCAGAATACCGAGCTGCGCAAGGCGGCTGACCGGGCGCGCATGGATGCCAGCAAGTCGAACGAGCAGCTGTTGAACCGGATCGGCGCCGATCTGCATGATGGCCCGGTGCAGCTGCTCAGCCTGCTGATCCTGAAGCTCAGCGGCGGGGCGTCAGGGCTGCCGAAGGCGGCGCTCGAGCACCTGCCGGATATCAGGGGCGCCGAGCTTGCGCCGGCGCATCTTGCCCGGCTGGTGCTGAACGAGCTGCGCGAGCTCTCGACCGGGCTGGTCATGCCGGAGATCGAGCATATGCCGCTGGAGGCGGCGCTGCGCAATGCGGTGGAGCAGCATGAATATGCGACGGGCTCGAAGGTGTCGGCCGACTACGAGGCGTTGCCGGAGCGCGTCGCCCATCCTCTGAAGATCTGTCTTTACAGGGTGGTGCAGGAGGGGCTGAACAATGCGTTTCGCCACGGCGGCGGGCAGGGGCAGCATGTCTCGGCTTCGGCCGATCTTTCGGCGATCACCGTCGTCATCACCGATGAAGGTCCCGGTCTTTCGGCGCCGAGCGCCACGTCGAGCCACCGCCCGCTCGGGCTGCAGGGCATCCGCAACCGTGTGGAAGCCTTCGGCGGCAGCGTCGAAATCCGGGCGCGGCAGGGGTCGGGAACGGAGTTGAAGGTGATCGTGCCGATGGAGGGAAACGGCATCTAGGCAGTCTAATGGCGCGGCAGCGCCTCTCCGCCGCCTTCGAGCTTCTGCGCGGCAATCAGCACTTCCAGGCGATTGCGGGCATTCAGCTTCTGCATCAGGATCGTCATGTAGTTCTTGACGGTCTTCTCGCCGATGTTGAGGCCGGTTGCGATCTGCTTGTTGGTGAAGCCGCGCAGCAGCATGCCGATGATCTGCCCTTCGCGGATGCTGAGCTTCACATCGCCGCCCGCCTTCTTGCGCAGCGAGGCGATCTTCAGCTCCTCGATCACCTTGCAGGCGAAGGCCGGGGTGATGAACATGTCGCCGCGATGGACGGCGGCGATCGCCTGGATCAGCTCCTGGATGCTGCTGCCTTTCAGCACATAGCCGCTGGCGCCGGCATTGAGCGCACGCACGGCATAGTCGCTGCCGGTATTGGCGGTGAAGACCAGGATTCTCGTGCGGATTTTCTCAACCAGCTTGGCGATCGCGTCGAAGATATTGCCGGGCATCATCAGGTCGACGATGAAAACATCGGGCGCGCATTTCAGCCCGATCTCCAGCGCATCATCGGCACTCGATCCTGTGGCGGCGACCGTAAACTTCGGATGGCTTTTCAGGATTTCACTCAATCCCGCCAGCATTACCGGGTGGTCGTCTATGAGTGCCAATGAAATCTTGCTCATTTTACGCACCATCTACAACTTACATAGAATAATTTATAGGATCAAACCAATATAGTGTCCATCTAGTCCATTAGGACTACATTGGAAGTCGTAATATCGCTTACGATGGATGTTTTATTCTATGCTATCTATTTGTCATAACTTGCAATTGGTTCGCAATTGCATCTGTGACCTTGTCTGCTCGACATGCCCGGCAAAGCCGCCCTTTTGGGGTGGGTGGCGTGGTTCGATGCGGTGTTTCGCTCGAAATAATTTACTATCAATGCGTGTATCGGTAGATTTCGTGCACGCCGATTTCTCGGCCGCAAATGCGTCGCGAGCCAGGCCGCCCCGGCTCGCGACTTATGCGGTCAGGCCTCGCTCTTGACCGGCATATTCTCCGCCATCGTCCGCTTGAAGCCGCCACCGCCGCCCATGCCGGGAGTGATGATCACGGGATAGAGGTAGAGGAAGTCGTGGAAGTGGACGACGGTCGTCGGGCCGTCGGCGAGGGTCACGGCATATTCTGCCGGGCCCGAGCGGTCGGGATGCTTCATGCCGCTGAGATTGAGGCCGGCCTGGTGGTTCAGGCCGTAGCTCATCGACATCGGGATGCCGTGCCAGGAGCCGGCGATCGGGCGGTGGACATGGCCGAAATACATGTGACGGATGGCCGGATGCGTCTTGAGCACGGCGAGCAGCGGCTCGTCGTCCACCATGCGGATCCGGTCGACGCCCATGCCGATGTCGAAGGGCGGGTGGTGGAAGAAGAGGTAGACGGGCTTGTCCAGCGCCTCGGCAAGGCGGTCCTTCAGCCAGCTGAGGCGGGCCTCGTCCATATGGCCGGTATGTTTGCCATGCTCCACGGTGTCGAGCATGATCAGGCGGCAGCTGTCGTAGTCGATCACCGACTGCACGAAGCCGTTGTCGTCGACGGGCTGATCGGGGAAAATCGAGCGGAAGTTATCGCGATTGTCGTGATTGCCGATCATCAGGCGGTAGGGGATGACGGTTTCCTGGTCGAGGATATCGCGCAGCAGCGCATAGGCTTCCGGCTCGCCGCGATGGGTCAGGTCGCCGCTGAAGATCAGCCATTCGGCATCTGCCTGGTTGGCGCGGATATCGCGCAGCGCCTGGCGCAGGCGCACTTCCGGATCGGTATCGAACAGCGCGCCGCCCGGCGGCATCAGGTGCACGTCGGTCAGCTGGATGAATTTGGGCATATCAGTCTCCTTATGATTTCGTGATTTTATCGTTTCAGGCTGCCGCGCTTTTCGGCTGCAATTCCATCAGGCGGCCGTCGCTGCCAAAGAAATGGAGGTGTTCGGAGGGCAGGCTGACCGGGAGTGTGGTGCCGACGGCCTGCTTGTCGCTGGCGGGCAGCAGGGCGGCCATGCCCGTCTGGCCGATCCGCAAATGCACCTGGCGGCCGTTTCCGAGTTCCTCGACGAACTCCACCGGCAGATTGGCGCCCCGGCCGATCTGCACATGCTCGGGCCGGATGCCGGCGACGATCTCGCTGCCGGGTGCTGCGGGCACGGCGCCGCCAAGCGGGATGCGCATCTCGCCGCCAAGCACCACGCCGCAGCCGCTGTCATCGACGACGGCCGGGATCAGGTTCATCGGCGGGGAGCCGAGGAAGCTCGCGACGAAGGCGGTTGCCGGGCGCTCGTAGATATCGGCAGGCTTGCCGATCTGCTCGATGCGGCCCTTGTTCATGACGATCAGGATGTCGGCAAGCGTCATCGCCTCGATCTGGTCATGGGTGACGAACAGGCTGGTGACGCCCTGCTTGCGGTGCAGGCGCTTGATCTCGAGCCGCATCTGGGTGCGCAGCTTGGCGTCGAGGTTGGAGAGCGGCTCGTCGAAGAGGAAAACCTTGGGTTCGCGGATGATGGCGCGGCCCATGGCGACGCGCTGGCGCTGGCCGCCGGAGAGCTGGCCGGGCTTGCGCTGCAGGTAATCCTCGAGCTGCAGGGTGCGGGCGACCTCGGCGACGCGGCGGTCGATCTCGGCGCGCTTGACGCCTGCGACCACCAGCGAATAGCCGAGGTTCTGAGCAACCGACATATGCGGGTAGAGCGCGTAGTTCTGGAACACCATCGCGACATCGCGCTGGCGCGGTTCCAGCGTCTCGACGCGGCGGCCGGCGATCTCGATCTCGCCGCCGGAGGCACGCTCCAGCCCGGCAAGCAGCCTGAGCAGCGTGGACTTGCCGCAACCGGATGGACCGAGGATGACGGCGAAGGCGCCGCGGTCGATCTGCAGGTTGAGACTGTGGAGCACCTGCGTCGCGCCGAAGGACTTGGTGATGTTGGAAAATTGGATTTCGGCCATGTTAAATATCCTTGCTTTTAGTCAGCCGCAGGCGGCTACTTTTCCGAGTTGACCAGGCCCTTGACGAACCAGCGCTGGGCGAAAACCACCACGGCGACCGGCGGCAGCATGACGAGCAGGGCGCCGGCCAGGATGACGTTCCAGTCCGAAGCGCCATCGGGTCCGGGCTGCATGAAGGTCAGCCCGATGGTCAGCGTGCGGTATTCGGAACCAGATGTGACGAGGAGCGGCCAGAGATACTGGTTCCAGCCGAAGACGAACATGATGACGGCAAGGGCCGCGATGTTGGTGCGCGACAGCGGCAGAAGCACATCCCAGAGGAAGCGCAGTGCCCCGGAACCATCCATCTTCGCCGCTTCCGTCAGCTCGTCGGGGATGGTCAGGAAGAACTGGCGGAACAGGAAGGTGCCGGTTGCCGTGGCGATCAGCGGCAGGGTCAGGCCGGCATAGGAATTGATCAGGCTCCAGTTGAGATCGACGCGGATGCCGGATGCGGTCTGGATCAGCCAGGCAAGGCCCGTCCATTCCAGGATCCGCTGCAGCGGCAGCAGCACGTTCGAGGCGACTTCGTAGGTCGGCACGATGCGCACTTCGAGCGGCAGCATCAGGGTGATGAAGATCATCCAGAAGGCGATGCCGCGGAAGCGGAAACGGAAGTAGACGAGGCTGAAGGCGGTGATCATGGCGATGACGATCTTGCCGACCATGATGATCGTCGCCGAGATCAGCGAGTTCATATAGAGCGTCGAGAAGCCGCCTTTTTCCCAAGCGGCGGCCATGTTGACCAGCAGCTGGTCGTCGGGCAGCAGCGGCTTCGGGAATTCCGCCATGCGCTCCAGCGGCAGCGTCGCGGTGATGAACGACACATAGATCGGGAAGCACATCAGCAGCGTTGCGGTGATCAGCACGGCATGGGTGACGAAATTGAGGATCGGGGTTTTCTCGATCATTCGCTTGCCTCCCCCTTGTCGGAACCGGCGTAGTGGACCTTGCGCTCGACGAAGCGGAACTGCAGCAGCGTCACCGAGATGACGAGCGCCATCAGGATCAGCGATTGTGCCGAGGACGAGGAGAGGTCGAGGCCGACGAAGCCGTCCTTGTAGATCTTGTAGACCATCGTCTGCGTGGCGTTGCCGGGGCCGCCCTGGGTCATGACGTTGATGATACCGAAGCCTTCGGTGAAGGAGGTCGTGACGTTGAGGACCAGCAGCAGGAAGAAGGTCGGCGAGATCAGCGGGAAGACCAGGTCGAAGAAGCGGCGCACCGGTCCGGCGCCATCCATGGCGGCGGCTTCGACGAGGCTGTTGGGGATTGCCTGCAGGCCGGCCAGAAAGAACACGAAATTGAAGGTGATCGAGGTCCAGCTAGAGGCGACGATGACCATGATCAGCGCGTCGCCGCCATTCAGCGACGGGTTCCAGAAGCCCGGATACCACTGGTTGACGATGCCCATGAAGCCGATCTGCGGCTGGAAGATATATTGCCAGGCGACGGCCGCGACGGGTGCCGCGACCGCATAGGGCCACATGATCGCGGTCTTGTAGATAATCGTGCCGCGCAGGCCCCGGTCGGCGAAGACGGCGAAGATCAGCCCGAGACCGAGCGCAATCACCGTCGTCGAAACCGACATGATCAGCGTGTTGCGGATGGCGCTGTGATAGACCGGGCTGACGGCGATCTCGGCGATGTTGCGAAGACCGACCCAGACGGCATCGCCGCCGAAAGGCGGTTCGAGCGTGAAGGACCAGAACAGGGCCTGGCCGGTCGGCCAGTAGAAGAACAGGAAGATGATCAGCAGCTGCGGACCTATCAGCAGGTAAGGCAGCCACCGCTCTTCGAAGACGACGCGTTTAATCATGTGATGCTCGGCCAGAAACTATGGGGAGCTTGCCCGGATCGCATGGGGACCCGGGCAAGCGTGCTCGTGATCGTGCAATGCCGGATCAGGGCAGGGTGGCGCCCGGATAGGTGTCAGCAAAGCGCTTCAGCAGCTGGTTGCTGCGGTCGGTCGCGGTATCGAGCGCCTGCTGCATCGTCACCTGGTTGTTGAGAGCCTTCTGGATCTCTTCGGTGATGATGTTGCGGATTTCGACATAGTTGCCGAGGCGGACGCCCTTGGAGAGCGGCGTCGGGGTGGCGCGGGTCAGGCTCTTCACGGCGAGATCGCGGTTGACCTTGCCCTTCTGCTGGTAATAGCCCTCGGCGACGAGGTCGTTATAGGCCGACTTGGTGACCGGGATATAGCCGGTGCCGTCGGACCAGAGCTTCTGCTGCTCGGGCTGGGCGATGAACTGGTAGAAGGCGCCAACGGCCTTGTACTCTTCCTTCGAGAAGCCCTTCATCGTCCACAGTGCTGCGCCGCCGACAAGGCTGTTGATCGGCGTCACGTCCTTGTTGTGCGGCAGCTGGGCGACGGTCCAGTTGGTGCCCTTGGCGGTCGCCAGTTCATCGGTCGTGGTGAAGCCGGCGATCGAGTCGAAGAAGATCGCGCACTGACCGTTGACGAACATGTCGCGGCGGGTGTCGATATTCGGCTCGTACTTGGCGAGACCTTCGTCGAACCAGCGCTTCTGGCGCTCCATGTGCTTGACGAACAGAGTCTTGTTGATCTCGAGCTGGGCGTCGAGGCCGTCATAGCCGTTATTCTGCGTCGCGACCGGAATGTTGTGGATCGCCGAGAACTGCTCCATGTCGGACCAGAGGTCGATCGACCAGCCGATCGGGCACTTCGAGCCAGCCTTGTCGCGCAGGGCAACCAGCAGCTTGTCGAAATCTTCCCAGGTCTCGGGGAAGCTCGTGTAACCGGCGGCCTTCAGCTGGTCGGTGTTGTAATAGACCATCGCCGTCGAGGAATTGAACGGGAAGGCCCAGAGCTTGCCGTCGCGGCCTGCATAATAGTTGCCGATGACGGGGAAATAGTCGTCCCAGTTGATCTTCAGACCGACGTCCTCAGCCAGCTGATAGGCGGGAACCACGGCGCCCGAGAGCATCATCGTGCCGGTGGCGCGGTCGACGACCTGCAGGATGTGCGGCGGCTTGCCGGCGCGAACCGCGGCCATCGCCTTCTGGAAGATCTCGTCGTAGGTGCCCTCGCGGGTGCAGTTGATGTGGTACTGGTCCTGGCTCTGGTTGAAGCGATCGCACTGGGCCATCACTTCCTTCTGCAGGCGGCCCGAAAGGCCGAACCACATGTTGATCTCAGTCTTGGCGCTGGCCGGTGCGGCACCGGTGAGCACCGCAAGCGTGGCGGCGGCGGCAAATGCAGCTTTGAACATCCCTATCTCCAAAATCGTTTGTGCGGCGGCCGGTTGGTCGGGCCGTCCGGGAACGGTGCGACCGAGTACCGTGAAAACGTTTCATCGGGATGACGGATATATGTCCGATTGGTGACTGCTGCAGATTTTTGCGGTCAGGAATTGGGCTGGCTGGAGAGGCTTGCAAGGCCGGTTGCGATGAGATCGGCGGTCACCGTGACGGTGTTTACGCCAATCGCGGCAATGGAATAGGAGGCGCCGACGGCTGCCCAGCGCGTTGCCGTCAGGGCATCCGCGGTGTTGAGGAATACCGCCAGGAAGATGCCGACGAAAACATCGCCGGCGCCGGTGACGTCGACGGGATCAACGGCCAATGCTGGAACGCAGACCGGCGCCTTGCCCGGCTGGATGAGAACGGAGCCGCTGGCGCCCATGGTCAGCACGATGCTGGCACCGCCGTCCGCCGCGTGGCGGGACAGCGTATCGGCAAGCTCGCCGTCATCGACATCGGTGCCCACGAGCTGGCGGGCGGCCGAGCGGCTCATGAAGATGAAGTCGCAACTTCTACGCAGCGTGCCGAAGGCGGCCGGTGTCTGCCAGTGTGCAGGAAGGCCGGTCGTGTCGATGGTGACGAGATCCGGGCGTGAGGCGCCGGTCAGGTGGAGTTCGTCAAGCAGGCCGACGCGGAAGCCTTCGAGATGCAGGCAGTGCTGGCCCTGACGCGCCGCGGCCGCATTGAAATAGTCGCGAATGCGCGGGATCGGCAGCGATAGCGGCTCATTGAGGATCGTTCGGCGGCCGCCCGCCTCGACGATGACGACGCTGCGCGAGAGCCTGCCGCCGGTGACGCGTTCGATGGCGTCGACGTTGAGGCCGCATTCCAGCAGTTCGGCCAGCGCCCAGTCGCTTTCGGGGTCGTCGCCGAGCGAGGAGATCAGATCGACGGCCACCGGGAAGTCGCCGCCGAGCCGGCTTGCGGCGATCGCCACATTCGCTGCGGGTCCGCCGACCGACCTGTGGATCAGCTTGGCGGAGACGCGGCTGCCGGCCGGCGGCATTTCCTCGGTGAGGATGGAATGATCGATGCTGACATAGCCGATGGCAGTCAGCCGAGGGGCGCCTTGCGGCAATGGCGCTCCCTTGCGGGCGCGTTCCGTCTGGCCGACGAGCGAGCGGGCGACCGAGCTCGGGCGGTAGCCGAGCCTCTGGATCGCATCGAAAACGGCAAGGCGGTTTTCCTCGGTGACCGCCTTGTTGCCGTTGACGACACGGCTGACGGTGCCGATCGAAACGCGCGCCAGGCGCGCGACGTCCTTGATGGTTGCGCGATTTTTCATGGCTGGGATGGGCTCATCTGAGCAGAGGAAAGAAGCTTCATTGAATCGTCATCGAATGGTGTCGGAAGTTTCACATTCTTGGCCTAGTTCGTCGCGCGCAATGAAACGTTTTCACGACGTCCGGCGCAACTCAAATTTAAGCGAGGATCCATGCTAATCACAACTTATAACATCCAGTATACCCGCGGCCAGGACGACCGCTACGACCTGGAACGTATTGTCGATACCGTCAAGGACAGCGACATCATCGCATTGCAGGAAGTCGAGAATTATTGGGACCGTTCCGGCAATATCAGCCAGTCGGAGGCGATTGCCCGTCTGCTGCCGGATCACTATTTCGTCTGGGGCCCGACCGTCGACGTGCTGAAGGTCTCCGATGCCGAGGGCAAGCGCCCGACGGATCACAAGCGCCGCCAGTTCGGCAACATGATCCTGTCGCGCCACCCGATCCTGTCCACCCGCAATCACATGTATCCGAAGTTCACTGCGCCCGGCCCGCATACGATCCAGCGCGGCGCGATCGAGGCACTGATCCAGACCCCATCAGGTCCGGTACGTTTCTACTCGACCCATCTCGACCATCTCGCCAGCCGTCACCGCATGGTGCAGCTGCAGGAGCTGGTGAAGGTGTCCAACCGTGCCTTCGAGGACGGCCCGGCGATCGGTGGCCGCGAAATCGTGCCGTCCTGGCGCGAAGAGCCGGTGCTGCCCGACATGCCGCGCGAAGCGATCCTTCTCGGCGACTTCAATTTCGAGCCGACCTCGCCGGAATACGAGTGGATCTGCGGCGCCGTGAACCAGTGGCATGGCCGCCTGCCGGATGCATCCGGCTTCGTCGATGCCTACGTTGCCGCCGGTGGTGCGGAAGACGAGGGCCACACGCTCTACCGCGACATCGCCGCCAAGGCCGGCATCCGGATCGACTATTGCTTCGTGCCTGCCTGGCTCTCCAGCCGGATCAGCAAGTGCTGGGTCGACGAGCAGGCGACCGGTTCGGATCACCAGCCGCTGCAGGTCGAGATCGATCTCTAAGGCGAACTGGCGGCCGGGCAGCTTTCATGCCCGGCCGCCCCGATCTCAGCGATGGTCCAGCCGCTCCACCAGACGGTCGCCGAACCACTGGATGCCGCAGACCAGCACGATGAGGACGATGACGACGGCGATCATCACCGAGGTCTCGAAGCGCTGGTAGCCGTAGCGGATGGCGAGGTCGCCGAGGCCGCCGGCGCCGATGGCGCCTGCCATGGCGGAGGCGCCGATGAGGGTCACCAGCGTCACGGTGAAGCCGGCGACGATGCCGGGCAGGGCTTCGGGCACCAGCACTTCGCGGATGATCGTCCAGCGATTGCCGCCCATGGCGCGGACCGCGTCGATCAGGCCGCGGTCGACCTCGCGGAGCGACACTTCGGCGATGCGGGCGTAGTAAGGGGTTGCGGCGATCGCCAGCGGCACGATCGCCGCCCAGGTGCCGAGCGCGGTGCCGACGATCAGCCGGGTCAGCGGGATCAGTGCCACCAGCAGGATGATGAAGGGGACCGAGCGGAAGCCGTTGATGACGGCGCCGAGCGTGCGGTTGATCCAGAGATTTTCGGCAATGCCGCCGCGCGCCGTCAGCACCAGGGCGAGCCCGAGCGGCAGGCCGGCCACCAGCGAGATGATGCCGGATGCGCCGGTCATCAGCACGGTTTCCCAAAGCGACCGCAGCAGCAGGTCAAGCATGATCGGTGTCATAGCCGAGTACCTCCACCCGCGCCGAGCGGGCCGTCAGAAATTGTGCCACCTGATCCTGCAGACCGGGATCGCGGGCCGGGACGGCGATGAAGAAGCGCGCCACCGGCTGGTTCTGGATATGGTCGATGCCGCCATGAACGAGGCGGAAGGAATGCGGCAGCGCTGCCGAAAGATCGGTAAACAGCGCACCCTGCGCTTCCGGTCCGGCGAGATCGACACTGAGGATCGCCTCGCTGCCTGTCTCGGTCGAGAGCCTGGCGGCGATATGCTCGGGGAGCTGCGGGCGGATGCTGCCGAGCAGGCTTCGGGTGATTGCGGTCTGCGGGTTGCCGAACACCGACCAGACCTGGCCTTCCTCGACGATCTTTCCGGCATCGATGACGGCGACGCGGTCGGCAATGCTGCGGATCACTTCCATCTCGTGGGTGATCAGCACCACGGTCAGGCCGAGCTTGCGGTTGATGTCCTTCAAGAGCGACAGGATCGAGCGCGTCGTTTCCGGGTCGAGCGCCGATGTCGCTTCGTCGGAGAGCAGCAGGGCGGGGCGGGCGGCAAGGGCGCGGGCGATGCCGACGCGCTGTTTCTGACCGCCGGAGAGCGAGGCGGGATAGGCCTTCGCCTTGTCCGAAAGGCCGACGAGATCGAGCAGTTCGCGGGCGCGCTTCAGGCGTTCGGCCTTCGCCACGCCTTCGATCTTCAGGGGCAGCGCGATGTTCTCCTCGACCGTCTTGGCGGAGAGCAGATTGAAATGCTGAAAGATCATGCCGATGCGACGGCGCAGCGGCTGCAGTTCCTGCTCGGCCAGCCCGGCAATATCGCGGCCGTCAATATGGATCTCGCCGCTATCGGCGCGCTCCAGCCCGTTCAGGCAGCGGATCAGCGTCGACTTGCCGGCGCCGCTGCGGCCGATGATGCCGAAAATCTCGCCCTTGCGAACGGTCAGCGAAATGCCGTCGAGCGCCGGCGTCTCGCCGAAGCGGCGCCGGACACCGGAAAGGCGGATGATATCCGCGGCGGCTTCGGATTTCGCCCCGATCGCCGCGGCGGAAACGAATGAATTCATGAGATTATCCTCTGCAAACGCTCAAGGCGGCCCGGACAAGGAACGTCCGGACCGCCCTGGCTTCGCGCCCTTTCCCCCAGGCGCGGATGTCGGTTTTAGTAGGCGCTCAGCCCCGTGCCCTTGTAGACCTTGTCGAACTCGGCCTTGACGGCGTCGTTCTGGTAGGAGGAGACCAGCGTCTTCACCCAGTCCGCATCCTTGTTGTCTTCCTTGACGGCGATGAAGTTGCGGTAGGGGTTGTCGGAGATCGGTTCCTGGGCGATGCGCTCTTTCGGCGACAGGCCGCTCTTCAGTGCCCAGTCGGTGTTGACGACGGCGGCATCGAGATCGTCGATCGAGCGGCCGACGATGCCGGCATCGAGTTCCTTGATTTCGAGCTTCTTCGGGTTCCCGGTGATATCGGCGATGGTGGCGAGAATACCGGTGCCGTCCTTCAGCTTGATCAGCCCCTCGTTCTGCAGGACGCGCAGCGCCCGGCCTTCGTTGGACGGATCGTTCGGCAGGCCGACGATGGCGCCTTCGGGAATCTCGGAAACGGCCTTGTACTTCTTCGTATAGAGGCCGATCGGCCAGACGCCGGTATAGCCGACGCGGACGATGTGGTAGCCGTGGGTCTTGATCTGGTTGTCGAGATAGGGCTGGTGCTGGAAGGCGTTGGCGTCGATTTCGCCGCGCTCGAGCGCCTCGTTCGGCTGGGTATAGTCGTTGAAGGTGATGGTCTCGATCTTGAGACCCTTCTTCTCCGCTTCGGCGGTCACGACGCGCCAGACGTCTTCGTCCTCGCCGCTCATGATGCCGACCTTGATGGATTTTTCGGCGGCGACCGAGGGAAGGGGTGCGGCAAAGGTTGCGAGCGCGAGGGCCGAAACGGCGAGCGCTGCGAGGCTCGCCCGGCGCGTCAGCGTCACTGCTGAGAAGGTCTTGTTGTTCATTTTGTTTGTCCCGTCTTGGTGATGAGATTGATCTCGAAACGGGGAAAGCATGTCAGATCGGAGCACCGCCTTCGAAGTACGCCCGTCTCTTCTCGAAAGCGGCGCGGGAAAAGTCTTGCCGGTCTGCCCGATCTCTTCCGAATAAAATTCTATAATGTTTATAGACTATATTGGTTGTGCCGCGGCGCGAACCGTCCTATTTCGAAATGAAGAGTGGATCTGGATGCGAGTGCGAGATGACAGCCGGTGGCGGAAAATCGAAGGTCGTGGCGATCATCGGCGGCGGCGTTTCCGGCGCCGGCGTGGCGCTGCATCTGGCTGACACGCTGCCTGCCGGTATCGCCGAGATCATCGTCTTCGAACCGCGCGAGGAGCTCGGCCGCGGCCTGGCCTATGATACGGAAGACCCGGCACATCGCATCAACGTGCCCGCGGCACGGATGAGCCTCTTTCCTGACAGGCCGGAGGATTTCCTAGAATGGATCGCTTCGACCGGTGCCGTCAGCCGCGATCCCGAAGCAGCGCGGCCGGATGGCAATCTCTTTCCGCAGCGGCGGCTGTTTGGCGCCTATGCCGCCTCGCGCCTGCGACCGGCTATCGAGGCCGGCCGCATCCTTCACCAGCGCGCGACGGTGACCGGGGTCGAGAAGACTGATGATGGCTGGCTGGTCTCCGACAGTACCGGCATCGAGACGCGGGCCGACTTGCTGGTGATCGCCACGACGCATCCGTCACCGTCTCCGCCGCGCGGGCTGCAGGCGGTGCTGGCCGGTCACCCGCGCTATGTCGCCGATTCCACAGTACCGGGTGCTCTCGACAATATAGAGCCGGATGACCGGGTGCTGATCGTCGGCAACGGGCTGACGGCGGCCGATATCGTCGCCTCGCTCACTCTCTCCGGCCATCGCGGGCCGATCACCTCCGTCTCGCGCCGCGGCTTGCGCTCGCGCGGACATGCGGCGACGGCGCAGGATCCGTTCGGCGATTTTACCGCGCGGCCGGCGAAGGCGGCTTCGGAATTGCTGCACAGCATCCGTCAGGCGATCGCGCAGGCCGCCGGAGAAGGGGTCAGCTGGCATGCGGTGATCGATGAAGTGCGTGGTCATGGACGGCTGATCTGGCAGGGGCTTCCGCTGGCTGAACGCCAGCGCATCGTCCGCCATTTGAGACCGTTCTGGGACGTGCACCGTTTCCGGGTCGCGCCGCAGGTCGAGGATGTGCTGGAGCGGGCGATCGGCGAGGGGCGGCTGACGATTGCCGCCGGTTCGGTCGCCGATGCCGAGCGGGACGGCGAAGAGATTCGCGTGACGCTGCGGCTGCGCGACGGCAGCCGACCGGTGAAAAGCTTCGATGCCGTCGTGGTCACGACGGGGCCGGCGCATGGCGGCATCCTGCAGAGCCAGTTCTGGCTCTCCGAGCTCGGCGATGCCGGTATCCTGGAGCTCGATCCGACAGGGCTCGGCATTGCCTGCAACGAGCGCTCCGAAGCGATCGGCCGGAGCGGCGACTCCGATCCCTCGCTGCTGATCGCCGGGCCGCTGGCACGCGGCACTTTCGGTGAGCTGATGGGCCTTCCGCAGGTCACCGAGCACTCGGTCTTTGTGGCCGGCGAGCTGCATCGCAAGCTGACTGGCGTCTGACGCCGTAGACTTTCCCTCGATCATTTCAGACTGATCGCGCCGTTCCCACCGCCGCGGCCAATCCCCTGCGCGTTGCCCGCAAGGCCGCAACCTGAGGGACCGAATTTCCCCACCGCTCTCCAGAATGGAATTCCATTCCTTTAGTGCACTAAATTTATAGAGAATATTTAATGCAAGATCAAAGGAGAGAGACATGCCCCTTCGCCTCGTCGGTATCGCCGGTAGCTTCAACCGCCCGTCCAAGACGCACGCGCTTGTCAGCCACGTCGCGGATCTCGCCTCCAGGCGCTACGGTTTCTCTTCGAAGGTTTACGACCTCCACGATGTCGGGCCGTCACTCGGGTCGTCGCTCTGGCGCAAGGAATTGGACGCCCAGGCAGCCGGCGTCATCGACGATATCGTCAATGCCGATGTGCTGGTTGTCGGGTCGCCGACCTACAAGGGCTCCTATCCCGGTCATTTCAAGCATCTGATCGACCTGATCGAGCCGCATGAACTGCGCGCCAAGCCGATCATCATCA
Organism: Rhizobium sp. 21-4511-3d; assembly: GCF_053522545.1. Classification (NCBI taxonomy): domain Bacteria; kingdom Pseudomonadati; phylum Pseudomonadota; class Alphaproteobacteria; order Hyphomicrobiales; family Rhizobiaceae; genus Rhizobium; species Rhizobium sp. 21-4511-3d. Next base: position 2,284 of record NZ_JBNWCF010000024.1, on the reverse strand, counting down.
CCGCGACCGGTGGCGGCGACCGCCATGCGCTGATGGTCGAGCATCAGCTCAGGCCGCTGTTCGGCTTCTTCATGGCCCATACGCTGCCGACTGCGATCTATGCAGCCGACCGAGATTTCGCCGATTACAAGGTGACCTCCGAGCAGCTCTCCGGCCGCATCGGCTTCGCCATCGACGAGCTCGCCGCCTTCTTCCCCTCGCAGCACAGCAGCCTGCAGGCGGCGGAGTGAATGCTATGAGCGGCGCTCCCGGCACGATGGCGCAGGAACTCTGGAATGTCGTCGATTTCGCCCGCCGCTACCGGCTTCCGGTTCGCGAACAGAACCGGCTGCTGATGCTTTTCGGCCCGGTGGCGCGTGCCGAAGAGCTGCTTGCCAATGCGAGACGCAACCAATCGATCTGACACCCTGACAAGGAGAACCGGATTATGAGGCTTGTATTCGAATTCCTGTCACTGCTGCGCCAGGGGCTCAGCCATCCGCAGCCGCTCACTGAAGCTCTGCCTCTCGATGACGATCGCGAGCCGAGCGCCCGCGACTACGAATTCTACTATTGGAGCCCGGCGCCCGGGCCCTGGTATTGAGGAGCCTCGTCATGGCTGTATTCGATGACCGCCGCCCGGCGCCGCCTTCGCCATCCGGCCGGATCCTGCGCACCGGCGCCGATCTTGCCGCACCCGCAGCTGCGGCATTTTCCTTCGCGCTGCTCTTCGCCATCACGCTCGGCATTCTCTAGATCGGAGACGACATGACGCCGGTTCTCATCGTGCCCGGACTTTTCGGATCGGAAGAGGCGCATTGGCAGAGCGCCTGGCTGAAGGATCACCCCGAAAGCCGTCTTGTCAGACAGGAAAACTGGGACCGCCCGCGCGTCACCGAATGGCTCGATGCCCTCGAAGCCGAGCTGGAGCGGGCAGGCGAGGCCTATATCGTCGCCCACAGCCTCGGATCCGTGCTCGCCGCCCGTCTTGCCGGGCGTCCGGCGGCCCGGCGGGTGAAAGGCGCGCTGCTGGTGGCGCCCTGCGATCTCGACGTGACCGACAAGCTGCATCCCGGCAGTATCGGCTTTGGGACGATGCCGACGGAGCGGCTGCCGTTTCCAAGCATCCTCGTCGGCAGCCTCAACGATCACTACATGTCGCTGGAGAGGCTCACCTATTTCGCGCGGCTCTGGGGCAGCGACCTGCGCAATGCCGGGCTTGCCGGGCATATCAATGTCGCCAGCGGATATGGCCGCTGGCCGGGTGGCTATCGGCTGTTCGATATCCTCAAACACAAGACGCGGCATCTTGAGAAAATACCCCAAAGAAAGCATTCACCTGGCCGGGAAGTTCCACTAGCTTAGCCGCGCAAATTCCACCTCCCGGCTAGGTATCGCGGCCTTCCCAGCCGCGCGACCCCGCCGGTCCTGTCGTCACAAAGGTCATATGTCATGAGTCTCCGTATCAACGATGTCGCCCCTGATTTCCGCGCCGACACCAGCCAGGGTCCCATCCAGTTCCACGACTGGATCGGTAACGGCTGGGCCGTGCTCTTCTCGCATCCGAAGAACTTTACGCCTGTCTGCACGACCGAGCTCGGCACGATGGCGGGTCTCGAAGGCGAGTTCCGCAAACGCGGCGTGAAGATCATCGGCATCTCCGTCGATCCGGTCGAAAGCCACGCCAAGTGGAAGGGCGACATCAAGACGGCCACCGGCTTCGACGTCGAATATCCGCTGATCGGCGACAAGGACCTGAAGGTCGCCAAGCTCTACGACATGCTGCCCGCCGGCGCCGGCGACAGCTCGGAAGGCCGCACGCCCGCCGACAACGCCACGGTGCGCTCGGTCTTCGTCATCGGCCCGGACAAGAAGATCAAGCTGATCCTCACCTATCCGATGACGACAGGCCGCAACTTCAACGAAATCCTGCGCGCCATCGATTCCATCCAGCTGACGGCCAAGCACCAGGTCGCGACGCCCGCCAACTGGCAACAGGGCGACGACGTGATCATCACGGCAGCCGTTTCCAACGAGGATGCGATCGCCCGGTTCGGGTCTTTCGATACGGTGCTGCCGTATCTGCGCAAGACGAAGCAGCCGGCTGCTTGAGGGGTTGAGGGGCGTCTGGTGGGCGTGGCCCCCTCATCCGCCCTTCGGGCACCTTCTCCCCGTTGGGGAGAAGGGAATGTCGAGGATGCTGCTCGCGCCAACTTCCCCTTGTAACTTCCCTTTATCCGCTATCGAGGCTGTAATGCCTATCGCGGTGGCGAGCGAGAGACCGAGGCCCCTCTGGGACACCAAG
>NZ_JBNWCF010000023.1:0-62551 GCF_053522545.1 Rhizobium sp. 21-4511-3d | reverse complement strand
CAACGCCATCATCAGGGACAACAAACCATGGCAAGACGCTTGACGCAGAAGACAGTCGCTCTCCCCTCGGGGAGAGGGTAGGGTGAGGGGGCTCCGGGCACAGCAGTCCTTTCAATTCCCGCATGGGGCCTTCGGCTTGATGACAAGCGCACGCGTCACAGGCGCGGGTGCCTCATCGCGAAGGCGCCCCACCCAAAAAACTCACCGAGCGTTATACTTCGCGTCCAGTTCGTCCATCGCCTTCACATTCCCGGCAGACCGGCCGTTCTCATCGAACGTCTGGGCCAGAAACGCATCGGCAATCGACTTCGCCAGTTCCGTACCGATAACGCGGGCGCCCATGGTGATGATCTGGGCGTTGTTGGAGAGGGCCGCGCGTTCGGCGGAGTAGGTGTCGTGGGTGAGTGCGGCGCGGATGCCCGGTACCTTGTTGGCCGAGATGCAGACGCCGATGCCGGTGCCGCAGACGAGGATCGCCTTGTCGTAGGTGCCGTCGAGAACGCCCGATGCGACGCGGTCGGAGAGGTTGGCGTAGAAGGGGTCGGCACCGCCGTTGGTGCGCGACACTTCGTGCACCTCGAAACGGTCCTTCAGATGATCGGCCAGAACCTTGGCGAGACCTTCGCCGGCGCTGTCTCCTGCAATGGCAAGCTTCATTGTCGTTCTCCTTGGAGTTTGGCGGCGCATTTTGCGAGAATGTCGAGGTAGCCTTCGACATTCCAGGCCGAACGGCCGATGAAGAGCCCGTCGATATGCGGGCTCGAAATCAGTTCTTCGCAGTTTCCGGGGTTGACCGATCCGCCATAGAGGCATGGGATCTTGCGGCCGAGGACCTCTTCGGCGACCGCGATGATTTCGGCCTGACGGGCGTCGGCATAGTCGGCCGTTGCCGGGATGCCCTTTTCGCCGATCGCCCAGACGGGCTCGTAGGCAAGCAGGATCTCGGCGGATTTCTGATCACCCGAGAGCTTCGAAAGCGCGCCGCGCACCTGGGTCGCGAGAATCTCGGCGGCCTTGCCGCTTTCGCGGTCGGCCAGCGTCTCGCCGATGCAGATCAGCGGGATCAGGCCATGGCGCACGGCGGCTTCGGTCTTCAGGCCCACGGTCTCGTCGCTCTCGCCGAAATGTTCGCGGCGCTCGGAATGGCCGAGCTCGACGATATCGAGGTTGCAATCCCTTAGCATCACCGGCGAGACCTCACCGGTCCAGGCGCCCTGATCGGCCCAATGCATGTTCTGGGCGCCGACCTTGACGGAGGTTTTGGCGAGCATCGCTTTGACCTCGCGCACGGCGGTGAAGGGCGGAATGACGAAGCGCTGAATGCGCGGATCGCGGGCGGCATCGGCTGCTTCCAGGCCGCGGGCAAACTGCTGCGCCTCGGCGAGCGTCTTGTTCATCTTCCAGCTGGTGCCAACCCAGAAGCGCGGCTTTTCGGTCATGTCGGGTCCTGTTCCGATGCGATGGTGAGCGTTATGCCCGCCTGTACGAATTCCTCGATGACAGCAGCGTCCGGCGGGCTGTCGGTGATCACGGCGTCGAAATCGGCCAGATCGGCCATGACATGCAGCGCCGTGTGGCCGATGCGCTGGTGATTGACCAGCAGGCAGGACCTTGCCGAGGACGTCATCATCGCCCGCTTGGTGCGGACCACGTTGTCGTCCATGTGATAGGCGCGCCTGCCGCTGACGGCGGGCGTCGAGATGAAGGCGATATCGGCCCTGAGCTTCGATAGCGCTTCTTCGGTAACGACGCCGAGATAGGCGTTGAACTTCGCCGAATAGATGCCGCCGAGGGCAATCAGCGTGATGCCCGTTTCTGCCTTCAGCCGCTCCATGATCGCCGCATTGTTGGTGATCACGGTCAGCGGCCGTTTCTGCAGCAGCATTTCGCCGAGCACTGCCGCCATCGATCCGTCATTGACCATCACGGTCATGCCTGGCTCGACGAGCTCCAGCGCGCTCTTGGCCATCGCGACCTTGGCATCGTGGCCCTGGCGCTCGCGGATGCGGAAATCGCTTTCGAACTGCGTTCCGGCATCGATCGTCGCACCGCCTCGCACCTTGCGCAGCACGCCCGCCTGCTCGAGATCGTCGAGATCGCGGTGGACGGTCATCTTCGACACGGTGAAGCGATCGGCAAGATCGTCGAGATCGACGGTCTTGTTCTCGACGAGCAGATTGACAATCAGCTGCTGCCGTTCCTCGCGCTTCATTCCGGTCTCCACCCATCTCCTGATGTTAAGATAACGGATAAATCGTGATAATCAACATTATTCGTGTTATTTTGCGATCAACTCTTGTTTCCGATCACATCATTTCAACAGTGTCTGCGCCGTGCGTTCATCGGTGATCAGGCCGTAAAGGCGGTGGCTTTTCAGGATGGCGCGGATGGCCGGAACCTTCGACTGCCCGCCGGCAAGCGCCACGAGCCGCTCGTCTTTGGTTTTCGGAAAGGAGGCGGAGAGCGTGCGCGCCGTCAGCGCGGTATCCAGCATGTCGCCATCGGCATTGAAAAAATGCCCGAGGATTTCGCCGACGCCGCCGGCCGTCGCGATATCGTCGATCTCGCTCGGCTCGACCATACCCGAGAGCACCAGCTGCGCGTCGGCATCGACAGTGCCGAGGCCGACGAGCTTCAGGTCGGCATTGTTGGCGAGGTCGAAGACTTCCTTGACCGCCCGCTGCGCTTTCAGCACCTCGCGGTCGTCTCCCGTATTGGCGAAGAACGGGACGGGCATCACATAGGCCTGCGTTCCCGTCTTTTCGGCGATGCGATGCATCACGTCGTAGGGGTTGGCGCCATAGTTGCGCGTCAGGCCGCCGAGCAGCGAGACGAAGCGTAGGTTCTTGGCGCCGACGCGCGGCATGTACTGGACGGCGGCTGACAGCGTGCGGCCATGGCCAAGGCCGATGACCTTGTTGTCGCCGCGCTCGATCTCACGCTTCAGGTAGCCGGCGCCGGCATGGCCGAGGGCGCGAAGCGGCAGGCCTTCCTCGCCGAGATCGGGGGCGACCTCGCAATATTGCAGGCCGTAGCGCTCCGAAAGGCGGGACTCGAGCTCGACGCATTCGACGATATCGCCGTCGATCGTCACCTTGACGACGCCATCGGCGACAGCGCGGGCAATCAGCCGGTGCGCCTTCACCGAGGGCACGCCGAGACGGCGGGCGACATCGGATTGCGTCAGGCCTCCGGCGTAGTGAAGCCAGGCAGCGCGTACCGCAAGCGTATCATCGGCGTCCGTCATCGCCGCTCCCTTTCAAAATAACTCCTGCAACATTCCGTTGCGATATCTGCAGCCTTTTAAGGATCTCCGCCTCAGATGTTCAAGTCGTCGATGCCGGTGTCGATATAGGGCGCCCAGAACGCGACGCTCTCGGCGATCTGCGGGATGACCTCGCGGTCGTTCGGCTCGCGCTCCTTGAAGGAGAGCTCGAGGCAGATCTCGTTGTTGATGGCACCGCCTTCGGCGAAGGCTTTCAGCAGCGGCGCCGGCTGGATCCGGCCCTTGGCGTTGAAATCCGCGGTGAACGGCCGGTGGCCGCCCTTGTCCATCAGGCTCTGCTTGATGTGGATGATCGGCGAAACCGAGGGAACGGCGCGCGCCCAGGCATAGGGGTCAAAATCGTCAGGGTTGGCGGAGGTGACGTCGCCGTGGTCGATATCGGCCATCATCCACATCGGGATCGCCATGTTTGCCGCCGTCAGCCGCTCCTGCAGCGATAGGCATGCCGCGATCGTCTCGCCGAATTCGCGACCGATGCTCATCGGCTCCCAGAAAACATAGGAGAGACCGGCGGCGCGGCCGTGCTCGGCCACTTCGGCCCAGCAGTCGATGGCGATCTTGATCAGTTCCTCCCGCTTCGCCGGATCGTCGAAATCCCGGTAAGTGAAGATCGCGAATTGCGTGCCGACGGAATCGCCGCCGAGATCCGCGGTAATATCGGCGAAGGTCTTGAACCAGTCGATGTAGTAGCGGCGCACATCGGCGTCCGGATGGCCGAAATGGTTGAGGCGGCCATAGGGGCCGGTCATGCCGGAGGTGACGCGAACGCCGGTGCGCCGCAGCGCCGAATTCATGCTGCGGGTGAGGCGGCGGATAACGGGCGCTTGCCAGCTCGGATTGATGAACTCATGGGTCAGCTGCAGGTCGCGGATCTTCAGGTCGCGCGCCACGGTATCGATCAGGTCGTCGGGGTCGGCAAAGCGGTTGACCAGCGGATTGGTGTTCAGCGAAAGCGTCAGCGGCATCGTGACCTCCTTCAGGCAGCGGCAAGGCGGGAGGAGGCGAACCAGTCGGCAAAGGCCGCGCGCTCGGCTTCGCTCATATGCAGGTAGTGCTTGGTGCGGCGATAGAGGATGTCTTCAGCCGTCTCGGCCCATTCGGTCGCCACGAGATAGCGCGCTTCCGCCTCATAGAACTGCCCACCGAAATGACGGCCGAGGCCTTCGAGGCTGGTCGCCCCGGTGACGACGTTCTTTGTCCGCGCGCCGTAGAGGCGGCCGTAGTGATGGACGAGTTTGCGCGGCATCCAGGGATAGGTATCGCGCAGGCTGTTGGCGAAGGTCTCGTAGTCGGCATTGGGGATTTCGCCGCCGGGGAGCGGTGCCGACTGCGTCCAGTCGCCGCCCATAGCCGGGAAAATGTGCTTCAGACGATGCAGGCCGCGCTCGGCAAGCTCGCGGAATGTGGTGATCTTGCCACCGAAGACGTTGAGCAGCGGTGCGCCGCCCGTCTCGTCGAGATCGAAGACGTAATCGCGGGTGACGGCAGACGGGTTGCCCTTGCCGTCATCGAAGAGCGGGCGCACGCCGGAGAAGCTGTGCAGCACATCCTGACGGCGGAGCTTTTCCTTGAAGTAGCGGTTCACGGCCTTCAGCAGGTAATCGATCTCGGCCTCGTCGGCGGAGACATCTTCTGCGCGGCCCTCATAGGCGATATCGGTCGTGCCGATCAGCGCCTTGTCGCCCTCGTAGGGGTTGATGAAAATGACGCGCTTGTCGTGGTTCTGGACGAGATAGGCATTGGAGCCCGCCCAGAATCTCGGAACGATGATGTGGCTGCCCTTGACGAGGCGGACGTTGCGCGAGGAGTTGGAGCCGGCAACGCGGTTGATGATGTCGCTAACCCAAGGGCCGGCGCAATTGACGAGACATTTGGCGCGGAAGGTGCGCGTCTCGCCACTGGTGCTGTTCTTCGTGGTGATGGTCCAGGCGCCGTTTTCGCGCCGGGCCGAGACGGCGGGTGAGCGGGTCAGCACGAGCGCGCCCTTTTCGGCGGCGCTGACGGCGTTGAGCACGACGAGGCGGGCGTCATCGACCCAGCAATCGGAATATTCGAAGCCGCGGGTATATTGGTCGAGGATCGGCGTACCCTCGGGGTCGCGCAGCAGATTGAGGGTGCGCGTGCCCGGCAGTTTCTTGCGGCCGCCGAGGTGGTCGTAGAGGAAGAGGCCGAGCCGGACGAGCCAGGCCGGACGGTCCTGCGGGCTGTGTGGCAGGACGAAGCGCATCGGCCAGATGATATGCGGAGCGGCATTCAGCAGCACCTCGCGCTCGATCAGCGCTTCGCGCACCAGACGGAATTCGTAATATTCGAGATAGCGAAGGCCGCCATGCACGAGCTTGCCGGAGCGCGACGACGTGCCCTGCGCCAGGTCGTCCTTTTCGCAGAGCGCCACCTTCAGCCCGCGGCCGGCCGCATCGCGGGCGATGCCCGCGCCATTGATGCCGCCGCCGATGACGAAGAGGTCGAGGGTTTCCGGTTCGGTCATGTCATGCTCCTTCGATGCTTCTGCATCAGAACTTGAGTTACGCGCCTGGCGTCGCAGCAGTGGCGAGCTTGTCCCAGGCGGGCGCCATGGCCTGGCGCACGTCCGTGTAGGCGGAGAAAAGGCGATCGAAGCGCGCGGCTTCGGCGGCATCCGGGATTTCGGGCTCGCCGAGCAGCGGCGTCACCCAGTCGGCAATGCAATCGTCCATCGTGGCGTAGACGCCGACCGCGACCGCAGCCATCATCGCCACGCCGGCTGCACCGGTCTCTTCGCGCCGGGACTGGCGGATTGGCGCGTTCACGGCTGATGACAGCGAGCGGCGCAAGCCGAGCGAGCGGGTCGCCCCGCCGGTGATGCGCAGCTCTTCAGGCATCGCCCCCATCGCCGCGTAGCAATCGCGGGTCGCAAGGCCGAGACCCTCAACGACCGAACGGACGAGATCCGGAAAGCCGTGGCGGGTTGAGAGGCCAGTGAAGCCTGCCCGGGCATTGGCGTTGACGAAAGGTCCACGCTCGCCAGCCTCGGAGATATAGGGGTGATAGAGCACCGATCCCGGCTTGCTTTCGGCGAACCAGCCGTCGATCCGGGCGATCAGATCGGCGTGCGAGACGGTTTTCCCAGCGTCAGCCATCAGGTAAGCGGCAATCTCCAGGATCCAGTCGATATTGATCGTCGATCCCATGTTGGTCTGGACCTGCGTGACGATGCCCGGGATCGGCAGTGCGATAACATAGCCCGTGCCTTCGCTGTTGAGATGAACGTCGGCGACCGCCTTGGCGCGCATGTGGACGCCGGTGGAGCCGATCGTCGAGCAGGCGGCATTGCGGCCGCTGCTGCGTACACCGGCGCCGAGTGCCGTCATCACCATATCGACATAGCCGAGACAGACGGGCGTTCCTGCAAGCAGTCCGCAGGCCTTGGCGGCCTCCGCCGTCAGGGGATGGCTCACTTCGGTACCGTCGATGATCTCGGGCAGAAGATTGCGGCGCCGCTCAAGGCCGAGCGCGTCGATGACGACGCTGTCGTATTGGCGCGTGCGGAAATTGCCGAAGGTGAAGCTTGCCTCGGAGGGATCGGTGGCGCGGATGCCGGTGAGATTGAGATAGAGCCAGTCCTTGCAATGCAGGGCGGCCTCGGCCCGGTCGAGCAAGTCAGGCGCGACCTTGTCCATATGGGCGAGCTGCGCGCCCTGCTGGCAGGTATTGAGACCGGTGCCGGTCGCCTCGAAGCGGGCGCGGTTGCTTGTCCCTCCCGCCAGTCTGGTGACCGTCGAGGCGGCACGGGCATCGAGCCACAGCCACGCGTCTGTGACGGGCGCATTGCCGCGGCCGACGAGCCAGGTGCCGTCGCCCTGTCCGGTTACTGCGATCGCGGCAGTGCGCGCGGCCAGATCGGCGACCTTTTCACCGAGGCCGCGCAATGCGCTGGCGCAGTCCGTCCAGGTCTGGGCGAGGGACTGGGTCGCCGAACCATCCTCGCCGGTCGCGTATTTGTTGCGCACGGAAGCGGTTGCGATCTGCTGGCCTGCGAGATCGAACGCCACCGCCTTGATCACGGATGTTCCGGCGTCGATCCCGATGATGATGTTCTGGGTCGATGTCATTGCAGACTATCTCGCCAATGCTGCGAACGCCGCGACGGGCAATACGCGCGTCCAATTCATCTCAAGTCCTCCCGATCGGCCTTTCACAAGGGAACAATCCCCCAGCCGCATCATTTGATCCGCATGCCGCCAGCGGCAAGCCGCGGCCTCTGCAAATGCCGGATCGAATATCTGCCGAAACCTCCCATAGGCCTCATCGCAAAACATAACATAAAGATATCACATTGCCAGCAAGATTTTTCTGGTCATGAAAAATTTTTCAGATAAAATGGATGACATAGGAATTTAGAGCGTCGGCTCCGGCCAAGCCTCGACGAGCGCACGATCAGCCAGTATACAGCTGATGGAAATTCTTATTTTTCATTTATATCCAGATACTTACTGAACGTCACGACTTTGGGCTTTTTGTGCGCCTGCCACATCAGTTTGCTGCGATGCAGCGCGATAAAAACCATGTGAGAGTCTGAGTAGGCAAGCATGTACTGATAAAAGGGCCGTTGACATCTGTTAAAATTCATAACATTGTTTCCGGCATAAATAACACAGTTCTATCACGGAAGCTCACTTCCGGATGGAGATTGCAGGGTCCGGCGGTTGGAGGAGACAAGCGTCGGCTCTCTGTTGAGGAGGCTTCCAATGCTGATTTTCATCGCGCCCTGCGTCGTCGCGGACTGCCCGCCGGTTCTCCAGCCGGCCAGCCGTCCTGCCGCGGCACGGCTCCGATCTTAATCGCACCCAGCCCCTCCGCTTCACCATCTCCTGGACAAAGGCCGTCACGACATGGGTACACAGCCCGATTATGCAGCCCCCAAGCCCGGCAGCGGCAATCTGAAGCTCATCGTCAGCGCCGCCTTCGCGGTCCTCGTCATCGGCGCCATGGCGCTCGACACCACGGTCGTGAAGATCGGGTCGGCAAACGATGTCCGGCAGCAGGCCTTTTCGCCTGAGACTTTCGGCACCGAGCAGTTCCCGAAGATTCAGGCCAATGTCGAGCAGCGCGCCGTCGCAGCCGCCGAGCTGGCAACCGCGATCGCCGCCGACAAGAAGGCCGCGAGCGAGAAATACGGCACGGCGACGAGCACCGGTCCGGTCATTCCGGTGACGCTGACCGGCACCTTCGGCGCCCGCAAGTCGAACACCAATGAAATGAAGATCGACGGATTGCCTCCCGAGACGGTGGTCCGTGTCCAGACCGGTCCTGCGGTCAACGGCACGGACCTCCGCGATGCCACCGGCGAGATCGAATTCGGCCAGTTCACCAACCAGATCCAGTACCAGGATGCCGGATCGGCCATCAACAACGAGATGAAGAAGACCGTGCTTTCCGGTCTCGATCCGGATCAGCTGGACGGTAAAACCGCGACCGTCGTCGGCGTCTTCAAGCTCATCAACCCGAAGAACTGGCTGATCACGCCGGTGAAGGTCGAGGTCAAATGAGCCAGCCGCTACGCAATCCCGGAACCCAGGGCGAGGTCGTGCTCGCCGCCCGAAACATCGCCAAGTCCTATGGCAATGTTCACGCGCTCAAGGGCGTGAACTTCGACATCCATCGCGGCCAGGTGACGACGCTGTTCGGTGAGAACGGTGCCGGCAAGTCGACGCTGATGAAGATTCTCTCGGGCGTGGTGCAGCCGACCTCCGGCGAGATCGTTCTCGACGGTTCGCCGATCAGCTTCGCATCCTCGACCCATGCCCGCGAATGCGGCATTTCGATCATCCACCAGGAACTGAGTCTCGCCCCCAATCTCAGCGTCCGCGACAACATCTTCATGGGCCGCGAGATCATCAAGGGCGGTGTCGTCGATTTCGCCGAGGAAGAGCGCCAGACCCGGGCGCTGATGGAAGAGCTCGAAGAGGACATCGATCCGCTGACGCGTGTCGAGGACCTTCGCCTCGGCCAGCAGCAGATCGTCGAGATTGCCCGCGCGCTCTCGGTCAATTCCCGCATCCTGATCATGGACGAGCCGACCTCGGCGCTGAGCGCCACCGAAGTCGAAGTTCTCTTCAAGGTCATCCACGACCTGACGGGACGTGGTGTCTCGATCGTCTATATCTCGCACCACCTCGAAGAGGCGCTGCAGATCACCAATCACGCCGTCGTCCTGCGCGATGGCACGATGACTGCCTATGCCGAGCGCAAGGACATTGATCTCGAATGGATCGTCCGCAACATGGTGGGCGATAACTTCGATCTCGGCAGCCCGCCCGAAGGACACCAGTTCGGCGAAGTGGCGCTGTCGATCGAAGGCCTGACCGTTCCCGGTCCATCGGGTGCCGCCTATAACGCCGTCGACCGCATGTCGCTGAAGGTGCGGGCTGGCGAAGTCGTCTGCATCTACGGACTGATGGGGGCAGGGCGCACCGAGCTTCTGGAATGCGTCGCCGGACGCCTGCGCTCCAGCGGCGGACGGGTTCTGCTCGAAGGACAGGATGTCGGTGCTCTCAGCATCGCCGGGCGCATCGAAAGCGGCCTCGTCCTCGTCCCCGAAGACCGACAGCGTGACGGCCTAGTGCAGACCATGACCGTCGGCTCCAATCTGTCGCTTGCGAGCATCGGCGCCTTCACCAAGGGCCTCTTCACATCCGGCCGCCGCGAACGCGATCTCGTCACCGAGTCGATCCGCCGCGTCCACGTCAAGACCGACGGCGGCGAGGCGGCGATCGGCTCGCTCTCAGGCGGCAACCAGCAGAAGGTTGTCATTGGCAAGATGCTGGCGACGGAACCCAAGGTCATCCTGCTCGACGAACCGAGCCGCGGCATCGATATCGGCGCCAAGGCCGAGGTCTTCAAGCTGCTCGCCGAACGCGCCAAGCAGGGCCTCGCCGTCATCTACTCGACGTCGGAAGTCAACGAATGCCTGAGCATCGCGCATCGCATCATCGTCATGCACCGAGGCCGCATTTCGGCAGAGTTCAGCTCTGACGTCACCAAGGAAAAGATCATGGCCGCCTCCGGCGAGTCGATGGTCGCGCACTAGCCCGGAATTATGGAGCACTGATTATGTCAGTCACAAACGTCACCGAGAAGAAGTCAGTTTCGAACGGGCAGAAGCGGAACACCAATATCGTGCGCCTGATCCTGGAAGGACGCGCGTTCTTCGCGCTGATCGTCATCATCGCGGTCTTCTCCTTCCTGTCTCCCTATTACTTCAGCCTCAACAACTTCCTGATCATGGCCTCGCATGTGGCGATCTTCGGGATCCTGGCGATCGGCATGCTGCTGGTCATCCTGAACGGCGGCATCGACCTTTCGGTCGGCTCAACGCTGGGGCTTGCAGGCTGCATCGCCGGCTTCCTGATGCAGGGCGTCACACTCAGCTATTTCGGCGTCATCCTCTATCCGCCGGTCTGGGCCGTCGTGGTGCTGACCTGCGCGCTCGGCGCCGTGGTCGGCGCGGTCAACGGCGTGCTTGTCGCCTATCTCAAGGTGCCCGCCTTCGTCGCCTCGCTCGGCGTCCTCTACGTCGCTCGCGGCATCGCCCTCCTGATGACCAACGGCCTGACCTACAACAATCTCGGCGGCCGTCCGGAACTCGGCAATACCGGCTTCGACTGGCTCGGCTTCAACCGTCTCGGCGGCGTACCGATCGGCGTCATCGTTCTCGCGGTCCTCGCCATCGTCTGCGGTATCGTGCTCAGCCGTACTGCCTTCGGCCGCTGGCTCTATGCATCGGGTGGCAATGAGCGCGCTGCCGACCTCTCGGGCGTTCCGGTCAAGCGCGTCAAGATCATCGTCTATGTGCTCTCCGGCGTCTGCGCCGCGATCGCCGGCCTGGTGCTGTCCTCGCAGTTGACCTCCGCCGGTCCGACGGCGGGCACCACCTACGAACTGACGGCGATCGCAGCCGTCGTCATCGGCGGCGCGGCGCTGACGGGCGGCCGTGGCACGGTGCGCGGCACCATGCTCGGCGCCTTCGTCATCGGCTTCCTGTCTGACGGTCTCGTGATCATCGGCGTCTCCGCCTACTGGCAGACGGTCTTTACCGGTGCGGTGATCGTTCTCGCCGTCCTGATGAACAGCATCCAATACGGCCGCCGGGTCAAATCGTCCTGACGGCTGAAACCGAACTTATCCACGACGGCAGGCCTCTGGCGCAAAGGCCGATTGGGGAAAGCACCGCCGGATCATCGGCACCAACTGAGCTCACTAATGGGAGAGAGACTATGTTTAAGAAAGGCATGCGCATTCTTCTGGCCGCCGCGGCTGTCGCACCGATCCTCGTCAGCAGCGCCTGGGCAGCAGGCCAGATGACGATCATCGTCAACGACCCGTCCAACCCCTACTGGCTGACGGAAGGCAACGTTGCCAAGGCAACCGCTGAAAAGCTCGGCTACACGGCTTCGGTCAGCGCCCACAAGGGTGACACCAACACCGAGAGCAACCTGATCGATACGGCAATCACCAACAAGTCGGTCGCGATCATTCTCGACCCGGCAAACGCTGACGGCTCCGTTGGCGCGGTGAAGAAGGCCGTTGCCGCCGGTATCCCGGTCATCCTCGTCAACGCCGAGATCAACCAGGAAGGCCTGGCGAAGGCGCAGCTCGTTTCCAACAACGCCCAGGGCGCCGCCCTCGGTGCGCAGCAGTGGGTCGAAGCTGTCGGCGACAAGGGCAACTATGCCGAACTCTTCGGCGCTCCCTCCGACAACAACGCCGCAACGCGCTCCAACGGTTACGAAACCGTGCTGTCGCAGTACCCGGACCTGAAGAAGGTTGCCAAGGAAGTTGCCGATTGGGACCGCACCAAGGGTCACAACAAGATGCAGTCCATGCTGCAGGCAAATCCTGACATCGTCGGCGTCATCTCCGGCAACGACGAAATGGCTCTCGGCGCCATCGCAGCGCTGAAGGAAGCCGGCAAGCTCGCCAATATCAAGGTCGGCGGCTTCGACGGTTCGCCGGATGCTGTTGCGGCGATCAAGGCAGGCGAACTGCAGTACACCGTCCTCCAGCCGGTGGCGATCTTCTCTGAGGAAGCCGTCAAGCAGGCCGACAACGTCATCAAGAACGGCAGCACCGGCGCCAAGAGCGAAAAGCAGCTCTTCGATTGCCTGCTGATCACCAAGGACAATGTCGACAAATACACCGGTCCGTTCGTTCTCGAGCAGTAATCGGTCGGGGCGCCCGCAAGGGCGCTCTCCAGGCCGGGCGGCATCCACCCGCCCGGCTCCCCGCATGCCTGAAACGGTTACCCGCGGTATAGGCCGCCCGTTCCGTTTCACCATTTTGCCTTGGCACGGCAATCACTGTACGAAGCTGGTATCCAGAATTCAGCGACAGGGGTGACCCGTGACACAGAAGACTAGCCAGGGCGAAGATCTGTTGGAGCAGCTTACGAGCGACAGCCGGCAGACGCGCCAGATCGCGCGCCGCCGCATGATCGCAGAGGCCGTGATGAGTGAAGGCTCGATGCGGATTGAAGACCTGACCGACCGTTTCGGCATCAGCCTGATGACGGCGCATCGCGATGTCGATGAGCTGGTGAGCCGCGGGCTGTTCCGCAAAACGCGCGGCATCGTGACGGCCGCCGCCACCAATCTCATCGAATCCAGCGACGTCTACCGCTCCAACCGCCAGGCAACCGAGAAGAAGCTGATCGCCGAAGCGGCGATGCAGTTCGTCGAGCCCGGCCAGGCGATCTTCTTCGACGATTCGACCACCGTTCTGCAGATGGCAACGCATCTGCCGTCCAGGGTTCCCGTCACCGCAATCACCAATTCGCTGACGTTGATGAATGCGCTGACCGGCATGCACGACGTGACGCTGCTGGCGCTGGGCGGGCAATATTACAACTGGTGCAACGCCTTCATGGGTCGCATGACAATCAGCGAAATCAAAGGCTTGCGTGCCGATGTTGCTTTCATTTCGATGTCGGCGATCAGTGACGGCACAGTGCTCCACCAGTCGCCGGAGACCGTCGATACCAAGCGCGCCATGTTCGACTGTTCCGTCAAACGCATCCTGCTTGCCGATCACACCAAGTTCGAACGGCGGGCACTTCACAGTTTCGCAGCACTGGACGAGTTCGATGTCGTCATCGTCGACGACAAGACCAACCCGGTGCATATCGACCGCATGCGGTCCAAGGATATCAACGTGGTGGTTGCCCGGGGTGCCCAGGGGCGCTCGTAAGGCGGCTTGCCCGTTGCACAAACGAGGTAAGGGCGAATGCCGAGTCTGCTCGGGATCGATAGTGGCCTGACGGTCACCAAGGCCGTCATTTTCGATATCGACGGCACGCCGCTCGCAGTCAGCAGGCGCCGTGTCACGCAGTTCATGCCGAAGCCGCGCCATATCGAGCGCGATATGGACGAGCTCTGGACAGCGACCGCCGATGCCATCCGCGAGGCTATCGCGCTGAGCGGCCGGCCGGCGAACGACATCCAGGCGATTTCCGCCACGGCGCATGGCGATGGCATCTATCTCCTCGATCACGACCAGAAGCCGCTCGGCCGCGCCATCCTCTCGCTCGACAGCCGGGCAGGAGAGATCGTCGATCGGTGGGAAGGCGAGGTGGCGGATGCCGCGATCGAGCTGACCGGCCAGATCCCGCATGTCTCGGCGCCCTCGGCACTGCTTGCCTGGATTCGAGAGAACGAGCCGGAGCGATTTCAGCAGATCGGCCACTTCGTCAGCTGCAAGGACTGGCTGCGCTTCTGCCTCACCGGCATTATCGGCACCGACCGCACCGAGGCCAGCACCTCCTTCACCAATGTGCGCACGCAGGATTACAGCCAGGACGCCCTAAAACTCTTCGGCATCGAAGCGCTCGTTCACGCCTTGCCGCCGGCCTCCCGCTCCGACCAGATCGTCGGACGGGTGACACGCGAGGCTGCTCTGAGAACCGGGCTTGCCGAATGCACGCCCGTCGTCGCCGGATTGCATGATGTCACCGCCTCGGCGCTGGGCGCTGGGGGATACGGGCAAGGCGTCGTCGCCGTCATCGCCGGGACCTATTCGATCAACGAGACGCTGTCTTCCGAGCCGCGCGTCGACAGGCGGTGGTTCTGCCGCAACGGCATTGCGCCCGGCATCTGGAACAGCATGTCGATCTCGCCTGCCTCGACCGCGAACTACGACTGGTTTCTCGATACGCTCTGCGCCAGCGAGCGGGCACAGGGCGGCGCCATCCATGCGCTGCTGGCGCCGGAGATCGATGCCGCCTTCGAGCGCCCATCGACCGCGCTCTTCCACCCCTATCTCTTCGGTTCGCCCTACGGCGCGGCAGCCAGCGCCAGCTTCTTCGGTCTCGGCGGCTGGCACGATCGCGGCGACATGCTGCGCGCCGTCCTCGAAGGCATCGCCTTCAATCACCGCATCCATGTCGATGCGCTGCGGGATGGCTTTTCCTTCGATCGGGCGCGGCTCGCAGGCGGCGTGTCGCGCAATCCGACGGTGGTGCAGATGTTTGCCGATGTGCTCGGCATACCCGTGACGGTGACCGAGACCGATGAGGCGGCGGCCTGGGGTGCCGCCCTCTGCGCCGGATCAGGCGTCGGGATCTATGCCGATCCGCAAGCCGACCCCCGTGACATAACAAGCATTGCCAGGACCTGCGAACCGGATGCGGCGCGCAGCGCCGATTACGAGAAGCGCTACCAGGTATTCCGCGAAATCGCCGAGGCGATGACGCCGCTCTGGCCGAAGATTGCCGGTCTCGCACCCGCCAACGCGGCAAACTGACAAGACGAATGCCGGCCTCCCAACCGGCGATTTAGGATACGACTATGACAGCCGACATGCAGCAACGCTTCTCGAGCCTAGGAGAGGGCGATATCGACGTCCTGATCATCGGGGCGGGCATCAATGGCGCCGGGCTTTTCCGCGATCTCTCAGCGCAGGGCATCAACTGCCTGATCGTCGACAAGGGCGATTTCGGCTCAGGCACCAGCGCCGCACCTTCCCGCCTTATCCATGGCGGCCTGAAATATCTGGAGACAGGCGAATTCGGCCTCGTCGCGCAATCGACCCTGGAGCGCAATCTGCTTCTCAAGAACGCACCGCATTGCGTCGAGCCGCTGCCGACCTTCATCCCGGTCTTCTCCTGGACGCGCGGCATCTGGGCGGCCTTACGCACGCTCTTCGGCTCGAAGACGGCCCCGCGCAGCCGCGGCGCGGTGCTGATCAAGATCGGCCTCGGCCTCTACGATTTCTTCGGCTCGCGCGACCGCGTCATGCCGAAGCACCGGCTGATCCTGAAGCGGCAGGCGCGCAAGGAAATGCCGCATGTCACGCCAGCGATCGTCGCCGGCGGCATCTATTACGACGCCAAGATCAGCCGCCCGGAGCGGCTTGTCTATGAGCTGGTCAAGGATGGCTGCGATGCCAATCAGAAGAGCCTGGCCGCCAATTTCACGACACTGGATTCCGTCGAGGAGGGCCGGCTGACATTCCGGCAGGCTGACGGGTCGAGCTTCGCCGTCAAGCCGAAGCTTGTGGTCAACGCGGCTGGCCCCTGGATCGATCACGTCAATACCGCGCTCGGCGCACCGTCACACCTGATCGGCGGCACCAAGGGATCGCACATCCTGCTCGATCACCCTGAACTCGTTCGCAGCCTGAACGGCCACATGATCTATTTCGAGGCCGACGACGGCCGCATCTGCCTCGTCTACAGCTATCTCGGTCTGGCGCTGGTCGGCTCGACCGATATCCCGGCGGATGACCCCGACAACGTCCTCTGCGAGGAGCCGGAGACCGACTATTTCCTCGAAAGCGTCCGCTCGCTGCTGCCGACGCTGCGTTTCGACCGCGACCAGATCGTCTACAGCTATAGCGGCATCCGCCCGCTACCGGCGTCCGATGCAACGGCACCAGGCCTCATCAGCCGCGATCATTCCGCACCGGTCAAGGAACCGGAAGGCAACCGCCCGTTCCCGATCGTCTCGCTGGTCGGCGGCAAGTGGACGACCTTCCGCGGCTTTGCCGAAGAGGTCGCCGATACCGTTCTCTCCCGCTTGCAGCGCGACCGCCGGGAATCGACGCGTTATCTGGCGATCGGCGGCGGCAAGGGCTTTCCTGCCGATGGCGAGAAGCGCGGACACTGGATCAAGGAGCTCGCATCAAAGGGCAACGTTTCTATCGAACGCGCCGACGAATTGCTGAGCCGCTACGGCACGACGGCTGCGCCGATCCTCACATTCGCTTCGGTTCAGTTTGACGACACGAGACTGACGGGCGCGCCGCGCCACAGTTTCAGAGAGATCGACTGGATTGCCAGAAACGAGCTTGTCGTTCACCTCGCCGATATCGTGCTTCGCCGCACGACGTTGGCGATCGAGGGGCGGCTGACGATCGAAGGCTTGCGGGAAATCGCCGGCATTGCAGCCGCAGCGCTCGGCTGGGATGCGGCGCGGACGGAGAACGAGATTGCCGACGTCACCGGTCAATTGAGCCGCTTCCACGGCCAGACGCTGACGAGCACTGCGCCGGCTGCCGGCCGCGAGAAAACCCCGCGCCCGGCTTCGGGCTAAAACACACGGGAGCAGACGCGTCGGGGCGATTTCCGGCGCGCGCTTGTTTCGTCCGATCAGAGAGCGGCGACCGCCAGGTTACTGCGGGCCTCAAGGATTGCCCGGCAGGCATTGGCGGCTTCCTGGCCCTTGATCACGAAGTGGTTCATGAAGAACTCGATATGGGCTTCGCTTTCCTGGAAGTGATGCGGCGTCAGCACTGCCGAGAGAACCGGGATGCTGGTATCCAGCTGGACACGCATCAGGCCATCGAGAACGGTGCCGGCCACGAAATCGTGCCGGTAGATGCCGCCATCGACGACGAAGGCGCAGCCGAGGACCGCGGCATATTTGCCGGTGCGGGCGAGCGTCTGTGCGTGAAGCGGGATTTCGAGCGCGCCGGGAACGTCGAAAATCTCGACATCGGCGGCATTGCCGCCCTGGGCCTGCCACGTCGAAACGAAGGAATTCACGCACTGGTCCACGATACCGGCATGCCAGCGGGCGCGCACGACGGCGATCTTGATGCCCTGGGGTTTGGTTGCGATAGTCATGTCTCTGCCTTTCAAGGGTGCCATTTCTGGCGGTTGCGTCGAGCCGCGAAGCGGCCCAATTCTCCCTTGGGCGAACAGCACTGCACACCTCTCGCGCGGAAAGGTGCTGCCTGCATGCTCTCTTCCATCCGGACTATACCGTCGGCTCCGGCCTCTCACCGGATCTGCTGACCTTCCATTTGCGGAAGCGCTCGCGGGCTCCGGGTTGCCCCGATACCGCCGGTGGGGAATTGCACCCCGCCCTGAGAACAGCGCGAGATAAATCCAATTTCGGCAAGGATGCAAGTCCGGAAACGGCGTCAGATGACCTGTTTGGTCAAACAGGCTTGAGATCGCCGATGATCGTCGGAATGAGCTCCGATACGGTCGGATGGATCGGCACCGACCATTGCAGGACCGGATAGGTCGTCCCGGCATTCATGGCGTCGATGATCCCGTGGATCGCCTCGTCGCCCTCGATGCCGAGGAAGGCGGCGCCGAGGATCTCCTGGGTTTCCGCATCCGCGACGATCTTCATGAAGCCCTTGGTCTCGCCGCGCTCATTGGCGCGGCCGACACGGGTCATCGGCCGTTTCGAGACCGCAACCTTGCGGCCGGAAGCACGCGCCTGCTTCTCCGTCATCCCGGCGCGGCCGAGCGGCGGATCGATATAGAGCGCGTAGGCGGGAATGCGGCTCGACACCTTGCGGTCGCCGCCATCAAGCAGATTGGCGGCCGCGATCTCGAAGTCGTTGTAGGACGTATGCGTGAAGGCGCCGTGGCCGTTGCAGTCGCCGAGCGCATAGATGCCCTCGACATTGGTCATCAGCCGGTCATCGACGGTGATGAAGCCACGCTTGTCGGTCGCGACACCCGCCTTGTCGAGGCCGAGATCACCGGTATTCGGCGTGCGACCGGTGGCGACGAGCACATGGCTGGCCTTGATGTCCGGCTTGCCGGAAATCGAGACGGTGATGCCGTCACCCGCCTTGGCGAAAGCGATGTTCTCCGCGCCGGTATGAACGGCGATGCCTTCGGAAGCGATGATCTCCTCGATCGCATCGGAGACATCCTCGTCCTCGCGCGAGGCGAGTTTCGGGCCGCGCTCGATGACCGTCACCTCGGCGCCGAAGCGGCGATACATCTGTGCGAATTCGAGGCCGATATAGCTGCCGCCGATCACCACGAGATGGCGGGGCAGGATATCGAGCTGGATAATCGAGGTGCTTGTCAGATAATCGACATCGGCGAGGCCCGGAAAATCCGGAATGGTCGGCCGGGCGCCGACATTCAGGAAGATCTGCGGCGCAGTCAGCACCTCGCCATTGACCTCGACGGTCCTGGCGCCGGTGAATGTCGCGTGGCCATAGATCACCTCCATGGTCTCCATTCCGGAGAACCAACCGGTCAGCCCGTTGCGGGCGTTCATCGTCACGGTTTCGGCGCGCTTGCGCACCACCTTCATATCGACATCGATAGGACCCGAAATCCTGACGCCATAATCGCCGCCGGTGTGCGCCACATGTGCGGCGCGGGCGCTGGCAACCAGCGTCTTGGTCGGCATGCAGCCCGCATTGACGCAGGTGCCGCCAAGATATTTGCGCTCGATAAGCGCCACCTTCATGCCCTTCTCGGCCATGCGCGCGGCAAGAAAGGGGCCGGCCTGGCCGGCCCCGATGAAGATGGCGTCATAGGTCTTCATGCGACGGCCGAGATGATGAGGATGGCGCCGACGATGGCGACGGCGTCTTCGATCAGCGCCGCCGGCGTATCCTTGCCGAAGATGGCCGCGAGCTTGCCGCGGACGGCAGCACCGCCCAGCGTGCCCACGACCGCGCCGACCACGCCGGCAAGCAGGCCGCCGATGAGCGAACCGCCGGACGCGCCGATCGTGGCGCCGGTCAGCGCACCCATGATGATGCGGGCGCCGAACTGCATCGGCACCTTGCGGCTCGGCGTCGTCGGAAGCTGGTCGGTGACGAGCTCGACGGCGGCGAGCACCGTGAAGATCCACGGCGTCCACTTGTAGCCCATGAAGGCAAGCGGGGTCTGGGATACGTCGAACCAGCCGAGAGCCGCGCCCCAGGCAACGGCGGCAGGTGCAGTCATGGCCCGAAGGCCGGCAATGATCCCAATCAAAAATGCAAGAAACAGAAGCATGCGAGGGTCCCCTTCCTCTGCGGATGCCGAAACGGCAAAGCCAGCGTGGCACAAACCTCTACCGGTTGCAATTGGGGGTGGATGGCTCTACCGGCCGAGTGCCTGCAGCAGCTCTTCGGCGGCGCGAAGCCCGCTTTGATAGGCGCCGTGGGCCGTCGAAAAATCCGTCTGGTGCGTCGCTTCGCCGGCGAAGAATACCCTGCCGTCATAGGGCTTTGCCAGTTCGAGGCGGGCATCGGCCTGGCCGGGCAGGGCGTGGCTATAGCCACCGCGGATCGAGGGCGTGTTCGTCCATTCCGAGGCGGCGAGCGGGCGCAGCTCTTTGTGGATATCGGAGCCGAAGATCGCCGCCAGTTCATCCATCGCATGCGGGAAGGCACCGTCCGGATCGGCTGCGACGGCGCGGGCTCCGGCACCGCCGAGAAAGACCTCGATCACGGGCTTGCCGAAGGGGCGGATGTAATAGGTGCCGGTCTTCGGATCGCGCGGATTGCCGAGAACATGGCTCTCGGCCTCGAAGCTGCTGCCGCCAATTATCTCGAAATAGAGCTTCTCGTTATTGCCGAGCGGCAGTTTTGCTGCTGCCTCGCGCCACGGATCGAGCGGCGAGGGCATCCGAATAAAACCGCCCGCAAGCACATTGGTGGATACTGCGATGATGACAGCCTTCGGCCTCACAGCGCCCTGGGCTGTCTGCAACGTCACCCGGCTTCCGCCGAGCGCAATCGACTGCACCATCGTCCCGACATGCAGCTCCACTGAAGCCGGCATGGTCGAGGCGACAAGCGCGCCGTAGCCGGTCTCGACCCGCCAGTTATATTCCGTCGAGGCCTCGTCATAGGCGGCATAGTCTTTAGCGGAGATCCGCTCCAGCTCGTCGCCACTGATATAGCCGCTCAGCGCCTGCAGATAGGCGAGCCAGGGTTCTCCGGGCTCCACCGCGTCGATGGCGCAATCGCTTGGCGGCGGCGCATCGGCGACCCGCTCGCTCCAGCGGGCAAAAGCGGCGCGGGCAGCCTCACGTTCGGCCTGCGGAAAGCCGAGGTCGCGATCCTGGCGCTGCCAGGCGCTTGGCTTGCGATCGACTGAAATCCCGGCGTCTTCGGCAATCCGCGTCCAGGGATTGCGGTCGCCGGAATGCAGCCAGCCGCAACCGAGATCGATCGCGGCGACAGGTGTCTGCAACGTCCAGGCACGGCCGCCGATGCGGGGCAGGGCTTCGAAGACGGAAACCGAGAGGCCGCTTGCCGCAAGCCTTCTTGCTGCGCCGACGCCTGCGGCGCCCGCTCCGATGATGGCAATATCCGGTTCTGAATTCATGGGGCAAATAGACTCGAACGATGTCGCATCATGCGCCTTGTGTCAGGCAGCAGGCAAGCCGCCTGACGGCCTCGCCGGTACTGAAACACTCACCCGCCCTTGCGCCCGGTCTGCACGGCAAAGGGCGGAATGAACCGGGCATCCAGCCAGGTCACGGCCTCGCGCAGGAAATCGATCACGGCGCGTACGCGCGGCGCCTGTTTCAGGTCCTGATGACAGGTGATCCAGTAGCTGCGGGTCAGATCCACCTCGTCGGGCAGCACGCGCTCGAGCTCCGGATAGCGGCTGGCGAAGAAATAAGGCAGCACGCACAGCCCCAGCCCGTTACGCGTCGCCGTCAGCTGCGCGAAAATGCTGGAGCTCTGGAATTGCGGCCGGATGCGCGGGTGGACGTCGCCGAGGTAGTCGAGGCCCGGGGCAAAGATCATCTCCTCGATATAGCTGATGAACGGATGCGACAGCAGATCTTCGCGGCTCAAGACCGGGGCGCTGGCGTCGAGATAATCCCGCGATCCATAGACCTGCAGATGATAGTCGGTGAGCTTCTCGGCATAGTAGGGGCCGCCCTTCGGTTCATCGAGCACGACGCTGATATCCGCCTCCTTGCGCGACAGCGACATGATCTGCTGGATCGTGACAAGCTCGAGCGACAGATGCGGATGCCGCTCCGCAAATTGCGGCAGCACGGTCGCAAAGAAGAAATTGGCAAAGCCTTCAGGCGCGCTGAGGCGCACGACACCACGCTGCGCCATCGCACCGGTGGCAAGATCGGCGCGCAGCCGCTCCGTCTCCTGCTCCATCTTCTCGGCGGTCTCGACAAACCGGTTTCCCATCGCCGTCAGCACATAGCCGCGCGGATTACGCTCGAACAGCTTCACCTTCAGCGCAAATTCCAGCCGGTCGATCCGCCGCGACACCGTCGCGTGACTGGTCCGCAACTGCCGCGCCGCCGTCGACAGCTGCCCGGTTCTGGCCACCGCTAGAAAAAACTGCAGGTCGTCCCAAGTAAACTGCGAGGAATTTGTCATTCGGCTCCGTGTCGGTCTTAGCCTTTGGTCTAATGCCGGCTGCGGCGGGGTGTCGTCGCGAGGCCGGATTCAGCGCTTCTGGTACGGTTCTGTGCAAAAATGAACAGATACTGTTTGGAATTATTTGTAAACGCTTGGTTGCCTCGGCGGAAAAATTCCGTGATCGTTGAATGGCTGTCTTGAGGAGGACGGCTCGTCAAATTTGAACAGACTCGCAATCTGCCAATCTCTGGGAGGAGAGACATATGCGAAAGAGCTTCATTGCATCCGTTGCATTTCTGCTTGCAAGCAGCACGGCCGTCTTCGCGCAGAGCGCGACGGTTTCCGATGGCAAGGTCAAGATCGGTATCCTGAACGATCAGTCCGGCGTCTATGCCGATTTCGGCGGCAAGTCTTCGGTCGAGGCCGCCAAGATGGCGGTCGAGGATTTCGGCGGCAAGGTGCTCGACATGCCGATCGAGATCGTCGATGCCGACCACCAGAACAAGCCCGACGTTGCCTCGAACATTGCCCGCCAGTGGTATGACACCGAGCAGGTGGATGCGATCATGGAGCTGACGACATCCTCGGTGGCGCTCGCCGTCCAGGCCGTCGCCAAGGAAAAGAAGAAGATCGATATCGTCACCGGTGCTGCGACCACCGACCTCACAGGCAAGGCCTGCAGCCCCTACGGCTTCCATTGGGCCTATGACACGCACGCTCTTGCAGTCGGCACCGGCGGTGCGCTCGTCAAGCAGGGCGGCGACAGCTGGTTCTTCCTGACGGCCGACTATGCCTTCGGCTATTCGCTGGAGCAGCAGACCGGCGATTTCGTCAAGGCGAATGGTGGCACGATCGTCGGTTCGGTGCGTCACCCGCTGTCGAGCCAGGATTTCTCCTCCTTCCTGCTGCAGGCGCAGTCTTCTGGCGCCAAGGTCATCGGCCTTGCCAATGCCGGTCTCGATACCGCGAACGCCATCAAGCAGGCGGCCGAGTTTGGCATCGTCCAGGGCGGCCAGCGCCTTGCGGCTCTGCTCTTCACGCTGGCTGAAGTCCACGGCCTCGGCCTCGAAGCGGCGCAGGGCCTGACGCTGACGGAAGGCTATTACTGGAACCGCGACGATGAGAGCCGCGCTTTCGGGAAGAAGTTCTTCGATCGCACCGGCAAGATGCCGAACATGATCCATGCCGGCACCTATTCCGCCGTGCTGCAATATCTGAAGGCCGTGCAGAAGGCCGGCACAGACGAGACGGAAGCCGTTGCCAAGCAGCTGCACGAAATGCCTGTCGACGACGTCTTCGGCCGCGGCGGCACAGTCGGCGCCAACGGTCGCATGATCCACGACATGTATCTGCTGCAGGTCAAGAAGCCTGACGAGAGCAAGGAGGCGTGGGATTACTACAACGTGCTCGCCACGATTCCCGGCAAGGAAGCCTATATCGATCCCGCCAAGAGCGGCTGCGATCTGGTGAAGTGATCCATGGCGGTTTCCGCACCAGTGACTGACACGAAGCCGCGGGTGGTTCTTTCCGCCCGCGGTCTGAGACGGGATTTCGGCGGCTTCACGGCGGTGAAGAATGTCGATCTCGATGTCCATGATGCCAGCGTCCATGCGCTGATCGGCCCGAACGGGGCGGGCAAGACCACGGTCTTCAACCTGCTCACCAAGTTCCTACAGCCGACGGCGGGCACGATCACGCTGATGGGCACCGATATCACCAGGACGCCGCCCGACCGGGTGGCGCGCATGGGGCTCGTGCGCTCCTTCCAGATTTCGGCGGTCTTTCCGCATCTCACCGTGCTCGACAATGTCCGCGTCGCGCTGCAGCGGCCGAACAATCTGTCGACGCAATTCTGGCGGCCGCTTTCGGCCCTCGATCAGCTGACCGGACGGGCCGAGCAGCTATTGGCGAGCGTCGGCCTTTCCAAGGAGCGCGATGCGATCGCCGCCGATCTTTCCTATGGCCGCAAGCGCGTGCTGGAGATCGCCACGACGCTGGCGCTCGATCCCAAGGTGCTGCTGCTCGACGAGCCGATGGCGGGCATGGGGCAGGAGGATGTCAGCGTCGTTTCCGCCATCATCCGCGATGTCGCCCGCGACCGGGCCGTGCTGATGGTCGAGCACAACCTCTCCGTCGTCGCCAATATCTGCCAGCATGTTACCGTGCTGCAGCGAGGCGAGATCCTCGCCGAGGGCGATTACGCGACAGTCAGCCAGGATCCGCGTGTGCGCCAGGCCTATATGGGCTCGGAGGAGGGCTGATGGCGGCATTGCTGGAAATTCAGGGGCTGAATGCCTGGTACGGCGAAAGCCATATCCTGCACGGCATCGACATGACCGTCGGCGAGGGCGAGACGATCACCATCCTCGGCCGCAACGGCGTCGGCAAGACGACGACGCTGCGCACCATCACCGGCATCGTGCGCGCCCGAAAGGGAAAGATCAGCTTCGCCGGAACCGACATGATGCAGGTGCCGCTGCACAAGACGGCGCATAAGGGGATCGGCTTCGTTCCGGAGGAGCGTGGCATCTTCTCGACGTTGACCGTCTCGGAAAACCTGCTTCTACCACCCGTCGTCGCCGAAGGCGGGATGACGATCGACGAGATCTACGAACTCTTCCCGAACCTCTACGAGCGGCGGGCAAGCTCCGGCACAAAGCTTTCCGGCGGTGAACAGCAGATGCTGGCGATCGCCCGCGTGCTGCGCACCGGCGTGAAGATGCTGCTGCTGGATGAGCCAACGGAAGGATTGGCGCCCGTCATCGTCCAGCGCATCGGCGAGGTGCTGAAGACGCTAAAACAGCGCGGCATGACGATCCTGCTCGTCGAGCAGAACTTCCGCTTCGCCAGCCGCATCGCCGACCGGTTTTACCTGATGGATCACGGGCAGGTCGTCTCGGAGTTCCCGGTTGGCGAACTGCCGCAGCGTATGGATACGCTGCACAAGGTTTTGGGGGTCTAGGGAATGGTGACCTTGCTGATGAACGCCCCGATACAAGCCTCTGACATCTCCTCCCTCATTCCTGTGCTTGTCACAGGAATCCAGCAGCGCCGCGTCTGCGGTGCGGGGGAGTCTTTCCGGCCCAAGGACTTGGGCCGGCTGGATCCCTGTGACAAGCACAGGGATGAGGGACGTGGGGAGGCCAGCGCCTTGGTTTCTCACCTCGAGCGGGGTGCCTCATGACCATGATCTTCGGCATCCCCCTCCAGGCATTTCTCGGCCAGTTGCTGATCGGCCTGATCAATGGCTCCTTCTACGCGCTGCTGAGCCTCGGCCTCGCCATCATCTTCGGCCTGTTGCGGGTCATCAATTTCGCCCACGGCGCCCAATATATGCTCGGCGCCTTTGTCGCCTATCTCATGCTCGCCTATGGCGGGATCGGCTATTGGCCGGCGCTCATTCTCGCCCCCGTTGTCGTCGGTCTGTTCGGGGCCGTCATCGAGCGGTTGTTCCTGCGGCGTCTCTATGACCTCGATCCGCTCTATGGCCTGCTCTTCACCTTCGGCATGGCGCTGGCGATCGAGGGGACGTTCCGCTATCTCTACGGCTCCTCCGGCCAGCCCTATGCGACGCCCGCAGCACTTGCCGGCGGCACCAATCTCGGCTTCATGTTCCTGCCGATCTATCGCGGCTGGGTGGTCATCGTTTCGCTGGTGATCTGCATCGGTACATGGCTGCTGATCGAGAAGACCAAGCTCGGCGCCTATCTGCGTGCCGCCACCGAAAACACGACGCTGGTGCAGGTCTTCGGCGTCAACGTGCCTCTGCTGCTGACGCTGACCTACGCGCTCGGCGCCGGTCTTGCGGCCTTCGCGGGTGTCTTGGCGGCGCCGATCTATCAGGTCTCGCCGCTGATGGGGTCGAATATCATCATCGTCGTCTTTGCCGTCGTGGTCGTCGGCGGCATGGGCTCGATCATGGGAGCAATCGTCACGGGCTACGTGCTCGGCATTGCCGAGGGCCTGACCAAGGTGTTCTATCCTGAGGCGTCGAACATCGTGATCTTCGTGATCATGGCGATCGTCCTTCTCATCCGGCCTGCGGGCCTCTTCGGCCGGGATGCCTGACATGACTGACATCACCGAAACCATCCGCACGGAAAAGAGCCGGACAGCACTATCGGTGCAGGCCGGATTCCTGGTCATCGGCCTGCTGCTTCTGCTGCTGGCGCCGTTCTTCTTCTACCCGATCTTCCTGATGAAGCTCCTGTGCTTCGCGCTCTTCGCCTGTGCCTTCAACCTGCTGCTCGGCTATACCGGGCTGCTTTCCTTCGGCCACGCGACCTTCTTCGGCGGTGCGGCCTATTTCACCGCCTATACGGTGAAGGAATGGGGCCTGCCGCCGGAGCTCGGCATTCTCGTCGGCGTCGCGGGAGCTGCCTTCCTCGGGCTTGTGATGGGCTACATCGCGATCCGCCGGCAGGGCATCTATTTCGCGATGATCACGCTGGCGCTGTCGCAGATGTTCTTCTTCTTCTGCCTGCAGGCAGAGTTCACCGAGGGCGAGGACGGCATCCAGTCGGTCCCGCGCGGGCATCTTCTCGGCTTCATCGACCTGAACGACTCGACGAACATGTATTTCTTCGTGCTCGCCGTCTTCATCATCGGGCTGCTGATCATCTGGCGCTTCATCAATTCGCCCTTCGGCATGATCCTGAAATCGATCCGCGAGAACGAGCAGCGCGCCGTCTCGCTCGGCTATTCCGTCGCCCGCTACAAGCTCGGCGCCTTCGTCATGTCGGCGGCGCTTGCCGGGCTTGCGGGGGCGGTCAAATCGCTGGTCTTCCAGTTCGCGACACTGACCGATGTCGCCTGGCAGATGTCGGGTGAGGTGATCCTGATGACGCTGCTTGGCGGCATCGGCACGCTGATCGGCCCGATCTTCGGCGCCGGGCTTGTGGTGACGCTGCAGAACTATCTCGCGACTTCGGAATTTCCGGTGACGATCATCACCGGCGTCGTCTTCATGGTCTGCGTGCTGATTTTCCGGCGTGGTATCATCGGCGAGTTCTACGCGTCGCGGATCGGCCGCAAGCTGGGCTTTGTCTATCGCCGCTGAGCGGCTGGTGCTGAAGATGGATCGCTACGACTATATCATCATCGGCGCCGGCAGCGCGGGCTGCGTGCTGGCCAACCGCCTGTCTGAGGACCGGAACAATCGCGTCCTGCTGCTGGAGGCTGGGGGCAACGACAACTACCACTGGATCCATATTCCGGTCGGTTATCTCTACTGCATCAACAACCCGCGCACCGATTGGTGCTTCACGACGGCGCCGGAAGATGGGCTGAATGGCCGGGCGCTCAACTACCCGCGCGGAAAGGTGCTCGGCGGCTGCTCGTCGATCAACGGCATGATCTATATGCGCGGCCAGGCCCGCGACTACGACCTCTGGCGGCAGATGGGCTGCCCCGGCTGGAGCTGGGACGACGTGCTGCCCTTCTTCCGCAAGTCGGAGGATCACTACCGCGGCAAGGACGATATGCACGGCGCCGGCGGGGAATGGCGGGTGGAGAAGGCGCGCGTCAAATGGGCGGTGCTCGACGCCTTCCAGCAGGCGGCGAAGGAAGCGGGCATTCCCGTCACCGAGGATTTCAATCGCGGAACGAACGAGGGCTCCGGTTACTTCGACGTCAACCAGCGCTCCGGCATCCGCTGGAATGCCACCAAGGCGTTCCTGCGCCCGGCCATGAAGCGCGGCAATCTCAAGGTCATGACCAAGGCGCAGGTGCGCCGGCTGCTGATCGAGGATGGCGTGGTCACCGGCGTCGAGTTCCAGCATGGCGGCACCGCCAGGCAGGCCTATGCGTCGAAGGAGACGATCCTTTCGGCCGGATCGATCGGGACGCCACATATCCTGGAACTGTCAGGCATCGGCCGGGGTGACGTGCTGCAGAATGCTGGCATCGACGTTGTCAGCGAAGTCAGGGGCGTCGGCGAGAACCTGCAGGATCACCTGCAGCTGCGGCTGGCCTACAAGGTAACCGGCGTTCCGACGCTGAACGAGAAAGCGACGAAGCTGATCGGCAAGGCGGCGATCGGGCTCGAATATCTGCTGCGCCGTTCCGGCCCGATGGCGATGGCGCCGAGCCAGCTCGGCATCTTCACCCGATCGGGACCGGACAAGGAGACGCCCGACCTGCAATATCATGTGCAGCCTGTCTCGCTCGACAAGTTTGGCGACCCCGTCCACGCCTTCCCGGCGATCACGGCGAGCGTCTGCAATCTGCGGCCGGAAAGCCGCGGTTCGGTGCATCTCTCAAGCCCGGATTTCGCCATGCAGCCGACGATCGCGCCGAAATACCTCTCGACGGAACGCGATCGCGACATAGCTGTCAGATCGATAAAGCTGACGCGGCGGATCGTGGCACAGCCGTCTTTCGCTCGCTTCCACCCGGAGGAGTTCAAGCCCGGCCCGTCCTATCGGAGCGACGAGGAACTGGCGCAGGCGGCGGGCGATATCGGCACGACGATCTTCCACCCCGTCGGCACCTGCCGGATGGGCGGCGATCGCGAGAGCGTCGTCGATCCGCGGCTGAAGATGCGGGCGCTTGGGCGGCTCCGGATCGCCGATGCCTCGATCATGCCGTCGATCACCTCGGGAAACACCAATTCGCCTGTGATCATGATCGCCGAAAAGGCGGCGGCCATGATCCTGGAAGACAACAGATAGGAGACACCAATGGCACGGATCGCGTTCATCGGCCTCGGTAATATGGGCGGCCCGATGGCTGCCAATCTCGTCAAGGCCGGCCATCAGGTGACCGGCTTCGACCTCGCCGCAACGGTGCTGAAGGCGGCGGAAGAGAGCGGCGTGAAGCCCGCCAGCCATGCCAGCCAGGCCGTCAAGGATGCCGAGATCATCGTCACCATGCTGCCGCAGGGCAAGCATGTGCTGACCGCCTGGGCCGATATCCTGCAATCGGCGGCAGAGGGTTCGCTGGTCATCGACTGCTCGACGATCGATGTCGAAAGTTCGCGCAAAGCGCATGATCTCGCCAAAGCGGCGGGCTGCCTGTCGCTCGATGCGCCGGTCTCCGGCGGCACCGGCGGGGCGACGGCGGGAACGCTGACCTTCATGGCCGGTGGATCAGACGAGAGCTTCGCCAAGGCGATGCCCATCCTCGAGGCGATGGGCAAGAAGATCGTCCACTGCGGCGAGGCGGGAGCGGGGCAGGCCGCCAAGATCTGCAACAACATGATCTTGGGCATTTCGATGATCGGCGTCTGCGAGGCCTTCGTGCTCGCCGAAAAGCTCGGTCTCGCGCATCAGGCGCTGTTCGATGTCGCCTCGACCTCGTCGGGCCAATGCTGGTCGATCAATACCTACTGCCCGGTTCCCGGGCCGGTGCCGACATCGCCCGCCAATAATGACTATAAGCCGGGCTTTGCCGCCGCTCTGATGCTCAAGGACCTGCGGCTGTCGCAGGAGGCTGCACTTGCCAGCGGCGCATCGACGCCGCTCGGCGCCGAGGCGGCGCAGCTCTATGCGTTGTTCGAAAAGCTCGGCAATGGCGGAAAGGACTTTTCCGCCATCATCGAGATGTTCCGCAACAGGGACTGATTACTGCGTCAGCGACAGGTGCATCCTGGCATCGCCGAGCGTCGTGTCGAGCTCGCCGCCCGAGGCGAGCTCGATCGCGCCGCAGAGCGAGCCGGTGGTGATGACTGCGCCGGAGCGCAACGAGCTGTCCGGCCGGAACGAGTCGTTGGCATAGTCGACCAGCCAGGTGAGCACATCAACCTTCACATGCTGGGCCGTCGCATCATAGATCGGCTGGCCGTTCAGCGTCACCTTCAGCGGCGTGCCGGTGCAGGTATCGAGGATCGACCGCGGCAGCGCCGGACCGAGCACATAGCCGAGATTGGCAAGGCGGTCTGCGAGGAAGAGCAGCGGAGAAATCTTGTTGCCCTCGGCGACCGCGGTCCACGACAGCTCGACGCCGAGATAGGCATCAGCAACGGCATCCGCGATCTCGGCGCGGGTGTATTTGCCGCCGCTGCGGATCGGCAGATC
Source organism: Rhizobium sp. 21-4511-3d (assembly GCF_053522545.1). Taxonomy (NCBI): domain Bacteria; kingdom Pseudomonadati; phylum Pseudomonadota; class Alphaproteobacteria; order Hyphomicrobiales; family Rhizobiaceae; genus Rhizobium; species Rhizobium sp. 21-4511-3d. The sequence goes on along the minus strand of NZ_JBNWCF010000023.1, from coordinate 32,683 downwards.
CTTGCCGAGGCGCACCGCGATCTCCGCTTCGTACTTCATGCCCGCGACCCAGGGGAGCTTCGCGCCCGATACGGCTTCGACATAGGGATGCAGCGGCGCCGTCACCGGCTGATTGTCCGCCGGCATCGCGACCTTCCAGGCATTGCTGCGAATGCCTTCCTCGGCCGAAAGGAAATTCTGCGCATCCATGGCCTGGCGATGGTCGCCGGGCAGCGGGAACTCCGCGGTGGAGGCCTGCTTGCCGGCGTTGCGAAGGCTGCGAAGCTTGGCCGCAAGGGCGCGCGGATCGAAGGCTGAATCTGTCATGGTATTTCCTCCACCTGATGTGTGCGCGCAAACTAAACGCCTGAGATAGATGGGGTAAAGCGCGGCCTTGGAAAGACTGTTATTCCGTCAGCGCATACCAAGCGGCGCGATAGGCCACGAGCCCGGCGATATCGGACGGCGCGAAACGCGTCTCCTTGGTCGGCGCCGGCTTGACGCCGGTCAGCAGCGAAGCGCCCTGGCTGGTGCCGGTCGAGCCGGGAAGCGCGATGACCTCACGCTGCGTCAGCGCTGCCATGAGCTTGAGATAAAGACCGTTCGTCGAGAACGGTCCCTCGACGATCACAGGCCCCTTGGCACCAATCAGATCGAGGCAGGCTTGGCTCATCAGCGCCAGATAGAGACACGCGGCCGCATAGCGCTCGGCAGGGCTTGCCGCATCGCCATTGATCCATTGTCTTTCCCGTCCGGGGAAGGGACCGGAACCAGGCGCCACGTTGGGCAGTAGCATGATCTTGCCGGAAATGACGGATGGCAGGGCAGCGATCGCGTCCTCCTCGGAAACCTTGCCTATCTCGGCCGAAAGTATCTCGAACTCACGCCCGCCCATGAAACGGGAGGAGGGGACGGCGCGACCATAGGCATCGACATTGGCGAGCGCATCGCGCTTCGCATCGAGATGTTCCAGATCACCACCGACGCCGAAATTGACGACCCAGGTGCCGGTCGAGACGACGGCGAAGGGCGCTTCGCGGGCAACCAGATGCGGCAGCAGCGAGGCGTTTGAATCGTGGATGCCGCAATAGATCGGGACGGAGAGGCCGATGTCATCGGCAATCTCGGGCAGCAGCGGGCCAAGAGTATCGAAGGCCGAGCGGATCGGCGCCATCAGATCGCGAATGCCGAGTGCATCGACAAGCGTCGAATATTGCCCGGTCTTCGGGTTCCATAGATCGGTATGGCAGCCAAGCGACGTCGCCTCGTTGGCGGCAACGCCGGTCAGTCGCGCTGCCCAATATTGCGGGTAGGTGACGATCGCGGCGACCTTCGCGAACTCCTCCGGAAAAGCCGTCTTCTGATAATGCAGCTGGGCGCCGATATTCAGGCCCATCGTCTGACGCGGCGAATAGGTCTCGCTGAAGGGCGGGCGGAGCGCGGTATAGGCATCGCGGATCGCGGCGGGATATTTGTGTTCGTAGTCGAGCACCGGCATGGCCAGATTGCCACCGGCATCGAGAAGGGCCGCCGATGCACCATGGGTGGTGATCGAGATTGCCTCGAAACCCGGCTCCCTGGCGAAGCGCCGGAAGGCATCGAGCATGAAGGACCAGAGCGCTTCGACATCGTAATGCGGATAGATCCCGTCCTTCAGAACGGTATTCGCCATCTTGGCGGAAGCGATCTCGGCGCCGGTTTCGGCGTCGAGGACGACGACCTTGGCGTTGGTCTTGCCGATATCGAGAACGGCGATGCGGCGGTAGCTGCTCATGGCATATGGAAGACGGTGACGAGATCGCTTTGGACGGGCGAATTGTCGGGGTTACTAGCCATGATGTCGGCCATATGCGCCCACCACTTCTTCATCACCGGATGCTCGGGAAGACTCGCCATCGTGTGATCGGCCTTGCGCGTCAGCACGCCAAACAGCGTGCTGGTCTCGCGGTCGAGATGGATCGAGTAATCGCTGGCACCGGATTTATGCAGGAGATCAACCAGTTCCGGCCAGATCTCGTCATGCCGCCTGATGTATTCGGCTTCCATGCCCGGATTGAGCTTCATCTTGAAGGCGTGTTTCTGCAAGGTCATTTGGAGCTCATCAGCTTGATGCGGCGGGCGATGATCGGAATGGCGATGGTGATGATCAAGAGCAGGCCGATGAAGATCGACATGACGATGCCGGGCACGTTGAGCAGGCCGAGGCCGAAGGTGACGAGGCCCATGACAAAGGCGGCGATGACGACGCCGCCGATCGTGCCGGAGCCGCCGAGGATCGATACGCCGCCGAGCACCACCATGGTCACCACTTCGAGCTCCCATCCCTGGGCGATCGACGGGCGCGTCGAGCCGAGGCGCGAGGTCAGGCAGACGGCGGCGATGCCGCTCATCACGCCTGTCAGCACGAAGAGGATGAACTTGATGCGCTCGACCGGAATGCCGGAGAAGCGGGCGGCGAACTCGTTGTTGCCGATCGTGTAGATCTGGCGGCCGAAATTCGTGGCATGCAGCAGGATCGCGAAAGCGATTGCCAGCACGATGAACAGCACGAATTCGAACGAGAACACCCAGAAGACATAGCCCTGGCCGAAATAGGCGAAATCCGCCGGATACTTGCCGTAGGCCTGGTCGCCGAGCACGATATAGGAAATGCCGCGGAACAGGCTCATCGTGCCGATGGTCACGACGATCGACGGCAGTTTCATCACCGAAACCAGGAAGCCGTTGAAGATGCCGCAAAGGAGGCCGGTTCCGATGCCGATCAGCACGATGACGGGCGTGCCGAAGCCGGCCTGAACGGCCGCACCCATCGCCGTCGAGGCAAGCGCGATGATGGCGGCGACCGAGAGGTCGATTTCACCGGCAATGACGAGCAGCGCCATGGCAAAGGCAATCATCGCCTTTTCGGTGAAGTTGAAGGTCGCGTCCGAGAGGTTCCAGGCATCGAGAAAATAGGGCGACGCCACGGAATTGAAGATGAAGATCAGCACGGCGACGCCGAAGAGCAGGACTTCCCAGCTCGACATGATGCGGCGCAGCGGCGTGCCCAGCCGATCGGGAATGACGCGCTTTTCCGGCGTTGCTGACGAAACGGTGCTCATGCTGCCACCTCTGCTGCTGCCTTGTCCCGCAGGATGATGCGGCCGCGATTGCGCTCGCGCCGGGCGTTGAAGACGACGGCGAGGATGATGACCGTTCCTGAAATCGCCATCTGCGTGAAGGGCGAAATGCCGATGACGGGAAGGGCGTTCTTGATGACGCCGAGGAACAGCGCGCCGAGCACCGTGCCGATGACCGAGCCGACGCCACCGGCAATCGAGATGCCGCCGATGACGCAGGCCGCAACGCTGTCGAGCTCGAAGCCGTTGGCGATATCGACATAGGCGACGGCATAGCGCGAGACCCAGAGATAGCTCGAAAGGCCCGCCAGCGCACCCGAGAGCACGAAGGCGAGGAACTTCGTCCAGCCGGTATCGATCCCGGCATAGACGGCAGCTGTCGGATTGCCGCCGGTCGCATAGGCCGAGCGGCCGAACTGCGTGTATTTCAGGAGCATGTACATCAGAAGCACGATGATGATGCCGACCCAGCTCAAGACCGGCAGGCCGAGGATAGGTTCGCGCGGGACGGAGAGGAAAGTCGGCGTCATCTGATGGGCGTTGACCCAGGCGCCGCCCGAGAGAACGAAGGCCATGCCGCGATAGATCGTCAGCGTGCCCAGCGTCACGACGATCGGCGGTATCTCGAGCGCCCAGACGAGGAAGCCGTTTATGGCGCCGAGCGCGGCGCCGATGGCAATTGCCGCGACGATCAGCACGATCAATGGGATACCGGGATAGGCGGCATTCAGCATGGCGATCGCCATGCCGGTAAAGGCAAGATTGGCTGCGACGGAGAGGTCGATCGACTTTGTGAGAATGACCGTCATCTGCGCCAGCGCCAGAATGATCAGGATCGAGGTGTCATTGAAGATGCCGGCGAGGTTCGACGGCGTCGCGAAATCGGCGGCGCGCGTCGAGAAGATGCCGATCATCACGACGATGATGACGAAAAGCAGGGTTTCGCGTTTTCTGATCAGTCTTGCCATGCTTTTACCTCACGCATTTCCGGTCGCCGCGCGCACCAGCACTTCCGGCGAGAGTTTGTCGCGGTCGTAGAGACCGGCCGAAAGGCCTTCCTTCATCACCAGAACGCGGTCCGACATGCCGATGATTTCGGGCAGTTCCGAAGAGATCATGATGATCGACAGGCCCTCGGCGGCGAGCTCGCTGATGAAGCCGTGGACGGCGGCCTTGGAGCCGATATCGATGCCCTTTGTCGGCTCGTCGAGAATGATGACCTTCGGCATAGTGGCGAGCCACTTGCCGATGACGACCTTCTGCTGGTTGCCGCCCGACAGCGTGCCGACGGGAACGGAGAGCGCTGCGGCGCGCAGATCCAGCCGCTCGGCATATTGGCGGGCGAGGGCGAATTCTTCCGCAGCCTTCAGGAAGCCCTTGCGCGAGGTGCGCGTCAGCGACGGCAGGGTCATGTTCTGATAGATCGGCATCGGCAGCGCTAGGCCATGGCGGCCGCGCTCTTCCGGCACATAGACGATGCCGGCGCGGATCGCATCGAGCGGCGAATTGATCGAAAGCTCCTTGCCTTCCAGCGTCAGGCGGCCGGAGAGCGGCTTGGTGATGCCGAACAGCGACTGGCTGAGCTCGGAGCGGCCGGCGCCGATCAGGCCGTAGACGCCGAGGATTTCGCCCTTGCGCAGCGTGAAGGAAATGTCGCGGAATTCGGTGCGGTGACAGTATTTCTCGACGCTCATGACGGGAGCACCGATCGCCACGTCGATCTTCGGGAAGGCGTTCTCGACATCGCGGCCGACCATCATCTTGACGATCGTATCCTGCGGCGTCTCCTTGAGGCGCCCGGCGCCGACGGCCTTGCCGTCGCGGAAGACGGCGAAATTGTCGGCGATCTCGTAGAGCTCGTCGAACTTGTGGCTGATGAAGAGGATCGCCTTGCCCTTGGCCTTCAGGCCCTGGACGATGCGGAAGAGATCGTCGATCTCCTTACGCGAAAGGGCGGCCGTCGGCTCGTCCATGATGACGATGCGGGCCTCGATCGACAAAGCGCGGGCGATCGCCACCAGATGGCGCTGCGCAATCGAGAGGTCCTTGAGGCGGATCGTCGGATCGATATTGCTTTCCAGCGAGATCAGCAGCTCCTTCGAGCGCTCGTTCATCGCCTTCCAGTCGATGGTGCGGAAGCGGGTTTTCGGCGCATGGCCGAGAAAGATGTTTTCGGCAACCGTCAGCTCGTCGAAGAGCACGGTTTCCTGATGGATGGCGGTGACGCCTGCGTCGATCGCGGCCTGCGCGCTCGTAAAGCTGACGGTCTGCCCATCGACGATGATCTCGCCTTCGTTCGGGCGGTAGATGCCGGTCAAGATCTTGACCAGCGTCGACTTGCCGGCGCCGTTTTCACCAATCAGCGCCGTGACCTTGCCCGGATAGAGCGCAATGCTGACATTATCGAGCGCCTTCACGCCCGGAAATATCTGCGAAATGCCGCGCATTTCGAGAATGGCGGGCGCGTCATCGGGCCGTGTGGCCTGGACTGGTTCTTGAAGGGCAGTCGTCATCAGCAAAACCATGAAGAAAGAGAAGCCCGGCGGCATGGAGCCGCCGGGTGTCTGGATGTTTCCGTAGGATCAGAAGACCTTGGAGAACTGGTCGATGTTCGAAGCGTTGTAGACGAACGGATCGGACATGGCGGCTTCGCCCTTGTCGTCGATCTTGATCTTGCCCATGCGGCCGGCTTCGATTTCCGTGCCCGGCTTGCCATCGGCATCACCCTTGACGAGGTGATAGGCGATCTGCGTTGCCGAGTAGCCGAGATCGATCGGGTTCCAGATGGCGAATTCCTTCGTCGCACCCGACTTGATCGCGCCGGCCATTTCGGACGGCAGGCCGAGCCCCGTGACGTAGACCTTGCCGACGAGGCCCTTGTCTTCGACAACCTTGGAAGCGGCGAGAACGCCGACCGTCGTCGGAGCGACGATGACCTTAACGTTCGGGTTGGACTTCAGGAGGCCTTCAGCTTCGCGGTAGGACTTGTCGGAGAGGTCGTCGCCGTACACCGTGGTGACGAGGTTCAGACCAGCGAAGTCCTTCAGCTGCTTCTTCATCTGGTCGATCCAGATGTTCTGGTTCGTCGAGGTCGTCGTTGCCGACAGGATGGCGAAATCGCCCTTGCCGCCTTCGAGGTGATCCTTGACGAGCGTCAGGCACATCTTGCCGATCAGCTCGTTGGACGACGGGTTCAGCTGCAGGATACGGCCTTCAGGTGCAACGCCGGAGTCCCAGGAGATGACCTTGATGCCGCGCTGAGCAGCCTTCTTGAGGGCCGGAACGACAGCGTCCGGATCGTTTGCCGAGATAGCGATCGCATCGACGCCCTGGGCGATCAGCGAGTTGATGACTTCGATCTGGCCTTCTGCGGTCGTCGAGGTCGGGCCGGTGTAGATCACTTCCACGCCGCCGAGTTCCTTGGCTGCTTCCTGCGCGCCCTTGTTGGCGGCGTCGAAGAAGCCGTTGCCCAGCGACTTCACGACGAGACCGATCTTGATGTCCTTGGCGCTGGCCGAGCCGGCCATCACGGCGACGGCAAATGCCACGCCGATTGCAAGTTTCTTTGCGAGTTTCATGCTTTCATCCTCCCACGTTGATTAAGTCTAACGACATCCGGCCGGCGCCCCTCAGGCGACCGACGAGGAATCCTCCCTTGCCGCCTGTGCGGCTGCGCTCGCGATCACGAGCTTGATACCTGCATCCTCGATCATCCGGACGGCCTCCTCCGGGATGCCATCGTCCGTAATGATCGTCGAAACGCGCTCGAGCGGGCACAGAATGAGGCTCGAGCGGCGGCGGAACTTGCTTGAATCGACCATGACGACGAGCTCGTCGGCCTGATGCATCAACTTCTGTTCGCTCTGAATGATCTGCGCATCGGCTTCCATGATGCCGTGCGGGCCGACGCCCTGGGCACCGAAGAAGAAGCGGCGTGCATAGAAATGACGGATCGCGTCATTGTCGAAGGGCGACAGGATCAGGCTCTGCTCGCGATAGATCACGCCGCCCGGAACCGTCACCGTATTCTTCGAATGCTTCACCAGATGTTCGGCAATCGCGAAGGAATTGGTCATCACCTGCATCCGGTGGCCGGACATGAAGTGAACCATCTGGAATGTCGTGGTGCCGCCATTGATAATGATGGCGTCGCCGGGATCGCAGAGATCGACGGCTGCGCGGGCAATTGCGCGCTTCTTATCGATGTTGACTGATTCTGACACCCGGAACGGACGGCCTGCAAGGTTGCCCAGCTGCGGCGGGTGAACGGCCTCGGCGCCGCCGCGCACGCGACGGATCTTACCCTGCACGTGAAGGGCCGCAATGTCACGACGGATCGTGGCCTCGGAAGCCTCGGTCAGTTCAGCGATATCCTGAATCGTGACGACCGACTTCTCCTGTACCGCGCTCATGATGATGCGATGGCGTTCGCGTTCGTGCATTGGTTCCTCCGTGTCACATTTATTTCGTATCGGTTAAAAGCTGTCAATCAAAAACGATCAAGAAATTTCATATTGCGCTGCACAATAACTGTTTTTGATCGTTTTCGATTGACAACGCGCACTTTGATGAGCGATACCCGTCACGACAAGAGCGTGGATCTTTCTGCGCACAAGAACTCACATGGGAGGATGACATGGCGGCCACCGTTCGGCTTCTTGATAACCGTTGGGATGACAGTTACGCGGCGAAACTCGATGAGCCGGGCAAGCTGCTCTACCGCTCGAACCTCCTCGGCGCCGACAAGCGCATCACCAATTACGGCGGCGGCAACACCTCTGCGAAGGTGATGGAAACCGATCCGCTGAATGGCGAAAAGGTCAAGGTTCTCTGGGTGAAGGGCTCCGGCGGCGATGTCGGCACCATCAAGCTCGATGGCTTCGCGACGCTCTATCAGGACAAGCTCGACTCGCTGAAGAGCATTTACAAGGGTGTCGAAGACGAAGACCGCATGGTCGGCTTCCTGCCGCACTGCACCTTCAACCTGAACTCACGCGCTGCCTCGATCGATACGCCGCTGCACGGCTTCGTGCCGTTCACCCATGTCGACCACATGCATCCGGACGCGATCATCGCGATTGCCGCCGCCAAGAATTCCAGGGAATTGACGCAGCAGATCTTCGGCGCTGATATCGGCTGGCTGCCCTGGCGCCGCCCGGGCTTCCAGCTCGGCCTCGATCTCGAAGCCTTCGTCAAGGCCAACCCGAATGCCAAGGGCGTCGTGCTCGAAAGCCATGGCCTCTTCACCTGGGCGAACGATGCCAAGGCCTGCTACGAGCTGACGCTCGATATCATCAACAAGGCGATCGAGTGGTTCGCGCAGCAGACCGAAGGAAAGACGATCTTCGGCGGTGCGGCGACCGAGAGCCTGCCGGTTGCCGAGCGCCGCGCCATTGCGGCCCGCCTGATGCCGGAAATCCGCGGCCGCATCGGCAAGCAGGAGCGCAAGCTCGGTCATTTCGATGATCAGGATGCCGTGCTCGAATTCGTCAATTCGAAGAACCTGCGCCCGCTCGGCGCGCTCGGCACCAGCTGCCCGGATCATTTCCTGCGCACCAAGATCCGCCCGCTCATCGTCGAACTTGATCCCGCAAAGCCCGATGTCGATGCGATTATTGCTGGTCTCGATGCGGCGCTCGAAGCCTACCGTGCCGATTACGCCCGCTATTACAACGACTGCAAGCACGACAATTCGCCCGCCATGCGCGATGCGAACCCGGTCATCTTCCTGGTGCCCGGCGTCGGCATGCTCTCGTTTGCTCGCGACAAGGCGACGGCCCGCATCGCCAGCGAGTTCTACGTCAACGCCATCAACGTCATGCGCGGCGCTTCGACGGTTTCCGAATATCAGGGCCTGCCGGAGCAGGAAGCCTTCGATATCGAATACTGGCTGCTCGAAGAGGCAAAGCTGCAGCGCATGCCGAAGCCGAAGAGCCTCGCCGGCAAGGTTGCCTTCGTCACCGGCGGCGCCGGCGGTATCGGCCGCGCTACGGCCGCCCGCCTGATGGGCGAGGGTGCCTGCGTGGTTCTCGCCGATATCGATGCCGAAGCGCTCTCTGCCGCTGAAGCCGACTTCGCCAAGAAGTACAGCGCCGACGCGGTTCGCAGCGTCAAGCTCGATGTCACCCGGGAAGATGCGGTCATCTCGGCCTTCGCCGAATCCTGCGTGGAATTCGGCGGCGTCGACATCCTCGTCTCCAACGCCGGTATTGCCTCCTCGGCACCGATCGAAAGCACCGAGCTTTCGATGTGGAACAAGAATATCGACATTCTCGCGACCGGTTACTTCTTGGTGTCGCGCGAAGCCTTCCGCCTGTTCCGCAAGCAGAATCTCGGCGGCAACGTCGTCTTCGTCGCTTCCAAGAACGGCCTTGCCTCGTCGCCGAATGCGGCTGCCTATTGCACTGCCAAGGCTGCCGAGATCCATCTCGCACGCTGCCTGGCGCTCGAAGGGGCGGAAGCGGGCATTCGCGTCAATACGGTCAACCCGGATGCGGTTCTGCGCGGCTCGAAGATCTGGAACGGCGAATGGCGCGAACAGCGCGCGGCCTCCTCGAAAATCGAAGTGGACGATCTCGAGGAACATTACCGCAAGCGTTCGATGCTGAAGCTCAACGTCTTCCCGGAAGATATCGCCGAAGCCATCTACTTCCTGGCGTCCGATCTCTCGGCCAAGTCGACGGGCAACATCATCAACGTCGACGCCGGCAACGCGCAGAGCTTCCCGCGGTAAGCTATTTCCGGAGGATCACCCATATTGCATGGATGATCCCCGGCACGTAGCCGCAGAGCGTCAGCAATATATTGAGCCAGAAATGCAGGCCGATACCGACCTGCATGAATACGCCGAGTGGCGGCAGGATGATCGCTAGAAGAATGCGGATAACGTCCACGTTTGCCCCTTTGGTTGTGAGAAAATGCAGGCAATAGAACGCGACAGGTCATCTATGGTTCGCGTTCCAGGGAGGAATTGATGGCCGAGTTCAAGATTTCCAAGGATGTAATCGCGCAGCAGAACGACAAGCGTGCGACCGCGCTGAAAGACGATTACGACGCGCTCGGCGCTACGCTTGCGCGCCGCGGCATCGATATCGAAAACGTCACCCGCAAGGTGTCCGAGTTCTTCGTCGCCGTTCCCTCCTGGGGCGTCGGCACGGGCGGCACGCGCTTTGCACGCTTCCCTGGAACCGGTGAGCCGCGCGGCATCTTCGACAAGCTCGACGATTGCTCCGTCATCAACGAGTTGACGCGGGCGACGCCGAATGTCTCGCTGCATATCCCGTGGGACAAGGCCGATGCCAAGGAGCTGCGCGCCAAGGGCGATGCGCTCGGCCTCGGCTTCGATGCGATGAACTCCAACACCTTCTCGGACGCACCCGGCCAGAAGCATTCCTACAAATACGGTTCGCTCAGCCACACGGATGCGGCAACCCGCGCCCAGGCGGTCGAGCACAATCTCGAATGCATCGAGATCGGCAAGTCGATCGGCTCCAAGGCGCTGACCGTCTGGATCGGCGACGGCTCGAACTTCCCCGGCCAGAGCAATTTCACCAAGGCATTCGAGCGCTATCTCGCTTCGATGGGCGACATCTACAAGGCGCTGCCCGACGACTGGAAGCTGTTCTCCGAGCATAAGATGTACGAGCCGGCCTTCTACTCGACCATCGTGCAGGATTGGGGCACCAACTACCTGATCGCCCAGACGCTCGGCCCCAAGGCGCAGTGCCTCGTCGACCTCGGCCACCACGCGCCGAACACCAATATCGAGATGATCGTCGCCCGGCTGATCCAGTTCGGCAAGCTTGGCGGCTTCCATTTCAACGATTCGAAGTATGGCGACGATGACCTGGATGCCGGTTCGATCGAGCCCTACCGCCTGTTCCTCGTCTTCAACGAGCTCGTCGATGCCGAACAGCGCGGGGTCAACGACTTCAATCCGGCCCATATGATCGACCAGTCGCATAACGTCACCGACCCGATCGAGAGCCTGATCAACAGTGCCAACGAAATCCGCCGCGCCTATGCCCAGGCTTTGCTCGTCGACCGCAAGGCGCTCGCCGGTTATCAGGATGAGAACGACGCGCTGATGGCGACCGAAACGCTGAAGCGCGCCTATCGCGCTGATGTCGAGCCGATCCTCGCCGAAGCCCGCCGCCGCGCTGGCGGCGCCATCGACCCCGTCGCCACCTACCGCGCCAGCGGCTACCGCAAGAAGGTCGCCGCTGAGCGCCCGGCTTCGGCCGCAGGTGGTGGCGGCATTATCTAAGAAAGACTAGCCTCCCAAGGCTCGGCCGCCGCAGATCGATGCGGCGGCCGGAAGATTTCTAGAAAATAAGTTCAATATATCTGTCTAAGCCATTGAATATATTTTCACAAAGCGGATCAGCCTAAAGCGACAACTTTTAAACAACCCCATCAGAAACGGCCGTTAAGCGGTTGTTTTTGAAGGGATTTACGCATCACCAATGACGTAGGCACTTACCCCGCAGGCTGTGCCTGCGGGCAATCTTCGGGAGCGTCGCGATCTCCTGCCAGATTGCGCTGGCCGAGGCCGACGGTTGTCGCGGCTTCCAAGGCCTGCCGACGATAGGCGATCAGTCCGGACAGGTAATGCTCGACATCGTCGATGCGCACCCGGAAGGCGTGATGGCGGATGAAGAATGAGCCTGCGATCCGTGCAGGGTTCTTCATGAACATTGCGAGCTCCGGCCAGAAGTGACCGTTCAGCAGATAGAGGGCCCGGCGTTCGAGGGCCGCGCCGAAACGACTCCGGTCGATGTCTCCGAGCAGATGCGCGTGTTTTCGGTCACCTTCCAGCCGGGTCAGCACCTGCCGAGACGCCATCATTAGCTCCAGCAGGGTGGGGAAGGTGGTGATCCGGTTGGCGACGAAATCCAAGTGACCGGCGACATTGGCAATCGCGAAGCGGTAATAATCCTCCCGCGGGCAATGGCGGGTGAGTTCGTTGGCGGCATAAGCCAGCCAGTGATCGTGATGCCTCTCATAGCCGGCTGCGATGAAATGCGAGAAGGACCGCTGGACCGCTGCCAACAACGCCCCGTTTCCGATGAGATCATAAAGGCGCATCAACGCGAAGGCAGCCTCGCCCTCGAAGTAAATCGTCCGGAACGCGTCCTTGGTGGCGAGTGATGGGAAATCGAGAACGTGACGGAATGCGCCGCTCTCCGCGTCCTGCATGAAAGAGATTCCGGCTGCGAGCCGCGACATCAGCCCGTGATCAGCATCGCCGCCTTCCACCGCAGCCAGCTTGGCGAGCGCAAGGATCGCCAGCGCGTTACCGCCAAGCTTGATCTCGGAATTCGCCTCGACCAGAAACGCGGCAGGGCGCCCATCCGGCAAATCCGTGCGGACGATGAAATCGTCTCTCATGCGGGTCAGAGAACGCTCGATCGCGTCGCGCAACGACTGGCTGCGTGTGACTTCGTAGGCCTCGATCATCGCGTAGGTCGCGCTGGCGTGTCTGAGCGTATTGTAGCTATCGATGCTCCGGTCGAAGCATGGATGCAGGCCGTAGATGAAACGCCCGTCCGCACCGACCTGATCGGCGAGAAAATCGGATCCGGCCGCAATCAGCGAATTGAGCAACGGGATGCTCAGCGCATCTACAACACGCCGGCCGGCATTGCGGCCAGTCGGATAGAGATCGTGCAAAGTATCGCCATCGAAGAACGCGCCCTTGCTGGCGAAGAGATGCACTGGTGTGTCATCACTAAAGGCTGGCAGGGGAGTGCGGGGAAAGCGGCGTTGAAAGTAGTTGCGGACGTTGCCCTCGTTGAATTCGGCCGTCGGATTATGATTGCCGCCATAGAGCATCGCATTGGCGTTCAGCTCCTGCTCAAGGAGGGCACGCTCGAAATTCTCATCGAATCTGATGCCGAGCCGGAAATAGTTTCGCTTGGTGCCCGCGAGCATGCGGTGAAGCTCAGCGAAAGTCGTCGCCTCGACGGCCATCGGCCAATCGATGCGGAGCCAGAAGTTCTCACCCGTTTGCTGCTCCCCAAGGTCGCGTATCGCCGCGACCCCGGCCTGCCAAACGGCGTCGAACGTTGCGCCACGCACAATCCGGACCGCCGCGCGCTCCTTGCCGGAGGAGAAGGAGATGAACAGCACGAAGGCAGGGTAGGGGTGTTGAAGCTCCTGGCTGCCTCGCCGCACCTGCTCGCGCAGCGCCGCGAGATCGGCGTCGGAGATGAGCCCTATCATGCCTCAACGCTCTCTCATGGCTTCACGCGCCTTGTTGAAGGGCTTGATCAGATAATCGAGCACGCTCTTCTCGCCGGTATGGATGTCGACGGTTGCGATCATGCCCGGCGAGATCGGGAACTGCTTGCCGGCCGCGTTGCTCAGCGCATCCTTCTCGGTCTTCACGAAGACGCGATAATAGTAGATCTCGGGATCCACCTCGTCCTGGATCGTATCCGGCGAGATCGTCACGACCTTGCCCTCCAGACCACCATAGATCGCGTAGTCATAGGCGGTGATTTTCACCGTCGCCCGCTGATCCGGGTGCACGAAGGCAATATCGCGCGGTGACATGCGCGCTTCGATCATCAACTGATCGCCGAGCGGTATGATATCCATCAGCTTGCCGTTCGGCGGCACGACGCCGCCGATTGTCGAGACCTCGATATTCTTGACGATGCCGCGCACCGGCGAGCGCAGCGTCAGGCGCGCTAGGCTGTCGGAACGGCCCTTGATCACCGAGCGCAGCGAGGCGACGTCGGCATTGGCCTTTGAAAGCTGCTCGCGGGCCTCTACGACATATTGCGTCGTCGCCTCGACCTTCTTGAGCTCGAGTTCCGCCTGTTCGCGCTTCAGCCTGATGATCTCGACGCTGCTTGCCGCTCCCATCTCGCTCAGGCCTTCGTTAACGCTGAGCTCCTGGCGGCTGAGCGCCAGGGACTCGTCCAGCCATTTCAGCGTCTGTTTCAGGTTTCCAAGCCGCGCATCGTAGAGCTTGGTTTCGGCGGCGATCAGATCGGGATCGCTTTTCAGCTCGTCGGGAAAGACAAGCGGGGTTTGATTGACCTCTGCCGTGAGCCGCGCCGAGCTCGCCAGCGCTGCACGATATTTGGCCGTCGATTCACCGACATCGGATTCGGTCAGCGTCGGGTCGAGCTGTGCCAGCAGCTGCCCGGCCTCGACGATCTGGTTCTCCTGAACCTTCAGCGTCGAGACGATACCGCCCTCCAGCGACTGGATGACCTGCTCGCGGCGGATCGGCACGACCTTCCCGTCCCCGGTCGAGACCTCGTCGAGAACAGCGAAATTCGCCCAGCCGATCGCCACGATGAGGAGCAGCAGGAAGAGCTTGACGACGCGCGTTGCCTTGGAGAGGCGGACAGCATCTTCGCCGCCGAAATGCCAGCTATCGTCGATGGCGCGGGAAAAGGAGGTGCTCATGGGCTGCTCCGCTCCTGAACAGGACGTTGCTCGAAGGCTCGCTCGAGGCGCTCGCGCTGGGCGATCGCCGTCTCCGGTGTCTGCGGCCCCGGTTCGCCTCTGAGAGCGCGCAACGCCTGCTCCTTCGGCGCGTCGAGCACGATCCGGCCCTGATCGAGCGCCACCACACGCTCGATCAGATCGAGAACCCGCATCCGGTGCGTGGCGATCACCACCGTCTTGCCGCGGCACCAGGCGGAAAACCGCCGGATGAAGAGCCGCTCGGTCGCTTCGTCCATCGAGGCCGTCGGCTCGTCGAGCAGCACGACGGAGGGATTGCGGATCAGCAGCCGTGACAGGAGCAGCGCCTGCTGCTGGCCGCCGGAAAGACCTCGCCCGCCTTCATCGATCAGATGATCAAGGCCCTTCGGCATCATGCGGATAAAGTCGTCGGCGCCGGTCATCTGAAGGGCGTCAAGCAGCGCCTGCTGGGAGGCGCTTTGCGCACCGAGCAGGATGTTTTCGCGTATTGTGCCGTGAAACAGCCGCGAGTTCTGCGTCAGCAAACCGACTTCGCGGCGGAGATCGTTGGGATCGATCTGCTCCATGGCGAGATTGTCGATCAGCACCTCACCCGAGGCAGGTTCGATCTGCCCGGACAAGGCCTGAAGCAAGGTCGACTTTCCCGCGCCGTTCTTGCCGAGCAGGGCGATCGTCTCGCCGGCATCGATCTTCAGTTCCGCCACCGAAAGCGCCGGCTTGCCGACGGGCTGGCCGTAATAATAGAGCGTATTGCTGAGCTGGTACTGCCCGAGCAGCGAGCCGACCGAGAGCCGCGTTTCCGCCGGCGGATGATCGACCGGCATCTTCATGATCGTATTGAGGCTCTGCAGACCGAGCTTGGCATGCTGAAACCGGCTCAAGACCTGCGTCAGCTGCGCCATCGGCGCCATCATCCGCGAGCCGAGGATCGAGCAGGCGACCAGAGAACCGGTGCTCATGTCGCCCTTCATAACGATCGGCGCCCCGCAGAAGACGATGACGGCAAAGACGCTGGTCTGGATGCTGTGCCCCCAGCCCGTGAGAATGCTGGTGATGTAGCGCAGGCGGACCTGAGCATCGGCACTCGCGGTATTGAAGGTGTTCCACTTCTCCTGAAACACGCTTTCGGCCTGCAGCGCCTTGATATCCTCGATGCCCTGAACCGCCTCGACCAGCATGGCATTGCGCAGCGACGCCTCGCGCATCGCCTGGCCTGCGCATGCCCGCAGGCGGCGCTGGGCGAGCAATCCGGGAGCGATCATCAGCAGCAGCGCCACCGCGGGGATGACCGCAAGCCATCCGCCGATCAGCGCCATCAGCGCCAGGAAGAGGAAGAAGAACGGGAGATCGGCGATTGCCGCGACGGTCGTCGAGGTGAAGAGGTCGCGGACCTGCTCGAGATCGCGCAGCTGCGCGATGAAGGTTCCGGTCGCCTTCGGCCGGTTCTGGTTGCGCACCCGTAGCGCATGGCCGAAGACCACGTCCGAAATCTTGATATCGGCGCGTTTTCCGAGCACGTCGATGATCAGCGTCCTGATCTTCCGCATGATGAAATCGAAGACCACGGCGAGCATGACGCCGATGAACAGCACGACCAGCGTGCTCATCGAATTGGCGGGCACGACGCGGTCATAGACCTGCATCGAGAAGATCACGCCGGTCACCGAAAGAGCGTTGGCGATCAGCGAGGCAAGCAGCACATAGCCGTAGGGGCGAAGATCATTGAGCGCCAGCTTGCGGAACCAGCCATGCGTATCCGGCGCGATATAGGCATCCACCCGTTCGTCGGTTCGTGTGCGGGCGTCGCGCGCGATCAGCAGATGGGCAATGCCATCCTGCAGATAGGATGTCTCGATCCATGTCCACTGGCCGTTATCCTCAGCAAAGGTGATCTTGGCTTCGCCATCCCTGATCTCGGTGATCAGGCCAACCGCGCCGTCCTTCAATTCCAAAAGTAACGGCAGGCGCCGGCCAGTGATGCCGCTGACCACCGGTTCAACCGGCTTCACATCCAGGCCGAAGCGGCGGGCGAGCTTCTCGATGCGGCGCAACGGCGACGCCGTCTCCTGCATGATCGGCAGATAGCTGTTGGCAGACCGGGAATGCGTGATGCCGTAGTGCTGCGCGAGCCTGCCGACGATCTCGATCCAGCGCAGGCCACGCGGATCATCTGTTGTGTTCGATGCGACTGCGGCCGTGGCCCCGCTTCGCTGTTCGAATGCTGCGGGAGTATCGTCTGCAAGAGCCATCGGCAATCTCCTAACCGTCACACGACAGGAAGCTTATGCGTGGTCAGATCGTCATCCGGCTTGATCGGCTCGAACGGATCGATCGTGACAGTCGCCGCGGTCTCGACGGGGGCCGCGACCTCGTGCGTCTCCACAGCTACCGGGGCCGCCGATCCCGTGTCTGTTGCCGCGGCATCGTGCGAGATAGCCGAGAGGCCGCTGAGGTCGATCTCCTGACCACCCTGATCCGGCACCAGCCCCGCCGTCTCGTCGCCGGTGGCGTGATTGGCTGAATCGCCGGTATCATGTGTGGAGCTATCGGTGCGTTCGGCCGTCGCATGCGTCGTGGCGCTGCTTGCGTCCACCGCATCGGTATCGGCAAAAGCAAGGGTCGAGATGCTGGATGCCGCAGCCGTGGCCGAAGATGCGTCGTGGATATCGACATCGATGCTCAGATCGGCGGTCAGCGCATTGCCGGTATCGGGGTCGAAGACCGTCACCGTGAAATGATCCGTACCGCCCGCCGTGACGCCGGTATCCGGCGTGTAGGTGTAGCTGCCGTCGGCATGGATCAGCAGCGTGCCGAAATCACCGGTGACGCTGACGCTGCCATTGACCATCGCGTGCGCATGGCCGTCGAAATTGACCGAGCCGACCTGGAGGTCATCGACGCTGCCGGTCGCTGAACTGGCGATGAAATTGCCGGTCGCCTTTTCTCCGACGCTGACATTGACCTGTTCCGTGAGATCCGTTGCCACCACGGATATGTCGCGTGTCAGGGCAACGCCGATATTGACCCCGGCGTCGGGAACCAGCGTTGCGCGGTAGGTGCCGGCCGGTATGTCGTCGAGGCTGATCACGGCATGGGTGCTGCCCAGACCGAGCAGATCGAGATCGAGGATGCCGTTATGCACCTGATTGCCGAGATCGCCTGGACGCACCCACGCGCCATTCTGGAAGCGCTCGATGATGACTGTGTAGCTGCTCAACAGGCCGATCTGCAGCGCGCCCGATATCCCGAGATCGAGGGCGACATGGTTATTTGCCCCACCGAGATTGAAGTTCACCACCGGCTGGTTTGCCGAGCCGAGGTTGACGCTTGCAAGATTTCCGATGTTGAGCCCGAGCAGATCGAACTGCGTATCCGATGCGGTGGAGGGCCTCGCTTCGGGGATATCCGTCACGGTGCGATCGAGCGTCGCTGTGGCGCTGGCATCGGTGAGCTGGAAGTCGAGCCCTGGCGCGAGAATGCTGCCGGGAAGCGAGATATTGCCGGCGGTATCCCTGAGCTCGATCTCCAGAGCGCCGCCATCGACCTGCGCCGGCGACAGGCCGATGCTGAACGAGCCGTCGGCGTGAACCACGCCGGTACCGACGACATTGCCATCGGTATCAACGACGGTGACCGTGGCTCCAGCTTCGCCGGTCCCCGTTAGCTCGGTGCCCGATGCATTGACGGAAAGACCTGCCGGCGCATCCGGTGGCAGCAGGTCCGGCGTCAGGATCGAACCGGGATCGGAGATATTGTGTGCGGCATCTTCAAGCACCACCGTCAGCGCGCCGCCATTGGCCTGTGCCGGGGACAGAGTAACGCTGAAGGCACCGCCTGCGGCCACGATCGCCGTGCCGACGGCGATGCCGAGGGCGTTATAGACCGTCGCCGTCGCACCTGCTTCGCCCTGGCCGGTGAGCAGGGTGCCGGTAGCGTTGACCGTAAGCCCGGTGGGCGCGGCCGGATCGACGAGATCGGGGGTAGCCGCGGTGCCGGGATCGGAGATGTTTCCAGCGATATCCTTCTGCACCACCTGCAGGTCACCGCCATCGATCTGCGCCGGGGAGAGGCCGATCGTGAAGGTGCCATTTGCGGCGACGATGCCGGTGCCGACAACAGTACCGGCAGCATTGGTCACGGTGACCGTTGCACCAACTTCGCCTTCGCCGGTCAGCGACGTCCCGGTCCCGCTGACGCCGAGCTCGGTCGGCGCGTCCGGGGCCGTGGTATCAGTGGTGGCTGTGCTTGCCGGATCGGAGTCGTTTCCGGCCGCATCCGAAAGCACGACGGAAAGGTTGCCGCCATCGGCCTGCGCGGGCGAGAGCGCCACATTGAAGACGCCGTTGGCGCCGACCGTGCCGGTGCCGACTTCGATACCGGCAGCATTGGTGACGGTGACGAGCGCGCCGGGCTCGCCTCTGCCCATCAGCGTTGCCCCGCCATCGTCGACGGAGAGATTGGTCGCCGCATCGGGCGGCGTCAGGTCGGGCGTCTCGGCGAAACCAGGCTGCGATGTTCCGCCGGCTCCGGTCAGCACCACCTTGAGGTCGCTGCCATCGACCTGTGCCGGATCAAGCGGGATATTGAAGGTGCCATTGCCGCCGACCGTGCCCGTGGCGATGACCGTGCCGTCGGCACGCGAAACCGTGACAGTGCTGCCGGCGAGGCCGTCGCCGGTCAAGGCCGTTCCCTCGGCATTGACGATCAGATTGTCCGGTGCGGGCGGGGCATCAGGATCGGGCGCAAGCACCGTAGCCGCCGTGGAGTCATTCCCTGCGGCATCCTCCTGCGTGACACTGAGCGTCTGCCCGTCGAGCTGCGCCTGCGAGAGCGCAACGCTGAAGGCGCCGTTGGCACCGACGAGTGCAGTGCCAAGCACGGTGCCGGAACCATTGGTCACGGTGACCGTGGCACCAACTTCGCCAACACCGGTGAGCTGCAGGCCATTGGCGCTGACCAGCAGACTGGTCGGCGGCTCCGGCGGCTGAATATCCGTCAAAGGCAAGGCCGTCGCTTGCGAGGCATTGCCCGCTGCGTCGGCCTGCACGATCTGCAGGGTGCCGCCCGCGGTTTGCGCCGGGCTGAGATTGATCGAGAAGCTGCCATCAGGCGCAACGAGCCCGGTGCCAACGGTAACCCCGTCGGCATCCTTGACGGTGATGGTCGCGCCGGCCTCGCCGTCGCCGGTCAGCACCGTCCGGGCGCCGTTGATCGCGACGTCGAGAGGAGCATCGGGAGCCGCGAGATCAGGCGTCGTTATCGAGGCTGTCTCGGACTGGTTGCCTGCGGGGTCGTCGAGCCTGACGGTGAGGTCATCGCCATTGGCCTGAGCCGGATTGAGCGGGATTGTGAAGGTACCGTCAGTACCGACCGTACCGGTCGCCACCTGAGTGCCGGCTTCATTGGTGACGATCACCGTCGCCCCAGCTTCGCCGCGGCCGGTGAGCACAGTACCGGCGGGATTAAGCGAGAGATTGGTCGGCGCGTCGGGCTCCAGCAGGTCGGTCGACGGCACCTGTTCGGGCGCCGAGGCATTGCCATCGGCGTCGGTCAGCGTGACGTTGAGATTGCCGCCATCCGTCTGCGGCGGCGCCAGCGCGACGGTGAAATTGCCGTCGGTGCCAACCGTTGCCGTACCGATGGGATCGCCACCGGCGTTGGTGACCGTAACGGTCGAGCCGGGCTCCCCCTTGCCGGTGAGACTGCCGCCATCGGCCGCGACGGCGAGATCGGTCGGTGCGTCAGGAGCGAGGAGATCGGGTGACGCTACGGTGGCTGCGGCAGACTGATTGCCCTGAGCATCCGTCAAACGGACTTCCAGATCGCCCCCATCGGTCTGCGCCGGGGAGAGGCCGATCGTGAAGGATCCATCGGGTCCAACCGTCGCGGTGCCGATTACGGTACCCGCGGCATTGGTCACAGTCGCCGTTGCTCCGGGTTCGCCCTGGCCGGTGAGCACCGTGCCGGCATCATTGACATCGAGACCGGCGACGGCCGCAGGCGGCGTTGCATCTACTGTCGCGGCCGTGCCCGGCTCTGACGTGTTGCCGGCCGTGTCCTGAAGGGTGACCTCCAGTGGCCGCCCGTCGGCCTGCTGCGGGCTCAGCGGAACGGTGAAAGTGCCGCCCGCGCCAACGAGCGCGGTGCCGACGAGAACGCCGTCGGCGGTCGTGACCTTGACCGTCGTTCCGGCCTCGCCGCGGCCGGTGAGCACGGAGCCGGCGGGATTGACGACGAGATCGATCGGCGCATCGGGGGCGAGGTGATCCTGCGTCGGCGTCGAGGCGGCTGCCGACGTGTGGCCGGCAGCATCCGAGAGAGTGACCTGTAGATTGCCGCCATCCGCCTGGGCGGGTGCCAGCGCTATGTTGAAGGACCCATCCGGCGCCACAGTGCCGGTGCCGACGACATCACCGGCAGCATTCTTGACGCTGACAGTCGCGCCGGGCTCGCCGCGCCCGGTCAGCGAGACGCCGGCATCATCGACATGGAGATTGGTCGGAGCATCGGGCCCGATCAGATCGGGCGAGAGCACGATGCCGGGCTGCGACGTGCCATTGGCATCCGTCAGCACGACATGCAGCTCCCCGCCATTCGTCTGCGCGGGATTGAGCGTCACCGAGAAGGTGCCGTCTCCAAGAACGGTACCGGTACCGACCGTATCACCGGCGGCATTGGTCACCTTGACCTGAGCGCCCCCAGTGCCTTCGCCGGTCAAACCCGTCCCTTGCGCGTTGATGACGAGACCGGTCGGAGCTGCCGGGGCATCGACATCCGGCGCGAGGACCGAGCCCGGATCGGATGTGTTGCCCGCGGCATCCTTCAGCACGACGCTCAGGGGCACGCCGTCGCTCTGCGCCGGGTCGATGGTCACGCTGAAGGTGCCGTCGGGATTGACCGTATTGGTGCCGAGCACCGTGCCGGCGGCGTTGGTGACCGTGACGGTCGTCCCGGCCTCGCCGTGGCCGGTCACGACCGTTCCGGTATCGTTGACGAGCAGACTGGTCGGCGTACCCGGCGCCTCGGTGTCGGTGATCGTCAGGCCCTGCGGTGTGGAGGAATTGCCGGCCGCATCCTTCAGCACGACGTCGATCTCGCCACCATTTGCCTGCGGCGGCGCCAGCGACACCGTGAATGTCCCATTATTTCCGACCGTTGCCGTGCCGATCGTGACGCCATTCGCATCGGTGACCGTGACGGTAGCGCCGGCTTCGCCGCGGCCGGTGAGCGTTGCGCCGCCATTGCTGACGGCAAGCTCGGTCGCGGCTTCCGGCGCCGCGAGATCGGGCGTCGTGACGTTTGCCACCACCGAGACGTTATGCGCCGCATCCTCCAGGGTGACGGAGAGCGCGCTGCCATCTGTTTGCGCCGGATCGAGAGCGATGGAGAAGGCGCCGTTCGGGCCGACTGTGCCCGTCCCGACCACATCGCCATTCGCATCCTTCACCGTGACGGTGGCACCGGCTTCACCCAGCCCGCTCAGCAGCAATCCGGATGCGTTGACCGTCAGATTGGTTGCGGCTGAAGGCGGATCGGTATCCGCATCGGAGTCGGAATCTGCGTCGGCATCCGCATCCGCGTCCGCATCGGCATCAGCGTCAGCATCGGCGTCTGCGTCGGCATCCGCATCTGCATCAGAATCCGCGTCGGAATCGGTGTCGTCATCCGAGCTGCCGCCGCCACCCCCTCCGGCGGCGAGCGCAACACCGCCCGCGGCAAGAGCAAGAGGCAGCGCGATGCCGAGGAGGGATCCCGCGCCGGCACCACCAGCCGCCGCCCCGGCGCCGACGAGCTGGTCGACTGCGCCTGCTGGCGTAAAGGTGATATCGCCGGCTGCATCGGCATAGTCGCCCATCCAGACGTTTCCGGAGGAATCCTCGAGAACGAGTTCGCTCTGCTCGCCACCCTGGCTGTGATAGAAGCCCTGGACGTCGACTTCCTGGCCGTTCTGCAGATGGATGATGAGGTCGTCGCCGACGCGCGCGGTGGAGGCGATGTCACTGGGCGACAAGGCGAGCTTTACGGTGCTCGGCCTTTCGAGGACGATCTTGTCCTCCGCCACGGTTTCTGTCTTACCGCTCACCTTGTCCGAGACGATTGCGACCATCGATAGGCTCCTCAACAGCTTGGCGCCGCGTCATGCGGCCCCGGTCCACCACCGCCTTGGCGGATGATGGCGTTCAAACATGTTGCCCTTGAGCGTTTTGCAGCCGCCTCCCACAGCGACGGACACCTGCTGCTCCATCGCCGCTTTGATGTCCACGTATGGTCAAAAACTGCCACAACCAGCGGAAGCTTCAACCGCCAGTCGGTGCCGGATTTCACTTAAAATTTAGGATCGGTGAAAGTTGCTGCTCAGTTTGAGAGCAATCCGTACCAAAATGGCACAATGTGCGGCCGCCGCTGCGGCGATTGTCTTGCCGCAAAGACCCGCTTTGAGCCACTTTCGCCCTTGATATCAAGGCGATCGGCGATCCGGAGCCGGATTGTTTCAAAAAAATTCGCAGGGAATTTCAATACGTCAGCTCAGATCGGCTTGGCGGAAGCGACTTTCTTAATGTTAGCGCTTTCATCACTCACTCCCGGTGGCGTGAGCCCAAAGACCTCTCTCAGCCGCCCTGATGCATAAGCACATTCTACATTCAACTTATAGAGGTCGAAACGCGTGTTGATTTCGTCAAAGCGCGCCGAGTGAAGTTCCTGATCGGCATTCAGCACATCGAGTAGGGTGCGGGTGCCGAGATCGAGAAACTGCTTCTGATAGAGATCGCGCGTTTCGCGCATCATCGGCTGGCGCGATGCCAGCGATTTCTGCAGCGCCTCGAGGCTGACGACCTGGGCACTCGATTCATTCCAGCTCTTCTGCACGTCGAAGAGCGCGGCGGCGACCGCTGCTTCCGATGACTGCGCCGCATATTTCGCGGCGTTCTGGCGGGCCTGGAACGAGCCGCCGTTATAGAGGTCGCCCTTGATCTTCAGACCGACGACATAGTCGGGATCCTCGTTGCTGTCCCACATGTTGAATTCGCCGGATGCCTCGAGCGCCAGCGTCGGCAGCATCTCGGCACGGGCGAGCTTGACGCGGGCATCGGCCTCGCGCTTGCGGGATTTGGCAGCGACGACAGCCGGCACGATCTCGAAGATCGGCGCCGCCCCGGCGCAGGCCGTCTGCAGCTTAGAGGGCATCGATGCGCCGAGCTGCACGGACGACGTGGCGCCCACCAGCGCATTCAGGGCGCTTGTCCAGCGCTGCTTCTGCGCGCCGATCTCGATCGCCCGCGATTCAGCCGATTGCACACGGGCCTCGGCCTGCAGCTTGTCGGAGCGCGTGCTTGCGCCCTGATCGGTGCGTGCGGCCACAAGCTTCCCGATCGCCTGAACGTCGCCGATCTGATCGTTGGCGACGACAGCGAGCTTCTCGGCCCGCAGCACCTCGACGGATGCCAGCGCCGTTTCCCGGATGACATCGTCGACGCTCGCCAGGAACTCGGCCTTGCGCGCATCCTCCAGCGCCGATTCCGCTTCGACGCGCCCGGAGACCTTGCCGAAATCGTAGATCATCTGCGTCGCCGTCAGATTGAAGCGCGGCGCCCAGTCTCCGCGATCGTTGTTCTCGGCACCGAGATTCACGCCGCCGCCGACCGAAGGCAGATAGCCGGACTTGGCATCGGCGATCAGCTCGCCCTGTTCCTTGATCTTGCCCGCAGCCTCGCGAATTGCCGGATGCCAGTTGATTGCGCGCCGAACAGCCGATTCCACATCCGTCACCGGCTCCAGCGAACGGCCGGTCGTGGCTGGCGGCGGCAACGACGCCGCGCTGTTGCCACTCGAGATAGACCCGGTCGTACGCGAGTCCGTTGCCGGCGGCTTCTGGGCGCAGGAGGCTTGTATAAGGGCAATCGCAGCGAGGAGGCTGAGGGCCAGCGGCCGGCGACCTGAATGCATTCCGGGAGCTCCATCAACTGGAGATCAAAATTGCAACCGGCCCACGCATTACCAACGGCTGGCGATGAATCCACGCACTTGGATGACGCAACTATAGGTGATTCGTCAATTTCTGCAAAAGCTTAGCGTAGGCCGGACTTTGCCATCGGACGCAACTGGCGGGCGACTGGAGCGTGCGGACCGATTTTATCCATCCGCTATCGCGCATTTTCTAATGAAACTTCCAGTCGCCGCGCCCCTATCAGAGCCAGACGGCGCGGTGCTTGTCGACGAATTCTGCGAGCGTCATCGGCGTCCGGCCGGTTATCCGCTCGACAAAATCGCTGGTGCCCGCCATCAGCCCGTCACGATGCATTTCGGCAATCGCCTTGATGTGCTGCGTCAGGAACGGGATGTCCTGGCCGGCGACTTCGAGGACCCATTGCTCGCCGGTAATTGTCTCGTAGCGCACCGTCTTGCCGAGCGTATTGCCGACGGCCTCCGCGATCTCGGGCGGCGTCAGCTCAACAGGACCGGTCAGCGGATAGGTCTTGCCAGCGTGACCGGTGGGATCGGCAAGAATGGCGGCGATGACGGCGCCCTGATCTTCGGCGGCGATCGGTGCGAAGCGGCCCGTCGGCTGGAAGGCGACGGCGTAGCGGCCCTCGCGGATCATCTTGCGCATGTAGTGCAGCCATTCGCAGAAGGCGGTCGGATGCAGGTGGGCGACCGGCGTTCCCGCCCGATCGAAGATGCGTTCCGCCAGCCAGTGCTGCTGCGCCGAGTCGCTCGGCGCGTCGGAGCGCGCAGTCTTCTGTGACATGTTGACGATGAATTCCGCGCTGGCTTCCAACGCGGCCTGTGCGAAATGCGCCGTGGCCTGCACCAGGCCCGGCCGCATCGGATAGACGAAATAGACACGCTTGATCCCGTCAAAAGCCCGGCGGACAGCACGGAAATCCAGAAGATCAGCGACGAAGACCTCAGCGCCAAGAGCCTTGAGCTGCCCAGATCGGGCATCGTCCTTGTGCGCCAAGGCCCTGACGCCGAAGCCTTTCTCCAGGAGGATTTTCGCGGCGGCGCTGCCCGTCGCGCCGGTAGCGCCGCCGATCAGGATGGTGGGTTGCATGAAATTGATCTCCGTAAGTGAAATGATGCCGGCTCGTCTGCCTGCGCACCAACCTAGCTCCTGGCGAACACGTGGCTATGGGCGCAAATGCCAACTTCGATATGATTCACGCCAAATCAACTCGAGACGGGCAGGGGAGGGTTGCGGGGCCTCTAGCCATTTCCAGCGAAAGCGCATAGTGTCGCAAAAGATAATATAGAGGTCATTCACGCCATGCGCATTGCCGTCCTCGCCCTGGAAGGGCTGTTCGATTCCGGGCTCACGGTCACGCTCGACGCCTTTGCCACCGCAAACTCGCTGTCGGGAAAGCTGCTCGGCGGGACGCCGCGTTTCGATGTCACCGTCGTCGGCGTGCGCAAAAAGGTCACGTCGGCGCAGGGGCTGATCATTCCGGTGAAGCCGATCACACCGGATCTGAAACCCGACTGGATCATCGTGCCCGCCCTCAGGGCAACGACGCCCGAGACATTGCTGCCATCGCTGCAGCGGCCGGACGTTCGCCAGGCCAAGGCCCAACTTCTGCAATGGCATCAGCAAGGTGCGCAGGTCGGCTCGTCCTGCATCGGAACGTTCCTGATTGCGGATGCCGGTCTTCTCGACGGGCGGGAAGCGACGACATCGTGGTCGCTCGCGCCGTTCTTCCGCCAGCGCTATCCGAAGGTTCTGCTCGATGAGACCCGTATGCTCGTTCCCTCGGCAATCGGCGTCACGGCCGGTGCAGCCATGGGGCATCTCGATCTCGCCCTTTGGCTGATCCGCAAGGCCAGCCCGGAATTGGCGTCGCTGGTATCGCGCTATCTTCTCGCTGATATCCGCTCGTCACAGGCCTTCTACATCATTCCCAATCATCTGGCGCAGGCCGACCCGCTGATTTCGCATTTCGAGCGATGGTCGCGCGATCACCTGCAGGAAGGCTTCTCGCTGCAGGAGGCCGCCAAGGCGCTCGGCACCAGCACCCGTTCGCTTCAGCGGCGCTGCCAGGCGGTGCTCGGCAAGTCGCCGCTCGCCTATTTCCAGGATCTCCGGGTCGAGCGGGCACAGGCGCTCCTTCATGGCAGCGGTATGGATGTGGAAGCCATCGCAACCGAGGTCGGCTATGTCGACGGCGCTACGTTGCGTACACTGCTGCGAGACCGGTTGGGGCGAGGGGTCCGTGAACTCCGGGCCGATCTGCGCTGAGTTTGCGGCTCACATTTAAAGCCAGAAAAGGCAACGATTAGCCGGGCCCGGCTCAACAATCACGAAATGCTTATCGGCAAAGATGCGCCCGCCCGGTTGCGAAAAAGCCATAATTGTTCCACCTACATCATTGTTTCGAAACGCGGCACCCAGAGTTGGATCAGAGCGGAATGCGCATACACTACGGAATATTCGGTCTTTTCCTTGCAGTTGCGCCGTCCGCGTATGCCCTGGAAGCTGCCCCGCCTGTCCTTGAGCCGCTGAAGCAGCAGGGCCAGGCAGCCCAGATGAGCGCGCAATTTCTGACGCGCTACAGCTACCGGCCGGTTCCGCTCGACGATGATCTCTCGGCCAAGATCATGGATAGCTACATCAAGGCGCTCGATCCCGACCGGACGATTTTCCTGCAGACGGACATCGATAAATTCATGGCCGACAAGGGCAAGATCGATGATGCGATCGCCCAGCAGAACCTGCAGATCCCGTTCTCGATCTTCAATACCTATGAGAAGCGGGTCGTCGACCGCATGAATTATGCGCGCGGCCTCCTCAAGCAGAATTTCGATTTCAACGCGCACGAGGATTTCGCCGTGCTGCGCGACAAGGCGCCGTGGCCGAAATCCGAGGCTGATGCCGATGATCTCTGGCGCAAGCGCGTCAAGAGCGACTGGCTGCGCCTGAAGCTCGGCGGCAAGGATGACGCGGCGATCCGCGATACGCTCGACAAGCGCTACGAGAATACGCTGGAGCGCGCTTACAAATACAAGAGCGAAGACGTCTTCCAGACGTTCATGGACGCTTATGCGACCTCGGTCGATCCGCACACCGATTATTTCGGCGCAGCGGCTTCCGCCGATTTCGATATTTCAATGAAGCTTTCCCTGGTCGGCATCGGCGCCGTGCTGCAGGAGCGCGACGACTATACGACGATCCGCGAGCTCGTTCCCGGCGGTCCTGCGCAACTGTCCGGCAAGCTTGCCGTCGGCGACCGTATCGTCGGCGTAGGGCAGGGGGAAAAGGGTCCGATCAAGGACGTGATGGGCACGCGCCTCGACGAGGTCGTGCAGATGATCCGCGGCGAGAAGGATTCCGTCGTGCGGCTCGATATCCTGCCGGCTGAGGCCGGCGCGGAGGGCAGCCATCACATCATCAGCCTGGTGCGAGACAAGATCAGTCTCGAAAAGCAGGCTGCCCGCAAGGACATTCTCACAGTCAAGGACGGCGATGCCACCCGCAAGGTCGGCGTCATCACACTGCCGGCCTTCTACGAGGATTTCGAAGCGCGCCGGAAGGGCGACAAGGATTACAAGAGCGCCAGCCGCGATGTCGCGAAACTTCTGCTTGAGCTGAAGCAGGAGGGCGTCGATAGCGTCCTGCTCGACATCCGCAACAATGGCGGCGGCTCGCTCAGCGAAGCGATCGACCTGACGGGCCTCTTCATCGGCAACGGCCCGGTCGTGCAGCAGCGCGGCAGCGACGGCAAGGTGGCCGTACAGAAGGCTGACTTCAAGGCTCCGGTCTGGAGCGGTCCGCTTGGCGTGCTGATCAATCGCGGCTCGGCTTCGGCTTCCGAAATCTTTGCTGCAGCCATTCAGGATTACGGCCGCGGCGTGATCATCGGTGAGCAAAGCTTCGGCAAGGGCACGGTACAGACCGTGGTCGACCTCGACGAGATGGCCAATAACAGCAAGCCGAAGTTCGGCGAACTGAAGGTCACCATCGCGCAGTTCTTCCGCATCAATGGCGGCACGACGCAGCTGCGTGGCGTAACCCCCGATATCAGCCTGCCCGGCCTTTCGGACCCGTCGACCTTCGGCGAGACGAGCTACGACAACGCGCTGCCCTGGACGCAGATCAAGGCCGCGAAATATTCGCCTGAAGGTGATGTCACGGCGATGCTGCCGGAACTGCTCAGCCGCCACGACGCGCGGGTGAAGAACGATCCTGATTACAAGAGCCTGCTGGAAGACATTGCCGACCTGAAGGCGCAGCGCGAGAAGGGCACCATTTCGCTCAACGAAGCCGAGCGCCGCAAGGAGCTGGCGGCCCGTGAGGCCCGTCTGAAGTCCCGGGCGGCGGTGACCGGTGGCGACGATCCCGATGCAGACGACGGCCTGCAGTCGAACGAACGCAGCCTGAGCGCCGATCTCGCGATCGAAAATGCCCGCAAGAAGGCAAAGGACGTGCTCTTGACCGAAGCTGCCGCCATCGTCTCCGACGAAGCGGATCTGCTGCAGGCGTCGCCGAAGGCCGCTCAGAAGTAAATGAAATGGCGCCGGTGGAAAGCCAGCGGCGCCGCTTCCAACTCAGACGCCGAGCGCCTCGCATGCCACCTTGGCAATCGTCTCGGCGCCGATTTTCAGCGCGGCTTCATCGACCCGGAATTGCGGATGATGCAGCGGGAAGATCGAGCCCTCGGCCTCGTTGCGGATACCAAGCCTGAAATAGACCGATGGCCGCTTCTCGCTGTAGAAGCCGAAATCATCAGCCGCAGTCCAGCCGGGCGCCGCAATCGACGTGCCCGCCCCGAAAAGCTGATCCGCCGCCGACGAGACGAGCTGCGCCAGTGCCGCGTCATTGACGACAGGCGGCTCTCCCTCGATCAGCTTGAACTCGACCGTTGCGCGGTGGGCGGCGCCAAGCCCCTCCAGGATTTCATGAACCCGCTCGCGGGCGCGAAGCCGGGTCGCCGGACTGCCGCTGCGGATCGTTCCCTTCAGCCGCACGGTATCGGCAATGACGTTATAGGCGCCACCTCCCTCGATACCGGTGATCGACACCACCAGGGGATCATAGGCATCAGTTTCCCGAGCAACGATCTTCTGCAGTTCCGAGACCATGGCGCAGGCCGCGGCAATCGCATCGACTCCTTCCGCCGGTTTCGCGGCATGCGCGGATGTGCCCCTGACGATGACATCGAAAATATCGCTCGCCAGCGTATAGGGTCCGCCAGAGACCGAGATCTTGCCGGTCTCGGTATAGGGATCGACATGGATGCCGATCGCCGCGTCGATATCGTCAAGCAGGCCTTCCTCGACGACACGCCGCCCGCCGAGCGGCTCTGCCTCTTCGGCCGGCTGGAAGATGAAGCGGACCGTCCCGGCGAAGCTGTCGCGATGCCGGTGCAGGTGAGTGGCCGCGGCAAAGACCATCGCCGCATGCGCATCGTGCCCGCAGGCGTGCATGACACCGGGTTTCGCCGAGGAGAACGCAACACCCGAGCGCTCCTCGATCGGCAGCGCGTCGATATCGGCGCGCACCGCGACCTTGCGGTTGGAGAAGCCGCCGGTACCTGCAATGTCGACCGAAAGGCCGCAACCCGCGACATCACGGATATCAGCCAGTCCCTCGGCCTCAAGCTGTGCTCGAAGATAGGCCTGGGTTTCGGCCTCCTCGTTGGAAAGCTCGGGATTGACGTGGAGGTGCCGGCGCACGGCAATCATCCGCGCGACAAGCTCGGCAGCCAGCTGATCAGGCCTTGGCATGGATTTCTCTCGGCAGGTTGGTCAGCGTCTCAGCGCCGGTCGCGGTCACCAGAATGGTCTCGCTGACCTCGATGCCCCATCCATCCATCCACATGCCCAGAATGGAGTGGATGACATTGCCGGGCTGCAGCATGCTCTTGTCGCCGGGGCGAAGGCTGATCGTGTGCTCGCCCCAATCCGGCGGGTAGGCGACGCCAATCGAATAGCCGATGCGCGACTCCTTCTTCAGACCATAGCGCTCGATGACCCCGCGCCAGGCGAGCTCGACATCTTCAGCCAGCACACCCGGCCGGATTGACGCGAGAACGGCTTCCATGCCCTCAAGCACCGCCTTTGCCGTCTCGGTCACCTGAGGAGACGCCTTGCCGAGCTGCATGGTGCGCGCCAGACCCGCCGTATAGCGGCGGCAGACACCGGCAAGCTCAAGCGCAATCGTCTCGTCCTTGCCGAAACGGCGGTCGCTCCACATGATGTGCGGCGCCGAGGCGTTCTCACCGCCGAGGATGGTCGGGGGCAGGGCAGTGATATCGCCTGCATAGTCGGCACTTCCGGCCACCTGCGCGGTCTGGATCCTGGCGATTGCATCGCATTCGCGCACACCCGGCGCAATCGCATCATAGGCCGCCGTCACCGCCGCTTCCGCCAGACGCGATGCCTTCCTGAGATAGCCGATTTCGGCCGGGCTCTTCACCGAGCGTATCCAGTTGACGAGGAGATCGGCATCGACGAACGTCGCGTTCGGCAACCCGGCGACAAGGCGCGCATGCGCCTTCGGCGAATAGTAATAGGCCTCCAGCTCGATGCCGATCCGGCGTCCACCCCAGCCTTTCGAGACGATCCATTGCGCGATCCAGTCCATCGGATGGCGATCGGCCTGTTGCACATAAGGTTCGGGGAAGCCGACGACATTTTCGGGCTTCATCCAGGCCGTCAGCAAGCCGCCCGCCGCATCCATGGCACGCCCGAGCCAGACCGGCTCGGCGCCATCTTCGACCGGCACCAGCACCGTCTGCGGCGTATAGAAAGACCAGCCGTCGTAACCGGTGATGTAATGCTGGTTCGCGACGTCGTTGATCACCAGAAGCTCAAGCTCGCGCCTGCGCATCTCGACGCGGATCTTTGTGAGCCGCTCCTGGTATTCCTGCCGTTCGAACGGTAGCTGGATCATTCTTGCCCCTCTCTATGCCTGCCGTTGCGCTGCCTCGCGCACCATACCCGATGACAAGAGCTTGGCACCTGAGGCGCAAATTTTTGGTCTAAAATAGTGGCGCCACATAGACGATCTCTCTTTTCACGCCGGCGCTTCTTGAGAAGGTGGAAACCAAAGGCTACCGTTCGAGACCTTCAAGACGCAGAGAGAATCTCCCATGGAAAACCGCTCCTACTATTCCCCGCCAGGCGGACTTCCGCCGCAGACCGATCTGCTCTCCGGCAAGGCCGTGTTCACGACGGCATATGCGGTTATCCCGAAGGGCGTGATGACCGATATCGTCACCAGCTACCTGCCGCACTGGACGAAGACCCGCGCCTGGATCATCGCCCGCCCGATGACCGGTTTCTCCGAGACCTTCTCGCAATATATCATGGAAGTGGAACCCGGCGGCGGCAGCACAAAGCCGGAATCCGAACCGCGCGCCGAAACGGCAATCTTCGTCGTGGCGGGCACGCTGGCGATCGGCCATGAAGGACGCGTCCATCACCTGAACGCCGGCTCCTTCGCCTTCCTGCCTGCCGGACGCGCCTGGACGCTGCAGAACGACGGCGCCGACGCCGCGACCTTCCACTGGATCCGCAAGGCCTTCCAGCCCGTCGAGGGACTGGAGCCGCCGCCCGCGATCTTTACCCACGAAGACGAACACCCGCCGGGCGCGATGCCTGGCACCGAAGGCAAGTGGGCAACGACCCGCTTCATCGACCCCGCCGATATCCGCTACGACATGCACGTCACGATAGTGACCTTCGAGCCCGGCGCCGTGATACCCTTCATGGAAACCCACGTCATGGAACACGGCCTCTACGTCCTCGAAGGCCGCGCCGTCTACCGCCTCAACCAGGACTGGGTCGAAGTCGAAGCCGGCGACTTCATGTGGCTGCGCGCCTTCTGCCCGCAAGCCTGCTACGCCGGCGGCCCGGGCAAGTTCAGGTACTTGCTCTACAAGGACGTCAACCGGCATGCGCCGCTTTGGTAGGGGTGAAGCTTCAAGGGTTTGGGGCCATTTGATGAATGAGGTGAATGTGGGCCTCTAAGCACAGACTACAGTTGATGTTTTTGAACATCGGCTCAATCCGTCAGGTGGTTCCATAACGTATGTTATGCGATCTTCGGATGTAGCCACAAAGTTAGAATGTCCTGTTTCTGCAAAGTTGGAATGTCACACTCCCCGGATCTGAAGGATGCGTGGGAGATTGCAGATGGGATTGAT
>NZ_JBNWCF010000022.1:0-79287 GCF_053522545.1 Rhizobium sp. 21-4511-3d | reverse complement strand
ATGCGTAAACCCTGTAATCGTCATATGTCGAAGCCTCGTTCGGCAACAACATCAACAATCACGCGCTGATCCGGAAGGTGGGGTCAAAACACCGCTTACCTTACAAAAGCCGTACCGCTGTAAGCAGTTGGTTCCCGGCGGGGTGACTTGGAGCCGCCCCACCACCTGGATAGACCCATCCAGCTTAGGGCCCGCTGCCGTGACAGGACGCGGGCCTTTTGCGTTAGCTGTAGAGCAGCTGAACCGTCAGCGCGAGCACGGCGAACAGTCCGGAACTCACAACGCTAGTTTCGATCATGAAGATGACAATCTGCCTCGACGACAGGCCAGGGAAAAGTGATTTCATCACAGCAGCTCCAATCCGAAAATTTATTCAATTCGTTGTCTTACCACAGGCTGGTTTGGAATATTTTTTTAATTAGCAAATTGAGATCAATTTAATTCACTCGCCATTGTTCCCTATGTGTGAGCTAGTACTAATCGCCCGGTGCGGCCCGTTCCTGGAGGCCGACCTTCTGAGCTTTTTGGAGCCTGCTTTGTACCCCATAGCGGGCTCCTTCTGTGTTCAACAAAAAAGGGAACCATCCTGGGCGGCCAAGGTTCGACCTCTATGCAACCTCTTGTATCATCCCGAATGATGTCTCTCCTGCGCGGTCTCGATACCCGAGGCTTTACGCACATTCCTCACGGCGTCGGCAGGAAATCAGTGAACATCGCCATGTTCAACGGATGGATTCAAGTCGAGGATCGAAGCTTCAAACCTCGCTGCAAACTCACCCCTGCCGGTGATGCTTACCGGCGAGAACATGACCGCCATCGGTCTCGAAACACGAGCTGATCCTAATCGATGATGGGGCGGCGGGGTGCCGAGATGTTCCCGTAAGGTGGGGAGCTGTTCTGAGATCGTCTGCAACCGTACGCTTTTGGCGATGATGGGGAGGTGGGGTTTTTACGCGAAAATTGGCGGCGTTTGCTCACAAATCTTCGGCGAGCAAGTCGCGTAATCGTTGGTGAATAGATCTCCACCGTTCATACCGATCGATTTCCCGATCGGCCTCTAGGATATCACTCACACTGACAAAGCCTTCCCGTTCATCTTTCAGCGTTGCCAAGCGCTTGGTGATCGCCATGATACATTGGTCGACGACCGTGAGATCCAATGCCGCCCCCATTGCGGCCCCTCCAATCCTTATCGAGGAGCAATATATCACACAGGATGGAGAAAGGCAGGCGGCAGAATCAGTGACTACCACTCGACCGTTGCAACTGATTTCCAGAACTTGCCATCCATCCTCTGCCGGCTTGGAGTCATGTCCAATCAGGCCGAGCTTTTCGAGCGCGACGAGATTTGTGGAAACGTTGGGAACGCGTTACCGTTTTCTCGTATCTGCGAGCATATCGAGCAACTCAAGCTGATCCCGTGTCAAATGGATCATCGAGGCCCTTAGCCGGTGGGTCTATCAGTCGAATTCATTCGCTAATCCCTCGGAATTGTGACCACGTGATGTTGCCCGGCGGTAGTTTGGTTCCTGGGGACCGTTCCCGACTGCATCTGAGCTTTATGAGGCCCGCAAAGCAAAGCGTCTTTGCGGGCTTCATCTGCATTGGGAGGGCAGAATGAACAGAATAGACCGCATGCTGAGAGACCAGATCGCCGCAGATTTGAGATCTGGGAAGACACCGCGCGAATCGCTCCAGCGAATAGGACTGCTTCTAAGCTGGCTTGCCGCCGGACCACTTACCAGCGAAGAGGAGGCGCAAGTAAATGATCTGCTTGACCGACGTGAAAAGCGGTGATGTGGGGCCCGGCTTATATATGGCTCGCTCTATCTAGCCGGCGAACAACTGCGGTTGGAGGTCGGTATAGGAACGTGGATGGGCGGGATATTAGTGGACAGTAGATGAGTCGGGTGGACGGCCGATCTCAAATTTCGCTAGAAGTTCGATAGCCTCTAGGACCACCGTAGACGCCGCATCGCAAGTGTCATTAGCGATCTCTGCGCCATCCCGACGTAGCCTCTCGCTGAGCGCGCGCAAGACCTGCGAATCAGGGTCACCGTCGTGATTTGCAATGGAAGCAGAGAAGCTAAGTCGCTCTGATAGAGCGCTGAGTATTGCTTCTCGCTCTTCGACACTCATGTCTGCAACAGTTTTTGCGTTTGGCATTTTATGCTCCCGACAGCGGAGCTTTCCGAAAATGACCGAGAAAACGGCAAACAATCACTGTCCGAAGAGCTAAGTCTTCAGATAGCGTTCGGCACTTCACATTCAATCCCGCCGACCGCCCTGCTTAGGGGTAGCTGATGGCATAGAGCGGATCGTTTACGAACCAACCGGTGCCTACCATAAGGCATTCGAGCGTTTCATGATGGTGCAAGGAGTTGCTCTCTCCAAGGTCAATCCCCGGCTTGCCAGACGTTTTGCAGAGGCCACAGGCAGACTTGCCAAGACAGACAGGATCGATGCCGCACTGTTGGCTCGTTACGGCACGCTTCTTGAACCGCGTCTCCTGCAGGCAAGTGCGCAAATCCACAATGACCTGAAAGAGTTGCATATGGCGCGCCTTGCCCTGATCAAGGACAGGACTGCTGCAAAGAACAGGGCAAAGAATCTTTCCAACCCGCTCTTGAAGCGACACAACGGCGACAGGCTCCGGCAGGTCGAGCGGCAAATCAAGGCCGTGGACGACGCCATCATGGCCCTGATTGCCGAAGACGCGAACCTGAAGGCCAGGTTCGATATCCTCGTTTCAATCCCCGGCCTGTCGCAGGTCACGGCCTTCACACTCCTTATCGAAATGCCGGAACTCGGCGAGCTGGATGAGAAGGCCGCAGCAGCCCTTGCCGGTCTTGCCCCCATGAGCCGCCAATCCGGACGATGGACCGGACGAACGCTTTCATCGCTGGCGGAAGGGCCATTGTCCGCCAGGCACTCTACATGCCGGCCCTCGTTGCCTGCCGCTTCAACCCGGATCTCAGCGTCAAATACGACCAACTCAAAACCGCAGGGAAAGCGCCAAAGGTCGCCATAACCGCGATCATGCGTAAGCTCATCGTATTGGCTAACGCACTGCTGCGAAAAAAACAGAAATGGGTCCCGAAGATGGCTTGATCAACACGGATACTCTTGTATGAGCCACTCGTAGAAGAACCAGAACCTGCGCGCCGACGCACCAGTCGGCCCCGCCTCGACGATAGACGCGATGTCGTATTGAGATACCTTCTGGAACAGCCTCTTGAGAATAAGGAGATCAATCTGCTCGTGCCTTAGAGCAAATCCAAGCTGGGCCGCCAGAGTTTGGCGCTTGCTGACGATTTGCGGGGATCCGACTCGACTTAGACCAGTCACGTCCCATGTGACTCTTTTGTATCACCGAAGGGTACTGCGTATGACCAAACCGGATCTGAAAGCCCCAGTCCGTCCGCTTCATGTCCAGATAGACGCAGGGAGGTATCGGCAGGCGTGTCGCGTCCGCGACCTCACCGCGCTCTTTCTTTGTGGCGGGTGGCCGCAAGCCGGAAGGATCGATCCGGTATTCCACGGTGCCCCCGCGACCTCACTTGATACGCTGGAGCTGTATGCAGAAACGGCCCGGGGCGCCTGCGAGCGTGGCGCGCCTGCGGCTGGAATGCAGGTGCTTGCCAGCGACATGGCTAAGATGCGCAAGGCCGCTGACCCAAAACGAAGGCCCCGACTGAGCGGGGCAGTTGGAGAGTGGTCCATCCGGGAACGGACGACACTGTTTGAGTGTAGCATTGGCCGCCGCACTGGGCAAATCATGCGTAACCGCCTTCTGGTGTAGGTCCGAATGAGCAAGCGACCGCAGCCTCTCCTAGCCGACGACAAGCCGCTGAAGAGCTCGGCTCACAAGCGACGTGACCCAACGCAGCCGAGCCTGCTTCTGGACCCGATGCCGTTGCGCGTCGAACCGGCTCTGGCGCTGCTGAAGCCCAGTCCGCCTGGCGATCCGCGCTTGATCGCGGAGGTCAAGTTCGACGGCTATCGAGGCGCAATCCACATTGAACCCGGCGGCGTCCGCTTCCTCACAAGGGGAGGCCATGACTGGACTGAGCGCTTCCCGGCCGTTGCCGACGCCGCGCGCCAGCTGGGCGTTGCGAGTGCTATCCTCGACGGCGAAGCCGTTGTCCTGGACGAACAGGGACGATCTGACTTCGGCGCATTGCAGCGTTCGCTGGGCGGCAGGGGTGGCAAGCTGCCCTCGGGCAATTCCGTCTTCTACGCCTTCGACCTGCTCTACCTCGACGGGCATGACCTCCAGAAGATGGAACTGTCGAGCAGGCAGCATCTGTTGGAGGAGCTGCTCGACGGCCGGGAAGGGGCGATCCGGTTTTCCGAGCAGATTGAGGGCGACGCCGTCTCGATCTTTAACGCGGCATGCGAACACGGGCTGGAAGGCGTGATTTTCAAAGACCCGGATAGTCCGTATCGCTCCGGACGGACGGGCGACTGGATCAAGGTGAAGTGCATCCAGTCCGAGAGCTTCTTCATCGTTGGCTACGAGAAGTCGGCCGTCGCCCGTGGCGGCGTCGGAAGCCTTCTGCTGGCCGCGCACAAGGGCAACGGCCTTCAGTACGTCGGTTCGGTCGGTACGGGATTCAAATCCAAGGACGCCGCGGAACTGCGCGAGATGCTCGACAAACTGGCCATGAAGAAGCCGCCCCTCTTTTACGATGGACCACGAAAGAATGTCGCCTGGGCGCGGCCAACCCTGATAGCCGAGATCGAATACCGTTCTTGGACCAACGACGGCAAGCTTCGGCATGCCTCTTACAAAGGCCTGCGCGACGTGCAGGACAACGCAGCCGTTCTCGTGATCGAGGCGTGATCGCAAGGGGTATATGCGCGTGCGATCGACCAATTCGCTGGCAGGCGCGTGCCGTCACATTCGACACGGGTCCGACGTTATGTGGGCGAGCTGGAGGCACGACTGGTGACAGGCCGTGCTCCCGAGAGAGGCTCACCGGCGACCATGTTGCGCTGTGGATCGAAGTCAGCGAGAACCCTGTCAAACGAAGAGGAAGCCATCACGGAGGACTGGACGGTCCGTCTGCCCGACCAGCTGGAGGCATTGAAGACACGTTCGTCTTTGCCGGAGCTGGACCAGGAAGATGGACCGGTTCGGCGGCAGGTGGCTCTCGAGCCATCGGAGAATCGTGTCCGAACCCGGATGTGCGCCCGTTGGCAGTCAGCGGCTGCAGCTATTGGCGAAGCGCTTAAGCTTGGTTTCCCCCGGCATTCTTCTCCCGAGCCCGCAGTTGGGCGCCCAAGGTCAAGACAGCGGCTACTCCGGCAGCCCCGCGAGAAGAAGGCCCTGCCGCAGGTCCTCGCGGTCTTCTTCTCGCTCCAAGAGAATGGTCGAGCGCATGAAGCCGGATACGGAAAAATCCTTGTTCGCGGCACGAACCTTTGCCGCCTCGACAGCAGCTTCAGCACTTCGGCCAAGCTTGCCCAAGGACGCCGCGGCGCGGAATGACCATCCTCCCTGGTGAGGCATCTTCCGGGTCTCCGACAGGCAGCGCTCATATCGACCGAGCGTGTAGTACGCACCGGCGATCTGGGCATGGTACCAAGGAGGATGAAATGGGTTCAGACGAACCGCCTGCTCCATAAAAGCTAGCGCCTTCTCCGCGCTTCCCCTCTGCACCAGCAGGTAGCCCAGCGACATGAGGCAGTCGGAGTCGTTCGGGTTCAACTGAACGGCGCGCATGGAGTGGTATTCGGCGAGATCGTATTGGCGGTCGTACAGGAGGACGTGACCAAGGATGCGCTGGCAGGTGGCGTCCTGCGGGCTAATTTCCAGAGCCTTGCGCGCTAGCTCGATCGCGACGCTTCGCGTCTCAGGGCTGGCGCCTCCGTAGCCTTCGAGGGCCAGCAATGCGAGTGCGAGAAATGAGTGCGGATGGGCATAGTGTGGATCGAGCGAGATAGCAGTGCGAAATAGCACCACCGCGTCCGCATTGGACGAAGCATCGTATGCGCGAAAACGGGCAAGTCCCTGTAGATGAACGTCATATGCCAGGAGGCTGGTTGGCGGCTTACGCAGCGACATCTCGGTTCGGGAGCTCTCGATCCTGCCAGCCAGCGTACCAACGAGCGTGCTGACAATTTCGTCCTGGAGCTCGAAGAGGTCGACTATCGCGCGATCATAGCGCTCGGCCCAGATCGTGGAGTCGGACGCTGCCTCCACAAGTCGGACCGAAATTCTGATCCTGTCCGACGACTTCCGAAGGCTTCCTTCGACCAGGAAGTAGACCCCGAGCTTTCGAGCGATCGCAGAGCTGCTTTCCTTGCTGTCGCGGAAGGTGAATGAAGAAGACCGACTACTGACAAATAGCGACGTGAATCGAGCCAGGCCGACAATAACGTCTTCTGTAATTCCGTCGCACATCGTCTCGTCCTCTGTGCTGCAGAGGAAGGGAAGAACAGCCACGGATGGTCGCGACGCCTGTGATGGATCATTCGCTCGCTTGGGAATGCCGCCGTGGAACCATGTACGAACCGGCTTTGGTATGTTCTTGAGCTGAATTTCGCCCCCATCTGTCCAGTCAAGGTCGAACTTGCCGGCGACGTCGTCGTGGACCCTGTCAGATATCGCGACTCCGCTTGGAGCAGCGATGCCCTCCAGTCTCACGGCGATATTGATGCTGTCCCCAAAGACGTCGCCATTTTCTTCGACGAGTTCGCCCTGGTGAACGCCGGCTCTAAACTTGATCTGCTCCGCGAGCGACCGTCCGACGTTTCTATCGCGGACCCATTCCTGAAACTGATGGGCGCAAAGCACGGCCTCCACCGTGCTCGGCACTTCTGCCAGCACGCTGTCGCCTGCGGTATTGATGATGCGACCGGATATGGCATCCAGGCCGCTCCTCAGCTTCTCGCGGCACTCCCGCAGGGAGGTCAGCGTTGCCGTCTCGGCCTCGCTAATCTTTCTGCTGTAGCCGACCACGTCCACTGCCAACACTGCTGCTAAACGACGTTCCACGGTTGCCTCCGCGGCGCTATGTTACCAACAGTGCGAGGGGCGGCAAAGAGGACCCGGTCAATTGAAGCTGCCGTGCAGGCCCCAGGCCTGCGAGCGATCCAAGACTAAAGGCCGATAGGCCGCTCATAAGTCGTGTCAACCGGATTGAGGACGTTTGAATGACGCGGCCGCGGAGGTTACTGTGTTCCCACCGTCAGCCTCCTAGTGAGGCGGCGTTTTTAACAGAAGCGCGTCGTGAGATCGCCATGGAGCAAAACGACATAAGTGGGCGCTGCCTCTGCGGAACAGTGAGGTTCAAGTCGAGCGGACAGGTTCTGGCGCGTCGATCATGCTGGTGCCGGGATTGCCAGTATCTCGCGTGCGGGAATGCGTCCGTCAACATCATCGTCGAAGCGGTTGGTATTGCGGTCGAAGGTGATCTTGCCACCTACGAGAGCAGAAGCGACAGTGGAAACGTGATCCGGCGTAGTTTCTGTCCAAACTGCGGGACGCCCATGTTTTGCGAAGCCGTTGGAGAGCCAGATTATCGGGTCATCCGCGTCGGGGCGCTCGATGATCGGGATAATTTGGGCTCAAACATCGTGATATGGACAGCGTCTGCGCCTTCGTGGGCTTTATTTGGCCATGATGCCGAAATCTTTGTCGGGCAGCCTTAGAGTTTGCAGCTTTTCCGTCATCGAGGACTGGGTGAGCGCCTGGGCTGTCGTCGATGTTTCGGCTGACCGCGGCTCTCGCCTATGCTCTGTCTGGTATCGTACCAAGGGTCAACATTCCTCCAAATGACATGGCGATTTAAAACCATTCTTAAGTTCGGTCGTGATTAGGTACCCTTAATATCTGGGGGGTCTCCATGTCTTTCTTCGCTCGAATGCTACTCTTCGTCTTTCTTCTGGCACCGTTTGGCGCCCATGCGTCCGGGGATGACTGGCAGGTTGCCAAGGCCACGAGCCAGGTTCGGTATACCATTGACCAGAAACAGTGGACCGACCTGCGTGCTGGTGATGTGGTGCCGAATAAAGCTTGGATCTCCACAGGCCCCCGCGGGCGTGCTCAGCTCGTGCGTGGGGTCGAGAGTATCGGGTTCCAGCCGAACTCAATGGCTGCGATCACGACCAAGCCGGGCGGCTTCCTGTCACCTCGTAAAACCGAGATCTTCCAGCAGGTCGGCGCGCTCGATCTTGAGATTGAAAAGCGGAGCCAGCCGCATACAACAGTTCAGACGCCATACCTGGCTGCCGTCGTGAAGGGTACGATCTTCCATGTCACGGTTGGCAAGAGCAAGGCATCGGTCGCCGTCGACCGCGGGCTTGTACAGGTCACGTCTTTCGCAAGCGGCCAACAAGCCAATGTTGGACCCCGACAGAGCGCGACTGTGGACAGGAAAGCCGGTATGGACGTCGCGGGAGCGGTATCGAAGCCATCCATAACGTCCGTCGCGCCATCCGTTGCGGTTGTCCCAGCTATCGGGGCCACGAAGCTGTCCGGCCAACCGGATGCCGCGCCTGACGACAAGGGCAAATCGAAAAAGGGCGCTGACGACACCAGTGCAAACACTGCCGATGACAGCAAGGGCAAGGGCAATTCTGGCAAGGGTGGCAACTCCAACGGGAATGGAGATGGCGGCGGAAACGGCAACGGCGGTGGAAAAGGAAACGGCGGTGGAAACGGGAATGGTGGTGGCAAGGGCAATGGCGGTGGAAACGGCAATGGCGGTGGAAACGGCAACGGCGGCGGAAATGGGAATGGCGGCGGAAATGGCAATGGTGGTGGCAAGGGCAATGGCGGTGGAAATGGCAACGGTGGTGGCAATGGTAACGGCGGCAATGGCGGTGGTAACGGGAACGGGGGAAAGGGTGGCGGTAAGTAACGCCCAGGCAGGCTACGCTGCTATTGCCGCATGAAGACCGCGAACTCTAACACGGCTCCGATAGACGTTGCTTTCTGGCTCCACTGTCGCGCGGCGAATTTGGCTTCCGGAGACGGTCGATGCCTTGTGACGGCACAATGTGGCGCTGGCGTCGCGACAGTATCCGAGGACCTGGCCGAGAAGCAGCGCCTGAGGACGGCGAGGTTCAGGTTGCTGAGAATGTCGATAAGAACGAGACTGTAATCGGGTTCGTTTTATCGTCGCCCCGATGAAATGACGGCATCGCAGTTGTTCGCCGGTCAAGCGCATACGAAGGCCGCGTTTCTTGGGTGGTAGCCGTATTTCGGGTGGTGATCGCTGCCTCGTTATCAAGCCTGCGCAGTTAGCCGGCGGGTTCTCAAAAAATGCGGCGCAGTTCTATGGCTCAAAAAAACCCCACGTGAGGGTCAAGCGTACGCGCCAACCTGCAGCAGAACCGGCTCAGACCTTCTCGAATGGGCCCACCTCATATCGACGATTTGCCGGGCATCGTCATAAACGGCTGGCCCCCTGAAAGGCGCCAAGCACACCGACCGCGTCACCGTACACGGACACACTCTCGGAGGACAACATCCCCGAGCGCCGACTGGCTCAGGTTACGCCTTTTTGCTGCAAGAAGTGTATGCCCGAAATATGGAAGACACTCAAGGTCATGCAAAAAATCCGCGTCAGACGCCGGCACATGTGGACCTTCTCTCGAGGGTGTTTTGCGCTTTTGAGCTACAAGCTCCTACCTCGCTACAATCTTACGGTTGCTCGAATTGTCGAGGAACCCGTTAATCGTCGCCGGCGAGCAACATCCGATCGAATGCATTACGATGCGGCCTGGGCCAGGCGGACTACGGCCGCATATCGACATTAGCCGTCGAGGTAATCTGCAGAAGGCGGCGGTTGTCCGATGACCGGACATATGGCCTCGGTGACCAACATCGGGGTGTGCATTCTCATTCGTAAGCGACATGGGGTAGTGCTCAAGATTCATCAACTCGGGGAAGGGGAGGTCTTGACACCCCATAACCGATGCCATCTAGTGGTGTTGTCAGACATCTTACATAAACGGAACGAGGGCTGACGTCTTGGAGGAAATATGAAAAAATCGTTGAAGAGAATGGCGATCGGCGCGGCCGCGCTCGCCATTGCTTCCGTTGCTCATGCCGGTGCGACGCTCGACCGCGTTATGTCGAAGAAGGCAATGGTCGTTGCCACTAACAGCGGCTGGCCCCCG
The DNA here is from genome assembly GCF_053522545.1 of Rhizobium sp. 21-4511-3d. Taxonomy (NCBI): domain Bacteria; kingdom Pseudomonadati; phylum Pseudomonadota; class Alphaproteobacteria; order Hyphomicrobiales; family Rhizobiaceae; genus Rhizobium; species Rhizobium sp. 21-4511-3d. Next base: position 69,153 of record NZ_JBNWCF010000022.1, on the reverse strand, counting down.
CAAAGCTATCTTGATGATAACAATCAGATGGTTGGCTTCGACATCGACGTGTCGCACGAAATTGCCAAGCGCCTTGGCGTCGAGGTCAGTTTTGACACGCCCGATTGGGCGACGCTTACCGGTGGACATTGGCAGGGGAGGTATGACGTCGGCGTTGGCTCCGTTACCCCGACCAAGGCGCGCGCCCAGGTCATCGACTTTGCCGGCATCTACTACTACAGCCCCTATGTCTACGTTGTCCACAAGGACAGTCCGGTCAAGACCGTGTCTGACCTCAATGGCAAGGTGATCGGTGTCGAAACCGCCACCACTTCCGAAGACTTCATGCGTCACCAGTTGCAGATCGATGCCCCCGGCTTGCCGCCGATCGAGTACAAGGTCACTGCTGGCGAGATCCGCACGTTCGCCGATTCCATGCTGCCCTTCGATGACCTGCGCCTTGGACCTGGCGTACGTATCGACGCCGTGGTAGCGCCGGAGCAGACGGCGAAGAACGCCATCAAGAACGGCTACCCACTGCGCGTCATTGAAGGCGAGTACGCGTTCCGCGAGCCGCTCGTCGTGATTGCCGAAAAGGGCGACGCCGAATGGACCGCCAAAATAGGCGAAATCATCAAGGCGATGAAGGCCGACGGCACGCTCGGCACCTTGACCAAGAAGTGGTACGGCGCCGACTACAGTGCTGACTAAGCGAGACTGGGCCCGGGCGATCTTGCTGCCCGGGCCCCTCCATTTGCCGTTCGTCCTGAAAGAGCCACCATGTCCTACCCTGACACCTACTACCGCCGCACCATGACAGACACCACCGTTCGCCCTGCGCTGAGCGGCCCGACAGAGTGCGACACGGTGATCGTAGGCGCGGGCCTTGCCGGCCTCACCACGGCGCTGCAGCTTGCGCGCGCTGGCGTTTCTGTCCTGGTGCTCGAAGCTGAATCCGTGGGCTTCGGTGCTTCCGGTCGCAACGGTGGTTTCGTCAGCGCTGGGTTTGCCACAGACAATTCAGCGATTGCGCGCGTCGTCGGCGACGAGGCCGCCAAGAATATCCATCGTCTATCTGTCGAAGGCGTCGAGTTCGTTCGTGACACCATCTGCGATCTCGACATCATCGATGCCAACCCGCAGCGCGGCATCATCAGCGCACTGCGCTACGACGGCGGCGAAAGCCTCAAGCTGTATGCCGAGGAAATGAACCGCGACTACGGCAGCGAACTGGAATTCATGGATCGCGATCAGGTTCGCACCATGCTGAAGTCTGAGCGTTACTTCCAGGCATTGCGCAGCGAGAAATCCTTCCACATGCATCCGCTCAATTATCTGAGGGCCGTGGCGGCGGAAATCGAGCGGCTGGGCGGGCGCATTTATGAGAACTCGGCCGCAATTGACTGTCAGCTTGCCAGCGCCGAAAAGATTGTAACGACGGCCGGCGGGCGGGTCAGGGCGCGTCGGACCGTTCTGACCACCGGCGGCTATACGGGTCGCCTCGTGGGCAGGCTCAAGCGCTCATTCCTGCCGATTGCAACCTACGTGATGATCTCCGAGGAAAACCCGGAACTGATCTCCACGGCAATCGCCACGTCCTGCGCAGTGGGCGACAATCGCCGCGCTGGAGACTACTACCGGCTCGTGGACGGAGGCAAGCGTCTGCTGTGGGGCGGTCGCATCACAACGCGCGCCGCATCGCCTGGCGCCCTCGCGCGTCAATTGCGCCACGAGATGGTCGGCACCTATCCGCAGCTGAGCGGACTGAAGACAGAGCTCGCCTGGTCGGGCCTGATGTCCTATGCCCGCCACCTGATGCCCCAGATCGGCGAGATGATGCCAGGGGTCTGGCATTGTACCGCGTTTGGGGGCCATGGCCTCAACACCACGGCAATCGGCGGCAAGGTGGTCGCCGAGGGCATTCTCGGGCAATCCGACCGGTACCGCCTCTTCCAGCCCTTCGGACTCGTCTGGGCCGGCGGCGTTGCGGGGCTGGCGGCGGCACAGCTTACCTATTGGAAATTGCAGGCGCAGGACTGGTGGCGAGAGAGAGCCGCCTGAAGAAAACGCCGCGGGAGAAAATCCGAATGTTTGGAAGATTGATACTGAACTATCCGGATGCCACGAGACGCACGGGCATCCTTCTCATGCTGGCGCTGCTGTCAGCACTTTTCTATGCGCTCGGCGTCAGCTCGGCCTGGATCGGCAAGCTCCTTCCGGTCGCCATCGGCTGGGTCTCTGACAGCCCTCAGACAAGCCGCGTCGTTTCGGCAGTCCTGCTCTCGCTCATTATCGCCGTCAACGTCAGGCTTCTGCGGCTTCTTTCTCGGCGCCACCAGATCGTCGGTGTCTGGGTAGAGCTTTTCGCTCTGCTGATGATGTTCTTTTACTCCTTCGATCTGTCCTTTGCTTTCATCGCCAAGAAGATTGGCTTCCTGATCACCCAGGGCGTCACGACAACACTCTACATCTCGGCGATCTCGATCGTTATCGCTACGGTCATTGCGCTTGCCGGTGCGATCGCAAAACTCTCGAAGAACGGCGTTGTCTATGGTCTTGCGACCTTCTACACCTCACTCTTTCGCGGCCTGCCGCTCCTGATGCAGATCTATATCATCTATCTCGGCCTGCCGCAGGTCGGATATGTCATCGGCGCCGTTCCAGCCGGCATTCTGGCGCTCTCGCTTTGCTACGGCGCCTATATGACGGAGATCTTCCGCGCCGGCATCGAGAGCATTCCGCGCGGCCAGTCGGAAGGTGCTACCGCCCTTGGCCTAAGTCCCAACCAGACGATGTTTCTCGTTATCCTGCCGCAGGCGATGCGCGTCATCATTCCGCCGACGGGCAACCAGTTCATCGCCATGCTGAAGGACTCGTCGCTGGTTTCCGTCGTCGGTGTGTGGGAAATCATGTATCTCGCCCGCACCCAAGGCCAAACGGAATTCCGCCACATCGAAATGCTGATCACCGCCTCGATGATCTACTGGCTCCTGTCGATTAGCCTTGAGTTCCTCCAGGCCAGGATCGAAGAACGTTTTGGCCGCTTCAATGTCCGATAGCATCCGGTCGGCGTCGGCAGTTGGGACCGGCGCCAACGCCAACCTGCGGGCCGCAGCCATTGTCATCACCGCCTTTGCAGCCTTTTCCGGCACCGACGCGCTCGTCAAACTCCTGAGCGCCGAGTTCCGGGTTCCGCAAGTCACCTTCCTCATCACCCTGGCGGCGCTCCTCCTCGTCAGCGGCCGCGCAGTATTCACCCGCCGGCTGGGCGAACTCGTACCCCGGCAGCCGGGACTGGCGCTGATACGCGCGCTGTTGCTTGCCGGTGATACGCTGCTGATCCACTACGCGTTTGCAGCGCTGCCTCTAGCTGAAGCTTATGTCCTTGCTTTCCTCTCTCCGGTTCTTGTTGCCATTCTGGCCGTCGTCTTTCTTGGCGAACGGCTGTCGCTGATCGGATGGCTTGGTGTGGGGCTCGGCTTTGCAGGCGTCGCGGTGGCGCTGCGACCGGGTGCCGTTGCGCTCAATTTTGGCCACATGGCGGCAATCGGCTCCGCTCTTCTCTTTGCGCTCTCGCTCGCGTTGTTGCGGAAGACGAGATCCGAGGAATCCGACGATGCGCTCGTTGCAACAATGCTGGTGATGCTGACCGTCACGGCCTTCATTGTTGCGATGGCGACCGGCGGGTTCGATGCCATCGGACCGGGCGCGCTGCTGGTCGCTGTTCTCGCTGGAACCCTGCTTTACGTCGGCCATGCTCTTTTGGTGCGGGCCTTCCGTATCGGCGACGCGTCGGTCGTTGCAGCCTTCCAATACAGCCAGATTGTCTGGGGCTGCCTCTACGGAGCAGTGCTGTTTGGTGCTCCGATTGAAACTTACACCATCGTCGGAGGTGTCATCATCATCTTCTCCGGCTGGCTTGTGCTCAAATAGTCTAGGGAGAATATGACTTGACGTTCAATCCGCGGCCTGAAATCGAGCTTACCGGTGTCAACAAATGGTACGGCGAATACCACGCTCTGAACGAGATCAACCTGACGATCCGCAAGGGTGAGCGCGTTGTTATCTGTGGCCCCTCGGGGTCGGGCAAGTCGACGCTGATCCGCTGCATCAATCGTCTTGAGGTGCATCAGCGAGGTCGTATCGTCGTCGCAGGTACCGAGCTTTCGGAAAACGAGAGGAATATCGGCGACATCCGCCGCGAAGTCGGGATGGTATTCCAACACTTCAACCTCTTCCCGCACCTCACGATACTTGAGAACTGCATTCTGGCTCCCGTCTGGGTTCGGAAGATGGACAAGAAGAAGGCGACGGAAATCGCCATGCACTATCTCGAGCGTGTGCGCATTCCCGAGCAGGCGGGCAAATATCCGGGCCAGCTTTCCGGCGGTCAACAGCAGCGCGTCGCCATTGCCCGGGCTCTCTGCATGCAGCCGAAGGTCATGTTGTTCGACGAGCCGACCTCGGCGCTTGATCCGGAGATGGTCAAGGAAGTGCTTGAGACCATGGTGTCACTCGCCGAAACGGGAATGACCATGGTCTGCGTCACCCACGAGATGGGTTTTGCCCGTCAGGTCGCCGACAGAGTGATCTTCATGGACCGCGGTGCGATCGTGGAGGAGGCAGCGCCTGCCGAGTTCTTCGACAACCCGCAAAACGACCGCAGCAAGCTCTTCCTCAGCCAGATCCTGCACTGAACCTGAAAGGTGCGGCAGATCGAATGACCTGCCGCCTTCTTGTTGTTGTCGCTGTTTGCGGAGAAGCTATAGCGGCAGCGGTTGCTGGGGAAATCCACCAACATGGGTGCAAGTGATGGCCGCGCAGTCGCGGCCTTGTTCCAGGCAGGCGACGAGCGGCTGCTGTGCCACGAAGGCCGCCAGAAATCCGGCGATGAAGCTGTCGCCCGCGCCGGTCGTATCCACGACCGTGACCGGCGCGATTGAGGATTCCCCGAATTCCTCTCCGCGACGCGCCAGCGCACCGTCGCTCCCGCAGGTTACGACCGCACAAGCGGCGCCATTCGCAAGCAGATAGGAGAGCAAGCTTTCGGCCGGCGCGCCGCGCGCGCCAGCCGAGGCAAAGGCCACGGTCAGGCCAGCGACGCCGAGGTTCTCCGGGTTAGCGTTGACGGAAATATCTTGGGACAGGCTCACACCTTCGCTCGAAAGTCTGCGCCGTAATTCACCGGCGTCATCCAGCCAGCCGAGATGCACGTGGTCCATGGTCTTGAGGACAGCGATGTCCTCCTCGCTCGGCCTGTAACCGGCGCATGTGCCGAAATCTTCATAGGCAATGATCCGGTCGCCAGAGGCGGTTTGCTCGATGTTGGTATAGGCAGTGTTGCCTGGACGCAGCTGCAAACACGACGTTTCGACACCATTATCTTTCAATGCCCTCGTCGTGCGCTCACCATCAACGTCTTTGCCAACCGCTCCAAAATAAAAGGAACTGTGTCCAAGACGAGCAAGCTGTACTGCGACGTTCACGGCATTGCCGCCGATCAGCGACTGGTTGATCGGCGCCTGGAAACGGTCCACGCAATTGTCGCCAACGGCTGCGAAACGAAAATGCCCCATTCTAGGTCTACCTTTGATGCTTGGCTTTACACGGACGCAAGCCGCGAACACGATCGTGTCGCGGCTTGCGCTGAGCTTAGCAGATCAATATGCGACGCGCTTGTAGTAGCGGCGCGTCGTCAACGGGTGATTGCGCATGACTTCGAGATGCGCGCTTATCCGTTCCAAAACGGTTGCAAGCAGGATCGGCGATACGAGCGCCCTGACGTCCGCCGATATGCCCGGGAGCTCGAATTCGGCGGTATCCAGAACAGTCAGTTTATCCGTGTAGTTGGGCACGAAATTTTCGACGCGTTCTGCCAACGCACGATAGGCATCCTCGCCCTTGAAGAGGATGACGCTGACATCCTTCTCGACCAGCTCCAGCGTGCCGTGGAAGAAATCGGAGGCGTGGACCGGGCGGGTACGGATCCACTGCATTTCTTCCAGAATGCACATGCCGTAATAGAAGGCTTCAGGCCAGACATTTCCTGCGCCGGTGACGATGTGGTAGTCCGAGCCGGCGAAGGCTTTGGCGTAAGCCTCCGCCTTGCTCTCGAAGGTCCGCTTCACTTCCAGAAGCAAGGCTGGCAGCTGCGTCAGTTCTGCTTTGAGCTGATCATAATTGGCGATCTCGCCACGGTGTTTCATGATTGATAGCGCGATGAAGAGCGACTGCAGATAAAAGGATTCGCAGGAAGTATCGTCCTCGGCGAAGTTCACGAAAACATGGTCCCCACCCTTGCCGAGAGGCGTCTCCTCGTGGCCGACCATCGTCAGCACCGTCGCACCCACCTCCTTCAGCTTGGCCAGCAGCGCGACACTTTCCTTCGTCGTACCCGAAAGCGAAGGCATGACGACGATAGATTGTTTGGTGAGATTTGCCGACCCGCCGACGAAGAGTTCGGCGGTGAGATCAAGGAATGCTGGGAAGCGCGACCTGCGCTGTAGCAGCTGGGCAGCCGGTTGCATCAGGATGCCCGCGCCCCCAGTGCCTAGGAAGAAGATGTTGTCGGCTCCAGCCTCAAGGCAGGAGGAGATCACATCGTCGATGCGGGGGGCCAGGCCTACAGCGCCAGACTGGATACGCAGGAACCGCTGCTCGTCGAAATTTAACATGTAACTCTCATCGGTTGATGACGCCGTATGGCGTCGTTTCGGAAGCACGCTTTCAATGTTGTAAGACAACTGACATCTTCCGTTGCGGGTGTCAAGCGAGCTCCAGGGTCAGGTCAGCCGCATTAAAGTGATTGGCAGCCCGCGCGGCTCGACAGGAACGCCTTGACCTGGCAAAATTCGTCAGACAAGAAAAAGGACCATAATGGAACCAAGTGAGGCATTGGATTGGACGATTCCATTCGCGATACGCGCACCATTGTCATCCAGCTGCGCGACCGCATCGCCGAGCTTATCCGTGACAAGGGCTTGAAGCCCGGTGACAGATTGCCGACCGAAGCCCAGCTGACGGCGCGTTTCAATGTCTCACGGCCAGCCCTTCGGGAAGCTTTAAAGCTGCTCGAACAGGAAGGGGAGATATACGTCGAGCATGGCCGCGGCCGCTTCGTTTCAGCGATCTCCGCAGTTCAGGTTGACCGTCCGATCACGGTCTTTGAAAGCGTCACCGACATGACGCGAGCCTATGGCTATAAGACGATCAATAAGGTCCTGTCGATTTCGGAGGAGGAGCCGCAAGCGACAACCGCAAAGCACCTGCAAATTGGCGACAAGGATCGCGTCATCCGTATCGAACGCCTGCGCCTCGAAAATGATGAGCCCATCATGTACTGCGTCGACTACGTGCCTCGCAGCATCATTCCGATGCGTCTCTATGACATCGACTGGAGCGGCTCGTTGCTGTCGCTGCTCGATCAATACAAGCAGCGTCCCCGCATGTCCTCGGCTTCGGTTAGTGCCGTCATGCTTCCCGAACATGTCATCGAACGCCACGATCTGAGGGATTTCGGGCCTGCGCTGCTGATCACCGAGACATGCTTCAACGCTTCCGGCGTGCCGGTGATCTACGCGATTGACTATCACCGGGGCAGCCACTTTTCCTTTAGCCTCGTGCGAAAGTAGACAAGCTCTTTCGAAGATCACCCGGGCATGTCGACATCGTCCAGCCGGTTTTTTGCTTTGTCTCCTGCAAGGGTTTCCCAGACCTTGCGCGCGGCAAATGTTTCAGCCTCTCGCGCCTTCGAACCAGTCGGCGTAAGGGGTGTTCTTGACCAAATGTCGATTTAAGTCCGGCGCTCCATCTGTCCACCAGACGGGTCCGCGCTCCCCTAGCGCAATCTTTGCGGCGTTAACTGCTGTCCTTGCGGTGTGAAGCTCATCGGCTCGTCCGACTGCTTCCTTAACGGCCCTCCTTGCCGACATCAGTTTTGACACGAGGAGCTTTCGCTCTTCTTCAGGCAGACGGGGATTTGTCTTTCTCCAGAGGCGTCCGCGAACGATGATGTAACGGCCGTCGGGCTTCTCAAGGAACGCCTTCTCATGAACCTGTTTTGCCGTCATCCGTCTTGTCCGCGAAGATCGACGCAGCGCAGCCGGTAGCCTCCAGTGACCATCGTTCCGAAGACTTCGGTTTCGTCGGCGCGCCTGAAACGGTCGACGCTAGACTGCGTTCGCAGACCATCGCGCCAGTTTCTATGTGCGGTGAAAGCATTGGCGTCATCCCACGTGCGCGGTATGCCGTCTGAACGGACAAGAACCACTTCCTGGCAGCAGAACTCAACGGGCCCGACGTGTAGACGATCGTCGATCATGTGAACTCCGGCAAGAAGAGGTGAGGCGATGCCGGACAGGTGGGGCGCTCGTCTGCCATTTCGTTGGCCATCACGGGAAATCGGAAAAACCGTGATGTTCACCATCCCTGTCACGTCCGATTGACACGGCCCGCGCTCGGAAAGGGGAATGTCGATGAGCCGACATGGTTCCGATGAAAACAATTTCCACGGGCAAGAAACAAGGAAGGGCCCTCAGGGTCACCCATGACCGTGAGCGCTCATATGTTTCATTCGGACGCCCCGAGTGGTCCACGTCTTCGGCACCAAGCGGCTACGACCGAAATGGTTACACGACTTCATCCCGTGCCTCAGAACCCGCTAACAGCAATCGCAGTTGGCTCGTGACAGCGGGCACTCGGTCGGTAAGATGCAGAGTTTAACGGGTCTTGAGAGAACCTTTAGTTGACTTTGCTCTCCTCGCGTATAACGGCTTGTAAGCGGCCCGGCTCGGTCGGCTCGCTTGTTTCTCGTCGGCCGTGCATTGCTAGTTTGAATGTTAGGTTTTTTTGCCTACCGTTGATGGGTCGAAAATGCGAAACTTCGAACTTGCTCGCAGTTTGGACTCATGCTAATTTTACCTACTAATGGTAGGTCAAAAAAACGAAAAGATAAACCAACTTCGCCGCCTGGTCCCCGAGGGGCTGCTGGTTGACACCGCGTGGCTGGAAAAACACGGATACCGTCGGCAGTGGCGCGAAAAATACGTGGCGCAGGGCTGGCTGGAAGGTGTCGTTCGTGGCGTCTATCAGCGACCGACCGGCAACGTTGATCAGGCGATAGCCTGGCAGCGCGTGATCATCTCGCTCCAGCGACTTCTGGGCAAATCCGTGCACGTAGGCGGCCGCAGTGCCCTCGAGCTACAAGGCCTGACGCACTACCTCCGCTTTTCAGGCAAGCCAGAAATCCACCTCTATGCCTATGGCAGTCTGCCTGGCTGGGTAGAGCGGATACCGACCGACGCTCAGTTCGTCGAACATAAGGCAGACAAGCTCTTTGATGCCGACGCACCTGGAAGGACGCGCCTGGCATGGGGACACTGGGGGTGGGAGCTTCATGTCTCCGCGCCGGAGCGAGCATTTTGCGAGCTTCTCGACCTGCTCCCATCCCGGGAGACGTTCCATCAAGCGGACGTTCTAATGGAGTCGGTTCGCACTCTAAGCCCGAAGCGGGTTCAGGCCGTGCTGGAAGCGTGCCGCAGCGTAAAGGTGAAGCGGCTGTTCCTCTGGTTTGCCGAGCGGCACGCCCATCCATGGCTCGGCCGGCTCGATCTCAAACGTATCGACCTCGGTCGTGGCAAGCGCCAGATCGTGGTCGGCGGGCGGCTGGACAGCAAGTATCAGATCACTGTGCCGGAGACACTCGATGCCGGCGTCTGAAGCCTATCGCGCGCAAGTCAGCCTCCTTGTTCGAGTTCTTCCGCTCGTTGCAGAGGAAAACGTCTTTGCATTGAAGGGTGGCACGGCCATCAATCTTTTCGTTAGAGACCTTCCACGTCTATCGGTCGATATCGATCTGACCTATCTGCCGGTCGAAGATCGCGCGACTTCTCTCGCCAATATCGATGCCGCCATACGGCGGATTGCTGCCAGAATATCCGATGCAACAAAGGTGCTGGTTACCTCCGACGGCGTACAGATCAAAATCGAGGTGACGTCTGTCATTCGTGGCTGCGTCTACTCTCCCGAGACACGGGCGGTTTGCGACCGGGTCGAAGAGCTCTTCGGATATGCCGAGGTGCCTGTTGTGTCCTTCCCGGACCTCTACGCCGGCAAGATCGTCGCAGCCTTGGATCGGCAGCATCCACGAGATCTGTTCGATATCAGGCGTCTGCTCGCGAATGAGGGAATATCCGATGAGCTGCGGCGTGCCTTCATTGTCTACATCCTGAGCCACAACAGGCCGATGGGCGAGGTCTTGGCGCCGACGCGCAAGGATTTGCGCCACGAGTTTGACGCGGGGTTTGCCGGCATGACGGAAGAGCCCGTGACCCTGGAGGCGCTATACGATGCTCGTTAAGCTCTAATCGCAGAGGTCGTTGGCAAGATGGCTGCCGAGCACCGGCGCTTTCTTCTCTCCTTCAAGGCCCGCGAGCCAGAGTGGGACTTGCTAGGCGTGCCTGGAGCCGCGGACTTGCCGGCGGTGCGCTGGAAAGTCGACAACTTGGCCAAACTTTCGGAGGGCCGACGCGAAAAGCTGTTGTCTGATCTCGGGCGGGTGCTTGCGACATGAGATACGGAGGAGGGATGGGGACGCCGAAGTGAAAAGGAACAAGACCACGATCTGCAAGCTATGCTCTGCAGTAGCTGGCTCTCGGGCTGCAGCACTGACGATGTGGATTGCCAGAACGTCATAGCTTGCAAACACAGCCGAGATGAGAGGATAATCCTTGGTCCGTCTCTTCGTCGGCGTTACGGACAAGGCCTGGTTCGATCAGTTGAGCGCCTCTGTTCCGCATGACGAAGTCGGACAAGCGGTTGAAGATCCGTTGATTGCCTCCCTCAATCTCGCTGACAACGTTTCAAAGCTTTCGTTCAGCGAAATACTTAGTGCGGCGGCTAGAGTCCTAGCCCGGAAATGACAGATGGTTTGCGCGATCTGATATTTGCGAATAGGTAGCGAACTCCTCGCCCGAGCAAGAACTCCGCTATGTGCTGCACGATCACTCCGCGGCCTTGCGGTCGTTCATTGGCAAACTCGACCGAGCTTAATCACCTTCGGGCCATACCTCTGCATGGTGGGCAATTGCAATTAACCGCGGATCTCGACCTGTCGAGCGCAGCCTCGTCCTTCTACGCTTTTCGATCCCGTCCTCTCTCAAAGCAGATCTTCCCCAGGGCAAGCAGAATGGTACCGCGCCGACCTTGGTGAAGTCTCCACGACGATGGACTGCGCATTCTTAACCATGGGTCACGATAATTTGTCTGCGCGTCCCGCGCCACAGCAGAGCGCTTCAGAAGGTTGGCGCGCGGTCCCACGGGGACCGCGCGCAGATCGTTACCGCAAGGCGATCGGGCGGATCGCTTCTGGAAAGTCTTGATAGGACACCGGTCGCAGAAACCGATAAATTGCGAGTGTTCCGACCGAGGTAGAACGGCCATCGGCCGTCGCCGGATAGGGGCCGCCGTGCACCATGGCAGGCGACACCTCAACCCCGGTGCCGAAGCCATTGACGAGCAGCCGCCCCGCCAGCATCTCAAGCTTCGGAACAAGACGTCGAGCGTCGTCGATATCGCTATCGTCGACATGCAACGCGACGGTGAGCTGGCCCTCGAGAGCGTCAATCACCTTCTCCAGCTCATCGAAATCCTTGCAGCGCACGACTAGCCCGGCCGCGCCGAAGACTTCGTCCTGCAGTTCGTGATGTGCGAGGAGCGAGGCGGCCGACGTTTCAAAGAGCGCGGCCACTCCGTCGTACTTGCCGCCGGACTTTCCCTTGGCGAGCATGGAAACCTCGGCATGTCGTTCGAGGCGGCCGACGCCCTCTCGAAACGCCTTGGCGATGGCCGGTGTCAGCATCGTCTGCGCCCCGGTCTCCGGCAGCAGTTCCCTGGCCCTCGCGATAAAGGCGTCGAGCCCCTTACCGTGTACGGCCAGGATGAGACCGGGGTTCGTGCAGAATTGGCCGGCGCCGAGCGCCAGTGACGAGACAAAAGATGTCGCGATCTCCTCGGCGCGATTAGCAAGCGCTCCCGGAAACAGGATGACCGGGTTGATGCTGCTCATCTCGGCGTAGACGGGGATCGGCTGCTTGCGTTCGGATGCGATCTTCATAAGTGCGGTCCCACCTTTGCGGGAGCCGGTAAAGCCGACCGCGCGGATCCTCGGGTCGGCGACCAGCTGCTGCCCCACGTCGAAGCCCGTGTCGAACAGAAGAGCGAACGTACCAACGGGCAGGTTGGCTTTCTGGACGGCACGCTGTACTGCGCGCCCCACGAGTTCGGACGTTGCTGGATGCGCCGAGTGGGCCTTTACGACGACCGGGCAGCCGGCGGCCAAGGCTGAGGCTGTGTCGCCGCCCGCAACCGAAAAGGCCAAAGGGAAGTTCGAGGCGCCGAAGACGGCGACAGGCCCGATGGGAATGTTGCGCAGGCGAAGGTCCGGCTTGGGCACCGGCTTTCGCGAGGCATCGCCCGCGTCGAAGCGGAGCTCCTGAAACCGGCCTTCGCGGACCTCCTTTGCGAACAGCCGAAGCTGGGCGGTCGTACGGGCTCGCTCCCCCTCCAGCCTCCCGCGCGGAAGGCCAGTCTCGGCCATAGCGCGCTCGACCAGCTCATCGCCGACGCCTTCGATCTCGGTCGCTATCGTCTCGAGGAATGAGGCTCGCGCTTCGAGGTCCGTTTCGCGATAGATGCTGAAGGCCTCCCACGCCAGACGGGTAGCATCCTCGACGTCGGCAGGCGCGGCGCCCCCGAAAGAAACGGCCAGGGACCTTCCGGTCGCAGCTTCGATCCCCGAAAACTCGCCGCTCGAGCCGCGCTTTTCTGATCCTGCGATCAAAAGGTTCCCTTTAATTGCCATTGTAAACACCTCCGATGAAAAGTATGACTTTTCATATAGTCTCGCTCATTGGACATTTCGACCCGCTTCGATCATTGGAGGGTGTTTTCCGGGAATTTGCGGTATCCGGTTTTTTCCATGTCAAGGCGTTTCAGGTGCGCGCCTGCGCGATAGCCAAGCTCTCGATAGCCTCCCGCATCAGACGCAATCTTTCAAGTTCTAGGGCGGCGTCCTGAAGCGCGCGGTGGGCCGGTCTAGCAGGCTCGCTCCGCGCAATGACTTTTGCGACGAGCGCAGCGGCGTCAACGCCACGCACATTTCTGTCTTCAATCAGCATCAAGGCAACCTCCACGAAGAGATCGTCGGACTTTCGCACCCGCAGACTGTGTCTCGGAACCCCCCCGGCGCGAAGCAGGACGCTGAGCCATTTTCCGTCCCATGACGGCGAACTCGCGTACGGGACGCCTTGATCAGCAAGCTTTTCTCGGGAAATGCCATGAATGCCTTCTGCGGTTTCCGACCAGTCCGTCCAGTTCGGCTCCGGAGCGATGAGCAGAGACCGCGACCGGCCGTCCTCGAACACCCAAGCAATTTCGATCGGATAGCTATGCTTGCTGAGCGAGGAAGCTTCGAAATCCAGGAATACGATCATGGTCGATCTCTAGTCGAAGTCGCCAGTTCTCCCAGCCCGGAAGACGACCACGGGGTCGCCCTCTTCTCCGACTGCGGGACGGCCGTCTCGCCGCACGACTAACACTCCAGCGTGGCGGCTCGCAGCTTCTTTTGCCTCGGCAATGGCCTCTTCTTCTGTGCCGCTGACGACGGTCTCCCATGCTTGTATGGGCTCGCCTCGGTCATCGAGATCGTAGGCGAATATGCTCAATGCAGAAAACGTCCCCGGCATCATGCGGTGCCGTGTTTCGGTCTGGCAAGCTGCGCCGCAGTTTCGCGGACGTCATCCTTGCGTTCTTCGTCGTCTGAGGTGCCAAGCTTAGCCCTTATTCGGAGCGCCTCCTCCTCTGTGGCTCCGATAGGCTGGCCGGGATCATCAGGAAGACCTGCGCCGCTCTGTTTGATTCTATCCTTCGGGGCGTCGTTGGTATCGATCTTGGACATCTCCTTTTCCTAATCGTAGGTGGCGGGACGATCCGTCAGAGGATACGTCTCCCCATGCCGGTGGACGAACGTCATTTCCCTAAGGACGGCCTCGGGTAGATCTGATGGTCCGCCTGCAGTCGTTGGTGTTCGTGTAACGCTTACGCAACTACACGAGACTATTCCCGGTTGGCGGTCTGCGGGGCAGGGATGCGGTCCTTCGCATCAGCACGGCCTGTGGTGGGATCGGCGTCCGTCACGCCGTCACCGGCCTCGCGGCTGCTGCCCATATTTACCGGCGGCGCGCGGCGGTCGTCGGCGTTTGTCTCCGGCAGTTCGTTGTCATGGGTGTCTTCGCTCAAAGCCTTCGGCGGAAGCTTTGCAGAGCTTGGGATTGAATTGTTGGTCATGCTCTTACTCCTTATGGAACGGAACTCGCAGGCGCGGAGCAAGTTCCCGGTAATGGCGTCGTTGTGCTTCATTCTTGTTTACGATCACAACACGCCCGTTCAATGCAGATGACGGTTCTTCACTCTCGCTGCTGGCGGCGAATGAATCGAAAAGACATTCCAGCAGAGGATCCGAGCTCGCTGGAGGCGTTTTCTATCGTTCGCCAATGCGGGATGATGAGTGACAAAACCTCTGATAAGATTGCGAACCGTTAGAGGATTTGTAACATGCCATCAGTGCAAGAGTCTCAAAGAGCAAAACTCAGAAGCCTGCTCGCTGCGCGCAGCATGATGCATGCACATGAACTGCGCGAGGCCGGCATCAGCGGACAAACGATCGCGCGCGCCGTCGAGGGCGGTGAAATCGACTGTATCTCGCGCGGCGTTTATCAGAAGCGTGACGTGGAAATCGAAGAGAACTAGATCCTCGCTGAAGCGATCATGCTTGCGCCAAAAGGCGTGATCGCTCGGGTGTCGGCGCTCGCCTTCCACGGACTGACCCATCAGATGCCGCGGCGGGTCTGGATAGCGATCGGGACCAGCGATTGGGCGCCCGTGCAGTCCTATCCACCGCTGCGTACGGCCCGCTTCAGACACCGTATCTGCAACAGGGCATTGAACATCAGGTAATCGCCGGGGTGACGTTCCGGTGTATTCGATCCCGAAAACCCTTGCTGATCTGTTCCGAAACCCCAAACTGTTGGACCGATCGGTTGCTGTCGAAGGCCTGCGTGCTGCTCTCCAGCAACGCAAGGCAACTCCAAGCGCGATCGCCCAAGCCGCGAAGGCCGGCGGCGCCTGGAAGGTCATCCAACCCTGTCTCGAGGCGCTAACCTCCAATGGCTAACGCACTAGCGAACACGGCGAAGTCGGTCAAAGATCGGCTGCCCGCTGTATGAGCCCTGCGTCCTCAGCGCGAATGACTGTCTTCAGTCCCACATTCGTTGGAATGGAGCGATAGGGACGGTCACTCATCGAGTTGAAGGGCATTATAAGTCGGAGAGATTTCGTAGCCATTTTCGCAAAACGACCGGTTTGCCTCACGGTTCCCTATGTGGTGGCTCGCGGCTTGATATCGGGGGCGACCGCCTAGTTACCGAAGAAGAGGTCTTTTCCAAGCTCCTCGGCCCAATGCTTCCGAGGAGCCATCATGGCGGACCTGAAACGACTCGACGACATGAGCACGGAGGAACGCGTCGCTTTCCTAGAGACCCTGGCTGAAAGCCTCCTGATGTCGGCCTCAATCGCGAAACATGAAGATGATCCTCTCTGGGAAGATCTGGCTAAACTCGGCAATCGCCTTCAGATGGATGCCGAGACCATCGCGACAGACGACCCGGAGAGAGCCGAGTCTGTGGTTCGAGATGCTATCCATCTTCTTGCCAAGTTCGAGCATGGGAGCGGAGGGAGCCACACTATTCACTGATCACAAGCGGTGTCTTCCACAGCGGTCTCGGGCAGCCGGTCGTCCTGGGTGTCCTCGCCCAAAGACTTCGTGTGGTGGGGAAGCCCAGCGCCGCCGGCCGAAAACGTCACAAAGCTACATAAATGATCCTTATTTTTTCCGGCAAAGGTTCTCGAGCGCATGGATGCAGATGTCAGCTTGATGACACCGATCCTCTGTACATGCGAAAACTAAGTGCCCGGTGATCAAAGGCTGTACGAGACTCGGGCCCATGCACGGTTACTGATCTCCCTGGTCTAAAGCGCGGTCACCATGGTGGGTGATCGAGCATGGGATTCGGGGTTTTCATTCACCGCACGGATTCGATCTATGACGACATCTGGCGAGCAATATCGTTTCAAGAGCAATTGGGAACTCAACAAAACCAGAACCCTAACGCATCAGATAGACGCAAGTATCCGACTCACGCCGCATGCCTATTGCGAGGTGTCTGCGTATTGAATGACGCTCTGATTACGAACACTTTCGGTCAATTCATCGACACGAGACAGAAGCCCCTGTAGCAACGGTGACGAATTCGCCTCATTGTATCCGAGCGTGAGCTCGACCGTAGGAGGCACACCATCGAGCGCCCTCGCGACGACATTTGGGCTCAAGATATTCTGCGCATATAGCGGGACCAGTGTCACTCCGCCCGTCGAGGCGACAAGCGACATTGCCGACGAAATGTTTTCACCTTCATATCTTGCCTTGAGAGCGATCCCCGCTTTCGACGCATAGTCGAGTATTACGTCCTGAAGGACTGGTGAGGTCCGCGCTGAGCTGACATAGACCTCGGATGCAAGATCCTTGGGCGAGATCTTCTTGCGTGACGCCAGCCGGTGACCTGCTGGCAGCACTGCGATCAATGGTTCTTCGGTAAGCAGCTTAAACTTGAGGCCCATGCTATGTTGTTCGCGGCGAAGAAATGCGACATCCAATTTCCCTCGCACCAGCGCAACAGCGAGCTCCGGAGACGACAGGCTGCACAAGGTGACTTCGATGTCCGGTGTGTCCTCTCGCAGGATGCGCAATAAATGAGGAAGCCATGTAACCTCCAAACCTACGAGGAAACCTATTGAGAGCGAGGGTCTCTGCGGCTCAGCCGCGCGACGGGCTCCATCGACAGCTGCCTCTACCTGTAGGAGCGCGAAGCGTACGTGATCAAGGAAAACACGTCCCGCCGGCGTGAGCGAGACACCCCGGGCTTGCCGGTCAAACAGCTGTGCACCAACCTCGAGTTCCAGGTCTCGGATTTGCCGACTTAACGAGGGCTGGGACGTATTGAGCCGACGTTGGGCTGCTGTCAACAAACTGCCCTCTTCAGCCACTGCAACGAAATAACGCAAATGCCGAAGCTCCATCGTGCCCTCGCTATACCTTTCAAGCATAGGCGGAGCCTACAAGGTCTTTGTCACGCCGCAAAGAAGAACCTACGGTCCAGCTGCAAATAGCGGGCAGCCCGAAGGAGCGGATCGATGCCAACGATTACAACGAAGGATGGCGTAAACATTTTCTACAAGGATTGGGGATCAGGTCAGCCGATCGTTTTCAGCCACGGCTGGCCGCTGACAGCGGACGACTGGGATGTCCAGATGATGTTTTTCCTTCATCATGGATATAGGGTGATCGCACATGACCGCCGCGGCCACGGCCGGTCCGATCAGCCGAGCACCGGAAACGATATGGACACATGGGTTGCAGACCTTGCGGCGCTAACGGAACATCTCGACTTGCATGAAGCGATCCATATCGGTCACTCGACAGGCGGGGGCGAGGTTGCTCGTTATGTAGCTCGTCACCAGGAACGTGTCGCCAAAGCGGTACTGGTCGCATCATTGACGCCAAACATGTACCGGAGCGAGGAAAACCCGACGGGCCAGGCGCCGGAATGGTTCGAAGCGATCAGGGCAGGCGTATTGGGCAACCGGTCGCAATTCTACCGTTTCGTCGCTGAGAATCCGTTCTACGGCTATAAACTCGATGGTACCAAACCCTCGGAAGCCGTCATTGCGAACTGGTGGCGCCAGAGCATGGCTGGCGGCGCTCTTGCCCATTACGCGACAGTCGACTCCTGGCTCGAAGACTATTCCGAGGATCTTAAAAAGATCACCGTGCCGGTGCTGGTGATGCATGGCGAGGCTGATGAGGTCGTCCCGTTCGCGAGTTCAGTGCCGCGCGCCGTCAACCTGCTCAAGAACGGCTCGCTAAAAACCTATCCAGGCTACCCCCACGGCATGCTAACCACGCATGCGGATGTTCTCAACCCCGACCTGCTCTCGTTCATCAGGTCCCAATAATGGCCCGAGGCCAGAAGGGCTTATGTCGAGCTTCAGCCGTTGACGACGCCACCTCCATCTCGTCATCGGGCTCCGGCGTGCGACGGTTCATCGGGTGGCAGGCGACCTGGGGTATGAATCGACGACGGCCTTCATCGTCGTGTTCAAGAAGGCGCTAGGTATCACGCCTGCCGCGACCATGCCAGTCGATTTTTGGGTGCCGACAGCGTCTAAGGCCCTTGGCCTATTCGAAGATCAAGTGCAAAAATGCAAGGAGCTGGGCAGGTTCTACGCAACTCAGGAAGTATTCCTTGATTGGGGGGCCTGTTCTTGCCCAGCGAATGCCGTTCGACCTTGCTTGGTCGAATCCAACGCTTGGACTATCTGCAGACTTCACGCCCTGAGGTAAGCCAAGAAGATATAGAAATGCGCGTGGGTGACCTGTACGCCTTGAAGGCGCACAGCATTGGCGACGAGAAGATTTTCGCCTATATTCCGTCGAAAGATGGAGGCTGACGTGCCTAGCATAGCAAACGAGAACAGTGAGCGTATGAGTTTGAGGGTGGCTGCCACGGCCAAGGCTAAACTCGTGCGTGCTGCGGCGCTTCGTAATACCGATCTGAGGGATTTCGTGACGCAATCCGCCCTGCGAGAAGCAGAGGCTGTGATCGAGGAAGCCGAGACGATAAAAGTGTCGAAGCGCGATCATGTTTGCATCCTTGAGCTTCTGGAAAATCCGCCTAAACCTAACGCCAAGCTGCGCGCGGCGATTGCCGGTTTGCCTGGCAACCGATGACTTTACCTCATGGCATGGGAACCGATCGCTAAGTCACAGGGTCGGGCAGTCTTCGATTGCGGCGACCGTCAGATGAACGAGTTTCTGCTCCGTTTTGCCCGACAGAGCCACGGACAGAATGCCTCAAAAACCTTCTGTGCTACCGACGATTCGGTGCCGACAATATTCTTACATTCTATACGATCGCGCCTTCGGCAGTCGAGCATGCGGCTGTGCCTGATGCACTGACACGCGGTCTTGCGAGCCATGGTGTGCTGGCTTCAGACTTGCTCGAGTTGGCTACCGATCGCGCGGTTGCTGGACAGGGACTGAGAGGCCGGGTTCTTCCCCCCGCAGCGCTTTGCTGCCCGTGTCTTACAGGAGAGGGCGGGGGCTTCCATTGATCATCTTGAGGATGAGCTATACCACCAGGGAACATATAAGGAGCCGGCGCCTGCGGAGGCCCGGCTAGAGAGGAAAAGGCCGAAGCGGCCTTCATCAGCCATTCCGGCGAAATGAACGACCCGATTGCCGAGTTCAGGACTGCTCAGCCGTCATTCTGTTCAAAACGAAATGCCACCTCACAAGCCGCGAACCGAGGTGGATGAGCCGGCGACCTCGGAGTAATGCTCGCAATCTGGCTCTGACCACCATGATCAAACCCTCTCAAGGTGGTTCGAGCTTGCATTAGGAGGTGATGCAACGCTTCTCGCGAAGGGTATAATCAAAATAGCTACGACAGTAATCAGGGCAATCATTGCCCAAGCTTCGTTGAGCGCTTCGACCGTCGCGGCGGTTTGAACGAGCGGATCGAGCGTTGATGTCGCCTGTTCGTCAAAGGACCCGTTATGGCCCGCTATCATGGCGGTCGGTACGCCGACGAATTGCGCAACTGAGAGATTTCCTTTCTCCAGACCGTTCCAGATCTTCTGACCGAGCAGTTCCGATCGGGTGTAAATTACGGTGTCTATCAGCGCGATACCGATCGCGCCGCCAAGGTTGCGCATGAGGTTGAATAGTCCGCTGGCGTCTGGGACGTGGTCCGCTGAAAGGTTGCCGAGTGCTAGCCTGGTGGGGGGTAAAAGGCAGAACATGATGGAGACTCCTCTCACCACCTGAGGCCAGAACATCGCATCGAAGTCCGATGTCGGATCCTGAAATGCGCTCGCACCTATTCCGACGGCAAAGAGGGTGAAGCCTGCAGCGGAAAGCAGCCTCGGATCCATTCGTTTTTCCAGGGCGACTGCGATTGGGGCGGTGAAAAGCTGCGCAATACCGGTTACCAGCATCGTCATACCGATTTCCAGAGAATTGTGTCCCCTGACAAAGGCAAGAAAGACAGGCATCAGATACACGGACCCAAACAGTCCGATGCCGAGCACGAAGCTCAGCGCCGAACCGATTAAAAAGTTTCGATCCTCAAAATTCCGTAGCTCTACCAAGGGAGAGGCAATGCGGAGCGACCGCCAGATAAAAAACGCGGCAGAAATCGAAGCGACAACAAACAGCCCGCCGCTGGTTAATGAGAGCCATCCACTGGTAGGCGCTTCCTTCAATCCGATTTCCAGACAGATCAGCGCTGTAGCCATGGAAGCCAGTCCCGGAGCGTCAAACCCTTTTATTGGCGCAACGGAGGTGCGCTCGCGGGGAAGCGATCTGGCAGCTACACCGGCAGCGAGGATGCCGGGGATGACGTTGATCAAGAAAAGCCAGTGCCAGGAATAGCTTTCAGTCAGCCAGCCCCCGACGATCGGCCCGACCGTTGGTGCAAGCACCGCCAGCACGCCGGCGATTGTCGTCGCCAGCGCCTGCCGATTGTCCGGGAAGAGCAGGAACACCGCGGAGAACACGGACGGGATCAGCGTGCCGCCTGCAAAGCCCTGGAGGACCCGCCACGCGACGAGTTGGCCAAAGCTGATGCTCGCCGCACATCCTGCCGAGGCGATCACGAAAACCGCCAGCGAGACCACAAACAACCAGCGCATGGTCAGAACCCGTGTCAGAAAGCCGGTCAGAGGGATCGCGATGACCTCCGCAATGAGATAGGCCGTCTGGATCCAGCTCATCTGATCCGGATCAATATCGAGCGCAGACTGGATGGACGGCAAAGAGGTCGCCACGACCTGCACGTCCAGGATAGCCATGAACATGCCCACGCACATGGCGATAAAACCTGCCCAGACCAAGCGCGGACGAGCTTTGATGGGATCAGCGTTAGACTGCATCGGCACGCGGCAACCCTCTGAGGGCGGCATTTTCCGCCTTGATACGGATGGTCAGAACGATGACATTGGCGACCGAAAATACCAATGCGTAAAGTGGCATGCCGAAACATAAAGGCAGGACCGCGATTTCCCCGATCACGACGACGTAGTTAGGGTGTCGCAGGAAGCGATAGGGGCCCGCGGATACGAGTTGTTCTCCGGGTACGACGATGATGCGTGTCGTCCACCGCCGGCCAAGCGTCGCAAGTGTCCAGCACCGGAGGATTTGGAGAAAAGCAAAGACGCTCAACCAAGCGAGGGATACTTGCTCATCCCACGCAAGCATCCACAATCCGACAAGCCAGAGCCCATGCAGAAGGACGATCATTGGGTAATGCTCGCCTGCGACCTCGCTGGCGCCCTTCGCCAACAGCCGCCTCGTATTGCGCTTCGCCAACCATAGTTCACCAAGCCGCTCAAACGTGACCGCCGCTAGCAGAAGGATGGAAACGATCATGCGGCCGCCTTTAAAGATACGCAGCTTGCCGTAAAGCCGGGTCCCGTAGCTGTCAGTATAGTGCGAGCGGGAAGTCCCGCGGCAATCAAGCGTTCGAGGACAAATAGGGCCGTCGGTGCGGACATGTTGCCGTAGTCAGACAACACTTCTCGTTCGTGATTGAGTGTTCCCTGACGCAGTTCAAGGGCGGATTCGAAAGCGTCGATCACCTTGGCGCCGCCGGGATGGCAGGCGAACCGATCGATGTCCGACAGTGATAGACCTGATTGAGCTAGGATAGCGCTGATTGCCGGTTTAATGTTAGCCTCGGCGAAGGGCGGGATGGCCCGGTCGAAGATGACGCCCAGGCCCTCAGGGTCGACGCTCCATCCCATGATGTCGAGCGTGTCGGGCCAGCTATGCTGGCCACTCATCTCGACCTCGGCGATACCGTCACGGGCAGCGCTGATGACGCAGGCTGCGGCGCCATCACCGAATAGTGCGGTCGCCACGATATTGGCCTTGGTCAACTTATCCATCCGAAAAGCGAGTGTGCAGGTCTCTACGGCCACCATCAGCACGACGCAGCCCGGCTTTGAAGACGCCAGCTGCGACGCAATAGCTAAACCGGACACCCCGCCCGCACAGCCCAACCCAAATACCGGCACCCTCACTACATTGTTACGAAAACCGAGCCTGGTGCTGACGCGAGCATCGAGACTGGGTGTGGCAATACCGGTCGATGAGACTGTTACGACAAAATCGACCTGCGATGCGGCCAGGTTCGCGGCCTCCAAGGCCTTGCCGGCCGAGTCGAAGAAGAGCTCGCTGGCACCCTCGATGTAGGCGGCGTTTCTGTCCTGCCAGCCGGACGTTTTCAGATACCAATCTATCGGCCGAACTCCGTAGCGGCGTTTGATCCCGGCGCTCTCGAACACTTTCGAAAGCCGATCGAAGTCGCCGAAGCGTGAGGCAAAAGCTCCATGTGAGGCGACAGCGGCGTCGTGCTGGTCGATGACATATGGAGGAACGGCTGTTCCGATGGATATCAGCTTGACGGTTTCAGACATGAAGGCTTTCAAAAATTTGAGTACGAAAGCCCACGCCAACACGGGTCGAGCCACGATTTAGAACGTATCTGAGGAAGACTTAGTTTCGTGGCGGTCCCATCATTTCAAAATTCAGATGTCAGAAACATCGGACCTACACGCGAAAAGAAGCAGGGCGTAGCGCGGAGGAGGACTAACCCTCGGAGCACTATTGGGAAGCGCGCGTCCAAGTCTCAGTCTTGCACAGGACACTCGTTGCACAGCCTTGAAGTTTCAACCTGTCGCCCGAGACTGCCAGTTTGCCGCTGTAGGTTGCGTTGTTTCGCGGGTCAGTAAGTCGACCCTTGTACGAATCGCCATCGGGCTGAAACGACCCCAGCTTTTGACCGGCATATTTGCCCGATTTGGCGACGATGCAGTATTGAGAGCCGCAACGATCGATGACGGAGAGTTCGCCATTCTGCGTTTTCCAGCTGCCCACTATTGGATCGGCGCCCATTGCCGCACCGGAAAGAGCTAAAGATACGGCTGCGACCGTAAACGCGCGAAACATAATACGCTCCTTGTTGTCGACCAACCAAGTATGTAGCAGCAACGAGCCAAGGCAAGGCCGGAGTGTCAGGCCTGGTAACAGGTCGACAGAAGATATGAGGGTTGCGCTGATCGGGATAGCGCACGGCTTCGCGAACTGGTCAGCGAAACCGTTCGGTGCTGGTTGGAAAATTGATGACTTTGCAACGGCTGAACTTGGCCCGGTTGGCGCTTGGCGATCACGATTAGGATTTACTCCTCCTCGATCACGGCCTTCCAGGAGCCCCCTGGCGAAAGGTATTGCCTGAACATCGCCGCCTCGAAGGCAACCAGCATCAGGATCAGAGGTAGCAGATCACGAGAATGGGGACGCCAGCTTGTTGGACACCCAGCAGTCCAGGGGATAAGCGGCCCCCACTGAGAATGGTCCGTTCTTCGATTGGTCGATCAATTCCGGTTCGAAAGTCGACAGGAGAGCAATTGTTTTGAGGCTATGCGCGACGGCAATCGGGTTCCCGGGTGCGGTACTTGGGTACGGTATCATACATGCGGCTTTTTTCATGTTTTAACCCGCGTCGGCTATCATTCTGGGTCGTACCCATCGTGCTGGAACATTAAATGCCCCACCTAAAGCCTTCTCTCCCGTTCAAGATCATCTTCGCTACCCTGTTCGCAGCGATCATTATCGGCACCGTATACGGGACCATGATGTACGCCGTGGTGCAGTCGGATCGGTCGACCGTTGAGCGGCAAGACAGCCTGCTTGCGCTTGTCGTCGGCAAGATGCAGGAGTCGATCGCGCATGACCAAGAGAGCGCCACCGTCTGGGACGACGCTGTCACGCATGTTGCTGCGGGTGATCGAGATTGGATGGCTGCCAATCTCGGGCGGTGGATGAACAGCTACTTCGGTCACGACGCCGCATTCGTGTTGGGTCCGACAGACCAGCTGGCGTATGGGTACTCGGCAACGGAGGCGAACGACCAAGTTGCTTTCGCCTTCGTCGCCGCCGATGCGCTTAAACTGGTGAAGAAGCTGCGAAAGCGGCTGGCGGACGGGGATACTGCCGGAGTGTCAGACAAAAGTCTGACCATTGGCGAAAGCGACATTGTCAAGATCCGCGACCGGCCTGCGATATTGAGCGTCAAGCCTATAGTTTCGGACAGTGGGGAGATTGCTGTCGATGAACAGCATCAGTTTGTTCATATCGCTTTGCGCTATCTTGACGGTGATTTCGCCCATACGCTGGCGTCCGAATACCTCTTCAACGATCTCCGATTTGAATGGAAGAAAGACGGGCAGGCGGGGCGAAGTGTATTTCCTTTAGCCTCACGATCGGGTCAGGTCTTTGGCTACTTCAGCTGGGTGCCTTTCCGGCCTGGCACTGAAGTGCTGCGGGCAACAGAGCCCGTCCTCGCCGTAGGCGGGCTTCTCGTGCTGGCTGCCATGTCGGCTTTTGTATTGCTTCTTCAAGGGAGGTCCAGTCGGCTGCGAGAAAGCCAAAGCCGTCTGCAGCATCTCGCTCATCACGATGTGCTGAGTGGCTTGCCGAACCGAGCTGCCTTCAATGCCGCCGTGGAAGAAACCTTGGCGAAGTCTCAGGCGGCGGTCCTTTTTGTTGATCTCGACCGCTTCAAGAATGTCAACGATACGCTCGGTCATCCCGTCGGCGATAAATTAATCGCTGAGGTGGGCAGCCGATTGCGTTCTGCTGCAGGCACTGGCGTCTTGGTGGCCCGTATCGGGGGTGACGAATTTACGATCATAATCCCCGACCCCAAGATGAACCTCGTCGAGAAGTTGGCCGAGAACATCGTCGCTGCGATACGCAGTCCGTTCGAAATCGATGGGCAACCGATCCTTATCGGTGCAAGTATCGGCATTGCCGTGTCATCAAGCGGCTCAGATGCTCAGGACCTCGTCCGACGGGCTGATATCGCGCTCTATCACGCCAAGGAAGCAGGCAGAAACCAGTTTGCGATTTTCGGGCAACACATGGACGACCTGATACGAACACGTCGAGACCTTGAGCGCGATCTTAGAACTGCCTTGCAGACCGGTGATGAAATCGCCGTACACTATCAGCCAATTTACGCTTCCAACGCCCGATTGATCGGCGTGGAAGCTTTAACAAGGTGGCGTCATCCTACCAGAGGTCTTGTCCAACCCGAAACATTCATTTCCATTGCGGAAGAGGCGGGTCTGATCGACAGGTTGGGCGAAATTGTCATGAGCACCGCGCTAACCGATGCAAAAAAATGGCCAGAGCTGATCGTGGCCGTCAATGCCTCTCCGGTAGAGCTTCGATCAGAAACCTACGCCCTGAGGGTGATCGGCTTGCTGGACAAGTTCGATTTCGACCCGCGCCAACTGGAAATCGAAATCACCGAGAGTGCCGTTCTGGAAAATGAAGAGGCGTGTCGCCGAAACATTCGGGCTCTTCGAGAGATTGGGGTCCAGATCGCGCTTGATGATTTCGGCACAGGCTTCTCGTCGTTCGGACGCTTGCAAAAGCTGGATGTCGATCGGATCAAGATAGATCGCTGCTTCGTGGGCGAATACGGCAAGCCGGGCAGCAATGCTGGCATTGTCCAGGCCATGATTGAGCTAGCTCATGCCGGTGGAATGAGAGCAACGGCCGAGGGCGTCGAGACCCCTGAACAGCAGGCTTGGCTCATCGACGCCGGGTGCGACGAACTCCAAGGATTTTTCCTTTCACGGCCCGTCGTGGCATCCGAAATCGAACGTTTGAGATCGGGCGCTTTTCGTGAGGGCGGAGCAGCAGCAAGTTGATAGACGATAATCCAGCTCCGGTAAAGAATAGCTTCCCGCAGTGGCTTCAAGTGAGTTCAGACAATCTCCAGCGGAGGACCTACGGTTGGCCCTTGGCCGGCTTTCCTACGGCGGGGCAGCCGCGATCTACAGTTTTCCGCCAATCTGGCGGTTGCGCCGCGATGGATAGAACTGATCAAAAGAGGTCCGCCCGCTGCGCACCGCGCTCTCTTGCATTTTGCAAGATTGTCTGCCAGCTATCGCCGCCGTAAGAGCGCGATCCCCATCTATGAGCCGGATCTCCCCCTCATGAAGTCGTTATCACGCCTATCGACCTCCTGACCTGGCCAGCTGCATTAACCACGGCCCGCCGGATGCCTGGGCCGCCGGGTCATAATCAACAGGCTGACGGGCAAAAAGCGCGACGCCAGCGGCGTGCCCGGGATCATCGAGCTGACCTTCCTGCTCCAGTCTGGTTCCGACCGCATCGGCACCCTGGATTTCCAGGCGTCCACCCAATACGTCCCCCGCTTTGCTGCTCCTTGGGCGATCATGGACGCGGCCGCTCTTATCGAACAGGGCGTGCCCCTGACCGCGGCACTTGATCAGGCTCTTGATCACAGTAGATTAGTTGGCGGCGTGCTGGGGCTTGCCCTTTCGCTTGGTCGACGCGAACTCCTCTAGTTGCTTCTCGGACATGGATTCGACCATGTTCTTCGATGCGCCCTTAAGCTTGCTCTTTGGCGTGTCGCCGCGTTTTGCAGACAAGGCAGCTCCGGCGGCCTTTTGTTGTGCCTTTGACTTTGCTGGCATGACAGTTCTCCTTTCCAACAAAACTCCACGGCGCTCCCGGTAGTTCCATGGTCCTTTGTCTCTCCCACCACAGAGAGGAGGTGACTGGCCATCTCGCAAGGTCAGGTTGGGTGATCACTGGCCCAGAAGCAGGTGGATCCGGACCGATCACTTCCGATCGCCGCGCCAAGGAGAGTTCTCGGCCGCGCCCGGAACTTCACCACGCCGCCGTGGGGATCATTCCGGGTTTCTAAATGGATCATCCAGCAGTTTGATCACGACACCCTGCACTGCAGCGGCATCCGCGGCAGGCGCAAAGGCTTGCCCAGCCTGCTGTTGCTGCGGTCAATCGCAGACCGCTTCCGCCTCGATTTCGACCTCATAGTCTCCGATGAGGCCTCCGGCCTCGATAAGCGTATTGGCGGGCAGAATGGCTGCAAAGGCGCGGCCGTGGGCCCGGGAAACCGGTTCCCACTTATCTGCGTCACGCAGATAGATGCGCGTGCGGATCACGTCTTCCATGCGGCCGCCAAGCGCGGAGATCGATGCCGCGATCTTGTCAAGAATGTAAGTGGCTTGCGCACCTGCATTGCCCGGCGCGACGCAGCGGTTTGCACCATGAGTCGCGGTGGTGCCGGAGACGACAATACGGTTGCCGATCCGCACGGCGCGGCTATAGCCGGCGATCGGCTCCCAAACGCTGCCGGACGAGACACGCAGCCGGCCCGGACGACCAGGAACGGGCTGAGCACTGTAGACAGAGGCAATGGCACCGAGATGGTGGCTGAGATCGCCGGAGGCGGTAAGGAAAGGCGGCTTGCGATATTCATCTCCGCAGTCGCCAGGAATGGGCTGCGTCCTGGCGAAGGCGGCACTCAATGCAGCGTGATCCTCGGCGTCGAGCGCGAAGGAGAAGACGTTCAGGTTGTCGCCGCGATGCTCGTTTTCGCCGATGCGCGCGCCGACGATTGTGGCCGCAACCGACTGATGTTCCAGAACCCAGCGGCTCGCGACGTTGGAGATCGAAACACCATGTTTGGCCGCAATGGTTGAAGCAGCGCTCAGGATGCCCTGAAAGGGGCCCCATCCGCCGGCGGTATCGATGAAGCGCTTATATTTCGAGCGGCTCCAGTCCGCGACCGATACCGGCTCGGGCTTGCCCAGCCACTTTTCAGAGAGAAAGCCGCCGCACAGCGTCCCATAGGCGAGAAGCTTGACGCCGCTTTCGGCACACAGCGTCGAGAGCGCACCCGCAGCCCGGCGGTCGACCAGCGAAAACGAAACCTGGTTGCTGGCGATCTCGATGCCATCGGCAATCGCCAGCGCCAGATGTCCGGCGTCGAAGTTGGTGACGCCGAGCGCGCCGATCAACCCTTCCTCGCGCAGTCTCTGCATCTCGTGCAGGGCATCGAGCCATGCCGGATGCTCGAAGCTCCACCAATGAAATTGCAGGAGATCGACCTTGGCGACACCAAGCCGCGTCAGCCGCTCCTCGACGCCGCGACGCACGACCTCAGCCGACATCGGTCCCGGCTCCGGGCACCATTTGGTAAAGGCGGCCGGCCGCTGACCAATCTGATAGCGCGACAGCAGTCGCCCGGCGATGAGCTCGGCCGAACCGTAGTGGTCTGCCATGTCGAACGTGTCAAAGCCGTCGCGCGCATAGGCCTGCAATATGTCGGCGCCGCTGTCCGGGTCTATCACTGTGCCGTTCTTTTCGATGTCGGCCACCTGCCAGAGACCGCAGACGATGCGGCTGATGGAAAGGTCCTTGGTGAGGGCAACGCGTGGGGGCTTGGTGGACATGATGTTATTTCCCAAAGATCTGGTGGCGCTTGCCTCGAAGCGAGGCCAGCGCGTTGGAAGCGCCGAGAATGCCGCGGGGGCGCAGGAGAAGGATGAGGCAAAGCCCGACGCCGATCATGACGATCTGCAGCGACGACGCACGCGCCTGCTGTTCGGGCGGCACGAAGGCTGAGACGCCGGCTGCCGACAACGCCCATAAACCCCAGACCACCACCGCACCAAGGATGGCGCCGCGATTGTTGCCGGAGCCACCGACGATCAGCATGGCCCAGACCTGGAAGGTCAGGATCGGGAGATAGTTGTCGGGCGCGATGAAGCCGATGAAATGTCCCTGCGCGGCACCCGCCAACCCCATAATGGCCCCGCCGATGGTAAAGGCCTGCAGGCGAAAGTGGGTCGGTCGCTTGCCGAGCGCTTGTGCTGCGCTTTCATCTTCGCGGATGGCGCGTAAAACACGGCCCCAGGGGCTGTTGGCAAGATGCTGAAGGCCAATATAGAGCCCGAGCACCACGGCCGCCATCAGAGCAAGATTGGAAAGCGAAAATGCTAGCGGACTGCCGGCGAGGCCTGCGAAGGGACGCGGAATGAAGCCGATGCCGAAAGCGCCGCCGGTCAGCGGCTCCAGGTTGAGAACGCAAAGCTGCACGGTGACCGCAACGCCGAAGGTGGCAATGGCGAGATAATCGGATCGCAACCGTATGGTCAAAGCGCCGACCAGCCAAGCGGCCATTCCCGCAAACAGAGCGCCGCCAAGCCAGCCGATGGCGATAGGGAGGCCGAAGCCGCCGAAGCGGCCGGGTGCATCCGGGGTTGTCAAAAGTGCCGAAACGTAGGCGCCGATCGCGACGAAAGCGGCGACACCGACGTTGAAGAGGCCGGTCTGGCCCCACTGCACGTTGAGCCCAAGGCACATGATGGCATAGGTCAGTGCCATGGTGAGGAAGAAGGCGGCGTAGGAGATCAGATCAAGGCTCATGCCGCCCTCCCGAATAGGCCCCGCGGGCGAAGAAGCAGAACCGCCACCAGAATGACGAAAGAGACGGCGGCTCGCCACTCTGCGCCGACGATCTGCACGGCCGCTGCCTCTGATAGGCCGACGATCATCCCAGCGATCATCGCGCCGGGGACGCTGCCGATGCCGCCAAGGATCGCCGCAGCAAAGAGCGGCAGCAGCAGGTCGTGGCCGAGATAGGGGCGGATTTGCACCAAGAGGCCGGTCATGATGCCGGCAATGCAGGCAAGGGCGGCACCGACGAACCAGACGACGCGGATCACGCGCCTGACGTCGACGCCGGCGATGCCCGCCAAGGCCGGGTTTTCGCTGACGGCGCGCATCGAGCGGCCGATATCGGTCCGTGTCATCAGCAGGTGGACGGCGACAACCGCCACCGCCGAAAGGGCGAGCGACAAGAGCTGATCAGGTGTCGCCCGCAGCCCGGCGCCGATTTTCACGGCGATCTGCAGCGTTTTGGTGTAATAGGCGGGTTTGGACGTGAAGATGAATTCGAGGAGGCTTCGCAGCGCAAGTGAGGCGCCGAAACTCGCCATCACCAGGATGATGATTGCACCGCCGCGCGCGCGCAGGCGCCCGAACAGCGCTCTATCCACTCCGAGCGCCAGCAACCCGGTCAGCAGGATCGCGACGGCGGCTGCGATCGGCAGCGACCAGCCGAAGGAGAAGGGTCCGATTGGCTTCGTCAATGACGTCGACACGAGCCCGAGGCCGCCGCTGACGGCGAGGGCCAGGTAGGCGCCCCAGGACAGCATTTCGCCATGCGCAAAGTTGGCAAAGCGCAGGATTGAATAGGTCAGCGTCACGCCAATGGCGCCAAGGCCGATCATGGCGCCGGCAATCAGGCCATCCATCAGAAATTGCGGGTTCATGATGCTTTCGGCGCCTCATTGGTGGTGCCGAGATAGAGCTTTGCGATCAGCGGGTCGCCGAGCAGCATAGAGGCCTCGCCCTCGTGCCTGATCCTGCCTTCGACAAGAATGACGGCGCGGCCGGCTATCGCCAGCGCCGCCTTGACGTTCTGCTCAACGAGGATGACGGTAACGCCGCTGGCGTTGATCTTCTTCAGCATCGAGAACACCTCGCCGACAATCTTCGGCGAAAGACCGGCGGACGGTTCATCGAGGATGAGCACGGAGGGATCGACGATCAGCGCGCGGGCAACCGCCAGCATCTGCCGCTGTCCGCCAGACAACGTCCCGGCGAGGCGCGACGGCTTGCTGGCGAGATCGGGAAAGCGACCATAGAGTGCTGCTATCCTGTCGGCTCGCTCCTTTTTTGGCAGGACGGCTGCGGCAAGCTGCAGGTTCTCGTGAATGGTCATCGTCGCGAAAATGTTTTCTGTCTGCGGCACGAAGGCCAGGCCTTCGCCGATCTTGCGGTGGGGCGCGACGTTGGTGATGTCCCGCTCTCCGAGTGTGACGCTTCCCGAGTGGATGGGAACCACGCCAGCGACCGCCTTGACGAAGGTCGACTTGCCGGCTCCGTTTGGCCCGAGCAGCACCAGCAGTTCTCCCGGCGCCACCGAGAGATCGACGCCGCGCACGATCGGCAGGTCAGGCTCGTACCCGGCGATGAGGGCACGGGTTTGAAGTGCTGGTGCGGTCATGCCGCCGCTCCGAGATAGGCTTCGATGACATCGGGGTTGGAGGCGACGGCGGCAGGTGTGCCCTCGGCAAGCGGCTTTCCGAGCGCCATGGCGACGACACGCGAACACAGCCGCGATACCATATCCATATTGTGCTCGATCAGCAGGATCGACTTGCCTTGCGCATTGAGCTCCAGCACGCGTTCGATGATCGTTTCCAGGAGTGCCGGGTTGACGCCGGCGGCCGGTTCATCGAGCAGGATCGCCTGCGGATCGGCCATCAGGATGCGCGCGAGTTCGAGCAGCTTGCGCTGTCCGCCCGACAGCACCTTGGCCGGCTGTTTTTCGAGACCCGACAAGGTGACGAACTCCAAGAGCGCGCGCGCCTTGTCGACCGCCAGACGTTCCTGCCGCCTGACATGACCAAAGCGCAGGAAGTTGGCAAACAGCCGTTCGCCGTCCTGCGCCTGTGCGCCGACGAGCACATTCTCCAGCACGGTCATCTCGGGAAAGGGTTTCGGAATCTGGAAGGTGCGGCCGACGCCGCGGCCGATCCTCTGTTCCGGGTTTTCCTTCGAAACCTCACGGCCGCCGATCCAGATTTCGCCCGATGTCGGCCTCAGGCTGCCGGCGATCAGATTGAAGAGCGTGGTCTTGCCGGCTCCATTCGGGCCGATAAGCCCGAGCATCTCGCCTTCAGCCAGCCTAAGCGACATGCCGGAGACGGCGACGTTGCCCTGGAACGACTTGATCAGAGCGCGCGCGTCAATCACCGCTTCAGCGGATTTTGCCATTTTCGATCGGGCGTCTGGCACTGGCAAAGGCATGGAAGTAAGAAGTCTCTTGATTTGATTGGTGATGTTTGATCAAACTTTACTGCATGATGAAAAGCAACCCAAAAAAACGCAGTCGTCTGGGGCCGGCGGGATGGTAGTCTCATCTGCGCGGGTCCAAGCCGGCCGGTCAACCGATGGTGGCCACGATCGCGACGATCAGTTGTCGCCGGTTGGGCGCGAAACGCTGCACGACAGGGTCTACGCACAATTGCGCAATTCGCTGATCAACGGCATGTTCGATGCAGGCGATGTTCTGCGCATCGTCGATCTGGCCGAACGCCTGCAGACCAGCACAATGCCGGTGCGCGAGGCGCTTGGCCGGCTGGTGTCCGAGCAGGCGCTGGAACCGCTTCCGAACCGATCGGTACGGGTGCCGCTGATCACGCGCGAGCGTCTTGATGATCTTGCCCGCGCCCGGATCCTGATCGAGGGCCAGATGGTTGCGCTGGCACTGCCCAGGTTGACGGATAACGATTTTGCCGTCCTGAGGCAGATCAATGTCGATTGCGATCTGGCTTTCGAGGAGCACGGCAAGGATATCGGCCATGTGACCTCGGCGCTGAACCAGCGGTTTCATTTCCATATCTATCATGCGGCGCGCTCGCAGGTGCTGATCCCAATCGTTGAAAGCCTTTGGCTGCAATCGGGTGCGATCATCCGCAAGGCCGCCCATATTCACGACGAACAGGGCGGACTTGCCGCTACCAATCATCATTGGGCGCTGATCGAGGCGCTTGAAAAACGCGACACCGAGGGGGCGATGCGGTCGCTGTCGAACGACATCGGCCGTTCCTTCGATCTCATTCGCGGGCGCCTGGATGGCGGCACTGAAGCCACCGCGTCGGGAGACATCGATGGCTGAGCTCAAAGACGACGGCTTCGACCTCTTTGATCTCAGGGTCGACGTGATCATTCCGGAGGGCGGCGCCGTCTATTGCGGCGCCAAGCCCGGCGATCATTTCGAGCTCAGGGGCGAGATGCTGCACCTGCCGGACGGGCAGGGGATATCGATCTACTCGCTCTCTTCGGTGCTGCCGCTGCTCGCGGCCAAGCAGCGTGCGACGGATCGCAACGACTGGATGACGACGGACGCCGACATCGCTTGCCCTGATCCCAACTGCTCGACACGGCTCAGGATCACCCGCACGGGTTTGCGCCGTTTCAGCCATGCCGCCACCACGGCGGTTCCCTTGACCGACGAATAGGCACAACGACATGCAGCGCATCGCCATCGCCCCCGATTATGAAATCTCCCGCGTCATTCGCGGCGGCTGGCAGCTGGCGGGCGGGCATGGCGCAATCGATGGCGACAGTGCCGTCGAGGACATGATCGCCTTTGCCGATGCCGGCATCACCACGTTCGACTGCGCCGACATCTATACCGGCGTCGAAGAGCTGATCGGCCGCTTCCGCGTTAGCTATGGGAACCTGCGCGGGCAAGAGGCGCTGTCGCGTATTCGCGTCCACACCAAGTTCGTGCCGGATCTTGCCATGCTGCCAAGGATCAGCAAGGCTTATGTCGAGGGCGTCATCGACACCTCGCGCAAACGGCTCAACCTCGATTGCCTCGACCTCGTTCAGTTCCACTGGTGGGCCTGTGATATCGAGGGCTGGTTGCAAACAGCAGGCTGGCTGAAGGAACTGCACGAGGCCGGCAAGATCGGCAAGATCAGTGGCACGAACTTCGACACCGAACACGTTCATGAGATTATTGGCTCTGGCGTGCCCTTCACCTCGCTTCAGTTGCAATACTCGCTGCTCGACCGGCGTCCGGAAAAGCGCATGGTGGCTCTTTCTCAGGAGAAGAGTTTCGCCTTGCTTTGCTATGGCACGGTGGCCGGCGGCTTCCTCGGTGATCGATGGCTCGGCCAAAGCGAGCCGGAGCACCCGCTCGAAAACCGATCGCTCACGAAATACAAGCTTATCATCGATGATTTCGGGGGATGGGATTTGTTCCAGGCCCTGCTTTCAACGTTGCGCCGCATTGCCGACCGGCACGGCACCGATATCGCGACCATCGCGAGCGCCGCCATGCTGACCAAGCCCGGGGTCGCGGCCGTGATCGTCGGCGCTCGCAACAGGGATCACTTGCGTTCAAATCTCGCCATAGCCGATACCGCGCTCAGCCAAGGCGATATGGCCGAAATCGATGCGATCCTCGCGCAATCAAAACCGATCGAGGGCGACGTCTATGCGTTGGAGCGGGACAGGGAAGGCCGCCACGGCAGCATCATGAAGTACAATCTCAACAAAGGGGAACAAAAATGAGAACGACAGTCCTGCTTTCCGCCATGGTCGCGGCGCTTGCTGCGTCCACGGTGCCGACATTTGCCGCCGACTGCGACATTACCGTCGGCCTGGTCATGGAGCTGACCGGTCCGGCCGGTGAATATGGCCAGGCGGGTGCAAAATCCGTCGAGATGGCTTTCCGTGACTTCAACGATGCCGGTGGCATCAATGGTTGTAAGATTGTAGCGGACACCCGCGACAGCCAGAGCCAGGGCAACGTTGCCGTTGATCAAGCCACACAGCTCGTCAATATCAAGAAGGTTCCCGTCATCATCGGTGGCATCATCTCCTCGGTCTCGATTCCAATCCTGACATCGGTGACGGCGCCGGCCGGCGTCGTGCAGGTATCGCCCGCATCCTCGTCACCGACGCTGACCGAGCTCGGCCGTAGCGGCAAGACGAACGGCGTGTTTTTCCGCACCATCACCTCGGATGCTCTGCAAGGTACGGCGGCCGCAAAGTTTGCCATGGATCAGGGCTTGAAGAGGATCGCCATCATCAACGTCAACAACGATTTCGGCGTAAACATGGTCAAGGAGTTTGCCACGGCCTATCAAAAGCTCGGTGGCACGATAACCTCGACTACGCCCTATAACGAGAAGCAATCGAGCTACACCTCGGAAGCCAGCGCTGCTATGGCCGGCGACCCCGACGCACTCTATCTCGTCAGTACGCCTGTGGATGGAGCCACCATTGCTCGCGCCTGGGTTTCCGGCGGCGGCAAGCAGACATTCCTGCTAAACGACGGCATGAACTCCAAGGACTTCATCGAGAGCGTCGGCGCTCAGTATCTGGAGAACGCCTATGGCACCTCCTCCGGCACCAGTCCGACGGCGTCCACGGAATATTTCAACGGCAACTATGAAGCCTTCTCCGGCGGCATCTCGCCTTCTGCTCCGGCTGCCGACCGCTCCTACGATGCCGGTGCGATCGTCGCACTCGCCATTGCCAAGGCGGGCAAAGCGGATGCCGCCGCCATCAAGGCTGCGATGCCGGAAGTGGTGGCCGATGGCGGTACGCCGATCCATGCGGGAAAGGAAGAATTTGCCAAGGCCCTGCAGCTCATCAAGGAGGGCAAACCTGTGAAGTATGAGGGGGTCATCGGTCCAGTCAGCTTCGACCCGTACGGTGATATTACCGGTCCTTTTCGTCTCTGGAAGATCAGCAATGGTGAAGTGACGACCGTCGGCGAGCTGAGCGCCGAAGAGGTCAACAAGATCAAGACTGCGAAATAGGCGAAAGGGCTCGGGACCCAAACCCGAGCCTTGCTACCTGTTGCTGGGTTCGCAGCCTTTCGCTTGACGCCCGGATACTCGTGAGCCTGGAAGGTCAAAGCTGCGTTGCAAAACAGCGTCCTACTCTAGGACTGGATCGTTCCGCCATCCATCGTCCAGGCAGGCCGGCAGCTTCCACGATCGCTCCAGGCGGACCGAATGACGGGCTTCACAGGACCTAGACGCCCGGCTCTCCATAACGAATATTGTGACGGAGGGCGCTGGCGCTGCCATCGGGGTAGCCGGCCGCAATCGCTTGCGCTGTTAGTAGACCAGTCTCGTCCGTATTGTTCCTGGTATCGCGCGCAGCGCATGGAGGATCTCGTCCGCCGTCTTGGAAGCGCCTTCGGCTTCGATGACGACATAGCCGGTATCACCGTGGGTTTGCAGAAACTCGCCGACGATGTTCAACCCGCGCGAGGCAAAGATCTCATTCAGCTGGATAAGGATCCCGGGGCGATTTTCGTGAACGTGCATGAAGCGGGTGCCATTTGGGCGCTCGGGTAACTGAACCTGCGGGAAGTTTACAGCACCCATGGTCGAACCGATATCGGAATACTCGACCAGCTTCCTCGACACTTCGCCGCCGATGCGCTCCTGGGCCTCCTCGGTCGAGCCGCCGATATGCGGCGTGAGAATGACATTACTGAGACCCTGCAGGGGTGTTTCGAAACGCTCACTGTTGGATGCCGGCTCCCTGGGAAAAACGTCGATGGCGGCACCCGCAAGATGACCGTCCTTGAGAACCCTTGCGAGTGCCTCGAGATCGACCACGGTTCCCCGCGAGTTATTGATGAAGATTGCGCCTTTCTTCATGCGACGCAGTTCCGGTTCGGAAATCATGTTGTTGGTCGATGCGGTCTCAGGGACATGCATCGTCACATAGTCAGAGATCTCAAGCAGTTCGCCGAGTGAAGCCATCGATTCC
Source organism: Rhizobium sp. 21-4511-3d (assembly GCF_053522545.1). Lineage (NCBI taxonomy): Bacteria > Pseudomonadati > Pseudomonadota > Alphaproteobacteria > Hyphomicrobiales > Rhizobiaceae > Rhizobium > Rhizobium sp. 21-4511-3d. Next base: position 32,717 of record NZ_JBNWCF010000022.1, on the reverse strand, counting down.
GAGTTTCCGCGACGCAGCCGGTCTGAAAGGTCGAAATAGCGTACGACCATTCCCATGCTCTCGGCCAGGGCGCTCAGCTGCGAACCAATGTTGCCGTAGCCGACGATGCCGAGGGTCTTTCCACGGACCTCGCGGCTGCCGACAGCCGATTTCTCCCAGCCGCCCTGATGCGCGGACGCTGAACGCGGGAAGATCTGCCGGGTCAACATGATGATTTCGCCAATGACGAGCTCTGCGACCGAGCGGGTATTTGAATAGGGCGCGTTGAATACCGGGATCCCGCGCCGGCGAGCAGCTTCAAGATCGACCTGGTTCGTACCGACAGAAAAGCAGCCAACGGCGATGAGTTTCTTGGCGGCGTCAAAAATCTTTTCGGTCAGCTGCGTGCGAGACCGGATGCCGATGATGTGGGCCTCGGCGATATGTCTTTTGAGCTCGGCATCGTCGAGTGCCTTGGGCAAATGAACAAGGTTCGTGTAGCCGCTGGTCGAAAAATAATCCACGGCGCTCTGGCTGATGCCCTCAAGGAGAAGGACGGAGATTCGGTCGCGCGGAAGGGAAAGGTGTGGTGTCATGTGGGTTTCACTTTGTTAGCCAGGCCGGGTCGAAATCCAGTCCCATCATGGGCTTTCCAGCACAGACGTTATCTGTATCACCTGAACGGGTTTTCTGCATCCGCCCGGTGTTTGCTGGTATCGAGCTGTCATCGGGCTTCGCTCAAACATTGACAGCTGTCAAGGTTTGCCCAGGCCTTCGTCGTCCTGGTTCTCACGGCCCTCGTTGGGATCATAAAGTCATGCGCTGGGCGAACGGCTGGTCCCTACTCGACCTAAGGTCGAACCCTGACGAAGCACAAGCCACCATGGGAAGCGTTCGATCAGCTCTTATCCTTGAAGGGGGACCAACCAATAACCGGAGCCGTCCTGGGGCTTCGACATGCCCGGCCATATGCCCAGGGCGCTGTCGCCGCATTCGAAACGTTGATCGATAAGGTCGTGAACAGGCAACCGCTGGAGCTCGAACATTTCAGGAGCCGCTTCGGCGGGGCAGGCCGTTGCTATCCGCCGAGCTGGGCGCAGCTCGACCATTGGGAAACGTGTAGGCGCCAGGAAGCATCCTGAGTTTGACGATGAGAATTTTTGGCTGTCCCTTGATATTGGCGATCTGCCTGTCGCTCCTCATGTGGGGCGGCATTATTTCCGGCGCGGTCTGGATGTTGAGCGACGGAACCGACTACGGATTCACTGCCGGCACAAAGTGATATGACCGTTGTCCACTGCACTTGCGGTGCCCGTGGGAGCGAGGTCGTCCTCCTGATGGAAGCGGTACCCGGTGCATTTCATCAGGAAGCCACCCAATCAGCCGACGGCAAGTGCCTGGACAGCATTGACACCGTCAAATTGGTCTAAGATCGCTCCGATTTCGAACTCCAGCGCCGCCAACTGGAGGCTTGTCGTGGTGGATAACATGCAAAGGTGCATAAGTTCCCGCGAAGATGTTCGCCACCCCGCCAGCCCTGCATGCTATTCGTAAAACGACGGGAGCCGGAGAGTTTGATTACTCCCCGGCTCCGTGAGGCCAACTTGGCTTCGGTTAGCGGCAAACCTTGGTCGTCCGCGAAACTCGCTCGCCATCCCGATAGGTTACAACTCGTTTCGTGAAGCAACCCGCCGGGTGTCGACGATAATCTTCCCGTACCAGCCGTGCTCTCCGATTATTATCCCAGCCACGGTGGTGGCCACGTTCCCAGCCGCGATGCAGTCGAGGACCGTCATCAGTGCGAATGACGACGGTGTCAGCATAAGAAGCTGCCGGGACCGCAATAATGGACGAGAAAGCGACAGCGACAGCAAGAATAATTTTCTTCATGGGGCCTTACCTCAAGTGTTCAGACCGCAATAAAATGATTGTCAGGTTTTTAGGTTCCACAAGAAATCTCATATAAGACTTCAGTCTGAGCAGGCGTCAGACCATTGGCGGACCTTCGATTGAGCGAATGGCGCTCCTGTTTCCTTTTGCTGATTTGCAATGTTTCGAACCACTTGCGGCGATCCCAGTTCCCGCGTGATGATGAGCGTCAACGGAACTGCGATATGGGCTTTTTGTAGCAGGCGTTTGCAAAGCCGGCTGACACGGCCATGCCCATAAGTTTGCATCCGACCGTGCCATCATCATCTGTGCGCGGTTTCTTCAGCCAATGAAACCCGATGCATCAGTGCAGCGGGCCCCGCAAGAACTCGCGGCGTTCGCGCGCTGCTCCTGTGATTTCCGCAGCTTTGGCTCGAGCATCGGCCAACGGCTTAGGGACCCAGTAAGCTGCCACCTTTGCTGCGGGCCAGCTTCGCACAGACTTCAAGATGATGAACAAAGGGGCGCCTCATTCAATCCTCTAATGTGACTTCCCAGCACATGGCTAATATATCAGGAATGAAGCCTTTGGCGTGATGCGTCCGTGACAGTCATTCACCGGACTAGCCCACCGCCGCAGCCCTTTGTCCCTTCCGACCGTGAAGGTGACGTACACTTCGCGATCCTCGATAAGTCATATGCCGATTGATCAGGAGATAGAGATGCTGGAAATGCTCGCAGGAAAACGCGGGCCCGAGTCAAACTTCTGTTCGCGGCTCTGCTTTCGGCGGGGTAGATCGACGCCGACCATGGGCTTACGGAGCGTGGCTTGGCCGCATTGGAGGATGACGAACCGACGGGCAAGGAGACTAAAGGCCGTAACGAAGGGCGCTTCGCCGCCATCATTCGGCGTATCAGATGTGATCCGCGAGAAGTGGGTTTTGACACGGTAAACAATCAAGAATATTTCACGAGCATGACGCATCGTGGCAGACCAAAAATGGATCTGGAACAGCTTATGGTCCGGCTTTTCGCCGGTCAGAAGGAGCGCATCGACGCCGCCGTCGGAACGAACAGGCGCTCGGAATTCATCAGAAAGACCATCGAGGCAGAATTGCAGCGGCTCGAAGCTCGCCGGCAGGATGCGAAACCTCGTCAGCGTACAACCATCAAATAACGTGATAGAAAATGGCCCCCAGCTTTACCAATTTGCCGATCGAACAGCTCACGGAGTATTGCCAGTTCATCTCTGCGATTAGGTCGCACAAAATTCGAAGCATCAGGTGAAAGTTCGATCGAGAGAACATGAGCAATGACACCAAAATTACCCTGCTCCGGCATAAGATGAAGCTTTCGCAGATCTGGATAGAGCAAATTGATCTCGGCGTTTTGTCCGGTGATAGCGACCTTCGCAGCCTATACAAACATCATTTCGTCCATCTCAAGAAACCTCAGTTGTAGGAGGCGTTCCATGACCGACGTCGTTAAGGTCCCATCCATTTATGATCGCGATCACAACGATTGCTGCGTTGTAAAGCACCCGTATCCGGATCTGCACGCTGAATGGCTTGCGGTTTACAATGAGAGAACCGGCAAGTTCAAGTTGGACGACAAGGGCAAGGTCCGGCGGTATTCGCAACAATTATTGTCCTCCGCTGGCTTTGACGCTGCGGATGATAGCGCCTGGTTCCGCGAGATGCCGCACCTGGCTCATATTAAAAAATACGCGCCGTTGTCAGCAAATGGGGATGAGGCATGATCGGCACCATAATTCTTCTCGAAAGCTGCAGCCACGCTGCATAAGGCCGATTCAGCGGCGCTGAAGTCGGAAAGCCAGATTGATTCCTTGTAGACCAATCCAACGGTAACGAGGCAAACGGCGGTCTCGCATGAAAAAGCTGACATGGCCGGGGAACGCCGCCGATGCGTTGGACTACCCCATCCTTTTGGCGCTCCCGTCCAGGATGATGATGATAAGGGCGCTCTTTTCAGCCGCTCGGCTCTAGACCGGCTTCCACCGCCCCAATCAGCGAACCAAAAGACCCGCTGGCGTGTGCCAGCGGGTCTCAAGCTAATGGGTATCAGGGGAGGCGGTTGGTCTGAAAGCCGCCATCCAGATTCAACCACGATGCCGAGATATCGTCCAGCCTGGGGGCGGCTCGATCATCCGAGTGGTTACCAATTTCTACCGACGCCACCGCCTGATCGTCCCCTTTTGGCCGTATGTGAATAATAGGCAACGTTGGGATCAAGGGCGGGTTATGAGCCTCGGTTGGGAAGTGCCGTCTTGCCGACGACGCCACCTGCGGTGAAACTCAACGTTGCTGACCTCATGGCCTGAATATCTTCTCTCGATGGCAAACGCGCTGACGCAGCGTGTCCCGGATAGCGCTATCAACGCTGCCTTGTCCTTCCATGCCTCGCAGCGATGAAAGATGATCGTGAACACGCGCCGATCGCTCGGAAGCTTTGCCTCCTGCGGCTCAATAGGAACGTGCGCTTGCGTTCCCAATCTCCTTATGAAGAGGCAAGTTATAATATTACCAGGCTGTCAACCGCGGAAGAGACTACCGAAACCGGTATCCGGATCGACGTCACGAATTTGAGATTGGACATTGGCCGTTCCCACGATAAGAGCTTCAGGCGACCAGCTCTTTGGATCGGTGGTGGTCATTTCACAAACTTACTCGGCAACCTCATGACGTTCCGACTTCTGCCTCTTACAATTGCGCTGACGCTCGTCGCGGTCGGGAGTATGTCGTTCTCGAGCCGGGCGGCACTCGGGATCGTGCTCAAGACTTGCGAGGTCAGCTACGAGCTGTCGGGAGGAGCGTTTCCCTGTCTTAAGGTAGTGGAGGGGAAGGTGCCGCTGTCCTCATACGCCGTCCTGCGTGAGCCGACGGCTGGCGAGCGCACAATCTTCACACCGCTTTCGGCGCTAAGCGCTATAGAGGACCCGCGGCTTTTGGATCCTGCCACTCCCAATTACTTCGCTATGGCGTGGCAAGAGAGATCGCTTGGCATTCCCGCAACGCGGCAGGCTTGGGACGACGCGGCACTGGCGATCAATGCCGCAATCTTCCGCACACAAGACCATCTGCACATTCATATCGGATGTGTGAAGCCACGCGTAAAAAACGCTCTCGCCAGGTCGACCATTAGCGCCGTGCGGTTCGAGCGCCTGAAGCTGAAGCTGGAAGGACAGCTCTACTGGGCACTTTTCGTTCCCGGCGACGGACTAGCTAGCGTCAATCCGGTTCAGGTCGTCGCAAGCGAGATCCCGGGGGCGGCGCGCAACATGAAGGGTGTGACAATCGGAGTTATCGGCGGTGAACACCCCGATGGCACAAGGGGCATCTACATCCTAGCCAATGTCATGACTTCGTTGCCTCGCCATCCTGCGGCGGCGGAAGATCTCGTCGACCCAAAGTGCAGTTAAGTGGGCTACTCGCGCTGGTGAACACGGCCGAGTGCCGATTTCGATGAAGCCGCAGCTTTGTTCCGAGATGATCGCGCCCTTTGATTCCGTGAGGACCGCGCTCCTTTTCCAGGAGGTCTGCAGGTAGGTATCGCCGTGAATACGCTGAGGCGAAGCGTCAAGCGCTCGGGGAAAATCTCTTAATAATCTGATTGACGACCACCGGTGGGGCCACACAAAAGCCGCATCATTATAAGCATTTGGCTCTCGGCAGGGCGACTCGAGACCGGCCTGCCATCTGGATCGACCCATCCGCTTTAAAGCCCGCAACCGTGACAGGACGCGGGCTTTATCGCGTTGAGCCGCGATGATATGGCGGGCCAGAAAATCTCATCTAGCCATAGGATGTAGTCCATATAGCAAATTGCGGTTCACCGGGTTCACCGGCATGTTCGCGCCATGGAAGCAATGCCTCTTTACATGCGCCTGTCGTGGGCGGCCGCCATCGTTCTTTTCACACTGATCGGCATGTGGGTGCTCGATGATTTTTTCATCAACGTCGAGCAAGAGGTCGAGTATCTTCAAGATGGCTAGCCGAATGGATGCTCACACCAATGAGGAAGGCACTGATCATCACCTCTACCGGCATGGGGCTCGCGGTATCGATACTTCGAATTCGGACCGACCTCGCTTATATTCTGATCAGCCGAAAGGCCTGAGGCTGGCGGTCTTTACGCTCTTCCTCACGGTACTGGCCCTGGGCGCCGTCGCCTTATCGTTCAGTGTCAGCGTTTTTAATTAAGCAGCCTTCTGGCTGCACTGCAGCTGGATTATCTGGTGCCGGCCGTGAAGGTGTGATCCACGCCGTCTGACAGAAGCAAGATGCCTCCTCCGATGATCCCGCCCCACATCAGGAGCGAAATCGCGGTTGCCAGAAGCAGGAACTTGGCGCGATTCGTCATGCCGTATAGGTTACCCTTAGGGCGAAGGCCAGCAACCGATGGTTCGCTATGGTACATATTGGCCGGTATGCCGCACCTGATCCCGCCAGCTTCAGAACCGCTCACCCACCATTGTCGCCAATAGGCATGGATTAGAGGTGTAGCGTTTGCGATTTAAATCGGACCTAAGTCCGATAGGCGCACGGAATAGCTATCCCATCTCCCTTAGCGTCAACGGAGTGCAAAGCATGCTTTGGTGGGTTCTGACGGTATATCTTGTTCTTCAAGCGGCCATCTTCGCGGTCGTGGGCGCGATGGTGATTAAACACGTCCTGAGCAAGCGGCGAGAAGAAAGTAGGGTAACTGCAAATAACAACGTTGCCGAAGAGCAGGGAGCCAGGACCGCCGCGACGTCTTGAACCGTGGAAAATTTACTTTTACGCAACGGCAGTTCCATTGCATCAAACTGATTGTGTACTAAGCTTTTTCCATGGCGTTGGAGGACGCTGCGGAGGGATCGACATGAGCATAAGCGACGCTGCTGCAGCCATCATTGTTTCATTCGAGCTTTCAGCGCTGATGTGGCTTTCCGCGTGGCATTTGGTGATCGGATAGCGGCGCAGTTCATGGGCGCTTTCGGTGGCATCTGAGATGGCTCGAACCGCACTGATTGTGTAGTTGTCTGTTCAGCCGGCAGCGTCCAAATCTCCAACTCTGTCCGCCCCATCGCCGCTCCTTCCCGGACCGCATCGATAAATGCTCGAAGAGCCGGTGCCACCTGCCGTTGTTGCCGATAGCAGATGAACCAGCCAGGAAATGGCGCGGGCCGCGCATCGAGACAACTTACCAGTCACCCATCCGGCCCTGGCCTGATTGCCGATCTCGATGCCATAAACACCAATTGAAGCTGATGCAGCCGGGCGGCAAAGCCCGGCTGAAGACTGCTATTGCGCGGAAACGCGCCAGACGGTATTGCCGACATCATCGGCAACCAGCAGCGCCCCCGATTTATCGAGTGCCACGCCAACCGGGCGGCCGCGGGCCTGCTCTTGGTCATCGAGGAAACCAGTCACCACATCCTTGGGCGAACCGTCAGGCTTGCCGCCATTGAAGGGCACGAAGACCACCTTGTAGCCGTTGAAGGCGTTGCGGTTCCAGCTTCCATGCTCACCGACGAAGGCGCCGCTGGCATAGTCCTGCGGCAGGCTGGTACCCTTGCTGAAAGCCATACCGAGCGGCGCCACATGCGAGCTCAGCGCATAATCGGGCGCGATCGCCTTGGCAACCATATCCGGCCGCTGCGGCATGACGCGCGGATCGACATTCTGGCCGTAGTAGCTGTAGGGCCATCCGTAGAACGCGCCGTCCTTCACCGAGGTCATATAGTCCGGCACCAGATTCGGCCCGAGTTCGTCTCGCTCGTTGACCACCGTCCACAAGGCCTTGGTCTGCGGCTCGATGCTCAGCCCGTTCGGATTACGCAGGCCACTTGCATAGATGCGATGGCGGCCGGTCTGCCGGTCCACTTCCCAGATCGCAGCGCGATCCTTTTCGGCCTGAATGCCATTCTCGGTGATATTGCTGTTCGAGCCGACCCCGACATAGAGCAGAGAACCGTCCTCGTTGGCCGTCAGGCTCTTCGTCCAGTGATGGTCGATCGGCCCGCCGGGCAGTTCGGTCAGAACTATGCCGGGATCGTTGATCTTGGTTTCGCCGGGTACATAGGGATAGCGCACGATCGCATCCGTGTTGGCGACGTAGAGATCATTGCCGACAAGGACGACGCCGAAAGGCGAGTTGAGGTGATCGAGGAAAACGTCATGAACCTCGGCGACACCGTCGCCATCGGCGTCCCTCAGGAGCGTGATGCGGTTGCTCGCCTCGTTTCCACCACCGCTTCCCCCCGTCGCGAATGACTGGACGAAGCCCATAATGAGGTCTTTGGGGCGCTTGGCGGATGCCTCCGGCGGTGCGACAGATTCGACGGCTAGGATATCGCCGTTCGGGAGCGTATAGACCGAGCGGGGATGCTTGAGGCCGGAAGCGAGCGCCTGGATCTTCAGCCCGCTTGCGACCTTCGGCGTCTCGCCATCCTTCCAGCCGACGACCTTTGCCACATGCATCGGCGGGATGAGATATTGCGATTGCTCCGGCAACTTCGGATTGGGGCCAATTTCGCTGCCAGGATCAGGCTCGTCGCCGCTGCATCCGGCAAGGAGCAGTGCGGTGGAGGCAAGCAGGACCGCAGCGGGAATCGCGTGGCGCGCAACGGAGTGCATGGTCATCTCAATATCCTCCCGCTATGCGCCGTTCTGTGATCGATCCACAGACGGCGACGACGATCATCAGCACGAAGGCGATCACCGACAGCGCCAGGCCTGTCGGAACAACGGAGGTCCAGGCGTCGCGGCTATGGACGAAGGCGTTGAAGAGCGAGACGACGAATACGGCAATGTTGCCGAGCACGTAAAGCAACGCCGCCCCACCCGCAAGGCGGAAACGGCCGCGTGCGAGATCGACAAGGCCCGCAAGCAGAGCTAGCCCGCCAAGCAGCAAACCGGCCGTCAGCAGCCAGGCCGAGAAATTCGCCCAAGTCATCTCCGCTGTCTGCGAATAGGCGATGTCTGTGATCAAAGCGCCGGTGAAACACGCGGCGGCGAAATGCAGTGGGATGGCGCGCAGCGACGCGCTGTAGCGCTGAATTGGAATTCCTGAAGTTGAATATGTCATGGTCCTCACCTGAGCGGGGCCTTGCCCGCCGCGGATAAACCTTGCGGAATCCAGTTTGTTCCGGCGTTCACGCGATTGAGACGAGAGCGCAGACACCCGGGCCGGATGCCGGCGCCGCCAGTCTTCTGCCGCCTGCAGCGCGGTGGTGTTCCGCTTGTCGCTGAACGGCTTTCCGACAATGGCAAGCCGCTATAAAACCTTGCGGTACGGCGCGCGGGCGCGCCAGCAGCGCTTCCGCCGCCGAGCACCCCGTCGAAACGAAGCAGGTCGCGGCCTCTGCCCTGCGCCGCTGCTTTGTCGAAGGCTCCATTGTCGGCATCTGTTTCTCCTTCTTCTTCAGGGTAAGGAGCTTACCGAGCTCTTCCCATTGCGCCTTGTGCGTGTCAAGGTTTCGGAACCGAGCTTCTTCAGGTTCAGCAGCTTCCAGCGCACAGCGGGACGTTCTGCCGCCTATCGCAAGGCGATGGCTTCAATGTCCGGATCGCCGTCATGTAACGTCGTCAGGAATCGTTGGGCAGTCGCGACGAGGCGGGCGCCGACATCAGCGATCAGGCAATCCTTCGTTTCGATGAGATCGTCGGGAGTGAAGGGTATGGTTTTCATGCCGACGAATTCGCGGGCGCAGGTCTTATCGAGACTGCTGAGTGACGGCCGGAGCAGTTCGTGCGCCGGGCGGAGAGAGCTGGCAACAGGACAAAGAATGTGCGGAAGAGCTCGTCGGTGAGCCCTCCGTTCTCATAGAGGAGCTTAACGTCGAACAGGGACACGCCTCGCCGGCTCCACCGCCGCCCCCCAGTGGCGGATGATTCCGTCGCATCCGCCATTTCCTGGAGGGCGTGTAAACAGACGTTTGCAAGGGTGAGGGGGCTGATCTTGTGTCCTAAAGGCCGTCCCGGCACACCCAGACACTAACGCTTCCACCGTTTGTGGGGAAATCGCCGCGACCGTGTCGATCCGTAGTCACCTCAGCATCGTGATGACCGAGAAAGTCGACGAACGCCATATTTGCCTGGTCCGGACCAAGCTCAAGAGACAGATTTCCGGCGTCACCGTTAGACATGATCACCGCGCAACCGGGATCGGTATCAGTTCCCTGGCGGACGAAACCGATAACGTTGGGGCTTTCGAAGCGATCGATCTGAACGCCGTTGGCAAACCGCCTTCGGGCCTCAATTAGTCTCGGCAAGCAGCCGATCAGGGGCATCTGCACCTCCTGGTGGCTGCCGTCGTCTCCCGCATCGCTGTAATTGGCACCGTATAAGTCGGGATAGAAGACGCAGGGCGTTCCTTGTTCGCGCAGGAGGATCAAGGCATAGGCCAGGGGCTTGAACCACGGTTCAACCGCCGCTTCGAGCGACTGGAGAGGCTGCGTGTCGTGATTGTCGACCAGTGTCACCGCGTGCTCGGGAATGGAGGAAACGAGTGAACCGTCGAAGATCGTTCGCATGTCGAACTCTGCGCCCGCTTTGGAGGCCTCATGGAAGCGGTGGTGAAGCGCGACGTCAAAAAGCATCAGCTGACTGTCCACGAGGTCAAGATAGTTTGCGAGCGTCGCCATCTCGGGGTGCCAGTATTCAGCGACCACGAACAAGTCTGATCCGACGGTATCGCGCATATGGCCGACCCAGTCTTTGAAGAACCATGCCGGGATATGTTTCGCGGCATCCAACCGGAACCCCGATACAGGAACCTGTTCGGAGAACCAACGGCCCCAGTATTTCAGCTCCTCGTAGACAGCCCTGTTGCGGAATTCGACATCAGCGCCCATCAGATAGTCGAAATTGCCCAGCTCGTCATCGACTTCAACGTTCCATTGACCCTCGCCATACGCGTTCATAAGCCGGAACACTCCGGTCTCATCGGGCTCTTCGATGACGTCGACGCCGCTAAAACACTGCTTGTCCCATATGAACTCGGAGTGTTTGCCGGATCGTCCCGGAAACGTGAACCGGGTATGGGCGAGGGCCTCAATATCGTCTTCTTCGATCCGTGTCCGGTCGTCGGAATTCACGCGTCGGACGACGACGCGCTCCTTCTCGTCCGCTCCCATCTTGTGGTTCAGCACGACGTCATGGATCGGACGCAGGCCGTGGTCATTCAAGGCTTTGCAAGCTTTCTCAAGTGCATTTCTGTCGCCGTATTTTGTCGCGACGCTTCCCTTCTGGTCGAATTCGCCGAGGTCGAAGAGATCGTAGGTGTCGTATCCGACCGATTTTGCGCCGGAGGCGCCTTTGTAAGCTGGCGGCAACCAGACGTCGGTAATGCCCAACGCCGAAAGTTCGCCAGCTTTCTCGGCTACCTCATTCCAAAGAATGCCTTCGCCTGGCAAGTACCAGTGGAAAAATTGAAACAGCGTACGTTTGCTCATGTTGTTTCCGAGGTAAGAGCGCTTTGTTCGTGGAGCATCACAGGCGCGATGACAAAATAGGATCGGCCGCCAGTGGGGCTATCGGATTCGATGGGGAAGACGGCAGTTGGTCAGTAGTTCATGCAGTGTCGCAAATTGTCCAAACAATGCGAGAAGATCGCGCTCTTGCTTTTCGTCCAGTCCGTGTCGAGCAGCAAAGTCGAGTACTCGGAAAACCCGCCGATCTCGATCTGTCGCAATTGATTTTGTTTGGAAATGACTACTCATCAAATGGCCCCCGCTGAATGCGCCGTAAAAACGCCCACCCTGGCGATTGGTTCCGAACGACGTGATAAGGAGGATATTACCGAGCCGTCACGGCAGGGTAGCGTCCAGTCTGTGACTATCCGCAGCGCAGTGGCGCTTGCAAACAAGCTTGCCCGTATCGCTTGGGCAGTACAGCGGAAAAATCGCCCGTTCAATCGAACTCCTGGCATAGCGCAAGCATGGCAGGACCGGCTGCGCTTCACGCACAGCCCACGGGAAGGATTATAGATGGCCTGACAGTTGATCGGCGCGCGGAAAGGCGTTGGCGACGATGTCTTGCCTGAGCCGGGGCCGGCGAGGACGAGTGTTGCCTCCTCATCGGTCACGACGACAAGGCGCTGCTCCGGCGTCAGCTGGTTTTTCTCGATCGTGTCGAAGACGCCTTTCATGCCGGCGAGGTCTGAATCGATGATGCGCTCGATGGCAGCGCGGAGTACGTCGTCGGGATGTCTTGGAACGCCCGGACGGCGATGAGCTGTTGCGGCTCTTCTGAAAGGACGCCGTCAGGGATGGTGGCTGGCAAAGCGTTGATGATGGCTGTGGCCCGCGAGAGGAAGGGTGAGAGAAGGCAGGCGGCGGGGTAGCGGCGGGGCTGGCCAAGGCGCGCTATCACTTCGGACAGCGCAGTGAGTTCGCCTTGTGCCGCTTCGAATTGCCTGAGGAAGTGGGTGCGGAAGGCTTCTTTGGCCCGCAGAAATAAAGCCGGCGGCATTGTGCGGCGTGACGCCCGCCAATCTTGCGCTCCGGCCGCGGCCAGCGGTACGTCTATCGTGGTGAACCCCGATATGCGGTGATTTGCGCCGGGCCTGCCCATGATGAGAACGGCGCCTGGCGGCGGCTGCCGAGGAAGGTGATGCCGGAGGCGGTCTGCTCGGCAGCCCATGAGGCATGGCCGAGGGAGCGGAGGAATGCTCCCGGCCGGGCGCGTGTTTTGAGCTGCTTTGGCGCTGTCATCGTCAGGCGCCTGCGCTTGTGAGCAGCGCGTTGTGGGCGGTGCGGAAGGCGTCCTGCAGCGCCTTGTGGTTGGCGAGTCCTTCAAGGGCGTAGCTGTTGAGAAACTGGCGTCCGGCGAACAGCTTGCGGTCGACGGGGCTGAGGTCTGCTTCATCGCAGATCTCTTGCCAGAGCTTGGCGATGGTTATGATCTGTTGTTCGATGAGCGCGGCGGCTTGGGCCTCTTTCAGGTGATAGTCGGGCGCGGCAGCGAGCAGAGTGGCGAGCGTGCTGGCACGGCCCTCGCCCTTGATGAGCATGGCTTGGGTGGCTTCACTGCCGGTGCGGCCTTGCGGGCAGATGTCATAGGCCGGCGTGAGCGTGAGCATCTTGCCGTCCCAGAAGGCGGCGTGGTTGCGGGCGTGGTCGTCGGTATTGCCGCACAGCACGTTGAAGCAAATCCGCCCGTAGAGTTCCCTGAGCGTGTCTTTGGGGTTACTGAAGCGGTGGCGGATGAGTGCGGCCAAGTCTTCGTAGGAAGCGTAGCGGGCCATCATCTCATCGAGACCCAGCATGGTCAGGGCCGAGACCATGGCGCGGCGCGTCCAGCCGTCCTTTGTGTGGGTGCGGTCAAAGCGTTCGATCAGCAGCACGTCCTTATGGGCGGCGCTGGTCATCGACACGGGCGCGGCGTTAAGACCGCAGGCGGCTGCCAGCTTCATCGCGATGAATTCGGCCTTCGCAACGCTGTAGGTGTCGTTAGCGGCTGAGAATTTAGCGATGAATTTCCTTGTGCCGTCGTCGATGAGCGCCTTGGGACGCGCGCCGCCGATCGACGTGCCGTGATTGAGGGCCTGGTCGAGCGCCGGGGTCAGGGGGACGCCTTTTTCGATAAGGGCGGCTGCCTCCATGAGCTCGTCAAGCGATGCCTGTGCGGCAAGGCGGGGGACATACTCCGTGGCCGACGCCTGGAAATCGAGGGCGCCAATCCGGTCGGAGCCTGACTGGAGCAGGAAGGTCAGCTCGCTGATCTCGGGTACGCCGGCAGCATCAGGTTTCTTACCCGTCAGCCTGTTGATGATGACGCGGCGGCCCCACGCATCCGGCGAGCCGTCGCGAATGCAGCTCGCCATCGACAGGCCGTTGATGGGCGCAATGACGCCCTCCTGAAGGGGCAGTTCAGGCTCGTAGATGGGGATGGCGCTCTTACGGCGGCGGTAGCTGGCGCCGTAGGTAAAGAGCAGGCGCTCGCCATCCTGGTCGAGGCGGCCGGCGACCACTGGTTCCGTCGCCCCGGGCAGCCACATCCAGACAAAGGCTTCGGTAGCGTCCGCCTTAGAAGTCATCATCGACCTCCTTCACGGCGTGGCGGACGCTCTTGGGCAGCAGGGTCAGTTTTTCGTCAAGGCGGGCATTGTGCATCTGAAGCATGCGCTCGTCATAGTCGAACAAGCGCACGCCGACGATTGAAGCGACCTCGAAAACGATGCCGATCTCGGGGCCGGGAGCGCCTTTTTCGATGCTGGATAGGGTCGTGCGGCTGATGCCGGCGCGGTCGGCCAGTTCCTGCGCGGTCAGGCCGCGCCCGGCCCGGCCGACGCGGATCAGCTTGCCGAGCATGGCGAGCGCTTGGTGCGTGACTCTGGAGTAGCTTCTCTGACGGGGCACGGCTATACCTGCTTGTTCATTTGAGTGGACATGAGGCTTCTCCTCGCGTCCAGAATTTTGTACATTGTGCCATGAGCTCGGTGGACAGTCAAGGATTGTTCATTTGATTGGACATAAGGCTATCTCGTGAACAGGATTTTGAACAAAATTGGGTGCCGGGGGCGGTCAGGCTAATCCGCGTTCGGGTAAAGCGCCTGAGGCAGCCGTCGCCAAAGCCTGCGCTTTCTGCAGAGCAGTCTCAAATACTGGTGAAGGCCCGTGATGTAGGTGATGGCCTGTGACCTGCGCTTCACCCCATTTATCAAAAGTGTAGCGCCAGATCTTATCCTGGGCCGCGTCTGCGCGGGGATAAAAGCGGTAGTCCCCATGACCAGCGCTGCGTATTATGGTGGATCACATCCTCTGCCGTCACGGACAGAAATTCGCTGTCATCGGCATGCATGGCCGGACCAAGCTGCTTCTGCAGGCTTTCCCAGGCTTCTTCACGGCTCTTCAAGTCGCGCCGTATCAGAGCGCGAATGTATTCGGCCCGAAAGCTGCCGGACGTGGAAAGTGGTGTAAGAAGGACCCGATCCGGTGGCAAGAAGCGGTCGCCCTCAAGCACAAGACGCGACCCAGCGCGCCCAATTAGTCAACAATGCAAATGCATAGAAAAAGGTTACAAGCACGATGGCAAATCCCGGGTCCAGGAGCATATCATTGATCTCTCATGCCGAGGCCAGCGCGGCTATTTGGCCAAACATATCGTGCGCGGCGGCGCGTGCGTGACGAACGTAGCACTGGGCCCGTTCCCGATCATCGTCGGTCCAAGCAGCCAGCCGGCTGAAGGTCTATTTCGGATCGGACTCATGCAGATGGCCGAGTCCGGCAGCGTCGAGCAGACGCTTGAGAGTGTGGTCCGAAACAAAGCCGACATGGACATCATCGTCGTTGACGATGCGTCAACGGACAATACGTGCGAAGTCGTCGAGCAATACATGCATGTCCATCAAAACATCAGGCTGCTTCGAAGCGAAACCAATACCGGCCGCGGGGCGCCCGCAACAGGGCGCTCGCGCTTGTCGATAGCGAATATTGCCTGTTCCATGATGCCGACGACCTTCTTGGCGAAGATGACATCAATACAGTGCTGCCGCTGATGGACAGCTCCGGTGTGGATGTCGCTGCCTTCAGATACAGCGTGCTCAGAACGGCCGACGAAATCCCCGGAGGGATGCCGCCGGTCGACAAGAACATATGGGACGGCGTGCTTGGCGATCGTGAGAGTGCCATTGTCGAACTGGATGAGGCCGCATAGTTCCTGGTGACGATCAACTATCCCTGGAACGAGATCATTAGGACGTCATTCATCCGGTCGACGAACTGGCAATTTTCGACGGCGCGAATTAACGAGGACATCCTGCCGCATTGGGCTGCCTATATGAATGCCGGCAGGTTCCTGGCCATCAATACCAGCCTCACCACGCATCGGCTCGTTCCCGGCCGTGAGCAGCATACCAACACGTTTGACGAGCGCCGCCTCGAAATGTTCAAGGCACTTGAGGATGCCGAGAAGCTATTTGCCGAGAACCGGATTTTCAGGGCGAAATACTATCCTGTCTTTGTCATTTTCAAAGCGGGCCTGCTCGAATGGGTCAACCGGCAGATCAGGCAGGATCTGCGTAGCCTGTTTAGGGAATATGCCTCCTATTCCTACCGCAATTTTACGGACGAAGATTTCGACAGGGTCTATCGCATCAATCCGGGCATTGCACTTGGGAGCTATAGAACTAAACACTCTCACAGGTAGGTTTCGATCGGCTCGGGCCGATAGAGTACTGTGAGATTTTGTGGCGGCCTAAACTACCGAGACGGGTAGGCACTGACGGCTTACGGTTCTCCGCTCGAGAAGCTTTCAGACATCCCAATCATCGAACTCAGGAGTACCTTCCTTTGAAGGACGAGCGTCTCGTTTGTCGTCGGCAACACGGGTGTGACTCGAACTGACCTGTGTTCCAGACGTAAACCGCATCGTCGAAAATTTTGTGGAAAGACCTCTGCGCTCGTGGGGTTTCCGTACCATTTTCTCAAGATCCGAAGGATCTTGGCGAACAAGGGCGGCGACAGCTGGGAGGAATTCTGATGTCCAGCATGAGCACGAACCTGAATGAGCAGACGACGCTGGACATCATCTCATTCCAGCTTGACGCACAAACATTCTGCATCGAGACGACGTCCGTCCGCGAAATCCGCGGATGGGGAGCCTCGACACCGTTGCCACATACGTCGCCCGAGGTTCTTGGCGTCATCAACCTGCGCGGCACGGTTATTCCGACGATCGATCTTGCCCGTAAACTGGGAATGCGCCCGTGCGAAACCACGGAAAGTAGCGCGATTGTAGTCGTGGAAGTCCACGGCAGGCCATCAGCGGCGTCTCCCGTAACCGGCAGGCGCCGCTTTTTTTTGGCCACGACCAATAATCAAGGAACAATCTATGGAAGACACAGCAACGGGCAACCAGCCGACCTATTCGACGTGGCTAGACTTTCGGTCCGCAACCGGCGGGACGACGAATAATGGCTGCAACTAACCTCGAAAAGCTAGTCGTCCAGCAGCCAGCAAATCGAGGGGCTCGTTGAAACCGTACAAAGACCGCATGGAGATCCTGACGGACGGCGCGCGCTACCTGCCAGATGGCACTGTCGTCGAAATCACCAGCAAGGTTCGGGCTTCGGCTTTCGCACCGCTGGCAATCACCGGCAGCGGCTCGGTTGCCGCGATCGATCGGCTGGCGCCGCAGAGGCAACCGGCTCCGTTGATGCCACGCTGGCCGTTTTGGAGACCTCGCTTGCAACGATAGGCGGGGAGGGCATCGCCAGCGACAGCCCGGTCAATATCGCCATCGGCGCGATTTCGGACACCTATCGTCCCGTGACGCTGTATTTCGCCACTTTCGAAGAGACCGGAGCGCCGGCGCCGTTTGTGCTGCACAAGATGCCGTTGGGCTTCGGTCAGGCGAGTACCCGCTGCATGAGAAGATGCTAGCTCAAGACTGGTTATCGCTCGGGATGTGCGGGCCGTTCATGTTCGAGTATATGCGAGCTCGCAAGCGGCCGAACCCAGCCGATCCTGACGCCGAACAGATCTCTTGCGTCGGCGGTCACCTGGATCTGACAATTGCCCGCGCTGACGCGAGTATGAGCAGCGCCGCTTGGTGACTTGAGCAGATGCTGTCGGATGTAAGATCGATCCGTTGTCGGCCTAGCCATCAAAGGGCTCGCCGGTGTTTGCCGGCGGGCTCGTCCTTACACCTCGACAGGTCAAGCGGCTTTCAACAACCCAGACAGACTAGTGCGCGGCGGCTTCCGTCGGTGCGGACGAGGCGCCCGCATCGCCGTTTGCGGCGGGAGTCTGATCCGATGCGCCAGCGCCTGCTTCATTAACGCCACCATCGGCCGCCGAACCGGTCTGCCCTGCATCATCACTTTCGGTCGGCGAGGCCGAGCTGCCATCGGTATGTACGGTCGTCTGCTGATTGCGATCGTCTGCCATTGAGGTTGGCACATCGGTGGCAGGCGCGCTTCGGAGTGATCGAGCCAGGGTCGTTCGAACATGGGGCTTGGGCGCAGCTCTCTTCGATGGATCGGTCAACACAAAAATTCGTCCTGTTCGGTCCCGAACCTTGAGGTGACCGTTGTTGTCGTAGGCTACAATCACGCCAACACCACCCGAAATGCGGCTATCGACGACAACCCGCATGCCCCCAACACTTTCGACGTGCAGGCCGGGCCATCCGTACGCCGGCTTAGCCTGTTTGGGCTTGGGCGTGTCCGAGCGGTTGGTGTCGGTACGAGAGTCATTATGGCGGCAGGACGCATAGGCCATGTTACAGGCGTTTGCGGCGACCGGCAGCATGATCGCCAAGATTGCCGCTGCGAAGGTTTTGTGCATCGAATTTCCTCTAATGATTGAGGAAATCAGTAGCGGAAATCGATTTGTAGGCTATAGCTAAATCTTACGATTGCTATCGCTCGTCGCTCCATCCGCACCCAAACTCGAAGGGCGCAACCTACTTCTCCCTACGCTTGCTGATTTCTCCCAGGGTGCCGAGCATCAGTGCGGCAAGGAAGCCATAAACGCCTCAATCTATGATTGCTCCGGAGCTCGCCGCCGTGCCGCCGTATCGGCGCAGCGCTTCCTCGTACGGGCCCAGGAACTCGGTCGCGATGCCGAGGCCGGTGATGATTCTCAGGACGCTGCCAACGAGGACGATCCACGCCGCAATGGTGATTAGCTTGGTGAAGATCATTCGGCGCTCAACTCTTTTTGGCCGATGGCTTTGACGGCTTTTCTTCAAGGTTCTTCGGTAGCGGCGTGCTTGAACAATGCAGGTGCATCTCTCGGGCGAATGCCTTACGCTTTTCCTCCTGGCTGGCATCCGCCGCAGCGGCGAGAGGAAGGCCGAACGGCCCTAACAAGATACCAGATGCCAGGCCGATAGCCATGCGGCCGCCGACCTTGTCGTCGTAGTTAAGCGCTTGCAGGCGGATCTCTTTGCACTCCGCGCTGTTGAATTTCGGATCGGTGACCGTCAGCGTGCCAGCGTATTTTTGCGGCGTAGGCGTGCACGACGACAGGACGGCAAGGCTTGCCGCTATTACAACCAGTTTCTTCATGATGTTCCCCAATT
Organism: Rhizobium sp. 21-4511-3d; assembly: GCF_053522545.1. Classification (NCBI taxonomy): domain Bacteria; kingdom Pseudomonadati; phylum Pseudomonadota; class Alphaproteobacteria; order Hyphomicrobiales; family Rhizobiaceae; genus Rhizobium; species Rhizobium sp. 21-4511-3d. The sequence continues at coordinate 13,836 of NZ_JBNWCF010000022.1, read as the reverse complement.
CCTGCTTGTGATCTAGCAGCAACTTGAGGACGTGTTTAGCGGCGCGATAAACAACCCACCGATTTTTTTGGGTGTTCGGCCGGTAACGCAGAAAGCCGGCCGAGTTGGTTGCTCAGCGGGCTTTCTGGTCCCTCAGTTGGTGGGCGTGGCGACACACCGGTGTCTGCGGCGCGCGTTTGCCCAGGGCCGTCCGCCACCTACACAGATATCAGCGCCAATAGCGGCGATAATCGTAGTCCGATGCCGCAGAATTGCGGCCGAGAATGTAGCCGATGCACAGGCCGATTGCGCCGACCGTCAGCGCGAGGCCAGTTGCTGTGTGCGGATGTTCGGCTGCGCCGGCAGCCACTGCGCTCGTCTCGCGGCGGACAGCGTCCACAGCGTCAGATGCCACTTTGCGAACGCCTGTCGGCGGCTCAGTGGGGGTTCCGGTGAAGCCGGTTGTCAGATCGTCCTTAGCCATTGTCTTCCTCCAGGAGTTTGAGTTGGTGGAAGAACTGGGGAAGGGCAGGGATGGTTCCGTAACTGTTTCAACCATGTTGCCTTATCGTGTCTGTGTCGAGAAGGTGAGATGTCCCGACACGAAGACCAAAGGCATGATACCCTAGAAGCCCGTTGCCACCCCCGGCGGCGGGCTTTTTATTCCGAGCGACATCCAGCGTACTGCTGCGCTTCACGATACAGACGCAATCGTGTGAGGGATGCCTCATTCCGCAATGAGAGCAGCCAGCACGGCCAGATCCTTCCGCTTTATCTCGTCGTCGACGTCGTCGTTCTTGTTGGCGTGGAACCAGTCTGCAACGGCCTTGACCCGTGCGCCTTGCGGCTCGGGATATAAGCCGAGGCGGCTTGCCCACTCGCGGACCGTCTCGCGCTCCATGCGGCCGACTAGATACCGGTCGTGGACAGTCTTGGCGGATGCTAGGAGGTCAGTGGTGGCTTTGGGTGTGTGGTTCATCCGCCGGCACCGGGATGCGCGTCGTTCTCAAACATGTCCTTGTATTGGATAGTCTCGTCTTCGTTGGTGTCGATAGAGGCACCGGCCGGCGCGAAAAGACGGACACCAGGCCCGCCGCTTCCGCTGTAAGTACCGTCAATGAAGGTGACGCCAGCAGCTTGAAGGGCGCGCGCTATAGCAGCGAGGTTATTTGCGCCAGGCGTCCGCCGGCCTTTCTCGAAATCGATAATCACGCCACGCGATACGGAAGCGCGAGCTGCGAGCTCGTTTTGGTCTAATTCCAATAGGGCACGAGCGGCTCTGCACTGCGACGGAGAAATCGACATAAAGTCCAACGTTGGATCTAGTGCTGACAGAAAGGCTGATATCTGACATAAAGTCTTACATTGAACTTCCGCACTTGGCAACGAGGAGCCGCCAGGACGGCCTAGTCGAAGTACGCTTCTATTTCGGTGTCAAAGGAAGGAAGAAGGTCCAGCTTCGCGAGAAGCAGGGCACGGCCGCGTTTCTGCGCGAATATGCATGCGCCGAAAAGGGCATCCCCTATAGCGACGCTTCAGTCATCGCGGACTCGGCCAAGCCCGTTGTCGCGCGGTCGTTCCGTTGGCTCTGCCAGCAGTATTTCAAGCGAGCCGATGAGTCGCCGGCGCCATTTGCATCAAGCATGGCGACAAGCCTTTCGAACTCCTCGAGAGAAAGCATGTGACTGCTATTCGAGACACGCGGATCGACAGTCCGGAGGCTGCCAACAACATCGTCACGGCGATCAGCGCTCTCTATGCGTGGGCCATCGAGGTGGGCGAGGCGAAGGTCGATCCGTGCAACGGCATCAAGCGGCTCAAGTCAGGCGAGGGATGGCATTTGCTACCTAATTGCGGACCTTATCATGAAGGACGTCGGACCTGCTGGGCGAACAGGATTATCGGCTGATTTGTTTGGACGGGTGCCTGACGAACCGCGTCGGTGCTGATGAAATACAAGTAGGGCGCTCAACCCGAAGACGGGGAGCGCCCACACGTGTTGCTCGAAAACGCGAAAGCCGCGCGATGCAGCAGGCGTCTCGAAGGGCCTGCTCATTATAGGCTCGCCTCAGGTGGAGAAAGATAAGCTGGCGCATAGCAGCTATGCGCCTTCCATCGCTAAGTACTCATGCGAGGCGATGGAATTTGCATGAGGGACGTCAGGTGATGGGCTGCATCATAAGGGTCGCGAAAGACCTGTCGTGCTGATCCTACGATCCTGGTGGAGCCACTTCGCACCGCGAAGTCTCTGTAGAGACGCCCGGTGCCTGGTTCTTGCTTCAGCCAAGTATGCGGAACCGGTTCGCCATCTGCCCGGCGGCAAACAACGAGCGCCGGTTCGGGACCTTTCAACGTCTTGACGACGTGGTGCTCCAAGAAGCCCGTCAAGGCTTCGAGGAGGCACGTGATCTCTGCGAAGACATCGACATCAGAGGCGCCATCGTCTGAGTGTGGGATGTGCCGGCCTGTAGAGCGGTAAGTGGTCATGTCCATCTTCGCGAATTGTGGGTCTGCTCCATGTCGCTGCACACAGCATTAGTCAATGCTCGCATAGCCCGCCGAGCGCGGGTTTCAACGACCCAAGACGAATCCGATGTTGGAAGCTCCGGCGGCCTCGCTGTTGTTCAGTGCATTCTGGCATCAATGGAGCTGGTGACTGGAATTGCTGGCTGAGCGATGTCTGGAACCGGGTCTTGTACGCTATCGGACGAGACTGTTGCCTTGTCCTCGATCCGACGCAGTTATGCGCGCATGAGTGAGCAAGACGATCCACCCAAAATCCGTCACCGAAATGCGATAACAAGGGCCGAGCGGCGATCGCGCGAAGAAGAGACGCATCGCGTTGCCATTGCGGCGATAGAGGCCGAAGCAGAGGCCCGTCGCCGTAAGACCGAGCGACTCAAAGCGGCGCGCGAGGCAACGAAGCCTTTCGGCTGAGGTCGTCCGCACCGTTCAGGGGAGGGTTCTCGAATGGCCCCTGGATCCGACATCAACCGGCCCAAACCGTGGCAAAGCGGCCACGCAAGAATCACCGTAGAAAATCCTTCGAAGATCACGTGCCGATTCAAGACGCCCGGCGCGTGAGATCGCCTCACTCATGCGGCGGGTTAGGCCTTGGACTTGTGAGGCGATCTCTGTGCGGCGGAGCAGTGACGAGCCGCCGGACCTGGATTTCGGCGAGGTCATTGCCAGAGAGTGATGGGAGAAGCAATGACCTCTAGGCGGGAAAGTGTCTGATGCTTTGACGCCTGAGGACCAGCATGCACGGAAACGACAGCAATGTCGAACGTTGTGCGAAACACTGCGAACTGAGGCAGGGTCGAGTGCCGGGCGCCGGTGCCCTTCGCTTTACATAAGCGTTCGCTTCTCCCTCCGTCGAGAGCCTAGGCTTTGAACGGCGTGGGCTGATGGAGACGATGGTGGCGAATTTGTTCTCGTCGCGCCGGATAGCGGGATTTTCACTGAGAACGCTGAACGCAATGCTGCTTTCGCCGACGCCGCCCAGCTGCTTTATCTTGAGGCGCAAGACATTCGCTTGAATACCGATAGAGAAATTCCTGGACCGCGTTGACCGAGAGGATAGGCCGGAGCCAGAGAAAATGCTGTGCGCTACTATCGTCGTTGCGATTCCTCAGCAAAATACCGATCGTGTGAAAAACAGTCCGGGAGAGTAGCGGACGGTGGCAGCATTCTGTCGTGCGTTGCGAACTCCTGGAGGGTCACCTGCGCTGTGTTCTGGCTCGTGCCGGCGAGTGAGGAGAGTAGCGCCGGTACGCCAGCCAATCGAACCTCGCAGACGGCGACGTAGTGCGGCCGCCGCGTCCCGACAGGAGACTGCGGGAGGGGGGTGCGGCGGCCATAACCTTTCGATCACGATCGAACTACGTCTCGGCAGCCCAGAAAGTTTCAGCCAATGCCTCCGCCCTGAAGAGACAGGCTTCCCGTTCGACAATGGCCTGCGCATTCTGCAATGGGAAACCTGTCGCCACTATTCGGCCGATGCTGCACCGATGATGCCGACGTCGGCTTCGTGGAACTGCAACGCGTAACCCGAGTTATTCGCAGGAAATGACTTTGGAGGCTGCAATGCAAGTGCGAGACACCCGGATCACGCCGGAGGGGAGGATGCTGACCGTCGAGTTTGTGGGACAGGGTGGCGAGCTTGTATCCATTGCTATGGATAACTCCGATAACAACATTGATGCACAAAATGCGGTGGAGCACGCGAAAGCAATCATGGTTGAGCTCGTGTCGTCGGGAGGCGAGGGTGAAGATCCTGGCGTCAATCGAAATGACGCCCTCAGCGACGGCAACTTCGACGAGGGCGGCTTGGGGTTGCAAACACCATCGAGCGTGCGTCACGGGCAAGATCACGAGACCCTAAAGGGAGAGGTCGACGAAGGTTTCCAAGCCTGGCCAGCAAGCGAGGCGGTGTCTGCCACAGCCACAAGCGTTTCCCAAAGGCCGAAGAAGTAGCCGGCCTTTCAAGCGACTTGGCGATCATTCGCAATTCCTTTCCACTTAGGCGTTATCAGAACGTCTGGTTTTAAAATACGGCACAGTAACAATGACAGTTGAACATCGCCTCGCGACCTATGGCAGCCTTGCACCTGGAAAGCTCAACAATAACCAACTTGACGGACTTGCAGGCTTCTGGCGGTCTGGCAAGATTTTCGGGCGCCTCGTGGACGCTGGCTGGGGCTCGGACTTGGGCTTTCCCGGTCTTGTGCTCGATGACCAGGCCTACGCGATCCCGGTGTCGGTCTTCGAATCCTCCGATCTTCCACATCACTGGCAGCGGCTGGATTCGTTCGAAGGCGAGGGTTATCGTAGGGCGCCGGTCTCCGTCACCATCGATGGCGAACAGGTTGAGGCTCACGTTTACACCTTGGCTAAGATTGCAAGGCTGTGAGATCCAACGTTCCAGCGATCCGGTTTGGGTATAGATCGGTTCGTTCGAGGCTACACCTACCTGCATGCGGCAGGCCGTGTGAGTTGCGCGCCGGCCGGAACAGACGTGCAAAAACCTGCGAACACCGGCATCCGCGTGTCCTCGGCAAATACCCGCTTTACCTACACAACGAAGAAGCCACATCAACTACGGGGGTTGGGCTTCGCACCGGAGTTGAACGCATGCTCTTCAGCGTCGCGTTGAAGCGGCTGGCCTCATGGACAAGCGTTGATGATCACCGCCGTCAATACTGATAGGGCCGAATGCTGGCTTCGTCGTGGTCTTTGCTGAAGAGCGAGAGCCCGCTCGCCTCTTCCGCTTCACCGCGATAAAGCACCGTCGCCGAGACGTGCTGATGAGAAAGTACGTGATCCAGCGCGCGCAACGATAGCCATCGGAACTGGACTTGTCGCTCCGGTCGGCCGGGAAAGGGCGTACGACGCGATGGAGAAGCCGACTTCAAACGGCTGTCGGGTGACGCTTGATCTGCCTCTGAGCCGTGACGCCCTTCGAGGTCAAACTGCATTTCAGCGATGTTTTAAAACCGGTCTGGATTTCGATATACCCCGCCTGCTTGGCTGCCAGCGCGGTTTTCAAACCGATGTTATGCGGCGGATAGGTGAAATGCTTGTCCGTCAAGCTGGCGATAAGCCTTTGCATCCTCATCCCTATATCGGTGGTCATGCCTTCCTCTCGCATTCTGCAGCTTCCGCGTGGCCTAACGTGCGTTTTAAAGCCGAGATTTAGCGATCGCAATCCTCCTGGTGGCGCGCCCAGAAGAATTGGGGCCCATCGAAGAAGCCGGCAAAACGCGCAGCCGCGGGTGAGGATTTGACCTTGCGGAAAGTTGGGGATAGCAGAACAAAACAGGAATTCGAACTGGCATTTTGAACCCAGAAAGGCTAACGAGGCTGACACGGACAAGGGCAGACCATGGCATTCCGATTCGTCCACACCGCCGACATCCATCTCGACTCGCCGCTGAAGTCCCTTGCGCTTCTCAACGGCGAGCTGGCAGATCTCATCGGGCTTGCTACCAGGCAATCGTTCATCCAGACGATCGAGCTGTGCCTCGAAGAGCAGGTCGACGCTCTGATCATCGCTGGCGACCTCTACGACGGTGAGCAGACGTCGATGAAAACGGCGCGGTTCCTTGCCGAACAACTCGGGCGCTTGCATCAGGGCGGTATTCGGACCTACATCATCCGCGGCAACCACGATGCCCTCTCAAAGATCACCGCACAGCTTGTGATGCCGGACACGGTCAAGGTGTTCGGTGAGGTCGCTGAACTGGTCACCATCGAGCGGTCCGCCGGGGATTTCGACGTTGCGATCCACGGAATGAGTTTTGCTAAGCCGCATGCGCCAGAATCTCTCCTCCGACACTTCGCCGCCCCACTGCCCGGCGCGGTCAATATCGGGATCATGCATACCAGCCTTGGTGGCTCAGCAGGACACGATCTTTACGCGCCCTGCAGTGTTGCCGAGCTCAGACAGGCAGGGTTTCAGTACTGGGCGCTCGGCCACATTCACAAACGATCCGCTCTGCAAGACCAAAGCTGCGCTGTCGTGATGCCCGGAATACCGCAGGGGCGTGACATCAATGAGGACGGATCGAAGACGGTGTCACTGGTGACCGTGCGTGATGACCGCTCGATCCTCGTCGAAGAACGAAGAACTGCCGTCGCCCAATTCGAGCGGCTCCAAATCGACGTCTCAATGGCCGCTGACTGGGACGACTTGGTGGCACTGTGCAAACTTCAGCTTGGCGAACTGGCCTCGGCGATACCGAAAGGCCAGATCGTGGCACGGGTGGAGGTGATAGGGACGAGTGAGCTTGCTTGGCGCGCTCGCAGGGACATCGATCTTCTGAGGACGGAGTTCGAAACACATGGGTCGTTGATCGGAAATATCTGGATCGAAAAAGTGAAAGTCTCGTCGTCGCGGCCGCGGCAAAACGGCGGGAATCCGGGAGCGCTGGGCGAGCTTGCGACTATCATTGCGCGAGAGATCCATGGCTCGATCGATTTCAATTCGGAGGTCAAGGCGATTGCCGACGAATTGCGCGGCCAGTTGCCGGCGGAGCTCAGGGACATCATCGGAAAAGATCAGGCGGCGTATGACGGTTTGATGGCGAAGTTTGCAAAAGAGGGGACAGCGCATGTGCTCGCGCTTCTCCAGGGGGCCGAGGGAGAGTGACGTGCGGATCAATCGTCTCGACCTGACGCGCTACGGCAAATTCACGGACGCTGTTGTTGATTTTGGGCAACGTCCGGTCGGATCGCCCGACCTGCATGTCGTTTACGGCCCTAACGAGGCAGGCAAGTCGACCACTTTCAATGCGATCCTCGATCTCGTCTTCGGGATCGGACACAGCACCAAATACGGATTTTTACATCCTTATTCAGCAATGAGATTAGGCGGCAACCTGCTTGTCGCTGGACGGGATCGTGAGTTCGTCCGGGTCAAGCGCCTGCAAAATAGCCTGCTGGACGGCGATGAGCGCACTGTTGCGGAAACCGAGATCATGGCTGATCTCGGTGGGATCGATCGCTCTGCGTTCTCGACGATGTTCTCGCTCGACGAAGAAACCCTCAAGAGCGGCGGCGAGAGCATCCTGGCCAGCAAAGGCGATCTCGGGCAGCTGCTTTTTTCTGCAAGCGCGGGTCTTTCAGATCTCAGTCGACGGCTCGGCGAAATCCGGGGCGAAGCCGATCGGTTTTATAAGCTACGGGCTCGCAACACGGAACTCGGAGAGCTCAGGTCGCGTCTCGCGGACCTTAAGGTGAAGCGTGACGAACTCGATCTGCTGGCAACTGATTTCGCGCGGATGAGGATTGAACTTGCGGCGCATGAGGAACGATACCAGAAGGCGGTTGATCAACAGTCGGCGATTCAACGGCGGTCAAACGAGATTAACCGCATCCTGCGAGCTCTTCCAACGATGGCGCGGCTGTCACTCTACCGGGAAGAACTGCGGGCGACGATTGCCGTACCGGAGCCCCCAGGCTCATGGAAGAATGAACTCTCGGCCATTCGCAAGGAAAGCATCGAACTGCGGGTTAAGATTGACGCCGTTGCGCATTCGATCGCCACCATCGAGAGCGAGATCGAGAGAGTTGCCGATCCATCGGAGGTTCTGGCCTTCGCAGGTAGGGGGGAGGAGCTCCTAAAGACACTGGAGCCACGCTATGTCACGGCGGTGGTCGACATTCCGAAATTGAAAGGGCGGATCGCAGACCTTTCAGTTGACGCGCTGCTTCTCCAGCTTGGGCAGCCGGGAGAGAAGAACCCGGCTCGCCTGATTCTTGACGCGACCACAGTCGGCAGACTGAGGGGCCTCATCAACGCGAGGTCAGGCGTTGATGCGCGGTTGGAAGCCGCCAGCAAAGAGCTCGCCCGAACCAATCGCGCTCTTGCAGAGGAGGGCGGAGCCTACGAGCGCCTAGTTGAATACAGGCAGCCAGAACGCCGCAGAGCGTTCGAGGCTTTAGCCGCGACTGTCAACGCGATCGAGACGCTCGACGACGAAACATCGCTTCGGCTTCTGACGCGGCGCAGACAAGCCGCTGAGGCCAGCGTGCTGGAAAGCATGGCCCAGCTCGTGCCGTGGCGAGGCACGTCGGCTGAGCTGGCTGCGATCCCGGTTCCGTTGACGACCACCGTCGAAAAATGGAAAGCCACATATGCAAACTGCCGCGATTCTGAAAAGTCCGCGGCCTCGGACAGAGATAGATTGCAATCCGAACTCGACCGTGTGGATGCCGAAATCGCGGATATTCGGGGACGTTCCGGAAAAATCGACGAGACGTCGGCGATCGCCAGCCGTGCTGCGCGCGATGAAGCATGGCTATTGCATCGACAGACGTTAACGATCGAGACCGCGCTCGACTTCGAACGCACCATGAGGGCAGACGACCAGGCCGTGTCGGCGCGTCTTCTGCATTTCGCCGATAGCGGAATGCTGGCGCAACTCAGCCTCACGCGCGCCGTTGCCATCGCAGAGCTTCAGTCCGCGGACCAGCGCCTTTCAGACGCGCGCTCTGCGCTGGCAGCGTTGACTTCGGAGATGCTCACCAGTTTCTCGGGCGTGGCGGCGGCCCAGCTCCTCGTGCGTGACCCAAACGAACTTCAAGAATGGCTCCGTCGCCGGACAACGGCTCTGGCGGCCCGCGACGACTTGGGTTCGATCGACCAGGAGATTGCGGATGTCCGAGATCGATCTGTCTCGGCGAAGCTGCGCATAACAGCAGCGCTCAAAGCCGCCGGCATCAAGGCCGTCGATGTTGACGATACCGTCTCACTCATCGCGCTGGCCGAACGTGAGCTCGATCGGTTCAATTCGGCGATGGATCAAGCCGACCGGCTTGAACGCCTCAATGCTGACCGCAACGAGCGGACAAAGCTTCTGGCCGAAGCGCAAAGCGACGATGCCGAGTGGAACGCTAGGTGGGCGGAGCTATGCGCTGGTTGCTGGCTCGAGGATCAACAATCTGTTCCGGATGTCGACGCCGTCAATGTGATCATACCGATCCTTGAAAAGCTGTCGTCGGCGGTCGAAATGAAAGAGAGCCTGGTAGACCGCGTTCAGAAGATGGAGCAGGACGCCATTATCTTCGAGCAGACGGTCTTTGCTCTGTGTTCGGGCCTCGGTATGGACCGGTCGGGATCGCTCGGCGATATGACGCGGGCAATCGGAGAAAAGATCAAAATCGCCGAGCGGGACCGGGATCGGGTCGAGAAGCTTGAAGAAGCACTCGATCAGGCGCGGGAGCAGGAGAAAGAGCTGTTGGTGACCCGACAGGTTCTTTCCGCTCGCACTGACGAGATGACGGCATTCTTCGGCTGCACCACCATTGATGAGGTGGAAGCGCAAATTGATCTTTGCTTGAAGCGGCAGGCAGTCCGCGCGGCCATTGATGACCTTGAGCGCGAACTCCTGGAGATCACCGGCGTCCAGGACATTCTCGAGGTTGAACACCGACTTTCGCTTGCCGACAGGAATGCGCTTGAGGTCGAGCTGGAGGGCATGAAGCCGCTTCTTGCACACCACGAGAAGGCGTGCCGAGATGCGTTTCACGAGCTCTCCACCATCCGCAAGGCATTGGACGCGGTCGGAGGCGACGCAGCGGCCGCTCAGATCGAGGAACGGCGTCGGACCACGCTGCTGGACATTGAAGAGCGGGCAGAGAGATATCTCGAGCTGAGGATCGGTATCGTTGCTGCCGAACAGGCGCTCAGGCTTTACAGGGATCGTCATCGGAGCGGGATGATGTCCAGAGCGTCGGAAGCGTTCCGGACCATCAGCCGCGGCGCCTATTCCGGGGTAGCCGCGCAGCCCGGCAAAGATGGGGAAGTGTTGATGGCTCTATCAGCGAGCGGCGGATCTCTATCGGCAGACGCGCTGTCGCGGGGAGCACGGTTTCAGCTTTACCTGGCATTGCGAGTGGCGGGATACCACGAATTCGTGACCGAGCGGCCCGGCGTCCCGTTCATCGCCGATGACATCATGGAGACGTTCGACGACTTTCGGGCGGAAGAAGCCTTCAGGCTGTTTGCCGGGATGGCGCAACATGGCCAGGTGATCTACCTCACGCATCACAGACACCTAATCGATATTGCGAAAAAGGTGTGTCCATCGGTACGGGTACATGATTTCGACCACTTCCAGCGGCAGGCAACAGTGAGCGGAATAGCGGCGGAATAAGATATAAACGCAGCTATCCCTTTTGCTCGTGCGGTACGATGACCTTTTCGGTCTGTTCCCGATCACGCCTCTGTCTCGGCGGCTGTAAGGCTGGTTTTAATTGGCTCTCTTGAATTGGGGAGATCATGCCATCCGCACGGAGGCTGCATTGCGGACTGGCGAGCCGTCCTGGTTATGAAGAGTACGCTTGGACCCGATTGTCGGCCGGCTCGTTGCAGGCCTGGGATTGACGCCACGTGGGTGACAAGGAAGCGGACATGCGCGATTGGCCGTGTGTTCGTCCCCTGTCGGTTTCGATCCCACAGGCTTCCTGCCGCGGGCTAGCTGTTCGGATTAACAACCTCGGACACAGGCTCCTTCGCGGCCTCACCTGGTTTTGCGATAACGACATAGGTCCCCGCTAATGCGAGCGCTGCTGCGAAAATAATCGCCACGAAGATGTACATATGGTGGCGAGCTTTGCTACCCGAGGACATGTGATCTCTCTCTAAAGACGACGGAGAAAACGCACACACGACGACTTGAGTTCCCGGTGCGCGAAAGATATCAACCGGGGATCCCTGGTCGCATGCCCTCGGAGTTGAAGACGCGACCATCAACTTGAACGGTGGTGGTTCAGATATGGTGGGGGCTCTTCACGCCCAAACATCTTCAGTCTGCTGCTCTAACGGGGCTTTCCGCGGTTCGGGTTCGAGCGGTCTGCCGAAGCAAAAGGATCGCCTCACCATATATCTCCCGGCGGCGCGCTTCGCGCATTGCCACCAATCGAGTCCGGGTCGCAGGCGAACGATGATCGTCCGGTCTCCGCACTGCCAGTTCCTCGTTTTCGACGAGATCGGCCAAGATATTGCGCATCACACCATTGAGTTCACGCAGTTCGCGCATCTCGGACAGCACCGGAGACGTATGGAGCCTCCGGGCGATTGCGGCGTCGATCGACTTTTCCGTCAGCCGCGTTTTCGCGAGCAGATATCGAGCGGCCAGAGTGGCAACGAGCGTGATGACCGCGGCTGAGATGATGACAAGCATGACGTGGCTCCTGACCCCACTTACATCGTGCTCGCACGGGCATTGTTCAATGCCTGATCGGCATAGAACTGGAAGTGGATTGGATGGCGGCTGCTGCCCCAAATTTCGCGGCCGAAGGACTATGTGCCGCCGAGCTACCGCTCGCAGAAGAATCCGATATGGGAAGGGGTTTGCTGCAGTGCTGCGATCAGACGCTAAACTCTCCGCGAGGTGTGCCAAATGGCGTGCATGTCGGGGGAGCTCAGGCTTCAATGCAGTTATCGGAGATTGCCGCGGCGGGCACAATCGCCGATTTTGAAGACATCGGCCATCCTGTCTGCCTCCTCGGCCTCGAGCGTATTAAGCAGCACGCCGTCAAAATCGAGCGGCCAGCCCGTAAAGATGTCGATGATCGACCAGCACTGGTGGTAAACATTCTTGAAGACCCAATATTGTAGGTGCGACATACGCGAAAGGTAGCGCTCGCAACATCGTGGGAGGCGCGCACTGCGATCGGGTCATTGCGATCTTTGGCGGACCGCAGCCTCGTTCTGAGCAAGTTGACCCTTGGGAGAAGTCGGAACATCCTCGCTCGCCCATATCAAAACGGCCAAAGCCGCGACCGACAGATAGCCAAGCTTGTGTGTCAGGACGCTGCGCGCGGCTTGCGAGCGCGTGCAGCAAGTTCTCGTAACTGAGTTCATTCGTCTCGCCCATTGGTGGTTTCCGCGGAGCCTAAGGCCTTGGTTGAGCCGAGCCAATCCCCAGAAATGGGCTACCGAGCTCTGCATTTGCGTGGCGTTGCCAGCAGCCGCCCCGCGTAAGCGACCGGATCGCGACAGGCTGTCGTCAAGCTAGAACCCCGGCAGATCCCTGTATTGCGCAGGCGCCTCCAAGATACAGTGGGCAGCTACAGCGGCCTGGATTGGCGTTCGATGCGGGCAGGGGAAGAGACGTAATGTACGACAATGGCGGCAAACGCTCGAACGCTTTGGTCGACGGCCCGGCGGGATTAGGGCGGGAGTGGCATCAACAGCAAAACGAATGTGGCATGTCCATTGGATTTCAGTGATGTAGCTCATTGGCTCCCTCACGACATGGGAGTGAGCCCCTTGATCGCCCGCAAGGGTTGGTGCAATACCGTCGACGTTGGATAGCTTAGGAGTTTCGGAATGCCCGATGAACCCTTCGAAAAGCTCAAGGACTATATGTACACCCTGATAATCGTTGCAGTTATCTTCTTGGTGATTGCGGCCGCAGGTGGAACACCCATAGGGTTTGGGCCGCGATAAGGCTGAAGGGTCATTGCCAATGCCATAGGCTTCTTGATTATGGCCTTGGCCTCGATGATCGCGTGCGCGTTTGGCCACCAAGTTGTGTGTGAGTCCCTCCTGCAGGCCACTATGACGGATCTATATTGAGCCACCTTGAGGCTATCGCGGGATTGCCGCGACATGGAGAGCACGATAGCGTCGCGGCTATGTAAACCCGGCCGCCATTATCCCGTCGGATATCCGCGTTCGCGACGATATGATGCGCCTGCTTGGGTTAGCTTGCAGCGGGGACGTAGCCCAAGCGAACCCTCCCGCTGAATGAGGCCTGCCTTCTCGGCGAGGATGACCGTTTTGATGCCGACGTTATGCGGGAGGGGGCGAAACGCTACGTCACTCATCGAATTCAACAGCAACATAAGACGAACAGAGGAGTTGATCTGTATTCCCGGCATGCGAGGCTCCAATTCACCTCGCTGAAACGACACCGCTGAAAAGTTGTTCGGGAGGGATTGTTCAAAACCGTACAGAAGCCGATTTGCCCTTATATCGCGAATAGGAGGAAGATCTGCATTCCCATCATTACGAAGTTGGAAAGCTTTGTGCGGCAGTGGACAGGAAAATTGCGATCAAGTAGCAACTGCCACCAACAGCGACGTTTTGGAAAGATGGGCTACACGACAGACCTCACATGGCCATTGTGTATGCCGGGTCCGTTTCTTCGTCTACAGGTTCAGTCAGCACGACCTCCTCTGGAAGCGGTGTCATACCCGTGCGGATCTCTTCCGCATGCCACCACATCGCGTCGCGGGGCATGCGCGGTAAGCCCACGGTGAAGGCCGTCTTGCGATGACGGCCTGCTGACTGCCAGTCCTAGTGGTAACACTAGGAGTAGTCATATGACGAAGCATCCAATTGAG
>NZ_JBNWCF010000021.1:0-83292 GCF_053522545.1 Rhizobium sp. 21-4511-3d | reverse complement strand
AAACGCAGGAACTTGACCACTACGACCAATACAAACGATACCTAAAGGCGGGTCACTTCTCGGTGGAAACGCCGGGTCAGCTCTCAGTGGAAATCAACACAAATGCAGCTTAGTGGCGGTGTGCGAAAGTGGCGCGGTATAAGGGGAGTATCGCCGAATGACCTCGGCATACCGCGTCGGGAAAATGGATGAACAGCTGGCATTCCAGGCCTTCGGTCTGGTGCAGATTCTTGTGCCGGATTTTCCACCGGCTCAGTGGGCCCAGCTTGTAAGGGATATAAGTCGATGGTCGATTCTCGTGCTTGAAGATCGAGCTGGCTATATCCGGGGACTCGCCACCTATCGAATCGGAACCCATGCGATCGCAGGCAGGCTGCTGGACGTGCCAATGTTCATAGTGGGCAGCGCGGTAGATGACGACGCGATCGCAGACGCGATTTTTCGGTCGTTGCGACGTCGGTCAGCCGGATGCGACTACATCAGAATCTGGAACGTGCTTCCCAACAATCGCGCCGAACTGGACGATGAGGTGAGATTTTCCCGCTGGGACCATGGTCTCATGATACGGGTCGATCAGAAACCGTTACCGGCTTTGCTGTGAAGACATATCCGACCCCGCGAACTGATTTTATCAATTTGGGTTGTGCTGGATCGATTTCGATCTTGCGGCGGATCCGCACGATCAAGGCATCGATCGTTCTGTCAAACCCGTCGCGCGATCGACCTCGCGTAAGATCCATCAAACGGTCGCGCGACAGGACTCTGCCTGCGTGAGTGAGGAATACGTGAAGCATTTCAAATTCCCCCGTCGACAGGGGGACCTCGATACCCGCGGGGTTTCGCAGGGTTCTCCGATCGACGTCGAGCGTCCATCCATCGAAGATCAGAGGGGCGGTCTTCGATCGCTCGCTGCTGACGAAGGGTTCGCGACGCCTTAGAACAGTCTTTACCCGGGCGAGGACCTCTCGGAGGTGAAAGGGCTTCCCGATGTAGTCGTCAGCGCCCATTTCCAGCCCGACCACTCGATCCATGACGTCGTCACGTCCGGAAAGCATAATGATCGGCACGTCGGATCTGGTGCGTATCTCCCTCGCCAGCTGCAGACCATCGGTATCGCCCGGTAGAACAAGGTCGAGCAGAATGACATCGAAGGGAGAGACAGCGAGGCTCTCGCGCATCTGAGAGCTTCCGGAAACGGTGTCGACATCGAAACCCTCCCCGCCGAAATACTGCGCGAGCAGGTTTCGTATTCTCGGATCGTCGTCTACAACGAGCATCCGAGTGCGCTTGTCGGCCCCGTTTGCCATCCGAATAGTCTTCGCTATTACGAAATATTACAAAATCGCACTAATTTATACGCGTGGCGCATTCTGATGTCACCAAGATTCGCTCAAATCCTCCCAATCCAATCATTGGGAGCCACGACATGCTAGCGCTATCACACGGTACGCCAGTCCCGTATTTCCAATCGAAAGGTGCGGCAGATTTCGCACCGCTTTTTCTCAGGCAGCCGACCGAAATAGCGAGGGCCGGCGCTACACTGTTTTTCGAGGGCGATGTCGCAAAATCGGTTTTCCGTATTGCCTCGGGTAACGTTCGTGTCTGCCGGCTCCTGCCCGACGGCCGCAGAATCATAACGGGCTTCCTTGCAGCCGGCGACTTGATCGGCCTGTCATTCAGAAACAAGTACCTCTTCAGTGCTGAAGCTATCGACGATCTCACGTTCAGTCGCATCGGCAAGCGTCTGCTTGAGGAAGAACTGCAACTCGTGCCGGAATTTCGCGTTCACCTGCTGTCGCATCTGCGCGACGAAATCACCGCCGCACAGGATCACATGCTTCTTCTTTCGCACAAGAATGCGGAGCAACGCCTGTGCACTTTCCTGCTGCAGCGGGTCGAGCTGGCTGGTGGCAGAGACGGCGGCGTTCTTGCCTTGCCCATGGTTCGCGCCGACATTGCCGACCATCTGGGAATGACCATAGAGACGGTGTCGAGGACGCTCACGAGGCTCGTGAGCAAGGGGGTACTGTTGCCAGCCGACAGGCACCAATTCAAGGTCGCCAGCCGAGCGGCTCTCGCGCGTGCCGCCGATGAAGAGCCAGATGATGATGACGAGGTCGCTCGGGAGAGACGCTATGCCGGAAGGCGCTTCTAGTGAAACGGATCTGGACAAGATTGTTCGCATGTTCGACAGCGCCAATCTGATTGTCCATGGGTTCGACGGCGTGGTCAGACGATGGACGATGGGCAGTGAGCGGCTCTACGGCTGGACGGCACGTGAGGCGTCGGGACAGGTCGTTCACGATCTGCTTCAAACCGAATTCCCTATTGGCTTGGAGGCCCTGCGCAGCGAGGTGCGAAATACTGGTGCGTGGGCTGGACAGGTCATAAACCGGCGAAAGGACAGCACCCGACTTTCGATTCTGACACGTTGGACTGTTTTTGACCTGGACGATCCTCAAGCGCGGATCGTCCAGGCAGACAGTGATGTCACGCACATGCAGCAGGTCCAGGACGAGTTATGCGAGAGGCAGGCGCATCTTCAATCGATCCTTGCGACCGTGCCCGATGCAATGATCGTCATCGACGACAAGGGAGCGATTATTTCGTTTAGTACGGCTGCCGAACAGGTGTTCGGCTATGCTGCGAGCGAGATCGTCGGCTCGAACGTCTCCGTCCTGATGCCACCGCCCGATAGAGATGCTCACGACCAGTACCTCGATGCCTATTTTCGCACGGGATTGCGACGCGTTATAGGCTATGGCCGCGTCGTCGCCGGCTTGACGAAAAGCGGCAAGACATTCCCCATGGAACTGTCGGTTGGCGAGGCTGTGGGAGGCGAAAAGCGGATATTTACCGGATTTATCAGGGATCTATCGAGCCGCAATCGTATCGAAGATGAACTGCGGCAGGCCCAGAAAATGGAGGCCGTCGGACAGTTGACTGGAGGCCTTGCTCACGATTTCAACAATCTCCTGGCGGTCATCAGCGGCAATCTGGAAATGTTGGAAGAGCGCCTCCGGGAGCCGGGTCAACTTGCGCTGCTTCGAGAGGCGCAGTCTGCCGCCGACGACGGCGCGAGGCTTACCGCGCAACTCCTCGCCTTTGGCAGGCGACAACCACTGGCACCAAAGGTGATCGACATCAAATCTCTGCTGAGCGACTTTTCCGAACGCGTGCATCAGGCAGTCGGAGACGAGATCGAGCTACGAACGATCGTGCCTGCTGAAAAACTTAGCGCCATAGCCGACAAGGCGCAACTGCAAAACGCGGTGTTGAACTTGGCGATCAACGCGCGCGATGCAATGCCAGACGGTGGACATCTCGTCATCGAGATCTCCGGCGTCGAGATCGATACCGATTATGCTAGTATGTATCCATCCGTAAAAGCGGGCGGCTATGTTTTAATCTCCGTTACGGATACGGGTTACGGCATGACATCGGACGTCCTCGAACATGCTTTCGAGCCGTTCTTTACGACTAAACCGACCGGATCGGGAACCGGCCTGGGACTGAGCATGGTCTACGGGTTTGCAAAGCAGTCGTCTGGACACCTCCAGCTATACAGCGAGCCTAACAAGGGAACGACAGTCCATTTGTTCTTGCCGCGGGCTGTCGACCGGCCCCAGCATGCTCGTGCCCACCTGCGCCAGCCGGAACTCATTCGAGGCACCGAGACCATACTTGTCGTTGAAAACGATGAGCGGGTGCGGCGGGTCACACTTAATCGGCTACTAGCGCTGGGCTATAAGGTGATTGAAACATGCAATGTCATTGAAGCGCTGCAGGTATTGGAGAACGCCAACGACATATCCCTCGTGTTCACCGACGTTGCTATGTCTGGGATGAGTAGCGACCAACTCTGGCGCAAGGTTCGCGAGCAGTGGCCCGAGGTCAAGATCCTGCTAACCTCGGGCTTTTCTGAGCCGCACGTCGCCGAAAGGACGACTGGAGCAGGAGCCGCGTGGCTCAAAAAGCCTTATACGGCGTCGGAGATGACTATTCGGATCCGCTCTTTGCTGGACCGCCAGGCCGACAGGTACTCCAACGAGATGTCAGGATAGCCGTTGCTTCGATGAAATCTCCGGCCCAGCATTCGCCAAGATTCCCTGACCCAACTATTCTCATGCCTTTGTTGCGATGTAAGCTTGAACGGCGGCCAGGACCGAAACAGGCGTCGGCGACAATTGCCGGCGGGAGCCGAGCGACACCCCCGCCCTTTCCCACTGGCAGCTCAGCCTACCGTCAGATTGTCGTTGAGAGTGCTGATCCCGGGCGCTGACCAGGCGGCTCGTTCTGCTGCGCGCCGCTGCGACCAGGTCTTGACCCTTCCAGAAAGCGTGACCTTCCCGCCCTGCACGTCCACTTTAACCGCCTGGGCTTCAACTTCAGCATCGCGCTCGAAAGCATCCTCGATGCGCTTCTTGACATCGACCGCACTGAGCTTCGGTGTCAGCTCGACAAGGTTCGAGACCCCGACAACCCCGGCTAGGTCGCGCACTGCATCGAAGGCCGCGTTCTTCTGATACTGCCACTCGACCTTGCCGCGGAGCGTCACCCAGCCCTTCAATACCCGAACCTGTACGGCGTCCTTCGGAACGGAAACGTTCCAATCAAGCATTTTGACGGCTCTGCGAGCGATGTCGTCATCGTCAGTTTCCTTTGCTCCGAAAATTCGGACCTCGATTTCGGCGGCAATGCCGCGAACGCCCCTGACACGCCGTACGACCTTTTCTGCGGCTTCCTTCTCGGCATAGGTTCGAACATGGCCGGACAATGTCACTATACCGTTGTCGGCCGTGACGCCGATGTCGGCCGCGTCGATACTGGGCTCGAATTCCAGTTCGTCTAGAATGTTCTTTCTCAGCTGAATGTCGTTCATGACAACCTCCTTCGGTTTAAGACATTGCATTCTGTCATGCGGCGTCCAACAGTCCTTGATCCCCGTCAATGGCAATTTCTGTCCATCGAAATCGCTAGGCCGGAAACTACTGCGTCCGCAAGTCAGCTGCTACAAAGCGACGATGGCCACTCCGTTTGATGGTAACCAGCACGCGGGATCGCTCGCTCTGCAAGAAGGTTGTGAGCTGCCTTAGGTCGGCCATTTCGACCTGGTTAAGCGCAACTATCAAGTCGTCGGGCTGGAGACCTGCGGCGGCCGCGACAGATCCTTCCGGTACCGAGATGACCTTGATTGAACCTTCCGCGCCCTGAACCTCAACGCCTGCGAGAGGTCCCCGATCTATGCTAAGCGATACATCAGGCTCGGATTGGGGTTCAGCTGCCGAAACGGTCGGAAAGAATTCAAGCGTCCTTCCGGCCCGATCTATCTTGAACGCCGGACGGCTGCCCATCTGCATCGATCCGACCAGTCTGCGAACGTCAAAACCATCGCGCACCGATCTGCCATCGACCGCCCTGATCACGTCACCTGGCTGAAGGCCGGCAGCTGCGGCCGGTGAATGAGATATCACCTCGCTGATCAGCGCTCCAGGACCAAATGTCACGCCGAATGCCTTTGCGAGATCTTCTGTCAGGTCCTGGGTAACAAGACCGACTTCGCCTCGGACAATCTTTCCGCTCTCGATAAGCTGTCGCATCACGGTTGCTACCGTTTCTGCGGGAACGGCGAAGCCTATTCCGATACTGCCCCCGGCCGGACCAATTATTGCGCTATTGAGCCCGACAACCCGGCCGTACTCATCGACGAGCGGGCCACCGGAGTTGCCCGGGTTCGTCGAAGCATCAGTCTGGATGTAGCCTTCGTAGCCTTCCGACCCCGAGGCCCGACGACCAAGCGCGCTGACGATACCCATCGTGGCCGTCTCACCAAGGCCGAAGGGATTTCCAATTGCCACGACTGTGTCGCCGATCTGCAGAGAAGATGCACTACCGAATTCAGCCTGAACAAGTCGGTCAGCAGTGATGCGAACGACTGCGATATCAGTCTCCGGGTCTGAACCGACGACGTCCGCATCGAGGTGGCGCCCATCCCAGAGCGTGATTCCAATTTTCTCAGCGCTCTCCACCACGTGCTGGTTTGTCACGATATAGCCGCGGGCCGCGTCGATGATCACGCCCGAGCCCGCCGACTGAAAGCCGTTTCCAGGGGCGTCATCGGGCAAGCCGAAGAACTTTCGATAAAAGGGGTCGGCCAAGGTTGCATCTGTGTTGTCGATTTCCTTGCCTTGTACTGCGATGCTCACAACCGCGGGCATCACGCGCTTCAACATCGGCGTCAAGGCTGATCCCGCTTCTGAACGCAAAGGCGCGCATGCGATGCAGATCAGCGCCATCACCATGGCTCTCGCCGACATATCTTCGTCCTTCCAGCTTATCGAAGTGTATTCATGATGAACCTTCGTTTAGCCCCGTCGCATTGACGAAGCGCAAAGGCAGTATGAGTCTGACCGGTATGATGGACGACGGACAAGGCGCGGCGTGGGATCACGAAAAACTCAAGTCCAGTGGAGGACCCTGACATGAACGATCGCGGATTGGCACACTCGCCACTGACGGATGGTGGCTGTAAAAGGGGTATGGCGCATCAGCCGGTCCCAGATCTGGTTCTCGATCGTCTTGATGAGGAGCGCTGGGAAGTAAGTGCGGTGACGCTGCATGGCATGACATGGGTGAGGGACCGTTTCTGTTGCCCGCTCAGATTGTCGTTCAATGGCAGTATCTGTCTCGATGTCATGAGCGCTGATCGGCTTTTAAAGGAAGCGCATGAAGATGGGCTCACAACAGAGTTCGTTGGCCTGTCAGGAAAGGATATATTCTGAATGTTCAAAAGTATCGTCTGCGCAATAGGGCGCGGCCCCAGAGCCCGAATGGAAAAACTCATCGAAGCAAGCCATCAGATGCTTGCCCCGAACGGGAACCTATATCTCGTCCATGCGGTCGAAGGTCTACCCTCCTCGTCCGTTCGTTCGCCCGACGGATGGGCTGTCGGTGTTATCGCTGATACCGAAAACAGGTTAACCGAACTCCTGCACGAAGCGGGTCAACAGGCATTCATCCGCGTTCGCGCGGGCAATCCTTCTGACGTAATCGTTTCAGTCGCAAAAGACGTCGGTGCGGACCTCGTCGTCATCGGCGCTCATCGCGATGACGTGCTCGAACACATATTTGGTTCGGTCGTCGATCACGTGATACAACGCGCACCCTGCTCGGTTCTCGTCCTGCGCCCGGGAACGTGAGCTTGGGCGGATCTTGACCTGCTCCAGCTGACAGATTTAGTCCAGCTTGCTGGCACTCCTTCCGGAAACTGCCGTCACCGCGATGCCGTAGAAGACGTGAGGTGATTTTCCGATGATCGGCATCTCATAGGGTTTCATAGCGCCGATTTCCCACCAATCCGAGTGTTTCTGCAGGAGTGACCAGGCATGCAGCCTCTCACCCTGCCAGGCTTCAGTATCGGGAAGCTCCTCAAAGCGGCCCTCGGCCACGACACTTATCCAGTCACTCCCTGATCCTCGATGCTCAACATGCAGGCAAACCTTGTCGTTGGAACGCATCCATTCCAGTTTCTTTCCCGGCATTGTGAAACTGTAGGCCTTCCCTTTCGAGAAGGCGAAATAGATCGCTGCCACATAGGGCTGGCCATCCTTGCAGCAGCCTAGATGCCCGAAGCGCTCACCTTCCAGAATGCGGTAACACTCGGCCGGGTTAATCTCCGTCAGCTTTATCGTCATGCGGGCCTCCTGTCGTAAAAGCTGCATTTTATGTTTTAAGGGCGCACGCGCCTTGATCAAGCGCAATGCACCGCGTGCAGTTTAAGCCATGGTGTCGAGAGAGAAAGTTTGGAGGCCAGCATGAAGCCGCAGTTCCATTTGCCATTACCGACCTATCCCGACGCAGGATCCTTTACGGTTGTAGACAACGCACTTGATCTGGCGCGCCACAACGGGGCGGAACTCGTTGCCAGTATTCCTCAGGTTCGCGTACCGCGGATATCGCCGCCCTTTCCGACAGCAATCGATATCGACACCTGGCGTGCGCAAGCTGAGAGCTTCAGCCTCAACAGTGCAACCGCGCTCAAAGAACACCTTGCCGATGCCCACTCCGAAAGCGGGGTCACGGTCCGGGTCCACGATTTTGAGGCCAGGGAGCCGTTCGTCTTCGAAAGGTTCGCCCGGATCGGCAGAGCTCACGATCTCTCGATTGTCGAGGCCTCGGAACTCTCGCGCCAGCTCTCCGAAACGTTGTTGTTCGAGACTGGGCATCCAATTGTCCTCTTTCCCGCCACGAGCGTCAGCAGTCGCTTTGACACGGTTGCAATTGCCTGGGATGGAAGTGTGGCGGCCGCCCGCGCAGTTTGTGCTGCGCGCATCTTCATGGAGCGTGCGACGCGCTTGCAGGTTATATCCGTCACGGATGACAAGGAGATTGATGAGGGAGACCGAATGATGCTCATCTCGGCTCTGAGATATTCCGGTTACCAAGTTGATGACATACCGGTACAAGCCTATGAAGAGAGCCCCACTGCTGCTATTCAGGCAGCCGCGGTCGAAGGGCGGGCCGACCTGCTCGTTGCCGGCGGGTATGGACACTCTCGTTTTCGTGAGTTCATTCTCGGGGGTGTCACGCGGGATCTTCTGGTGAGGACGACGCTGCCAACCCTGCTCGCTCACTGAAAACGCTGCGACTCCCGTTGCTTCCTGCAGGTGTGGACCGGGAAGACGGCAAGCCAGCTCCATAAAATCCTATGGTCACCATCAAGAGGCCTATCCCCATCGCTTCGGCCAAGTAAAGGGAGAGGCCTCTGGAGCCGTTGTCGGAACCATGCCTGGTCTACCGCCTGGCCAGGGCAGCCGCGCAGTTGATGCAGAATGGCGTGTAGGGGACCGCCGCAAGGCGATCTCCAGATATCGGATCGCCACAGACCGAGCAGTTGCCATAGGTCCCGTTTTCAAGGCGTTCAAGGGCTGCGTCGATCGAAGTAATTTGCCCCCGCCCCTCGGCATGCATCTGCAATAACACTTCATCATTCTCCACTTGTGTCGCTCGCTCCTCACCGTCGGCGTCAAGCGCGACGTGAAGATCAGCTGAGATCGCTTGTTCACGCTGCAAGAGATCACGTTTCAGATCCTGAAGAATTGTTCTCGTCTTTTGCTGGTCCATGTCATTCTCCCATTGGAAGCACGCTTGTTCGGAACCTCGCAAACCGGCGCCCGCGCCGCATTGATCTCGCTCAAACATCTCTAGCGGCGCTGAGCGCTTGACGGAGATCAAAGACAGATGGTTCGCCAACGATAAGCTCGACAGATCAATCGAGAGAGGTGATCGAAATGGCAATCCGGACTATATTGAGCATCCTGAGCGCGCAAAACCACGATGAAGACCTGAAGGCAGCTGTTGACTTCGCCGACGCTTGCGGAGCCCACCTGACAGCAATCTTGATCTATGTCAGCAGCCCTCCCATGATGGTTGGGGAATACAGCTCGCTCTCCACGATATGGCTGGACGAGCGACAAAAAGAGATTGATGAACTCGGAAAGAGAGCCGATGACATCAAGGCGCAGCTTTCAAGAACCGGGCTATCCTATGAGGTGCAGGACATCTACACAGAATACGCCTTCGCCAGCGAGGACGTCGCTGACCGAGCCCTTTATGCGGATGTCGTCCTTGTCGGTCGACAGTCTGCGCGAGACGAGGATCTGCGGAAACGGATAATCGACGGCGCGCTGTTTCAAACGCCAACGCCGATCATCATCAATCGTGGCGCGGTCCCGATGTCACCCACGTCAAAGTCGGTTTTGTTGGCCTGGGATTCAAGCGACGAAGCCTCCCGTGCGGCAAGACAGGCCCTGGATCTTTTGAAGTCGGCAGAATGTGTATATGTGACAATGGTCGATCCGGTGGCACGCTTCGGCATTAACGGCGAAGAGCCGGGCGCGGACATCGCGACTTTCCTGAGCCGCCACGGGGTCAAGGTTCAGGTCGACAGGGTCGCGAGCGGTGGAGCAAGGTCCGACGAAGTCCTTTTGCAGCATGCCAGAGATGTCAATGCTGACCTCATTGTGATGGGAGCCTACAATCACCCACGCTGGCAGGAGTCGCTGTTCGGAGGGGTGACGCGCAGTATGATCGAGGACAGCCGTGTACCGATGTTTCTTGCGCATTAACGTATCACACCTGGTAACGACTTGCTCTGCAGTCGCGAAGCCGGACACAAAGCGGGCGGAAGTTGGATTTATGAGGCTAGCGCCTCGACAAGCTTGCTTATGCCCGCAGATCACGGCCGCGCGAGCGCAATACGCGTCCCTCCGGGATTAGCATCAGACCTTAGTATCCTTAGAAAATCGCTGCGGACAGCGCCTTGAGGCACTCGTCGATCAATAGGAGTGAGCTGCCGAAGGAGGCAGGATCGACGATCTCTGCTGCGGGAACGATACTTCGCGTCGCACGCTCACTCAGTAGCTCGGATTTTTCAACGTGAAGGATCGATGCCAGCGGCGCGCCCTAGTTTCGGAGACGTGGGCGGACATGCGACAGCGACCCGATCCCAGCCCTACTGGTCTCAAACAAGACAGTGTTGGCGAACCTTAGCGCCATGACACGGGGTTTCTATGCGAAGCCAAGTCTTATCCCGCGACGCGCCTCTCCGCTGGCAGCCTCATCCCTGCTGATGGTCTCATGTGGAAGCATGTTCTACGTCAGCGAGCGGCCGTAGTCGATGAGACATTTCCGGTGGTGAAGAGACCGGTATCAACTCAAACAATCACTGCTTCCTGCCCTCCGCCGACGAAGGAAGACATAGCGACTGTGGCGACATCTGCGATGGCAAAACTCTGGTGTTCGGACGCGACGATCGTTGGCATCGCCCGTCGCGAACATGAGCCGGGATGACGCTTCCTGTGCCAGGCCCGAGCGCGTCAAAGACGGTACGTTTATGAGTTCTTTCTTCAACGGCGATCGCAGGCAGCGTCATATCTGGGCACGGACTGGAAGCGCGACAAAGGCGACCGAGTGAAGTAGAAGTTTCGAAACTCTCGCTAGTCGCGGCTTGCAATATTCGCGCCCATTGTCGCACCCTTATCACGTGTCGGAGCAGAAATCCCAGGCCAATGGGTGCCGCTCGGTCGTTCACGCGTGGACTGCGCAAGTACGGTCTTTTTGAACCGTCACTCTCCCCGCAAGGCGGCAACATTCGCGTCGCGGATTAGTTCATACTTCACCTGAGTTGCACGCAGATCGCGATACCAGTCTACCAGAGCGCCCCACGGATCAGATACTTTGTTCAGTCCTGCGATGAATGCAACCACCGTTCCGATCTCGATGCGTCCCTTGATGACATAATAGCCTCCAAGGCCAAAAATCCCAGCATATCCGAGGTGAAAGAGTAAGTTCATTAAGAAATTCAACGTGTACTTCAGCCGATAGATGCTCATATTGGTCGCGAAAAGGCGCTGAACGCGCGCGACCCGGTGAAGCGGCGCTCTTTGCGACGCGTGATCCACCATCTCCTCGCTCAGATGCCTCGTCACGGTGACCTTCGTTTTTACACGTTGATTTATCTTTCCCTGAAGGATCGGGACTAAGATCGCCTGGGGAAAAAACACAGCAATGACGACCAGCGCAAGGAATGGCTGCAGATAGATCATGTAACTGCCGACAGCAAAGAGAACGCCCGCTTGCAAAATGGGCTCAGAAATACTCGTTCCAACAAACCCGCCGACTGGATCAGCTTCTGCGAGAACAATGGACATTTCGACGCCCTCGGCGAGAGCTACCGTGGAATCTCGATCGTGCTCTCTGGCATTAATGACCGCTAGTCGCAGCCAACGAACTGATATTTCGCTAATCCACCCGCGATAAACGTTCAAGATCAGCTTGATCCCGCCCTCGCCGAGAACGAGCGCGAGATAAATAAGAACCAAGACCATAACTGAGTTGAAGCCGGCGTCTTTGGTGGCGCCGTTGATTATACGTCTTTGGACTTCCAGCGGAAGGATGCCAACGGCAAAGAGAAGGACCGAAAGAAGCACGAGCAGTGCCTGGTGGCCGCCTCCCATCATCCAGATAAACTCCGAGAGCCGACGCGGCATGGCATTGGCGCTATACGGCTCCGGTTCCTGTACGAGCTTTGACGTTGCTTTTCCTTCGGTGGTCCCCATGATCGTGCCTCCATGCCAACTTTCGAATTCGCCGGATCACGCACTATTGTCATTGACCTGCCGCAAATGATGCAGTCGGAGCTCGCCAGAGCCTTGAAGAAGCCGGCTATTCAGCGAACAGATCGGCCGCGAACCGATGCTTTTGATTAAATCCGTTTGTGTGGGGTTCTCAACGATGAGCGTGGAAAGTCTCAAGCGCCAGGGAGGCAGCAGGATGCAGTTCGCTGCATCTGCGTAATGCGTCGATTGTCGCCTAGACTTTGACCGGCGTCAAAGACATCTGGCAAAAGCGGTGTCTCTATAATGAAATCCCCTTGAGCTTGGAGTAAGGAATGCACGCGTGAAATTCCTCAAATACGCAGATATCGCTCCGCCTTATTCTGCATTGCATACCTGAGCGACGCTCCAGCCAAGGCCATATCTCGAGGTCACTCCGCTTCTAGTCATGCAAGAGTTTAATCGTGGCAGCAAGGGCGAGGCTCATGGCCGTTGTCAGTCGTGTTCGAACGAAATTGGTCCTTTTGGTCATCGCGACGGCGGGGCTGATTGGCGGACTTATGCTCAACCTCTCGGGCTGGCCAGATTTTGCATGGGTGGTCTGGACAGTAGGTGTACTGCCGATCTTTATGGCCCTTGTTTTTGAGATCATTCATGATCTCTGGCGCGGAGAAGTTGGCCTAGATATCGTTGCGGCACTGTCAATGTCAGTCGCGCTCGCCTTTGGCGAGTGCCTAGCCGCCGCGATCGTGGCAGTGATGTACGCCGGCGGCACCTTCCTCGAGAGCTTTGCGGAGGGTCGCGCCCGTCGCGAGATGCGTGAACTTATGTCACGTGTTCCCCGTAGTGCGACGAGACATCGCAATGGCCAACTTGAGGATGTCCCGCTGGACGCGATAGTCGCGGGCGACAGGCTTCTTATCCGACAGGGCGACGCAGTCCCTGTAGACGGCACCGTAGCATCGACCACCGCCTTTGTTGACACATCTGCACTTACGGGCGAGTCTCTACCCGTGCTGCTTGCCGTGGGCTCTGAGGCCATGAGTGGTTCGACAAATGCGGGAGACGCGTTCGACCTGATCGCCACGAGACCAGCAAAGGAGAGTACCTATGCAGGTATTGTCCGTCTGGTTGAAGAAGCGCAGCAGTCAAAGGCCCCTATGTCGCGACTTGCAGACCGCTGGTCGCTGGGATTTCTTGGTATCACCATCGCACTCGCCTTAGCAGCCTGGTGGTTCACGAACGATCCGATTCGCGCCGTAGCGGTGCTGGTAGTAGCAACGCCTTGTCCTTTGATTCTAGCCGTTCCGGTTGCGCTCGTGGCCGGTCTTTCGCGGGCGGCGCATTACGGCGTGCTGATCAAAGGGGCGAAGCCTCTTGAAGCGATGTCAGGCATTCAGACGCTTATTCTCGACAAGACTGGTACGCTGACGGATGGACGGCCACAGATTGTCGCGATCGACAGACACACTGACATGTTGGAAGATGAGATACTTCGACTTGCCGCATCCCTCGATCAGGCTTCGAAGCATCCTGTCGCGCTAGCCATTGTGGCAGCGGCCGAGGCAAGAGGACTGGAATTGTCCATACCGGTCGAAGCGGCAGAATTCCCTGGCGAAGGCGTCAGGGGTATCGTCGATGGCCACAAGGTCACCGTGGGAGGGAACGACTTCGTCGGCAGCTATGTGAGGCCGCAACCTGTCGGACATCCGGTCCTGGCGTCAGGTTCCGTCCTTGCCGCGGTGGCCGTCGATGATTGCCTGGCAGCCCATCTTGTCATGGCGGATCCCTTACGTGAAGATGCCGCGTCAACACTCCTTGAATTGCGCCGTCAGGGCATCAAGCGCGTTCTCCTTGCGACTGGAGACCGGGTGGAGGTTGCCAAACGTGTCACAGAGGGGCTTGGTCTCGATGAGATTCGCGCCGGGCTGTCCCCAGATCAAAAGGTTATGCTTGTACTAACCGAACGCAAGAGCGGCCCTGTCATGATGGTTGGCGATGGAGTTAACGATGCCCCCGCGCTCGCTGCCGCCGATGTCGGCGTGGCCATGGGAGCTCGGGGGGCCTCGGCGTCTGCCAAGGCAGCTGACGTCGTGCTGCTGGTCGACAAGATCGACCGCCTTGGAAGCGGGATCAAAATTGCCCGAAGCTCACGCCGCATTGCTTTGGAGAGCGTCGCGGCGGGCATCGGATTGTCCATCGTCGGCATGGTCGCGGCGGCGTTCGGTTATCTAACGCCTGTGCAGGGCGCCATCCTCCAGGAAGCAATCGATATTGCCGTCATTTTGAATGCGCTGCGGGCGTTGCGTGTTCGGCCTGAGGTGCCAAAAGATCCCGCGAAACAGATCGCGCCGGCGTCCTCCGACGGCACGACCCGACAAAATGTGACCTCATTGCCGCTTGATCAAGGAAGTTACAAGGGCTGACCTCCAAGCTTCATTGCCGGCTCGAGGGAGCAGCCTCACGCACGCCATTGCTCCCACGAGACCGGCGCTATCCAAACACGGGCTTTGCGATATTGTCTTTCCTTATGTCGCATTGATATGGGGCGATAGGCCTTGAATTTGGGGCAACCAGTGGCTCGGATAAGCAGCCTTTGGAAAGTACATGTCCCGGCAAGCCAGATGGGATCGCCTCGGCTGAGCCGCCGGAACAAGTATCATGCGGGAGGTCGCAATGCGTCCACGTATTGGTGCTTTGATACATAAGGAATGCTAGTTTTCGCGAGGCGAGCTGCTGCCTGCAGCCGCCCGCTCCTGATTGAGGGCAACAAGCCAAACCAGAGAAAGATTACCTGCCACTTGGTAGAGCGGCGGTTCGTAAAGCGAATTGGAAGTTCTGCGTCGATAGGTGGATAGTCCGTCGCCCGACTACCGTCGCGATTATTTTATATATTGTTAAGCGAACGTGGAGCCAGACATGTCGATCGCTAAAATCTCCGACAAGCTATCGGTTTCGCCGCAGCCGAGCGTCGATGACATCCGCTCCCTGCGTGAACTGGGATTTACGACGCTCATCAACAACCGTCCCGACGGAGAGGACGCCGCTCAGCCGGGAACGGACGCCGAACGCCAGGCGGCCGAACATTGCGGCCTCTCCTACTCCTTCGTTCCGGTCACGCTCGGCACCATCACCGAAGCCGACGTGCGCTCGTTCCAGAAGGTGCTCGACGGGTCCGACGGCCAGGTGTTCGCCCATTGCAAATCCGGCACGAGATCCCTCAGCCTGTATTCGATCGGCAAGGTTCTGGACGGGCGGATGGCTGCCGAAGACGTCGTCGAGTTTGGCCGTGCCCACGGCTTCGACACTAGCGCCGCTGCGGCCTGGCTCAAGCAGCACGCGGCACGCTGCGCGCAGGTGAAAGGCTTCTTCGACAAACGCACCTGTAGCGTCCAATATGTCGTGTCCGATCCAGCGACAGGCAAATGCGCCATTATCGATCCGGTGCTCGATTTCGACGAGAAGTCCGGCGCCACCGCGACCATCAATGCCGACGCGATCCTCGACTATATCATGGAGAATGGCCTGACGGTCGAGTGGATCCTCGACACCCATCCGCATGCAGACCATTTCTCAGCGGCTCAATACCTCAAGGGGAAGACTGGTGCCAGAACCGCGATCGGCGAACGCGTCGTGGATGTGCAGACGCTCTGGAAGGGCATCTACAACTGGCCAGAGCTTGTCGCAGACGGCTCACAGTGGGACCGGCTGTTCGCACACGGCGAGACGTTCAAGGTCGGTTCGATCGACGCCAAGGTGATGTTCTCGCCCGGACATACGCTCGCCTCGATCACCTACGTGGTCGGAGACGCAGCCTTCGTTCATGACACGCTGTTCATGCCCGACAGCGGCACGGCGCGCGCCGACTTTCCGGGTGGCGACGCCCGCATCCTTTGGAAGTCGATCCAGGACATCCTCGCCCTCCCGGACGAGACCCGCATCTTCACGGGACACGACTACCAGCCGGGCGGTCGTGCTCCGCGTTGGGAGAGCACGATCGCCGAGCAGAAGAAGTCCAACGAGCATCTTGCCAGCGTAAGTGAGGTGCAGTTCGTGGCGCTGCGGACGAAGCGCGACAAGACGCTGCCGATGCCGAAACTGATCCTGCATGCGCTGCAGGTGAATATCCGGGGTGGACGTCTGCCGGAGCCGGAAGCCAATGGCAAACGCTACCTCAAGTTTCCGCTCGACGCATTGCAGGGAGCCGCATGGGAATGAGTACCGTATCGAAAGCTGCAGCGAAGGCAGGCCTCTCCCCCGAAGAGATGGCCGGCCGGGCCGGAGAGGTCGCAAGTCTCCTGAAGACGTTGTCGCATCAGGCGCGCCTGATGATCGTGTGCACGCTGGTCGCGGGCGAGTTCTCGGTCAGCGAACTCGAAGAAAAGCTCGACATCCATCAGCCGCATCTTTCCCAATATCTGACGGTGCTGCGGAACTCCGGGATCGTCGAAACCCGGCGCGACGGAAAGCAGATCTTCTACCGCCTGACGGAGGAGAAAGCGGCCCAGCTCGTCGGCGCCCTTTACGATATCTTCTGCGCGAAGGAAGAGACATGACCCCATATCTCCAATCGTTGGCCGGCGGCATGCTGATCGGCGCATCCGCGGTCATGCTCTTGCTTCTGAACGGCCGGATCGCCGGCATTAGCGGCATTGTAGGGCGTCTGGCCCAAGGCATCGGACTGACCACCAATCTCGCCTTCGTGCTTGGCCTCCCGGTCGGGCCGCTCGTCTATCGGCTGGTGGTCGGCGGTTGGCCGACCGTCGTGATCACAGCTGGTTGGCCGCTGATCATCGTTGCCGGGCTGCTCGTCGGCTTCGGTTCGCGCATGGGCGCTGGATGCACCAGCGGGCACGGCGTTCTCGGGCTTGCCCGCCTGTCGCCGCGATCGATGGTGGCGGTCGCCACATTCCTATCCACGGGCGTAATCGCCGTCACGGTTCTTCGAGGTATCGGACTATGACCGGAAACATCTATCAGGTCGGCGCAGCTCTTGCCTCAGGCATCGTCTTCGGTTTGGGCCTGTCGCTTTCCGGCATGCTGAACCCTGTTCGAGTCCAGGGCTTCCTCGACGTCTTCGGCAACTGGGATCCAAGTCTCGCCTTCGTCCTCGGCGGCGCCGTCGCCATCGCCTTCGTCGGCGTACAGGTGATGAAAAAGATGCGTCATCCCGCCTTCGACGACAGCTTCCACGTGCCCACGAACCGAAGGATCGACGCGCCACTGGTCATCGGTTCGGCACTCTTCGGTCTCGGCTGGGGGATCGGCGGCTTCTGCCCCGGCCCTGCGGTCGCCTCCCTGTCGGTTGGCATCCCACAGACAGCGCTGTTCGTCGTCGCCATGCTGATCGGGATGACAGTCTACGACAGAGCGTGGAGCAGAATGACATGAGTGGTTCAGTTCCCGCGGCCGTCAGCTCCGACTTGATCGACGGCTTCACGCTCGGCGTTCTTGGCGCGCTGGCCGGCTCTAGCCTCGGCAAGTCGATCTTCATGTTCGGGATCCTGATGGGCGTCGTCGGTGCGCTAATGCTCAAACCCAGGGAGCCCGGCTCAACCTAACACCGCCCGGACTATCTGAGAATGTGTCTCGTCACTGCAGCCGTGGCGTTCGCCGCGGGCGCCGCTTCCGACTTCTTCCGGATCGGCGGGGGTTCCTGATCGTCCCGGGTCTGATGCTGGCGACGAAAAATGCCGATGATCAATGCGATCGCCACGTCGCTTCTGCCCGTCTTGTCGTTTAGCATACCCTGGCTGGCGCCTCGGGATGGTGCGTTGCAACGCCCGGCGCAGGGCCGAAATTGTCTTCGCTCCCGCCCCCACGCACAAGTTGAGCAAGCCCGCGTGGCCCGGCGGAGATCCAGGTTCTGTTCGGCACCACATCGTAAGCATGCAAGTTTGGCCAGGCTCATGGTCCCTGGCCTGGGCAACCTGACACTCATCGCTGGGCGCATGGGCAACAAACGACGAATGAAGCAAAGTAGCACACAATCGAACGCAGACACGATCACTCCAGAGACTGATACAACCAAATCATGGCCGAACTTAAGAATGATTGACCTCTGTCGGCAGCGGGCAAGGACAGACGAGATTCACGGCAGGCTTCGGCGTGCCGTCGATCGCTGCGGCTGAACGGCCCCCTCGGGACGCCTGGATGACCCGACAACTTCAGTCACGCGCGGCGTCGGGATCTGCTTTTTGCTGGACAAGCCTGGCATCCGTATTTCTAGTCCCAATGGCGTGTGCTGCGTGCGCCGCGGGCTTTCCCGAAATTGACGGAGACTACGATCAACCTTCCACAAGGGAGCGCTGACCTATGTCGTCGCCTATTCCTACGGGCCGTATCAGGTCCACCCTTCGCCACTTCCTCGACAACGAGGCTTCTGGCGGTCTTGTCCTCATGGCTGTGGCACTTGCCGCCATCGTGACGGCCAATTCGCCATGCCGAGGACTACTTTCAAGCTCTGCACGTCTATATCGGGCGGCTCAGCCTACAGCATTGGATAAATGACGCCTCGATGGCGCTGTTCTTCCTGCTTGTCGGGCTCAAGATCAAGCGCGAGATGCTGGACGGCGAGCTCTCGTCCTGGAGCCGCAGGATCCTACCCGGCGCGGCTGCGCTCGGCGGCATGATCTTCTCCGCCTTGTTCTATGTCGGCTTCAACTGGGAAAACCCAGCAGCTCTGCGCGGATGGGCTATTCCGACCGCGACCGACATCGCGTTCGCTCTGGGTATCCTCTCGCTTTTCGGCCCGCGCGTGCCGGCGTCGTTGATGATCTTCCTCGCAGCGCTCGCGATCATCGACGACCTTGGCGCCGTAGTGGTTATCGCCCTATTCTACACGTCCAAGCTCAACCTTCTGGCCCTCGCAGCCGCCGCCATCGTGCTTGGTGTCCTGTACGGCCTGAACAGATCGAGGGTCGTGATGCTATGGCCGTACATCGCGCTTGGCGCAGTGCTGTGGCTTCTTGTGTTCCTCTCCGGCATCCACGCGACACTTGCCGGCGTTCTTATTGCGCTTACCATCCCGCTGAAGGTTACTCCAGGCACGCCGGAGGCCACTCATCAGGAATCACCGCTCCATCATCTTGAGCACCTGCTACACAAGCCGGTAGCCTTGGTCGTGGTACCAATTTTCGGCTTTGCGAACCCCGGGCGGCTCCTTCGCCGGTGCCTCTCTCGCCATCTTGTCCGAGCCGGAAACAGAGCAGCTCTCAAACCGGACTGTTGCCCGCTTCTGCACTTTAAATTCGTGCCGCCATTCCCGCACCCAAAGCTCGACAGAGCGCAAACCGATGATCATTCCTTGCTCGCTGGCCAGCTCCTGTCGGATCACATCGGCATTGCCGTGGTGCCGAAAGAAGCTTTCGCGCAGCCAGTCATCCAAGCCATCGAAAGCAGTGCAGCGAACCGGCTTTTTGAGTGGCACCGCTCCACCCTCCCGCACCGCCGGACAGTGTTGCGAGCACAGCCTAGCTCTTGAAGCCGCAACATTGGCACCACCTCATCTGCCTAAAGCATATCCTCGCCCTGCATCGTTCGCGACAATGCAGGATGCGCCGAAATCATGCTCATCATCCATCTCCTCATCCTGAAGCGAGGGGCAGTTCGTTTCGTTAGGGGGTCCGTGCCTCACTTCGCGTGGCGCAGGCCAATTGGCAGAAGTATTCTGTAGTCTTTGACACGCATCAATGCAGTAGTTCCTAGCGAAATCAAAATTACACTTGAAGCGCCATGCCGCTACCGAAAAGACGATTGTGATCATCAGAAACTGACCATGACGACCGTGGAAGTATCCCTTAAGACGTCCCATAAGTGTGGCTTCTGGGTCGAGCTTTAAACGTGCATTCAACGGGCATGGGAGGCCTACCGAAGTCGTTCCGTGACCTTTCTCGCCGACCGCATGGGGTCACGGCATGAAGTTGGTGTCATGGCAACCTTGTTGCGTCATCTAGAGCAGCCGATTGGCTTGCTGCGGTATCAGCCCGCGCCGTAATTCTCTTTTTCTGAGAAGCCCGCCAAGCGGGGTCCGCCTAAAGCTGGGACATGAGAAATGGACACTGAGACTAAGCTGGCTCGAAATGAGAAGACGCGCGAAGAAGTGTTTGCACGTTCGCCGAAGGCTCTGATAGCGGCGACTGACAGCGACCTCGCCTTAATTGCTGGCCTGACGCCGCCCGCCTGTTATGAGCGGATGCTCTCGGCACCAACGGGTCTATCGGCCGACGAAGCTGGCGAACGGCTGCGTCAATTCGGTCCCAATATCGTTAGCAAGGAACAGCGTACCAGCCTTGTCGAGGAAATTTGGGGCCTTTTAAGGAACCCGCTAAACGGGCTGCTGTTGACGCTCTGCATCGTTTCCTACTTCCTCGGCGATGTCCGTGCCGCCATGGTGGTCATGGTCATGGTCGCGCTCGCAGTCGCAACAGCTTTTGTCCAAGAGCATAGATCCAATGAAGCTGCGGCCCGCTTGCGCGCGATGGTACACACACGTGCGAGCGTCAGACGCATCCCATTACCGGAAGGCAGTTCTTTCGCAGACGTGCCACTGGAGACGCTCGTACCAGGGGACATCGTTCGCTTGTCTGCTGGAGACATGATTCCTGCGGACTTGCGGCTGCTCGAGACGAAGGACCTGTTCGTCAATCAATCAGCACTCACCGGTGAAGCGATGCCAGCAGAAAAGTTTTCGGACGCCGAATGCACCGTTGAAGCAGACCCGTTTGACTTATCCAACCTTTGCTTTATGGGGGCCAACGTCGTTTCGGGCTTTGGCACCGGCGTTATTATTCGGACTGGTCCATCGACTTTCTTCGGCCAACTTGCGCATGACCTGGCTGGCAAACAGTTACCAACGGCGTTTGACAGGGGCGTGGCGCGATTCACATGGCTGATGATCTGCTTTATCCTTGTAATGGGGCCCGCCGTGTTCCTCATCAACGGGCTCACCAAGCACGATTGGCTTGAAGCTTTGTTGTTTGCGGTCGCCGTGGCAGTTGGGTTGACGCCCGAAATGCTTCCCATGATCGTCACGGTGAACCTTGCAAAAAGCGCGATCGCAATGTCGAAGCAGAAAGTAATCATCAAACGGCTGAACGCCATCCAGAACATCGGGGCGATGGACGTTTTATGCACCGACAAGACCGGTACGCTGACACAGGACCGTATCATTCTGAAACGTCACCTTGATATTCGCGGCGACGAATCCGACGACGTCTTGCGGTACGCGTTCCTTAACAGCCATTTTCAGTCGGGTCTACGCAACCTGCTCGACGAGGCCGTGCTGGCCCATGTGCAGCTCCATGGCGAACTCAGAACCGAGAACTATATCAAGGTCGACGAGTTGCCGTTCGACTTCTCCCGGCGCCGAATGTCGGTTGTCGTCATCCGCCCGGACGGGCGCCATTTGCTCATTTGCAAGGGCGCGGTAGAGGAGATTTTTGCGGTCTGCACACGGTACTCGCTGGGAGCCGAGACCGGCCCCCTAGACCCTGGTCATTTCGAAACAGCCAAGGCGGAGACCGAGGCCCTGAATGCGGACGGTTTCCGCGTCGTCGCGGTCGCATTCAGAGAGTTCGACGGTAACAAACAGGACTATGGCCTCGCAGACGAAAGCGAACTCACCCTTCTAGGCTACGTCGCCTTTCTCGATCCACCGAAAGAGTCGGCGCGTCAGGCTATCGCGGCGCTTAAGTCGCGAGGTGTTACCGTGAAGATCCTGACCGGCGACAACGACATCGTCACCCGAAAGGTCTGTTCGGAAGTGCAGATCAAGCCGGGACGGATCATACTGGGCAGTCAGATCGCCGTCATGCAGGACAAAGAACTTGCAGTTGCTGCCGAGCAGACTGACGTCTTCGCCAAGTTGACCCCAGCCCAGAAGGAGCGGGTCATTACAGCACTTCACCGGAACGGTCATGTCGTCGGGTTCCTAGGCGACGGGATCAATGATAGCCCGGCTCTCAAGGCCGCTGACGTCGGCATTTCCGTCGATACCGCAGTCGACATCGCGAAAGAGTCGGCCGACGTCATCTTGCTGGAAAAGAACCTTCTCGTTCTGCAATCCGCAGTGATTGAGGGACGGCGCACCTTCGCCAACATCACCAAATACATCAAGATGGGCGCGAGCTCGAACTTCGGAAACATGTTGAGTGTCCTCGGCGCAAGCATCTTTCTGCCGTTTCTGCCGATGGCCCCAATCCAGGTACTGACCAACAATTTGCTTTATGATTTCTCACAAACGGCGATCCCGACGGACAACGTTGATGAAGACTACCTTGCCAGTCCTCGGCGTTGGGAAATCAGCAACATCTTCAAATTTATGATTTTCGTAGGGCCGATCAGCTCTATTTTCGACTATGCCACCTACGGCATGATGCTATTCATTTTCAACGCCTGGAATAATCCGTCGCTGTTCCAGACAGGTTGGTTTGTGGAGTCTCTGCTGACCCAAACACTAATCATTCACATCATCAGGACAGCCCGCGTCCCCTTCATCGAGAGCCGTGCCAGCGCGACACTGATTACGACCTCGCTTGTCATAAGTACCTTGGGCATCGTTCTCCCCTTCACCTGGGCGGGGTCGGCCCTGGGCTTCGCGCCTCTGCCGCTACTATATTGGCCAATGCTCGTGGTGATGCTGGTGACCTACGCGGCGTTGGCCCATCTGGTAAAGGTCTGGTTTATCAAACACTGGGGCTTATGATCAAGGCAGAGAATACCTTGAATCCGGTAGACGAAAACAACGGCCGTGCGTTTTGGGGATGCTGGCGAGCTCCCTTTGTCAGTTCGCTTTACCGGGGCTTTTCGTTTACTGGTCAGTAGGTACGGCCGATTGCCCACACCATAAAGACGAACGAAAGTGTTGCGGCAAATGCTGCGATGGCGAGATTGGTGTCCATAGCTACCCTCTTGTGAAATGTGCGCACTGAACGCGCAGGGGAAGGTTTTGGTTCCCAATGCCGGTAGGAGGCGATTCGGCTTTCGTAGTACGTTTGTCTGCAACCGTACCAACGATTTCAAAGGACTCTTTTCATCCGATGTGATTAGGTCGGTGCCGCAACATGCGACCTGGCGAACCACTGTGTCGCATGGAGGGCTCGCCTGTGTATCGAGTGGCGAGCCCTCCTCTTGTGGCTGACCACCATCCTCCACTGCACCCACCTTGACGATCATCGCCAAACCTCTTACCGACTGCGCGCCGCGCTAATCATGGGGCGGCATAGGGCAGGCCCGATCTGGCGAGGATGTTCGGGCATTTGCCAAGTCTGAGACTATTTCACAGCAAGCACACAGGAAGCAGCGGGGGAGATGGTGACGAAGTTTCGTAAGGGCGACACACCGGCAACGGTCGATGATATAGCGGGCTTGTTTCAGCACATAAACCTCATGCAGCGGACTTTGCTGAGCATCGGCGCGATCGCATTGCGAAGCGCTCAATCGCCGAATGAAATCGAACAGATCGACGCGCAGGTTCAAGCGATGGTGGACGACTTTACGAACAAGGTAGCCGCTCTCGCCAAGCGACTTGATATGGACGTCGAAGAGGCTGGGTGAGCCAGGATATCCTTGAGCTCGATCGGATGCCAAGGCTGAATTTAAAAGCGCTGTTCGGCGCACTCATCGTCGGCACTCTTGGACTTGCCACCTTAATGCCCAGGGGGTTTAGCTCACTCTCGGGCGCAGGGAATATGGCACACCGCAGGCGTCAGGCTAGCGAAGCGGCGATTACATCCTCTGCATTTTTTTGGACAGTTAGCGCGGAGCGCCGAAAGCTTGAAGCGCTACCGAGTCTTCCAACTCTCAGACTACTAAGCTATCGGTAGCGAATTTCAGACATACTGCGCTCTCTTTCCACCGGCAAAGCACCGGTGACTGGAAGCCGCGTTTGCACTGGCGCGGCTCTTGAGCTCGACCAAGGCAGTTTCGTTGGGCGGGCTTGGGTTGGCACAAAACACCGTCGGCGCTAAAGTTCGACAAAATGTAAGCGCATGGAGCTGCCGCCATGTTTTTCTCGAAAGACAACACGACTTTGTGGCCGGACGAGCTCGCCGTTTGCCAGCGAGTGTTCGATCATATCTGCGTAGTCAAGCAGGTCACGCTCGACATGCACCGAGAAGAGATTGCAAAGCAAATCCTCCTCGCATGCCGTAACGGCGTTAAAGACGAGAAGTCCCTCATAAGACTACTGCTTTAGGTACGCTGTTTCGCATGATGCCCCGCAGGAGCCACACACTCAGCAAGATACTCTTCGGCGGAAGGACTCGGAACCGGTCTTTCACGGGCTCGACCGATCCGCGTTAGGCCCCTCAACCGTGACGGGACACGGGCCTTATCACCGCGCCTCCACGCGGGCCGTTGGAGACGTCATTGACGGAATTGTGCGCTTCATGGTCGAGGCGGAATCTCGCAAGTCTACACCGGCGGTTCCCATACGTTCCCGGCGACAAGGCGCACATGCTCAAGATCATCTCACGCGGGCTCGGTTTCTGAGCATCATCAACGGCAGTTTCGAAGAAATGGTGCGCGCAGCGTCAATGTCTGCCCAGCGGGCGAACCTCCATCGCAGTTGCCAATCACCCAAATAGATCAGCGGAAGCTTGCTGTGCCCCGCGACAGAATAGCATCGAATTGATCGGACCGCCAATCGATTAAAGGGTATTTCATGAACAGCGCGTCTCAATCGGGCCGCCTATGACACTCCCGTGGAAAGCGGCCCGGACGGCAATGGATTTCCGTCACCTGTGAAAAAATCTGCAATGAAACGTGCGCCATGGCACTCCGTCACGATCAGGGGCCGGTCAAGGCTCCCATGGCAATCGTGTCGCCGCCTCCGATAGCAACTCGTGCAGCGTTTTAGCCAGCCGTTCAAGAGCGGACCTATCAGCGACTGCTGACGAGCGATCGGCAGGGTGACATGACGATGGGCGAGGATAAAGCCGCGACGATCCGGGCACTATTCCGGCGGTCGTCAGTGAACCGAATAGCTGAGCATCCTATACGGATGGCTCGCACCGAACTGTTTGATAAGTTCGTTGGCCTGCCTGAGCACGTTCTCCGCATGACGAACATCGTCTCGAGCAAGTTCGTCGGCGTTCAGAAGAATGGCTTCGGCCATCGTCTTCGACAAGACACCAAACTTGCGGTTACCCTCGGCCATGGATTCAAGAGCAGCGCCGTCCAGCAGACGGCCTACCGCAATAAAGAGCTGTTCGCGCTCTTCGACGGACAACTGTGCGATGTTTGAAGAATGATGCATGGGAAGAATTTCTTGCTTTCGAAACTCGGGCCGGCCCGCCACCGGATCCATTCTACTGGCACCCGCTAGCCTGCCGCAGCCTCTAACCCAGGGATTACGCTGTGTGCCGATTGGCGTCGATCTGCAGCACGGTATCCTGGCTGCCCGATCCGATTGCGATCTTTCGTAGTCTCAGGGCATCCGGGATCTCTCTACGAAGTGATACCGTCAAAAGCCCGCTGGCGAGCGAAGCGTCTTCGACCCACACATGATCGGCAAGTTCAAAACGGCGTTCGAAGCTTCGTGCTGGAATGCCGCGGTGCAGATATTCGCCCTGCTGGTCTTCAGCTTTGCTTCCCTTGACGACCAGGAAGTTGCGGTCCTGGGTAATGTCGAGGTCGCTCTCGTCGAATCCAGCAACCGCCATCGATATGCGATACTCGTCCTCGCCTGTCTTGACGATGTCATGGTGCGGCCAAAAGTCGACTGCCTGCAGGCGCTGCGAATTGTTGAGCAGCTTAAAAACGCGATCGAAGCCGACGCTGGACCGGTACATCGGTGAAAAATCGAGTTCATTTCTCATCCCAAAACCTCCGTGAAGCGAGTTGGAAGGAGACGCAGCGGCAACTCGCGCCTCCGGTTTCCGGACCCCATTGGAAGACCGTGTCGACGATTTGGGATCGCGTTTTTCGGGCTTCAAGAGATCTGAGACAAAAATTTTTAGACCGCCTTCGGCTAGGTCTTGAAGTTGATGTCAACGGCTCCGATCTTCCAATTCACCTGAGGATTTTCATCCGTTTTCTAGGAGACGCATCATGAGCATCCAAAGATTAGCATCGTTAGGCGGCTCGCAACGTTCTTCATCGAAGGTGGAGGGGCTGCCATGAGACGGTCGGCTTTCACCCCGCCCACCGGTCGACACAAGGTCCCCGCCACGACGCCCGCGGACATCGCCGTCCGTTATGCCGAGAACCTTCGCCGACTTGCACGCGAAGCAGGGAAAATGGACCGCCCGGTGCTCGCTAACAGCCTTCTTTGTGTCGCCCGCCAGATGGACGACATGGCCCGCGACAATGCGACCGACGAGCTTGGCCTAAGCGCGCTGCGACGGGTTTGCCGCTTGATCGGTCGCGTCGAGCGCATGCTCGACTACCAGGCAAAGGCGTCGATCTTGCACTGACCCGCGGCCACCGCCGTTCTGGCTGCCCTTTTCATCTGTGTTTTCTGACGACACTACGCTGGAGGGGCTAGTCAGGGCCCGAGCGTAGCTTTGAAATTACGCTCTCATTCTCGAGGAACATGCCCGTCGTGAAGCGCACCGAACCCATTTGCGGCAGCCAGAGGTATGGTCGCGGTCGACGGGAGGAAGACAAATTCGCCGACGCGGCGCCGAAAAAGCGCCATTGTTCAAGGCCTGACTGGCCGACGCCTCTTCGACGTCCTCGCACCAAACAGCTGTCCTAAAACATTCGGCGCGGGGCGGGCGGTGGCGGTCCACTGCAGGTTCCGTGCGGGCTTCCGGACAGTTGCTCGACCCGGTCGCGCTCCAAAGGGCGAGCATGTCGTCGTCGAGGCTTTTCGGAACGCCGACGGCGTCGGGACCGCAGCTTTCTTCCTCGAAGATCTCGATGGCATTGTTTCGGACTTCGAACAGACGGGGCCCGGAAAGCCTTTGCCGTCTGGCATCTGACACCTTCCGTACTCAGACGGGATACAGTCGCGTGGTGATCTACCAGTTCTCGACAACGCTGCAGGCGTTGCGGTTGTTGGTCTTTCTCCGGCGAGCGTAAACCGACGCCAGGAGCGTCCCTATCAGCCGACATGAGCAACTTTAACGTTTGTGACCGCGGGCAGCCCGTTCCCAATTGGGCCGGGAGGGCCGCAAATTTACGTTGCCGACACTTTCATCAGATAAGGCGTGACTTCGATCGCCCCTCGATAAATCATGTCAAGCGATATGTAGAGAATGACGGCAAGGCCGATATAGGCTATCCACCGATGCCTGTTGAGCAGGCGGGCAATGAAGTTTGCTGCCAACCCCATCAATGCGATGGACAGCATCAGGCCAAGTATAAGAACGCTCGGATGTTCGCGCGCAGCACCTGCGACTGCCAGCACGTTGTCGAGCGACATGGAGACATCGGCGACGATGATCTGCGTTGCAGCCTGAAGGAATGTCTTTCGGGGAGTGTTCGCCTCGTGTGGGACTTCCTCGCCGCGGTGGCCTGACCGCAGTTCGCGCCACATCTTCCAGCACACCCACAGCAGCAAAAGTCCACCTGCGAGGAGAAGACCGACGATGGCAAGAAGATAGACTGCGACGCTGGCGAAAGCTATTCGAACCACGGTGGCGGCGAGAATGCCGACAAGGATGGCCTTGCCCCGTTGCGATTGCTCAAGACCAGCGGCCGCGAGACCTATGACTACAGCGTTGTCGCCAGCAAGCACAAGATCAATCGTAATCACCTGCAGCAGTGCGGTCAGACCGGCCGGCGTGAAAATCTCCATCATGGGTGGACGCTAATCTCCGACGTTTTTCAATTGCAAACTCGCCTCAAAGCCAAATGCCCATGCGCTTACTCAGTTCCGTGTCACGGTTGCGAGAGAACTCGCGATTGTCCGGAGATCGATTGTCGCGACGATAGTAGCCCTATGAACCGTGACATTACCCCTGAGGCGTGAGTGAGATCGTCGGCAATA
The DNA here is from genome assembly GCF_053522545.1 of Rhizobium sp. 21-4511-3d. Lineage (NCBI taxonomy): Bacteria > Pseudomonadati > Pseudomonadota > Alphaproteobacteria > Hyphomicrobiales > Rhizobiaceae > Rhizobium > Rhizobium sp. 21-4511-3d. Next base: position 55,239 of record NZ_JBNWCF010000021.1, on the reverse strand, counting down.
GCAGTGGTAGAAGGTCGGCGGGAGCAGAAGCTTCATCAGATCACGGACGACCAGAAGGCTGCCGTCTACAAGAGTGTCGCCGGTCTTCTGTTCGACGTGATCGTCAGGCCTTGCAAAGACACCACGGTCATTTTCCACCATCCAGAACCAGGGATAACGGACAAGGCCTGCCTGACGCTACGCGGCTACCACCAGTGAAGAAATGATCATGATTTTTGGCGGGCCGCGCCGCTGTTGGTCAAGCCCGACAACTCATCGTTCTCAACGATCCACTTAAAGCGCCAGGTCGCGGAAGCCACGCACGTCGGCACCCACTTCCAAGCATTTTCAACCGGAAACAAGTCCGGCATCGTCCCGCACATGTCAGAGAACATTGTTTTGTTCACTGGATACGCTCGACACGAGGAGGGTAGAGGTTGACGGATGTCGTCGACCTTTATGATTGCGCATACCCTGGTGAATGCGGCCACATCGCTGACAACTCGCCAACGCCATCAGCTTCCTAAAGACGTTTGCTGAGCCCGCTCTGGTAATTATTACATCGGCCGACGCTCGTCAGCGTCGGCGATATTAGAGCAGTGGGAGGTACGACGATCAAAATTCTTCCCAGTTCTGATCAGGAGCGACCACCGTTGCGGTGCGACCGCCCCCAAACGATCGGGCCACTCTGTCCGTCATCGCTCGTATTGGCGAGGCAACAGCTCGGACGCTTGGTTCCGTGATGACCCTTGCGGCTTGAACCATGCTGACCGTTGCCGCAGGGGCGTCGGACAAGCGGAACTGTCCTACCAAAGACTTCAGTTTCGCGGATTCTGCGGCAAGTGTAGCACCGGCGGCATTTGCCTCTTCGACCATAGCTGCATTCTGCTGTGTCACCTGATCCATTTGATTGACAGCGGTGTTCACCTCCGCCAGGCCGACCGATTGCTCACGGGCGGAAGTAGCAATGGCATCCATATGGGTGTTCATGCTGACGATGTAGGCTTGGATACTCTCGAGCGCGTCACCAGCTGCACTGACGAGCTGGACACCGTCCTGAACGTCGTCACCGGATGCACGGATGAGCTCCTTGATCTCCTTTGCGGCCTTGGCAGAGCGCTGCGCCAGTTCGCGGACTTCCTGCGCGACAACCGCAAAGCCTTTCCCCGCTTCGCCCGCGCGAGCAGCTTCGACGCCGGCGTTGAGCGCGAGGAGATTCGTCTGGAAAGCAATCTCATCGATGACGCCGATGATGTTGGAAATTTCACTCGACGATTTCTCAATTTTGCTCATCGCCTGGACCGCATTACGGACAACATCGCCCGACTGGCTGGCGCTGCTGTTTGCCTGGATCGCGATCGAGCGCGCCTCATCTGCGCGCTTCGACGAATTCGCTACATTAACCGTCATCTCGTCCAGCGCTGCTGCCGTTTCTTCAAGCGAAGCTGCCTGCTGCTCTGTCCGTCTCGAAAGATCGTCGGCGCTCTGGCTGATTTCCCGCGAGCCACTTTCGATGGACGTCGTCGAGGTTGCGACCGCCGCCAACGTCGAGCGCAGCTGCTCGACCGCGCGATTGAAGTCGAGACGAAGGCTTTCGAACTCGTCGGCAAATCGATCAACAAGACGTACGCCGAGATCGCCGCATTCAAAGCAGCCAACCTCAGTTTGCAAAGTCGCTCGCTCTCCTCCCGGAGATGCCGCTCTTCATCTGCGGCGCGTCTGCTACAATCTTGTTCGTGCGTTCGAAGGCCGCTGAACGCTGTTGCACGGCCAGCGTCTTCCTGATCCTCGTTACCATGACAGCCATTCGTGAAGGTTTCCTCAGATGTGGGGAAATTGAGAGGGCGCGAGGGAATGAACCACAGATCTCGTGCAACGAAGCTGCTTGTCGATTAGGCGGGGCACTGCGACCGACAGGCCGCTCTCCGGCTGTCACACCGCTGCCGCTGCCGATTGGAGAAGGCCCATGACGACCTCGGTTAATGCGGTCATACAGGCTGTCGATCCAAGGAGTCTGGCTGGAAGCTGTCGATCCAAGATCTAATCTCTTCGGAGGCACAATGGTAGAATACTGTTCGGCCACATCTCCGCGTCCTGATCAGGCCGGCCTTGCGCAGCTCGCGAAGATGAGCGGTTGCAGTCGATCGGCTCCGGTCGCAAAGCCGAACAATCTGCTCGGCACGTAATTCGCCTTCCGATACCGCCTTAGCGAGCCTAAGCTTCAGGGGATTGGAAAGTAGCGCCCGGAACAAGGCGCGCTGATCGGGATTAATGTCGATCATCGAGATCCTGAAGGGAGGGACTGTAGTGGAGACCAGCCGGACAATCAACGGCGGAGAAGAACTCAAAGTTATCAAGCATCGCGTGGCTTTCAGAGCCCATCACCGCGACAGTCCAAAATTCGCGCTCTCGGCCGAAAACGGATGAAACCATGACTATCTCGGTGCGGCTGCTGCCTCGTCGGCGAGCCCAGTAAAACTTTTCCGTTTCGAGCTCTGGTCGGTCCACACTATTCCTCCAAGGGAGGACCGGAAATGGTACCGCCTGACTTTCAGATAGGGCGACTGCAGTCAATTGCCAGCGGAGATCGTACCGAAGATCGAAGTCGACCTTAGCGGCTCGTCTTCCAGAGCGCTCTTTCGCCTGGATCAGCGCTTTCGTTGCGCAATTCTGTCAAGGTCGAGGCTACCAGTCCCACAAACATGGTCGCGATAAGGACTGTCAGTATTGTCAGAAGGGCGAACATTTTATTTCTCCAGCGTCCCATATGAATGAGCGCCATGTGAAAAAGTTCCGCGAGATCTCCGCGACGCGCGGATGCTGTCAGCGCTTCGATAAGGCCAAAATTCTTGCAGAGCCTAGGCGGCTCGCCGTCTGCCTGATTGCCCGCGCGTGCGCTCTGCTCGCCACAGTTTGTGGCGCGGGCGACTGAGAGCTCTTTTACCCTCGCCCAGAGCGTGTTCCAGAAACGATCCGACAAATTCACCGGAAACCGCCGACGAGTGACATGCGCAGGCTCGCACGACCTCGAGAGAACCAAAAGCGTGACCTGCGATGCCAGCTGCGACGTGCTTGACAACCGCGACTAGAGAACTCTAGGGACGCGATCAGCCTAAGTCGAGCGATCAAGATACCAGGCTTGGCAGTCATCGCACGCGCCCTCGAATTCCTTCGAGTGCTCCAGCAGGGAATGAGCTGTCCTTGTCGTGAGAGCTTATATCTGGATCGGCGTCATCGAAGGCGGCATGAGCATTTCCAGGAGGGAGGATGGCTGCATGCGTCGGCTTGGGGCGCCGGATGCTGACCTCACCTCAACGGCTATATCTTTAAGCTCAGTCAGACCGTGGTCGCCGACGGATATCCGGATCCAGCGGTCGACCTACTCGCCACGGCCACGCCGTGCAGGGTCGAACCACTCTCCACCGAATTTCGACATGAATGCAGAAGCTCCCGCTCGCGTGGCGAAACAATGGATATTGAAAATCTGCCCGTTGGACGTCACCGATGGGATGACATTGCAGCGTAACAGACGGTTGCAGTAAAGCGCTTGCTCGTCTGCCAAACTGCCTTCCGACAATGCTTTCAAGAGCGCGATCTGATGAGGCCAGCCCCGATTGATTGTCGATAGAGTCAGCTTCTTCGCCACATCGCACTCCCTTGAGTATCGGCAAGTCCAGTTGACATATATCCCAGAAAGAACAAAATGGGAACATAAGATTTTCCAATGAAGCTTGGCCGCCTCCGGGGCCCACGGCAACAGCACAAGGAAGAACGTAATGAGTGACCTCGACCGTCCCACGCTGCAGCGTGCCCCTACTCTCGTCGCCCGCAAATGCAGTTGCGGGGATTGGGCGGGATTCGGCTTCGGGAAAGGCGAGCGTGAGGAATGGTGGTGTTGGAGTCACTATCCCTACAAGACTTCTGCACGGATGGAAGCCGCTGAGATCGCCGACGCCCTTTCGTCGAAGGTGGCGTAGAAGTACCTACGCTGAGAACCGATGGAAGCTCGCGACAAGGTTGGGGCGCCAGTTGGTGAGACCTGCTCCCTGTCATTCCAACGCTGGGTCGCATGGCTTTGCGGATGCCGCCGCGGTGTAGATTGCTCCTGATGCCTGGACACCGCCCGCGCTCCGGAACGTCCACCTTCGTTGTTGGCGATCGAGACCGCCGCCCGGATCGCTCTCGTTGAATGTCAGTATGATTTCAGAGAAAATGACAAATCTCCAGAGATCGCCTTTAGCCAGCCTGATTTTCGCTTTGGCGCGACCCTCAAGATGCTCGATTTCTTCGCGCACCTCGGCGAGCGCTGTCAATATCTGGAAGGCTTTGCTGAAGAAAGCTGACCCATAGGGGCTCAACGCCTTCGCCAGTTCGCACAAACAGACTAACGCCGTGGGGATTCTCAAGCTGGCGGATTACCCGCCGATAGCGCTAGCTGGGAAATGTTCAGCTCATTGCCAGCACCTGAGATTGCGACGCAGATAGGCGACTTTCACAAATCATGTCCCAAAGGAGCAACTTCTGCAACGGTTCTGATTTCACCGGCCAGACTACACTTGGAAGGCGATGCGCCCGCGCTGCAGGTACTCGATCGGACTAGGGCACACCACCTCCTTAAACCTTGCGGCGAAACTCGCCCGAAACTGTCGCGTGGCTCGACCTGACGCAATGCACAATTCAATCGTTCGCGAAGCACTGTTTGCGCTTGTGAGATAATACCAGTATATATCCAGTGAATTTTTCTTGAGTGTTTCTTCGGCAGATTTCCCATGGCAGACAATCAGGTCATCGATGCAATCGGGAAGTCTCTCGACCGGCTTCCGGCCGATATCCCGCTCTATAAGCGGCTGAAGCTGGCAATCGAGGAGGCGATCCAGACGCAGGCCTTTCAATCCGGTAGCGTCCTGCCTGGTGAGCGGGTGATTGCGACGTCTTTCTCGCTCTCCCGCGTAACAGTGCGCAAAGCTTTGGCGCTCCTGGAAGAAGAGGGGCTTCTCAATCGGCGCCACGGCTTCAAGACCGAAATTGGCTCGCGCGTCGAGAAGTCTCTTTCGACGCTCACCAGCTTCTCCGAGGACATTCGCGCCCGGGGACAAGTGCCTGGATGTATTTGGATATCGAAGCAGATGACCCGGGCCTCTTCCACGGAGATGATGGCCCTCGGCATTGCCGGAAATGCCAATGTGATCAGGATGAAGCGGGTTCGAACCGCGAACGGACTACCGATCGCATTGGAGACGTCGATCATTCCCGTTCGCTTCATTCCCTCGCCAGACGTGATCGGCCAGTCGCTCTACGAAGTGCTGGAAGCGCGAGGGTTCATGCCGGAACGTGCGATCCAGCGTATGCGCTCGCGAGCAGCGACGGCTGAAGACGCCGACCATCTTCACTGCGAGGCGGGCTCACCGCTCCTGGTGACCGAGCGGCGTTGTTATCTGGCGGATGGCCAGACCGTCGAGCTGTGCGAAACTCGCTATAAGGGCGACGTGTATGACTTCGTCTTCGAATTGCAGCGGTAATACCAGTCATTAACTGGTTGCCATCTGGTATTTTCCATCTATCGTGATGTCCGAAATGGAGCATCCCGTGAAGCGCGAAGACATCAGAAACAGCCTCATCGTTTCCTGCCAGCCGGTGCCCGACGGCCCGATGGACGATGCGCGCTTCGTCATCGGCTTTGCAAATGCCGCAGCCGCTGCCGGCGCTAAAGCACTGCGCATTGAATCCGTCGACTACGTAAAGGCCGCCCGGCCGCATGTGACTGTGCCGATCATCGGCATCGTCAAGCGCGATCTCGACGACAGCCCGGTCCGCATCACGCCCTTTATTGCGGATGTCGAGGCACTGGCGGATGCGGGGGCCGATATCATCGCTTTCGACGCGACAGATCGCACCCGTCCGGCACCTGTCGAAGCGCTGGTGACTGCCGCGAAGGCCAAGGGCAAGCTGACGATGGCAGATTGCTCCTCGCTCGAAGACGCCAGGCGTGCGCTCGCCGCCGGTGTGGATTTTGTCGGCACGACACTGTCTGGTTATGTCGGCGGGCCGGAACCGGTCGAGCCCGATATCGCCTTGATTTCCGCAATGCGCGCGTTGACGCCTTACGTCATCGCCGAGGGCCGCATCCGCACACCGGAACAGGCGGCGCAGGCAGCGGATGCAGGCGCGCTCGCCGTTGTCGTCGGCTCCGCCATCACCCGCACCGAGCATGCGACGGCCTGGTTTCATCAAGCGATCGACGCCGCCTTCTCGGCGCGCGAGGATGCAGGCAAGCCGGTGCTGGCGATCGATATCGGCGGGACGAAGACAATGGTCGCCCTCGTCGAACAGGACGAGGTGCTGGAAGAGCGCGTCGTCCGCACGCGGCGCGAAGAAGGTCCCGACGCCTGGCTGGATGCGGTCGCCGCCGAAACCGCCGGGTGGGCCGGTCACTTCGCCCGCGCCGGCATCGCGGTGACAGGCTTCGTCGAAGACGGCAACTGGTCGGCGCTCAATCCGGCAACCCTTGGAATTCCAAATGACTATCCGCTGGTGTCGCGCGCAGAGAAGCGTCTTGGCGTATCCGTCATCGCCATCAACGATGCGCAGGCCGCCGCCTGGGGCGAATATCGTTTCGGCGCCGGACGCGGCGAGGATATCGTCTTCCTGACGATCTCGACCGGCATCGGCGGCGGCATCGTCATCAACGGCCGGCTCGCCTCTGGTCTTGCCGGGCATTTCGGGCTGACCCGCAGTCCGTCGCAGGGCGTGGAGCCTCTGGAAGACATGACATCCGGGCTCTGGATCGCCGCACAGGCGAAAGCGGCCGGCCATGACGCCGACGCGGTGACGGTATTTGCCGAGGCAGAAAAGGGCGCAGCCTGGGCGAAGGCGATCATCGAGCGGTCCGCGGGGCGCGTTGCCCTGCTCTGCAGCGATATCAAGCTGATGCTCGATCCGAAGCGGATCGTCATCGGCGGCGGCATCGGCCTTGCCCCCGGCTATCTCGATCAGGTGCGGTCGCAGCTTGGCGGCTTGAGTTCCCGCACCACTCCCAACCTCGTCGCGGCAGAACTCGGCAGCCGCGCAGGCATTATCGGCGCCGCGGATCTGGCGCGCAGCAGGGCATGAAGACCACCGGATAATCACGAAAACAAAGAAAGGGAACAACAATGAAAATGCAGAAGATAATTGCTCCGGCTCTCGCCGCGCTTCTTTCGAGCGCCGCCCTGCCGGGACTTGCCAATGCCACCGTCACCGTCCTCGGCTGGCCCGGCGGCTCAGAGGAGACGGCGCTGCGCGCCACCGTCGAGGTCTATAACAAGACCGCCTCCGACGCCGACAAGGTGGAGCTGCTGTTCTTCAACCGCGACGGCTTCTTCGACAAGCTGCAGGCCGACATGGCCGCCGGTTCGACGGCCTTCGACATCAACCTCGTCGCCACCTACTCGATCGGCCGCTACGCACCCTACATGGAACCGGTCGATCTCGGCGCCGATGCCGCCAAGGTGTTCGGCGATTCCGTTCTGACGACCATGCAGTTCGACGGCAAGCAGTATGGTGTTCCGACCGACCTGTCGCTGCACTTCATGTATTACCGCAAGGATCTCATCGATGCCCTGATGAAGGACGATGCAGCGAAGAAGACCTATGCCGAGCTCGCCAAGAAGGTGCTTGGCAAGGATCTGCAGCCGAAGGATCCGGACAGCTGGACCTGGGACGACTGGGCGGCGACCGCGCTCTACTTCTCCAAGCAGGCCAATCCCGACAGCCCCGTGCGCTATGGCACCGTGCTGCAGATGAAGAACCTGCTGTTCAACATGATGGTGTTCCAGTCCGTGCCCCGCTCCTACGGCGGCGACTGGATGGACGCCAGTGGAAACGTGACGGTCGATTCCGACGCCTACAAGACCGCCCTGCAGCTCTATAAGACGCTCTACGATGCCGGCGCTTCGCCGAAGGATTCGCTGAGCTACGAATATCCGGAAACCAACGCCGCCTTCGCCGCTGGTCAGGCAGCTACAGCCCTGCAGTGGAATGCGGCTGCCGCCGATCTCACCAGCGCCGAGAAGTCGCCGGCCGTCGCCGACGTCACGGGTATCGTCGCGCCGCCGGCCGGCCCGAACGGCCGCGCCGATCATATCCACGGTCTTGGCCTTGGCCTCAACAAGAACGCCAAGAACAAGGAAGGCGCCGTCAAGTTCCTGAAGTGGCTGGCAACGGAAGATGCGGCGCTGACCTATGCAAAGAGCGGCGGTTCGCCGGCACTGACGCCCGACGTCGTGGCGAAGGTCGCTTCCGAGCGCCCGGATCTCGTCAAGCTCGGCGAATTCGCCAGCAAGTACGGCTATGTCATGACCGGCGCCACCTCGGCCAATGCCCTCTCGGTCTACGAGTTGCAGGCCAAGGAATTCACCGGCTACTGGTCCGGCCAGCAGAGCCTCGAGGATGCGCTTGCCCATACCAAGACGGGCATGCAGGATCTCCTCAAGAAATAACCTGATCCGGATGCCGGGTCGTCCCGGCATCCCTCCCATCCGGCGGAGCGACATGGCTATCGTAACACGTGCCGAAGGCAGGGCCTACCTGACGCCGCTGTTCGGCTTCCTGCTGCTTTTTCTGGGCTTTCCGGCTCTCGTCAATCTCGTCTATTCGGTCTCGACGGTCGGGTTCCAGAACCTGCGCAGCCCGGAACTCAGCGGATTCGGCAATTACCTCGCGGTGGTGCAGGACCGCACCTTCTGGCAGGCGACCTTCTTTTCCTTCCGCTTCGGCATGCTGACGGCGGTCGCCGAATGCCTGATCGGCCTGTTTCTGGCAATCTTCCTGGCGCCGCTGCTTGCCAAGCGCTCGGCGCTGATGGCATCGCTGATGCTGCCGCTTATGGTCGCACCGGCGATGATCGGCCTGATGTACCGGCTCGTGCTGCACGAGTTCGCCGGCCCCGTGCCCTACTATCTCTTCATGTGGTTCGGCGACAGCCCGGCGTTCCTCGACGTCAACAACGCCTTCAAGACGCTCGTCGTCGTCGAGACGCTGCAATGGACCCCGTTCGCCTTCCTGCTCTTCTACGTCGCCTATTCGGCAATCCCGCTCGATGTCCGCGAGGCAGCTTCGCTCGACGGCGCCTCGGCGTGGCGCATCCTCTGGTGGATCGATCTGCCGCTGATGATGCCGACGCTCGTCATCGCCTTCTTCATCCGCTTCATCGATGGTTTCCGCGTCTTCGACAACGTCTATGCGCTGACCGGCAGCGGCGCCGGGGGCTCCACGACGTCGCTGTCGATCTACATCTATCAGGCCTTCTTCAAGGATGGTTCGATCGGCAAGGCGGTGGCGGCATCCGTCGTGCTCTTCATCGCCTCGCTTGCCGTTCTCTACGGGCTGAACTGGCTCGCCGGCCGCAGGAGGAAGGCAGCATGATCAACGCGCTCCGCTGGATCGTCTTCGCAATCGCCGCCGTTGCGATGAACTTCCCGATCATTGTCACGCTGGTCACCTCGTTCAAGAGCGCACGTGAACTCTCGAGCAATGCCGGCCTCTGGGTCAACCAGCCGACGCTCGCGAATTACGCGCGCATCCTCACCGAGACGGACCGCTTCAATATCTATGCCTATCTCCTGAACAGCACGATCGCTGCGACCCTCGGCACGGCGCTCGCCATCGCCCTCTGCCTGCCGGCCGCCTATGCCATCGCCCGCAGCGAGGTTGGCCGGCGGATCATGATGCCGCTGGTCATCAACCTGCGCGCCGTGCCGCTGATAATTTTCGCCATCCCGCTCTACATGATGTACCAGTGGCTCGGGCTGCTCGACACCCAGCTCGGCCTCGGCCTGATCCTGACGATCGTCAACATCCCGCTCGCCCTCGTCATGCTGGTCAATGCCATCAACGACGTGCCGCTTGAACTCGACGAGGCCGCCCGCATCGACGGCGCCTCCTCATTCCAGGCAATGGTCAGCATCATCACGCCCGTCATCCGCCCTGCCCTCGTCACCGCCTTCATCTTCGGCTTCATCACGGCATGGAACGAGTTCCTGTTCGGCCTTATGCTGACGACCAACAAGGCAGTGCCGATGACCGTCGGCGCCTCCTTCTTCTTCGCAGCCAGCGGCGGCGGCGTGCAATGGGGCGTCGCCTCGGCGGTCATGGCGCTGGGCGCGCTGCCGCCTGCACTGCTCGGACTGCTGATGTATCGGCAGATATCGGGTTCGATGACGGCGGGTGCCGTCAAGGGCTGACGCTGCCTGATGTTGATGATGGTGCCCGCGCAGACGTGTCCATAATTCCGGAAAATTCAGCATTACCCATTCGACAGCCTTTGGAGACGGTCGCAGCACATCATGGCGAGTGGCAAGCGCGTCGAGATTCTTTCCTGAATCGCGAGACCACATCTTTCGTCGCGAGCCAGCGTGCTGCGAAGGTTCGTGTCTTCACCGATTTTTGCAAGACTACTGGGGCGCGCTGATTAGCTCTGCCATTCGAGGACGGACCTGCAGAAGCTTACTGGTAACGACACCGGTGCGCACCGATGCTACCGCTTCAGCTGCGATGCCATTCCTGACGTGCCATGCGATTACCGCGGATAGGTGTGCTCTTTGATCACGCTTGTTGAGACGCCTCTGTATCGGCGGCCCTACGTCAGACGTCACATGCCGAGTTTGCTTGCGTACAACGGCCAACTTGGGGTATTACTGGAAACAAATAAGGGTCTGGTGGCCAGCTCTCAGACATGGGCAATTCAGAGTTACAGAAGCCGCTTGGGCGACCGCGGCCTCGCTCGTTTTGAGGTCCTTGGACGCGATAGTGATCGCAGCTTGATCAGGTTTCTTGCGCGCCCGGAAGCAGCTAACCTGCGCACAGTCGTGAGCAAAACCCTCGCCGGTGAGCCGCCAAAGAAGGGCGGGATTCTCGCGGCGCTGCGTCTAGCCCGCTCGCCCGAGTAAGATCGTGAGCTCGATCTGTAATGCGCGCTCTGCTCGACACGAACATTCTGAGCAATATCACGAAGCCACAAACGTTATAGTTGCTTTCGACATGGATGGCCGAGCGAGCTGATACTGATTTATTGGTCGTATCCCTCACCGTCGTCCTCCGTTCGACGAAGGCCGATCTCATCTGGGGAGAACTGATGGCACAGGGAAAGGCAACCGGCCCCCCGCGAAGTGCCATGGATACCATCGTGGCCGCCGTCGCTCAGGCCAACGGATGTAACGTTGTCACCGACAACGAGGGAGAGTTTCAAGGGATCGAAATTATCAAGCCTCGCAATCTGAACGCTTGCCAAACACCTATCGTCGTGAGCCGGCATCGGTCAGCTCGATCGACCGGAGTTGCTAGGCGCGCCGGAACCAGCGACTTTTCTATCTCAACGATATCATCGTCGCAGTGGTGTCAGCAAATCTTCGCTCATGGCCTCCTCTCGCCAGGCGCTCGTGACTTGCCTCGCACGCTGCTCTCGCGGGCTCGCGTCTTCCAAGCCAAACTGACCGCTCGATTTTGGCTCACTGCGGCGCTTGAAGGCCGCTGGAGAGCGCGGCTTTCGCGCTATGGAACAATCGAGCTGTTCAGCCCTTTCGGTGCTATGAAAAGACTTCTGTTTGGCTCAATGATCTTTTTCGGCTCGCTTGGCTTTTCCCACGCCCAGGAATTGTCGCCCGATTCAATCAACAACTCGGATGTCTTGTCAGGGCTCGACGGGCAGGTTGCGCAGGACCCGCCTGTACCGAAGGCCGCAACAGTCCATCTTCAGGTCCTGCTTGACCGGGCAGGCGCATCGCCGGGTGTGATCGATGGCTTCGATGGCGCCAATGTCAGCAAGGCGATTGCCGGTTTCGAAGCAATGCAGCATCTGCCGGTGGACGGCAAGCTCGACGCCCTGGTGGTAGAGCGGCTCGGCGACGACAAGCATGTGATCGGCCCGTATATCATCGCGCCCGATGACGCCGACGACCTCGTTAGTGAAGTGCCGAAAGACTATGCCGAACAAGCCAAGATGGATCACCTCGGCTATACAAGCATCCCAGAAAAGCTTTCCGAGCGCTTTCACATGGATATCGACCTTCTCCATGCCCTCAACCCGTCCGCAAAATTTTCGCCCGGCGAGACGATCTCCGTAGCCGTTGTCGGAGCACCCAAAACCGGCCGGGTGAAGCGGATCGAAGCGCGTCGCGCGGACGGACAGCTCGTCGCCTTTGCCGATGATGGAGATGTTCTGGCAATCTATCCGGCGACAATTGGCAGCGAAGACAACCCGTCCCCTTCCGGAAAGCACAAGGTCAACGGTGTTGCCCGCAACCCAACCTACGAATACAATCCGCGTGTCAATTTCCAGCAAGGCAAGAACAGGACGAAGCTTACCTTGCCAAGCGGACCCAACAATCCGGTTGGGTCTGTCTGGATCGACCTCTCGGAGCCGACCTATGGCATCCACGGAACGCCTGAACCATCCCTCATCGATAAGACCGGCTCGCATGGCTGTGTAAGATTGACCAACTGGGACGTCGAGGAACTGGCAAGCATGGTAAAACCTGGCGTCGTGGTGGTCTTTACCGAATGATGCTGGCCGCCCGGCCGGGCCGTCGCTATCGACTTCTAACCGATTGGGAGAAAATTGCCTTTTCACCAGATCGATTGTTGAAGAGGGGCTGTCGATCCGGTCTCGATCGACACCTCCCGCCGAACGCAGATCACCTCTTTTCTGGAGATCAACAGTCCCAAGGCCACAAGGGAAAGCTAGCCGCGACTGGCTGTCATTCGCGATCACCGCCAGCGATTGCGGCTGCAACATCGCTCGCGACGGCCTGAGCCTGGATGCGAATATCCGGAACCGCCGTGATTTCCCAGAACTGGCCTGCCGTCAGCGCTCCGACTGCATAGAGCCCTGCGGCGCTTGCGGCATCTGCCTGCACTCTCGATTGCCGATCGACAACGATGCCGAGCCCCTGTGCGTCTGCCTTGATCAGAGCCTGGCGCTTCATTTCCGCAAGCAATGGTGAATGCGCGATACCCGCCCTTTCGACGCCAGTGCAATTGACCAGCCAGTCGGCATTCACCTGCCTGCTTTGCAGCGTCCCCTTGGATCTATAAGTGATGGTAAGGGCGCCCCCTGTCTGCTCCACGCCTGAGAGGAAGCCGGCATGCACAGCGACGCGGCCACTCTCCATCAACTCGCGAAAGCGTGCATGGACATCTGGGGCCACCCGATGGCGATGAATGTTCCACCATGGCAGCGCGTGTCGAAGAAAGCGGACGCGCTCGGCGGCCGGAAGCCGTGCCCAGAGCGCCTGCGTCTGCGGGCGCAGACGGTCCATGACTGAGCGCCAGTCACCTGCAGCCCGGCTTTCCTCGCGCAGTCGACGAAGCAGCTCACTCAACTTGACGGGCAGGGTCTGCGGATCAAAATCGGCCGGGGGCGCCGGAGCGACGACGTGCCCATGGGGGACAAGGCCGCGCCGGGAAAGGACATCGATTTTTCCGCGGAAACCGCGTGCGTGCAGCGCCAGAACCTGATCGATCATCGTCAGGCCGGAGCCAAGAATACAGACGTTGTCGTCGCGCCCGACGCGTCTCAGCCACGACAGGCGCCACGGGTTTTCGACGATACGCTTCCTTGCCGACGCGGCCAATCCGGATACATCGAAGGGCAGCGGCGCATTGCCGACGCCGAGGCACAGCACGACGTTCCGCCCGGCGATCTCCCCACCATTGTCGAGAAGGAAGCCAAGTGTGGCGTTATAGCGCTCGACGCAGCCCGTTGCCTTGGCGCGGATGAAGTCCACCTTGCATCGCGGCCGCCTGTTGCGCAGCAGCGCCGCAAGGCTGTCGCGAACGTAGAGGCCGTAATCCTGGCGGGAAGCAAAATCGCCGTCTCTCAGCGGCCGCTTGCGCTCGGCAAGCCATTCGACGAATGCATTCGGCCTGTCTGGAAAGAGGCTCATCCGGCCGGCCGGGACGTTCAGCCGGTGGAGATATAGCTCCGAGCGATAGGCGGTTCCGCGGCCAAAGCCCGGGTCATCGCCGATCACGGCCACGGCAGCCGATGCCGGAAGAATCTCGATGAGATTGCAGAGCGTCGCGATCGCCGAGAAGCCGGAGCCAACCAAAACCGTATCATAAATCATTCGTTTCCCTCGTAAGCGCACGGCAAACGCGCCCGGGCGGGATCGTGTTCCCGCGACGTCATGGGCGCGTCAAGCGTAGCGGCTCCTGGGCCGGGGAAGCCCGAGATGGTCGCGCAGCGTTGCTCCCTCATACTTGCTGCGGAAGAGCCCCCGCCGCTGAAGCTCAGGAACCAGCCGCTCGACGACATCGTCGAGGCCCTGCGGCAGGTAGGGAAACACAACGTTGAAACCATCCGATCCTCCTTCATGAAGCCACTCGGCCATCTGGTCGGCGATCCGCTGCGGCGTGCCGACGAAGGCGAGCCCCGAATACCCGCCGTATCGCTGCGCCAGCTGCCGCACGGTCAGGCTCTCCTGAACAGCGAGCTTCAGCACCTGCTCGCGGCCGGTCTTGCTGGCATTGGTCTCGGGGACCTCGGGAAGCGGCAGGTCAGGATCGAATTTCGAGGCGTCATGACCGAGCGCGATTGATAATGAGGCGATGGCACTGTCGTAATGCACGAGGCCATCGAGATGCGCGCGCTTTGCCCTCGCCTCTTCAAGCGTATCCCCGATCACCACGAATGCCGCAGGCAGGATCTTCAGATGATCAGGATTGCGCCCCACTTTCCCCATCCGCCCCTTGATATCGGCGTAGAGCGCCTGTCCGGAGGGCAAGTCGCGCGGCGAGCAAAAGACGACCTCAGCCGTTTCAGCGGCAAGCTGCCGGCCCGGGTCGGATTGACCGGCCTGAACGATGACGGGCCATCCTTGTGGAGGGCGGGCGATATTAAGCGGACCCCGTACGGACAGTTCAGTGCCTTTATGGTTGAGGGCATGCAACTTCGCCGGGTCGAAGAAGGCACCGCTTTCGATATCGCGGATAAAGGCGTCGTCGTCGAAGCTATCCCACAAACCGGTGACGACGTCATAGAATTCGCGCGCACGTTCGTAGCGTTCGCCATGAGCGACATGCGCATCAAGGCCGAAATTCAGTGCAGCATCGGGATTGGAAGTCGTGACGATGTTCCACCCGGCGCGTCCGCCGCTAATGTGATCGAGAGATGCGAAGCGCCGCGCCACATGATAGGGCTCGTCGAACGTGGTCGATGCCGTGGCGACGAGACCGATGCGGCTCGTCAGCGCCGCAATAGCGGAAAGCAGCGTGAACGGCTCGAACGACGTGACCGTGTGGCTGCGCTTCAAAGCCTCCTCGGGCATGTTGAGCACGGCAAGATGATCGGCCATGAAGAAGGCGTCGAACTTCGCCGCTTCCAGTTTCTTCGCAAACGCGACGATATGGGCAAAGTTGAAATTCGCGTCCGGATAAGACCCCGGATACCGCCAGGCTCCGGTATGGAGGCTGACGGGGCGCATGAAGGCGCCCAGATGAAGTTGCCGTTCGGTCAATTGCGTTCACCTTCTCGGCTCCCGGTGCCGATACTTGTCGGCGGCGTGGGAACTCGGTTGTCGCTTGGGTTCGGCCCAATATTCTCTACGGCGCGGGGGCGCTAAAGGAATATATTTTCGTTCTGCAACTCGGCTGCGAAAAGAAGCCGTGTTTGCGCACGAGCATCAGGTGCCACGTACAGGTCCGCACACGTTAGCATGTGGTGGCGGATGTCGGCACTATGGTATCCGCGCCCAGTCTCACGAGACTCTTTCCACTGAGGAAATCGCCTGCTCTTCAACCTGGCTTTACGAGTTAGCACGCACGGAAGCCGCGCCTTCGCTACGGAAAGCCACACGGCGCCGCCGCAGCATGCAGCTCTGCGTTGAATCGACCTTTTTTGTGTGAGCATTCCCGCAAGCGATGGGCTGTTTCCGAAATCACTCGCCCCAGAGGCAGGAAAGCGGGACCGCCGCCAGTCTATCACCAAAGGGTAGGATCTTGTCCCCGTCGTAAAGAACCCATCCTGCCTTGAAGGCGCTTCCGGTGGCAGCCGCAACTTTCCGGAGGCCCTTGAAATCCGGCGCTGTGACCGTCGCCGCAGCCTTTACCTCAAGCCCGATGATATCGCCGCTCTCATCTTCCAGAATAATATCGACCTCGTCCTGATCTTTGTCACGATAATGATGGAAGGTCGGTCGAGCATCGCTCCATGTGGCGAGCCTGAGAATCTCATTGGCAACGAAGGTTTCGAGCAGGGCACCGAAGGCCGAGCGGTCTCTTGCAATACGATCCTGGGTCAATCCCGTTAATGCGGCAAGAAGTCCGCTATCCAGGAAGAACAGCTTCGGCGTCTTCACGAGACGCTTCAGTGGATTGCGGAACCATGGCTCGATCCTGCGCACCAGAAACAGGTTCTCGAAGATGCCGATATAGCGACGCGCGGTTTTATCATCGAGACCGATTTGTCCTGCCAGCTGCGCGAAATTCAAGAGCTGTCCCGAGTGATGTGCGAGTGCGCGAAGTAGCTGAGGCATCTGGTCGAGACGCTCGACATCGGCGATTTCGCTAACGTCGCGCTCGACAATCGCTCGGATATATTCTCTTGCCCAAGCAGAACGACGGCGAGGATCGGGGCGTGCGATCATCTCCGGATATCCGCCAGTGAGGACGTGTTCGATCAGGTCAGACCCGACAATAACGCTCCCAGGCGCCGTAAGCTCTCCGGCAAATGCCTTGTCGAGGAAATTGCCCTTCCCTCTCAGGACTTCTGCCTGGCCCAGGGGCAGCAGGGTCACAACCTCCATCCTGCCGGCAAGGCTTTCCGAGACGGTCGGAAGCGCAAGGATGTTGGCGGATCCTGTCAAAAGAAATCGGCCGGGACGTCGGTCGTTGTCGACGGCGCTTTTGATGGCGCGCAACAGTTCGGGAGCCCGCTGCACTTCGTCGAGGATTGCAGTATCGATTTGCCTGATAAAGCCGACCGGATCGGTCTTTGCCGATGCGAACGTCGTGTCGTCATCCAGCGTGAAATACGGCCGGTCTGTCTTGAGGAGAGATCGTACCAGAGTGGTCTTGCCGCATTGTCGGGGTCCATTCACGAGGACGACCGGCGTATCTGTCATGGCTATGGCCACGCGTTGAGACGCACCTCTGGGAAACAGCAGGTCGGCCTTGTTGTTGCTGATCAAATATTGGCCCCTTTGGAACTAACCGTAACTATTCGTCTGATCCGGAAGATATCTTCGTCCAATCCGGATTTCAAGTTCGGCCAATCCGGAAAGGCACGCCGTCTATATCGGAGCTGCCGTCCAGCCAAAAAATTGAGATGGCAAAGGAGAAAACAAAGCGTACTCGGTCGCAGCTCGATCCTCTTGCCCCCGGCTGTCGCTCAATCGCCGCCTGCGCGATCAGCGCAGGTTGTCCATCGCAGGTCAGGTGCCCCGCTCGTCCTGGCCTGCAGGGATGCTCGGCAGCAGTCGCGGCAGTCCGGCCGTCCCGCACTCCGGGAGGTGTCTTCAGAAAAAATGAACACAGGATGGGCTGGCAGGGCGCTAGCCGAGGCAACGGATCGCCACAGCTATTTGACTCCAGCTAAAAAAGTTCTTACTTTGTTCTATTCATTTAGATAGATGAAATAGACATGAACCGGCACACTTCGAACTTCACCTGAGGCCGCACCAATGGATGTGACGGCAGCTTCGACGATTAGAAAGATCATCCATGTCGACATGGATGCGTTTTACGCGTCAGTGGAACAGCGCGATAATCCGGAACTGCGTGGCAAGCCGCTCGCCGTCGGTGGTGCAGCCGCCCGAGGCGTGGTTGCGGCTGCTAGCTATGAAGCACGAAAATTCGGTGTCCACTCGGCGATGCCTTCGGTCACGGCCGCTCGCAAATGCCCTGACCTGATTTTTGTGACGCCCCGCTTCGAGGTCTATCGCGCCGTCTCGCAGCAGATCCGCGAGATCTTTGCCGAATACACGCCGCTGATCGAGCCTCTGTCGCTCGACGAGGCCTATCTCGATGTGACCGAAAACCTCAAGGATATGCCGATCGCGACCGAGATCGCGCTGGAGATCCGCGCAAGGATCAAGGCCGTTACCGGGCTGAATGCTTCAGCCGGAATCTCCTACAACAAGTTTCTCGCCAAAATGGCCTCCGACCTCAACAAGCCGAACGGGCAGGCCGTCATCACGCCGAAGAACGGCCCTGCCTTTGTCGAAGGGCTGGCCGTGAAGAAATTCCACGGCGTCGGGCCGGCGACCGCCGAGAAGATGCACCGCCTCGGAATCCAGACCGGCGCCGACCTCAAGGCGCAGTCGCTGCAGTTCCTGACCGATCATTTCGGGAAAGCTGGTCCATACTTTTACGGCATTGCCCGCGGCATCGATGAGCGCCGCGTCAAGCCGGACAGGATCCGCAAATCGGTCGGCGCCGAGGATACTTTCGCGCAGGACATTCACAGCTATGACCCGGCGCTCGAGGGCGTGCGGCCGCTCATCGCCAAGGTCTGGCGCTATTGCGAGACCAACTCGATCAGGGCAAAAACCGTGACGCTGAAGGTGAAATATGCTGACTTCACGCAGATCACGCGCGCAAGGACAGTCGAGCGGTCTTTCCTGTCTGCCGGCGAAATCGACGAGGCCGTCGCCTCGCTATTGAAGTCCATCTTTCCGCTGCCGAAAGGCGTGCGATTGCTGGGAGTGACGCTATCCTCGCTTGAAAGGAGAGATAACCTCCGGACGGATCAGCTGCAGCTGACGCTCTGAGAAGCCATTCGACATGCGCCCCATTTGTCTGGCGATCGACTTTGAACGCATATGCAGCTCTTCCCTTTCGTCGCCAAAGCACCACTTCCTTGCCCGCATACCGCCTTATCAACGGAGACGTTTCAATGAATTATTCTGCCCTGCTCCTCATCGCAGCGAGCGTGGTTGGTTTTGCCGTTCCGGTTTTGGCTCAAGGCAGCGATTTCAGTCTGACATATCATGTGGAGCGCACGCCGAAGTCGAAGCTGAGCATCGAAGCATGCGCAAGTACAATCGAAAATTTGGCGAAGCAGGCGAGGCTCACATCGGACGTGCAGGCGTTTCCTGGGCAGCTCGTGGTCGTGCGAGGCGGTCTTGAGGGCCACGGTGCCTTCATCGCGCAATGCATCGAGGTTGAGCATACAACTGTGAGCGTTGTCCAAGGGATCAACTATCAGGGACCAAAGGCTGCGCTTGGCGAGTTTGCTGATCAGGCAAACGCTGCGGTCAAAGCCGCGGCGAACTAAGTTTCGAAATCGCTCCTATCCGCACGGAGCTTGCGAATGCCGGCAATGGCTTTTGCCGGCATGTGGCTTCTGCCGCAGACGGCCGAGGCGGCAAGACCGGAGCGTCCCCGTTGCGGCAGACGGCCGAAATTGGATCGCTATCGGCGATCGGAGACCTGCGTATCCTGCGGGCTTGGGCGAACGGTCCGGTTCTCAGCGGTCGTGTGCGGCTCGATCATCCTCTGTTTGACCAGACGGCTGACCGGCGGCCACAGAAAGCGCTTTCCTTGGCGCCATTCTCATGGGAATGGATAGGAGCGAATTTTCGACGAAAAGACCCATGAAAACAATATCCGGCACCAACCTCGAGCAAGCCAAATTTCACAACCGCCGTGTCGTGATCGAGGCGATCCGCAGCACCGGGCCGCTGTCGCGTGCAGCGATTGCCCGGATGACGGCGCTGACCACCCAAACGGTCTCCAACATCGTCGAGGAACTCGAGCGTTCGCACCTCCTGATAGCCGGCGAAGCGCAGAAGACGGCGCGGGGTCAGCCGATCATTCCCTATTCGATCAATCCGCAAGGCGCCTATTCGATCGGGCTTGAGCTCGGAAGCCAGCGCGCAAGCGGGATCCTGACCGATCTTTCGGGGGTAATCTGTGCACGCGTGGAGCGTAACATCGATCATGCGGAGCCCCAGAGGGCCATCCCCGTACTCGAAGAGGTCGTCGGCGAGCTGGAGCGCCAGTATGCGTTCGATCGCCGCCGACTGCTGGGCATCGGCATGGCGCTTCCCGGCCGCTATGCTGACGGCGGGATAACCACTCTCAGCCCGCAGAACCTTCCCGGATGGCAACGCTTTCCCGTCGGCCGCGAGCTCGAGAGCCGCCTCGGCCTGCCGGTTCTTATCGAAAACGATGCGGCGGCAGCAGCCATCGGCGAGCGGCTTCACGGTGTCGCGCGAGGGCTCAACAGCTTCGTCTATCTCTATCTTGCTCGCGATGGCGGTCTCGGCGCCGGAATGTTCCTCGACGGCCACCTCTACAAGGGAAGCCGCTACAATGCCGGCGAAATCGGCCATATCGTCGTCGAGCGTAACGGCAGGCCCTGCCCTTGCGGCAAACGGGGCTGTCTCGACCGCTATGTCTCTCCGTCGGTTGCCTACGAATTTATGGGGATCGACAATGCAGGCGAGCTCTCGACCGAGGAACTCGACGAACGCGTCAAGGCCGGCGGCCGCGGGCTGGAAGAGTGGCTGGCGCAGGCAGTGGAGCCGCTGCGCCAGACGATCGATTTTCTCGAGCTCGCTTTCGATCCGCAGACCATCGTTCTCGGCGGCAGCATCTCGACCTCGATGATGCAGCGGCTCGCCGATTGCCTGGAGCCCCTCCCCGTGCCGATCGATCCGGACGAAGTCAGGGTGGTGCCGCGCGTCACCATCGGCACGACCGGCAAGGACACGGCCATTCTCGGTGCCGCTGCCCTCCCGATCTTTTCCGAAACAAACCCGCGCTTCGACGTGTTGCAGAAGCCGCTTGGCTGACGGACCTCTTATGCCTCGTGGATGCCGTAGAGAAGCGGCATAAGGCCAGCGAGCGCCCTGAAGCGTTCCCACGACTTTGCTGCCGGTTTGGTCCAGCCCGTTTCGGCAAGGGCCGAAATCCTTGGGAAGACAAGGCGGTCAAAAACCGCCCTGTCGGTCATCGGCTCGGACCAGATGCACGCCTGGATTCCGCGTAGCATCTTCCTCTGGGCGCCGGTCCATCCCTCGACCGGGTCGAAGTTGTAGAGCTTCTCGGCATCCGAGGTTCCGGCCCAGTTAGCCCCCGGCTCATCCCAGTCGGTGCGCAGTGCCATGTCGAGGTAGTAGACCTGACCCGGGCATACCACGAGCTCGTAGCCGCGCGCGGCGAGGTCGGCTGCCACTTCGACGTTTCGCCAGCTGCAGAGATAGCTTTTCGACTTGTCGATCACGTCTCCATGCGCAGCTTCTTCCCAGCCGCCGGTCGTGCATCCCTGGGACGCCAGGAAACGTTGCACGCGCTCGAGGAACTCGGCCTGAAGGACAGCCGTTCCGGATCCGGAAATGTCATCGGCGCCATGCGTGTTGGTGATGACGTTCAGACGTTTGGCATGCTTTTCGGCGACGTCATTGCCGGCGACCGCGCGCAACCGCTCCAAAGCCTGAGGTGAACCGGACCACGCGCCGAGCGGTATCTCGTCGGCGCCGATATGGATGATCTTCGAAGGGAAGAGTTCGATGAGTTCGAGGAGAATGGCCTCCACGACCTCGTAGGTCTCTTGCCTTGCCGGATTGAGGCAGTTGTCCGGAAAGCCCTGAACCGAATAGTAGCTGCCCTTCTCCTCGGGGTCGCGCAGTTCCGGAATGGCAAGCTGCATAGCATAGCAATGGCCAGGCATATCGATCTCGGGAACGACGGAAATCCCGAAGGACGATGCCAGCGAGACGATCTCCCGAACGGCCGCTTTCGTATAGTAGCCGCCCGTTCGAGCTGCACTCGATCCGAGCAGCGGCGGGATCGCGAGGCCATGCCCCCGCCAGGCGCCGAGCTCGGTCAGTGCCGGGTAAGCGTCGATTTCGACGCGCCACGCCTCGTCATCGGAAAGATGCCAGTGGAAATGGTTGAGCTTGTTCCACGCCAGGACGGCAAGCAGTTTCTTGATTTCCGCCGCGCTGTAAAACTGCCGGGCGACATCGAGATGCAGTCCGCGCCAGGCCATTTCCGGCGCGTCGATTATCTCGCCGGAGCCGGGGAAATGGAATGCCTGAGGGTGCAGCCGTGCCCCGCGCCAGATCTGGCCGAGCGTGATCAGACCGTAGAGAAATCCGTTCCGGCCGCTGGCTTCGATGACAACGGTCTCGCCCGTGAAACGCAGGCGATAGCTCTCTGCGCCGTCAATCTCTGCGGCCTTGAGAGAAACCGGCATGCCGCCTTCGGCAGCCGGCCTGACCATGCCTTCCACGGCAAAGAGCTGTTCGACAAGCGCGGCAAAGCCCGCCGCGGCTTCTGTGCTGATGGCATCGGACGGTTCCAATGCGAAGCCGGCAGGCAGCGGCGCGCGCGCGCCGACCGAGACTTTGCTTGGCCAGGGAATGATCGACACGGATACCGGCGGCTGGGCAGGCACCGGAAATTTCTCCGCGCCGCGCTTGAGCGTCGCGTTGCTGGCAGACGAGCGCGTCGGCTCGCATTCCAGCGCGATGATCCGTCCGTCGTCGAGCGCGAGATAGGCATTGGTCGCACCGTCGGTCCAGTGCTGGAACTGCCAGCTCAGCGCAAAGACCGAGATCGACCAGGTATCGCCGGGCTCCAGAACGAAGCCTTCAGGGGGGCGGAACTCGGTGAAGTTCGACAGGCGTTTGGAAACAACCGCGCCCTCGACACGGCCGGCCGGATCGACACGGCCCGGTCCGCTCACACAGAGGGCGAAATGTTCGAGCGGCTCACCTCCAATGTGCCGCAGGCGAAGCACGTAGGAGAACTCGGTGTCGCCGGATGGCGGATTCCACATGGTCTCCAGCCGCAGGGTGGAGCGTTTGGGTGCGGACATGGTCATTCCTTCAGGTTCAGTTTTCGGTCTTGAGCATGCCGGCATAAATGCCGGGCTCGGAATTCGGGATTGCGGTTGCGCCCACGGCCTTCTCGTAGAAGGCAGACGGGCCGACATCGCCGATGATCGCATAGGCGTAGCCCATCGATTTGAGATCATTGAGGCTGGCAAACAGGAGCGCCCGTCCGACGCCGAGGCCGCGGGCGTCTTCATCGACGCCGGTCGGGCCGAAAAAGCCGCGAGCCGTCGCCTCGTGGCAGGCAAATCCGATCAGCGTCTGGCCACGGGTTGCGATGAAACAGGTCGGCGGCTGGCGGCTCATAGCGACCGTCGCTTCGCTCGCCCATCCCTTTCCGAAATGCGTCTCGATCCAGCCGGTGATCAGTTTCAGTTCAGGCGGCAGGGCACGCCTGATCGTGACCTCAGCCTGCGCCATGGCGGCTGATGACTTGTTGTCGACCGGCAAGGTCGAAAGGTTGACGAGGTAATCCATGCTGTTTGACCTTACTGATCTGCGTTGCCGGGTACGGCGGCGAAGTGGTTTGCGCCGACCTGTTCGATGACAGTCGATGCCGGCCGGCTGACGTTGCGCACCTTTTCCGCCTGCTCCAGGAAGCGCGCGCTTCCGCCCGTTATAAACGGCCTGCCTCCAACCGGAACGGCCGACAGCAGCAGTCGCGTATAGGGATGGCGCGGGTCTCCGAGCACGGCGTTTGTATCGCCCCACTCGACCATCTGGCCGGCAAACATCACGACGATCTCTTCTGCGACATGAGCCGCGGTGGCAATGTCGTGGGTGATGTAGAGAAGGGCGAGTTCGTTCTCGGCTTTGACCCGCGCCAGGAGATCGAGAATGTCCTTGCGGATGGAGACATCCAGCATCGATGTCGGTTCGTCGGCGACGAGAACGCTGGGATCGACGGCAAGTGCGCGCGCAATGTTGACGCGCTGGCGCTGGCCACCCGAGAGCTCGTGCGGAAATTTCCGGCGCGAGACCGCCGGGTCAAGCCCGACGCTTTCAAGCAGCTGATCGATGCGAGCGTCGAGCTCGGCCTTCGATGCGAAGCGGCCGTGCAATTCGAGCGGGCGAGACAGGTGATGGCTGACGCTGAAGGCAGGGTTCAACGAGGAAAACGGATCCTGAAACACCATCTGCACGTCCTTGCGATAGCGCCGTTCTTCCTTCGGCGTTCCGCGAAGCGTGAAATCCTGCCCCCTGAAGAGCAGCGTGCCGCCGGACGGCCGGTCGAGGCGGGCAATGATCCGCGCGCAGGTGGTTTTCCCACATCCTGATTCTCCGACGAGGGCCAGCGCACGCCCTGGATAGAGCGAGAAGTTGACGCCCCGTAGAGCCTGGACGGGACCAAACTGCCGGGTAATGCCATCAAGACGGATCAGAGGCAGAGGCGCTGTTGATAGGTTCGTTTCGGCCCTCATGCCATGACTCCGGAGGATTGCTCGTGGGTGGGAAGTTGCGGGATGGCGTTCCAGAGCTTGCGCGTATAGTCGTGCCTGGGTGCCGTGCTGACCTGCCGGACATCCCCGACTTCGACGAGACGCCCTTTCAGCATGACGCCGATGCGCTGGCACAGCTGCGCCATCAGGTGCAGGTCGTGGGTGATGAACAGGACAGAAAAGCCGTGGGTCCTCTGCAGGTCGACGACCTGTTCGAGAATCTCGCGCTGGACGACGACGTCTAGCGCCGTCGTCGGTTCGTCCATGATGATGAGCTCCGGCTGAAGCGCCAGGCAGATGGCGATGACGATGCGCTGGCGCATGCCGCCCGAAAACTGGTGCGGATAATCGCTGATACGGTGCGCGGGAATGCCGACAAGGCGGAACATCTCCTCGCCGCGTGCCCGTGACTGCTCGCGTGAGCATCCGGTATGGCGAAAGAGCACGTCGTGAAACTGTGCCTCGACCCGCATCAGCGGATTGAGCGAGTTCATCGCACTTTGAAACACCATGCCGACCCGCTTCCAGCGGATCTTCTGGAGTTCGCGTTCGGGCAGGCGCAGCAGGTCCTGCCCATCCAGCTTGATACTGCCACCCGCAATCCAGGCGGGCGCCTTGGAAAGCCGGGTGATGGCATAGGCGATCGTGCTCTTGCCGCACCCGGATTCGCCGGCAAGCCCGAAGATCTCACCCTTTCCTATGGTGAAGGAGACATCGCTGACCGCACGGAACTCGCCCTTGTCGACGAGGTAGTCGATATTGAGGTTGTCGATTTCCAGAAGGGTGTCGGTCATCGGCGTGCCTCCAGTTCGCGATTGCGGGCACGATTGAGACGGAACCAGCGCGAAAGCGCCGGGCCCGAGCGCAGTTGCGGGTTTGCGATCTCATCGAAGGTGAAGTTGAGGAGCGCCAGGCCAAGGCCGGTCAGGGCAATGCCGACAGCCGGGACGCCGACGTCCCACCATGCGCCGACCATGATCGCCGAGGCGTTTTGCGCATTGTAGAGCATGGTGCCCCAGGAGACCTTCAGGGGGTCGCCGAAGCCGAGATACTCGAGCGTCGTCTGGGCAACGACTGCATAGATGATGCTGCCGACCAGATTGATGCCGATCAGAGGTGCCAGATTGGGCAGGATCTCGACGAAGATGATCCGCCAGGCAGGTTCCCCGATCATCTTCGAGGCCGTCACGAAATCGCGGTTCCTGAGCGCCATGGTTTGCGAGCGCGTCATTCTCGCGCCCCATGGCCACGACGTCAGCGCGATGATCGTCATGATTGTCATCGGACCGACGGTTCCTGCGAAGGACGCGAGCAGGATCAGCAGCGGCATGTTGGGGACGACGAGCACGGCATTGGTCGCGAGGTCGAGGCCGGCGTCGATCTTGCCGCCGGCATATCCCGCCACGAGTCCGATCCCGGTTCCGATAATGGTGATCGCAATACCGGTGGCAAAACCGACCGAAAGCGAGCTCCTCGCTCCCCAGACAAACTGCCGGTAGACATCGCGCCCCATTTTCGTGGTGCCCATGACATGTTCGATCGACGGCGGCTGATGGGAGCGGCCGACGCGCGCACCGGGCTCGCCGGGAGCAATCAGCGGGGCAGAGAGCGCCGTCGCCCAGAGCGCGGCAATGATGATCAGCCCAGCGACGGCCTTTCGCTGACGAAGGATGGTTCCGAAAGTGAAGCTCATTACACAGCCTCCCGCAGTCGTGGGTCGATCAGTCCATAGAGAATATCGACGAGGAAATTGGCGCCGAGGGTGGCAAGCGTCATCAGCAGGAGCTGTCCCTGAATGACCGGATAATCGCGCGCGATGCTGGCCGTGTAGAGGGTCAATCCGAGGCCCGGATAATTGAAGACGATCTCGGTGACGATCGATCCGCCGAAGACTGCGCCAAGCATGAGGGCAAGGTTGGTCAGGACGGGCAGCATGGCGTTGCGGGCGCCATAGCCGAACATGACCGCCCGGTGGCTGAGGCCCTTGGCCCTGCCCATCGTGACGTAGTCCTCGCCGAGGATCGAAATCATCGACGAGCGCATCGTCGTCTGAAATTCACCGATCAGATAGGGCGACAAGGTCAGCACCGGCAGGATGGCATGGACCAGCACGCTGCCGGCAAAGGTGAAATCGAGACCGGGGTCGAGGTTTGGATCATAGGCATAGCCCACCGGAAACCATCGAAGCGAGACGCCGAAGACAAAGAGCGTCGTCAATGCGATGATCACCGGCGGCACCGCAATCATCACCACCGAAAACGGCGAGACGATCGTGTCGAAGCGCCCTCCCCGCCTCCAGGCCGCGACGGCCCCGAGGACGACGCCGATGCAGAGCGAAAACAGGATGGCGGTGACCACCAGAAAGAGCGTCCAGATTGTCGCCCGGCCCAGCACCTGGACGACCGTCTGCGGGTAATATTTGATTGAGACGCCGAGATCGAGCGTCGCCAGCCCTTTGATATAGTCGGCAAACTGGCTGAGCATCGGCGCGTCGACCGCGCCGAAGCGTGCCTTGATCGCAGCGACCGCAGCCGGCGTGGCGCGCGGCCCGAGCTGCGCAACCATCGCATCGACGGGGCTCCCCGGCATGAGCCGGGGAAGGATGAAGTTCATCAAGATGGCGAACGCGAGAGCGACCGCATAGACGCCAAGGCGCCTGCCTGAAACACGCATATCCCTGAACCCTCGACCGGCTTATTGGACCGGCTTGAGGCGCAGCAGATGCATCAGGCGCATCCGGTTATTGTCGTGATCCTCCGGATTCATGGCCGGATCCTTGTCCGTCACCCAGCCGGTAAAGCGCTTGCTGGAAAACTGGTACCAGGTCGGACCGTTGAAGACAGGCACGACCGGGAATTCGTCGGCGACCAGCAGCTGGATGTCGTTGAAGATCTTCTTGTGATCGTCATCGGTGGTTGCCTTGAGATAGGCGCCGAAGAGAGCATCCAGCTTCGGGTTCGAATAGCGCGACGGCGCGCCGGTGATCCGTCCGGCATAGGCTGTGGAGAGACTCTGATAATAGCCGCGGAACGGAGTCGCTCCGTCAGCACGTGAGTTCATCACGACCTCGAAGCTTCCATCGAGGATCTGCTTGCGCCACTGCTCGTATTCGGGCGTGGCAACGGAAGCGTTGATCCCGATCGCGCGCAATCCTTCGACCGCGATCTGGACCGCATCGATCCAGTCGGTCCAGCCGTTCGGAACGATGACAGGAAAGGCGATCGGCTTGCCATCAGGCGTGGAACGGAAGCCGTCGTCACCCTTCTTGTAGCCGGCGTCATCGAGGATCTTGTTGGCTTTCTCCGTGTCGAAGCCCATGAAGGCGTCCTTGTCGCCTTCGGCGGCCTGGTTGCGCCAGGTCTCGAAGCGCGGCGGCAGGCCGCTGGCATGTAGGTTGACCACCGGGTATCCGAAGCCGGCAATATCGACCATCGAATGACGGTCCATGGCCAGGCTGAACGCATGCCGGAAATTGACGTCCTTGAAGGCCTCGAGGTTGCCTTCGTTGGAGCTCTTGAAGTTCATCTGAAATGCGACGGTTTCGGCAGGCGGCTGCCAATAGCCGTTATGGTCGGCGTCGAGAGCGACAAATGTCTTGTCGATCTCCGGTATGAAGGATCCGATCCAGTCCATGTTGCCTTCCGGCAGGATGGCGAGCATCTGGTCGTTGCCCGAGATCTGCGGCAGCCGGATGCAGTCGACATGGAGCGATGCACTATCCCAGTAGTTCGGATTGCGGCACTGTTCGTAGACCTGCGGGGTGAAGCGGCGCACGTCGGTCAAGGGTCCTGATCCGACCGGCTTTTCGTTTTTGAAGGCGACCGGATCGGAGACGTCCTTCCAGACGTGCTCGGGAACGACGGCCAGATCCGCAAGCGATTCCGGGAATTCGGAGTTGACCTCTTTCAGGTTGATGCGCACCTCGGTTGCCGAGGGCGCTTCGACGGAGGCCACGGTTTCGCCGACACCGACCGTATCGAGGGCGGCGTTCTTCAGCATCAGATCGATCGTGTATTTGACGTCGAGGGCCGTCAGCGGCTCGCCGTCCGACCACTTGAGGCCGGGACGCAGTTCGTAGGTGATCGATTTCAGATCGTCCGAAAACTTGAAGCTTGTCGCCAGCCGCCAGACAGGCTTGCCACCGTCTTCGGCATTGAAGATGACGAGCGGCTCATAAATGAAATCCATCGTGCTCTGCCGGCGCCCGGCAAGGTCGAAGGGGTTGAAGTTCTGCACCCAGCTCGTCTGTTCCTCGATATGCATCGTCAGGATGGCCTCGGCGGCGGAAGTGCCGGCGACGCCGAACAACAGGGTGGACGCCAGGGCGGTGGTGATCGCCCAGCCTGCCCTTGCGGCGATGCTGCGCTGTGCTTGTTCATTCTTGATCATCGATTTGGTTCCCTCTTTTGTTATGCAGTCAATCAAATTGATTTAATAAAGCTAGCGGTCTCTTTAATGGTCGTCAATTGGTCTGAAGATGGTATTTTCGAAGTCTCGTTGGAACCTATGGCACTGAGGGTGCCGAGAGCATCGCTTGTGCATAGAGACGGCCGAGCACTCGACGGCTCGACATGGATCGGGCCGAGGTGACCATCAACCTTATTGAGTGCAGCGCTGCCTCACCGCATAACGATTTGGCGCAGGACATCGATGAGACAGCGCCTGCCAACAGGCATCGCGTCATCATACCTTTGCCGTGATGGTTGCCGCGAAGGCACGTCGCTGAAGAATTCGTGCTCAGGAGAAGCGCAGCACGACCATAAACCGCGGAGGCGATTTGCCTCGGCCAGTCAGATGCTTGCTTCTCCGCCTTCACTCTCGGAACTGAAGTCCGAAGCCAATTCCTGTCTGATGAAATTGGCGAAGGCTCTCGCCTTGCTGCTTGCCGTACGCCCGCTCGGAAATGCTGCCCAAAGGTCGACCGGCGGCAGTTCCCAATCCGTCAATAACCGCCGAACCGTGCCCGAAGCCAGTTCGGGAGCGAACATCCATTCGGAAGCAACCGCTAGGCCCATCCCGGCAAAAACGGCCTCCCGCACGCCCTCGGCGGCGTTCAAACGAATGCGTCCCTTGATTGTCACGGCGCTATGCGACGAACCTTTTCTGAAATTCCATGCCGTCCCGCCGCTGCGCAAATCATAGACTACTGCGTGATGATTCGACAAATCCATCGGAGACAGGGGCTCTCCGAACTCCGCGACATATTTCTGGGAAGCGACAACCACCCGGGGGCTCGCTCCGATCTTCCTGGCAGTCAGCGACGAGTCCTGCAGATCACCCATCCTCAGCGCGATGTCGATACCGGCTTCCACAAGATCGACATTGCGGTCGTCCATAACCAACTCGATATCGAGGTCGGGATGCTGCGCCAGAAACTTCGGCAGGAGCGGAACAACATGAAGCCTGACGAAGGTGACGGCCCCGCTGATGCGGAGCCGTCCACGAGGGCGGCGCCCGAACCCCTCGCCTTTGCTTCGGCCTCGTCGGCCTCTTCGACGGCGCGTTTGGCATGATCATAGAAATTCTCGCCGGCCTCCGTCGGGGTCAGGCCTTGTGTGGTGCGAAGCAGGAGCTTGGTTCCTACACGATCCTCCAACTGCGCTATCATCTTGGAGACCGCGGGTTGCCCGATACGCAGCAGCCGCGCCGCGCCGGTGAATGATCCGGTATCGACAACGCGCACGAATGCTTCCATGGCAGCCAGCCGGTTCATGCATCATTCCTCCTTGGAATGATGCATATGTCTTCATCGCACTTTCCTTCGTCAAGTGAATATCCGCAGATAGCGATGTGGCGCATGGCCGACGCCCTATCCTGCCAATCGTTCGAAGGAAATCCTCATGTTAGAAGTTTATGCATTTGCCACACCCAACAGTCTGCGCGTTCCTATCGCTCTTGAGGAGCTCGGGCTGGCTTACGAATTGCGATCCGTCAATGTCAGGAAGGGTGAGCAGAAACTGCCGGGCTATCTCGCAATCAATCCGAACGGCAAAGTGCCTCTTCTGGTGGACAGCGAGGGCCCGGACGGCCAGCCGCTGACAATCAGTGAATCCGGTGCGATTCTGGTCTATCTTGCACAAAAAAGCGGTCGACTGCTTCCCAGGGATGGTGCTGGTCGAGCCCGGGTCTTCGAGCAGATGTTCTTTCACCTGACAGGGATTGGTCCAGCCTTCGGACAACTCGGGTTCTTCAAGCGGCAGGCGACCGAGCAGATACCGTTGGCGGTCGCTCGGTTCCAGACTGAGGCGGAAAGGGTCCTTGCGGTCCTCGAAGGCACGCTCCGCGAAAGAAAATTTACCGCTGGCGACGAATTCACCATAGCCGACATCGCGCATTTCGGGTGGCTGTGGCGCCGCGATTTCGCCGGTATCGACTTTGATGCGTGGCCTGCTATCGCACGCTGGTATAGCGAGATCGATGCCCGTCCGGCGGCAAGGCGGGCAATCGACAAAGTTACCGCTCTCGTGCCCGCGACTTGAACCGAACTCGGGAAGTGGATCAGTCGGTCTGTTTCCCGAGCCTTGAGACAATTGTCGCCTCGATAAGGTTTGGCCAAAATACACGATGGCCGCGGCCCGTCGTGGGAGGCTTTATTGTATCGCCCTAGCCTTCGGTCGGTTGATCATCACAGTCTGTAGAACAGTGCCTCCAATCTGCCAACCCTGCCCACAGCGACTTCGCACGCGATGTACTATTCCAAAATGGAATAGTCGTTAGTCGTCTTTCACGGCTACAGCGTCAGCCCTCCCGATTTTATCTGAGTGGCAGGCACCCAACGGGCGCCGTCCCGACACGACGAACGGCCGGGAACGAGAGATCAATCGAAGGAAAAAATCGATGAGCAGGAAATTGGAAGGCAAGGTTGCCGTGGTAACCGGAGGCAGTGCAGGTATCGGACTGGGGATCGCAAAGCAATTCGCTGCTGAAGGCGCGCTGGTCTACATTACCGGTCGCCGCCAGGGCGAACTCGACGCCGCGGTTGCTGCGATCGGCAATGGAGCGGTTGCGGTGCAGGCCGATGCCTCGAAGCTGGCTGACCTGGATAAGCTATATGATGTCATCAAGAAGGCAAACCGGCAGATCGATATTCTGCTCCTCAATGCGGGCTTTTATGAATTCATGAAGTTTGGCGAGATCACGGAGGAGCATTTCGACAAGACTTACAACACGAATGTTCGCGGCCTGCTCTTCGGGTTCCAGAAGGCGTTGCCGATCTTGCGCGATGGCGCATCGATCATTCTGACGGGCTCGATCGCCGCCTCGAAGGGCATTCCGACCATGTCGGTTTACTCATCGACCAAGGCAGCGATCCGGAATCTCGTGCGCGGCTGGATCATCGACACGAAGGAGCGCGGATTTCGCATCAACGTCCTCAGCCCCGGTCATACGCTGACGCCTGGCCGGTCGGGGCTTATTCCCGCAGAAGCCTACGAAGGAATCGCCGGCACAATTCCGCTCGGACGCATGGGAACACCCGAGGATATGGGTAAGACCGCCCTGTTCCTTGCCTCCGACGATAGCGCCTATATCACAGGTGTCGAAATCCACGTCGACGGTGGCGTGGCGCAATATTAGGCGTGCCGGGGCGGGCTGCGGTCCGCCCCATTTCAGCCGCGCCTGTCGGTCCAGAACGGCCTGCAATCATGGTCGTGGCATCGCAGTTCGGTTGGTCCTCCCGCCTAGCGTTTTTTGCCCGAAAGAAAAGCAAAGAAGAAATACGGCGTTCCAACCAAAGACGCGATGACCCCGGCAGGTATCTCATATGGAAAATCGACCACCCGCCCGATCCAGTCTGCGGATACCATCAGCGACGCGCCGACAAGTGCGGCTGCCAGCATTCCTTTTGCCCCCCTCCCGACACGGCTTTTCGCGCCGGATGCAGTGCCATTAGGCCGACGAAGCACAGCGGGCCGATCAACAGGGTGGAGGCTGCGGTGACAACTGCGCACAACAGCAGGATTGCAACCCGCGTTCGCGCGGGCGACTTCCTCGCCAAGCGAAAGAATGCGCAGGCCACACGAAAAGGACGGCGCGATCGTGAGGCTGACCGCCAACACCGGCGGACTGTGCCGAGACCATCGCCGCAACCGGCTCCAACGCTATGCAATCTGGAAGCTCCGCGTTTCTGCCGGTTGCTTCCACCCGGCCAATGGCAGGTCAGGTCGGCTCTCGGACGCTTAGCAGTGCGATGATCGACAACCACCGAGGCGGCGCTGATCATCGCCGGTGGGCACTATTCGCCAACGCTCCCCGGATGTCAGGCGCTTGGCCGCCAAGCCAACTCGATCATGCAAAGATCCGGATTCTTGACGGAGGTGCTACAAACGCTTTGGCTCCGGCAATGTCCAAAGGAGGCGCGAACAGGTATCCTTGAACGTTCGTCGCACCCAGCGCGATCAGCGTGGTCAGTTCCTCCTCGCTTTCCACACCCTCGACTACACAATCCAAACCCATCTCTTGACTCAGAGTGAGCAACGATTTGACGATTTTATAACTTGCAGGCTTGAGGTGAAGTTCCGTCACGAAGCTCCTGTCGATTTTTATTTTCGTCAGCGGCAGAGCATGCAGTCGCGTCAGGCTCGAGTACCCTGTGCCGAAATCGTCGAGCGATATCCCGCATCCAAGCAGGCGGAGCCTCTCGACAGATTGCTTCACCTGAGCAAAATCATGTGCGAAGGCAGTTTCGGTTATCTCGAGATCCAGTCGGCGGGGATCAAACTTGCTCTGGTCGATTATTGAAATGAGTGAGAGCACACCAGCGTCTGAATTGAGATCGTGCGCAGATAGGTTGAACGCCAGACGCAATTGCGGGTCCCAAGTAGATGCGGCTGCAAGTGCACGCTTCAAGAGAGGCTGGGTCAGCGAGCTGATTATCCCTGCTCGCTCAGCAATCGGTATGAAGCTTCCCGGTGATACTCTACCTAACGAAGGGCTCTCCCATCGGGCCAAGGCTTCAAAGCCAACGGCCCTGTCGAGGTCTATATTGACGATAGGCTGGAATAAGACCGAGAGTTCGGTATCAAAATTCGCCTCTCGTAACGCGTTCTCAATTCGAGCTTCAACGTTGATCTGGCTCTCGTGCACTTCGTCAAATAGAACGGCGCCGCCACGCTCTCGTCTTTTGGCGTGATAGAGAGCGTAGTCGGCGCGATCAAACAGCTGTTCCAGGTTCGAGGCTAGATCGGGGTAGACGGCGATTCCCATAGACGCCGAAATGTGAACCGTTCCCTCCGGCATTTTGTAGGGCTCACGCAGGCTCCTGCTGATCGCGTTGGCGTTAAAAACCAGCTCGTCGTTCTCAGGAATAACAGGTGCGATGATCGCGAATTCATCGCCGCCCAATCTGAAGGCGGTGCTGGCCTTAAGGAGCCCCGAAAGCCTTTCGGCTACCTGCACCAAGAGCCGATCGCCCACGGAATGACCATATAGGTCGTTGACAGGCTTAAACCCGTCCAGGTCCATAACTCCCAAAGCCAAGCGCGTTCCATTGAACCGTGCTGCTGCCAATTCCTTCTCCAGCTGCGCGAAAAACGCCCTCCGATTGGCGAGCCCAGTCAGGCTGTCGAGGTTCGCCAACTGGAAATTGTCGTTGCTCAGGGCTTCAGTCCGCTGCTGCGAAACAACCATCTGTTCGAAGTTGCGGAAGTTGGTAAGCACGATGGACATCATGCCCGCACTCACGAGAAGAACATTGATCGCAATCGCAATGAAGGTAGGTTGCCCACTCGACGCAAAAAAACCGATGAATGCGCCATTCACGACTATGGCGACAATGAATGCTGCCGAGCGCACATACATTAGGCAAAATATGCACGAGATGACTGTGATGGCCATGTAGAATGCTACATGGGAGCGCTGGTAGGCATCCCCGTAGGGAACGAGCGCAAATGACCACGCGGTAAAAGCGAAGGCAATGAAAGCGGCTAGCCGGTTCGTGCGCAGCAGTGCCGCATGGGCTTTTTCTGGTGCGGGATCTATTTTTCTCGAGCGCCACCAGAATGCCACACGGACTGCGCAACCAAACGTCAAGATTATAGGCACTCCCGCAGTCAGCCAGCCTGGGGCAACACCGCTATGAGTAATCGCCAATGCCCATGTGCTCGAGATCAGGATGAGATACATCATCGGCATTTGCCGCGTGAACGCCCGATATTGCGCCTTGAGCAGATCCGGATTGTCGGTCTGCACCGAGATGAATTTCCTTATCGCCAGCGATGCATCCCGAAAATTCATATCCGCAAACCCTTTCGTTAGCCGACACTAACAAGGCCCGGTTACGATTGCGGAAATCGAGAAGGTTAACGAAGGAGTGCAAAAAATCGCAGCGGGCGGTTGCCTTTCGCCGCCACTTCGCCACCTCCCTTTTTGCCATAACTCCTGGTGTTTGAACCGGACGTCTGCGCGACACCAAGCCTAAGGGGGCGGCATAGCCAGATAAGATCGCGCTTAGAGGAGAAAACCTGCGGACGCTTGGTCGTTATAGGCCCACATGTCAGTCTCGATGATGCCGGGGCAGAAGGCGTTGACGGTGATCTTCTGCGTGGCGACCTCCTTGGCGAGGCTCTGGGTAATGCCGACGACACCCATCTTCGAAGCTGCATAGTGGGGCGTATAGATGAACCCGTCGCGCGCCTGGCCGGAAGCGGTGTTGATGATGCGGCCGCCGCGCCCATGCTTGCGCATCCGGGCGATCGCTTCCTGGGCGCAGAGA
This sequence comes from Rhizobium sp. 21-4511-3d, assembly GCF_053522545.1. NCBI lineage: Bacteria > Pseudomonadati > Pseudomonadota > Alphaproteobacteria > Hyphomicrobiales > Rhizobiaceae > Rhizobium > Rhizobium sp. 21-4511-3d. The sequence goes on along the minus strand of NZ_JBNWCF010000021.1, from coordinate 20,293 downwards.
AATACGCCCTTCGTATTGACGGCCATGACCTTGTCCCACTCGCCTTCGGTCATGTCCTCGATCTTGGCGATTGTGATGACACCCGCGTTCTGAATGCAAGACGTTGGACGACATCGCCAATCTCCGCGTCAGCGGCGCAAACGGCACCGTCGACCTCGGCTCGATCGCCGATATCCGCATTGGCGGCAGCCCATCAGAAATCAACCGCATCGACCGTTCACGCAACATCACACTTTCGGTCGAACTCAATGGACGGATTTTGAATGATGTCTACAGCGAAGCAAAGACACTGCCGGCTCTGCGCAATCTGCCGCAAGGCGTACGGCTGGTCGAACAAGGCGAATTGCAGCGCAGTTCCGAGCTGTTCGAGAGCTTCGGGATCGCCATGGCGATTGGAGTCTTCTGCATTTATGCCGTGCTGGTCCTGCTCTTCCATGATTTCCTGCAGCCACTGACCATCCTCATGGCCCTGCCGCTGTCACTCGGCGGCGCGCTGCTGCCACTCGTCATGACCGGAACTAGCTTCTCGATGCCCGCCGTGATCGGCCTGTTGATGCTGATGGGCGTCGTGACGAAAAATTCGATCCTGCTCGTCGAATACGCCATCATGTCGCGGCGCGCCGGCATGTCGCGATTCAATGCGCTGGTCGATGCCTGTCACAAGCGCGCACGCCCGATCATCATGACCACCATTGCCATGGGATGCGGCATGCTGCCGGTCGCTTTTAGCCTGACTGGCGGGGATTCAAGCTTCCGTCAACCCATGGCCATCGTCGTTATAGGCGGTCTGATGACGTCAACGTTCCTGAGCCTTCTAGTTATCCCGGTGATCTTTACTTTCGTTGATGATTGCCACCAGGCTCTGAAACGCGTTCTTCGTACCACCCCTCAACCTCTATCAAGCGGAAATACAACTGAAGCGCAAGAACTGCGTCGAGATGTGCTGTGCGATAGAGCTTTGGACTTGTAATATGTGACGAACGCAAAGGCTTGGGATCAACTTAAAGAACGCTGGCAATCCGACGAGATTTATTCTCGGATTCACAGGGTTGCGCCGCGAAACACCGCGGCCGTTCGTATTGGTCGGCGCCTAAGCTCTTGAAGCGAGTCGAACCTACGACGCAGTTCAAGACGGCCGCCTTGATGGGATTTGAACGCTCGACCCGTCGTTACACGCGCCCGTCTCGCAGTTTTGTTGGGCGAGCAAAATACTTGGCTGGTCTTGGCTAAACCATATAAGCGTGCAACGCCGCGCCGGTCTGATATTCGGGCGAGGTCTCCCTTGTTCCTTTCAGCAATTGGGAGAGAAACCTATATCGGAAGCACCGGCAGGTCGACCGAACAGGAAACCCTGGCCATAATGGCAGCCTAACGTTTGCAGCGCATCCCGTTCGGCCGCCGTTTCCACACCTTCGGCGACGACGTGCTTTCCCATTGCCCTTGCCATGTCGATGATAGCTTTCACGATGGCATGATCAGCGCTCGAGCCCGTCATCGCCCGCACGAAGGAACCGTCAATCTTGATTTGGTCATAGGCAAGCCCCTTAAGGTGCACGAGAGAAGCAAAGCCGGTACCAAAATCGTCAAAGGCAACGATGTAGCCGGCAGCCCGCAACGCCTCGAGTTGTGCGCCGATCTCGTCGCCCTGCTCCGACAGCATGACCCCCTCCGTGACCTCGATCTGAATGTGCTTCGGCGAAAGTCCGGCCGACCGTGTGGCCTCCAGGATTTCATCGACAAAACACTGACTGTCCGGAAACGTGTTAAATTGGGACGACGAGACGTTAATAGCGATGTGTCCGAAATTGTCGAAGCCTGCGTCCTTCCATTCCTTGGCCTGCGCGATGGCGCTCTTTAGGACGTGACTGCCAATGCGCTTGGAGAGTGCGGGCTCAACAAGAGCCGCCGCAAATGCTGAGGGACCAAGTATCGTACTATCCGCCTTCTTGAGCCGCAGGAGGGCCTCGAAGCCGGCGCGCCGACCCGTATCGAGCGCGATCTTCGGCTGGTAGTGGAGCAGGAAATGACCTTGTGTAAGCGCCTCCTCCGCCAGCACCAGTTCCGCCTTGTCTGCTTTCGCACGTTCAAGCCGCCCGGAGTCGATCCGGGACAAGAGATACCGGTCTTCGGATTGCAGAATACGTTCCACTGCGCACTGTGCCAGGCCAGCCAACAAACCGCGCACGTCCGCTCCCAGCCGTCTTGGCACCCGATCGAGAACGCAGAGAGAGCCAAGCCGTAACCCAGGCTCGACCTCCAGCGGCACCCCGGCATAGAAGCGTATCTTGTCTCTGCCTGTTACGAAGGGGTTATCAGCAAAGCGGGCATCGCGAACGGCATCCGGCACGACGAAAGGCATCGACGAGCGGATTGTATAATCGCAGAAGGCGTCCACCCGGCGGGAGCCCTCCCCCCCGATCCCGCGCTTGGACTTAAACCATTGACGCTCATCGTCCAGCAATGTGATGAGCCCGATAGGCGCGCCGGCCGCAAGGCATGCGGCATCGACCAACGCGTCGAGCACCGGGTCCGGGCCGGTCGATACAGTTGACAACTCTCTGAGCCGCTTTAGGCGAACTTTCTCCTCCGGTGAGAAGCTTTGGGCTTCGGCAGCTTGAGCGGAATGCAAATGACGCTCGATTAACTCATGCATATCGCGCTTCTACTTTCAGTATTATTGGACATCGCTTAATCGATAGCCCACGCCGCGGATTGTCTTGATGGCTTTGCCGCTTGCCGTATCGAGTTCCGCAAGCTTGCCGCGCAGTCGGTTGATGTAGACGTCGATCGTCTTGTCGCGGGGGTCGTATTCGCGAAAGAGGGCTTGGCGTGCAATGCTCGACTTCGGGCAATCTTCGCCGATACTGGCGTGCAGGACTTGGAGTATCCGTCCCTCAAGGGCCGTCAGAGCCTGACTGGCGCCCCCAAAATCCATGGACAGGCGACTGATGTCGCAATCGACATTGCCGATCCTGAACGAAGGGTTTTGCCGTGGCGCGCTGCGCGCCAGGCGCGCTTCGTGGAGCCGATGAACGCGAGCGCGCAGTTCCTTCACACTGAAGGGTTTCATCACATAGTCGTCTGCGCCGACACTGATGGCGTCAGCCCGGCTATCTGCATCGCCGGCGCCCGAGATCATGACGATGGGAATGTCGGACCGAACGCGCGAGTCGCGAAGCAGCTCCAGTCCGCACCCGTCGGTCAGATTGATATCGATGAGTATGCAGTCATAGGCAGCGAGTTCATTGGAATGAATAAAGCGGTGTGCCTGTCGAGCAGTCGCAAGCGAATCGAGCCGATCCCGAGAATCCGACCAGTTTAGCCGCAACATTTCAACGACATCGCGCTGATCTTCGATGATCATTATGTTCATGGTTTTCTCGAATGCTTGGTGGGTTGGCCCAAGCCTCCGCTCCGGTCGCCATAGGACGAAGGAGGCTTTGGACGCAGCGTTCGCTGCGTGTTCTCACCCCCTGATATGGTTATCGGGTTAAGGCTTTCCAAGGTCGCAAACGGGGATGTAACGCGTGACAATCGATTGACGAAATCGGGCCTCAGTTGCTTGAGGAAGCAAAGGTGTAAGTGGCCAGGATCGCGCTGAACGACGATGCTGCCAACAACGACGTCAAATCTGCCAAAGACGAGGTAGACGAAGTTTGGAATCTCCGCTTTTCCTATTCGCACCGTAGCGCCACCCTCACTGATTTCGAGCACGAGGCAACGAATGGTCTGTGCCTTTCGCATCCATTTTGCCGCGAACAGCAGAGTGCAGAAGAGCGTGACGCTTCGGCGATACCATTTACGGGTGAAGTAATCGGATTGGACGCGACTAAGATAGGTCTTTCTTATGTTGGACTTCACAGCTTGACCTCAATGCTTGCCTGGCCCCCCCTCCGTCGTTGAAAAAGTGGGGCCTTGGCAGTTGAATGCATCGATTAAACCGGCCTGTTCTTAAGCGACTGTCGCACCAAATTTAAAAAAGGTTAAAGCGCCTAAGTTTTCCATGGATTACAGCGCCTTGGCATACTATCGAATGTGTGAATTCGATGACGATTTAGGGAAAACACGGACCATGCAAAGGGGGTACGCAATCGTAGGCAATGTCTTTCGCTGTTTCGTGACCAGTCTCAAGCAGTGGAGAGCGGATCGGTTTTCCACCGGACTGGTGGCAGGAGGCGTATCGGCTCTCGTTCTCGCGTGGTCGCGATTGCCGATCTGGCTCTGGCTCGTCGGCGCCGCTCTGTTCGTTGCCTGGCGACTGCGTCGAAATGGAGCGTGGTCCAGGCACGATCTCCATGAAAATAAGCCACTTCTGGAGATTGCCGGCAAGGTCGCGAAACTCGGCGGATGGGTCGTGCACCTGCCGGACAGGCAAATGGAATGGTCGGATGAAACCCGGGCGATCCACGAGATACCAAAGGGCAAGACTGTCACCATAGATGAAGCGATCGGCTATTTTGCTCCTGAATGGCGGGACACGATCACGCGACACTTCGAATCCTGCGTCGCGACCGGCTTGCCCTACGATATCGAGGTCGAGATCATCGATGGCACGGGACGCCGCAAATGGGTTCGCGCGATCGGCGTGGCGATCCGCGATGACATGGATCGGATCTGCCGGGTGCAGGGTGCCCTTCAGGACATCGACGAGCGCAAGCGGCTTGAGAAGACGGCCCGGGACCTCGAGCGGCGTTTTGCCGAGTCGATGGAAAACATCAGCGATGCGTTTTTCCAGCTCGACGCCGAGTGGCGCTTCACCTACCTTAACCATCAGGCCGAACGCCTGCTTGAGCGCCCGCGTTCAACACTTATGGGTCAGTCGATCTGGGACGAATTTCCAGAGGCCTCCTCAGGATCCATCCGTCAGCACTACGAGGACGCGGCCCGCGAAGGCAGGACGGCCGATTTCGAAGTGTTTTACGAGTCTCTCGACGCATGGTTTTCGGTCACCGCCTATCCTGGACCGGCGGGGATGACTGTCTATTTTCGGGATGTAACGCAGCGGCATGCGGCCGATCAACATTTGCGCCTCCTCGAAATGGCGATCTCGAGAATCGGGGACTTCGTGATCATAACGAAAGCCGAATCTCAGACGGGAGGCAGGCAAGCGATCGTCTACGTCAACGACGCCTTCGTCAGGATCACCGGCTACTCGCCGGAGGACGCACTCAACCGCTCCCCCAGGTTCCTCCAAGGTCAGCGAACCGACGCGGCGAGCATCGAAAGGATCGACAGAGCGATAGCGCGGTCAAAAGCGGTTCGCGCCGAACTGCTCAATTATACAAAGGACGGCCGCGAATATTGGATAGACATGAGCATCGCACCCATTGTCGGTTCCGATGGACGCGCGACACACTTCGTTGCAACTGGCCGAGATATAACCGACAGGAAGCATGCTGAAGAACAGCTAGCGGAAACCGAGGAACGCTTCGCCATCGTCGCCATGATGACGACGGACGCGGTCTGGGACTGGGACGTTGCCACCGGTCATGTGCAGTGGAATAACAACATTGCATCCGTCTTCGGGCATGCCGACGTCCCGGTCGAGGATGGTTTTCGGGAGTGGGAAGCCAAGATCCATCCCGATGACCGCACCCGGGTCATATCAAGTGTGCTCGCGGCAATTGAAGGCAAGGCGGCCGTCACCTGGATGGAGGAGTACCGCTTCCGTCGCGGGACGGGCACATATGCCGAGGTCATTGACCAAGGCCACATCATCCGCAATGCCGCAGGCAAGGCAACCCGGATGGTGGGCGGCGTCCGCGACGTTACCGAGACGCGGCTGAACGAGGCAAAGCGGCTGCAGGCGCAGCGGCTCGAAGCCATAGGCCAACTGACGGGCGGCGTCGCTCATGATTTCAACAACCTTTTGACGGTCATCATCGGGACGGCGGAAACACTGGCCGACGAAATCGCCGATCCGAGACTTTCAGCGGTAGCGCGGCTAAACCATAAAGCCTCGCAGCAAGGCGCCGCCCTCACGCGCCAGCTTCTCACCTTCGCGGGACGACAGCCTCTCGAACCAGCGGCCCTGAATATCAACAGCTCCATTCGGGCATTGGAGGGCCTTCTCTCGACGGCACTTGGCGGAACGATCGTCCTCGATCTTAAGCTCGATCCGGGAGCAGGCCAATTGAGAGCGGATGCCGCGCAGCTGGAAGCATCTCTCATGAACCTCTGCATCAATGCCCGTGATGCGATGCCTAATGGGGGCAACGTAACGATATCGACGGCACAAAGTGGCATCAACGTCGTGATCCGGATTTCCGACACCGGCTTTGGAATGGACCAGGACACACGCGCAAAGGCTTTTGAACCTTTCTTCACCACGAAACCGTTCGGCAAGGGAAGCGGCCTGGGCCTGAGCACAGTCTACGGTTTCATGCGGCAATCAGGCGGCCGGATCGAGATTGCGTCGGAGCCAGGCAAAGGAACAACCGTCTCCCTTTACTTTCCGAGGCTGGCGTCCACCGAAACCGCTGTCGAGATGATACCAAACGGGCTCTTGCATGGCGGCAGCGAGCGCATTCTCGTCGTCGAAGATGACCCGATGGTGCGAGAATTTGCCGCCGCGACGCTTATGTCTCTCGGCTATTTCGCGACAAGCGCGGCCGATGCAACGGAAGCGTTGCGGATACTGGAAACGGATAGTCCGTTCGATTTGGTTTTCTCGGATGTGGTCATGCCAGGACCACTCGATGGCCACGCGATGGCGGCCGAGATCATGACACTGTATCCCGGCCTCCCCGTTGTCCTGGCATCTGGCTATGCGGATATCGAACGTATCGGCGCCACGTCGCGCTTCCGGCCGCTTGCGAAGCCTTACACGCGACAGCAGCTTTCCGAAGCTTTGCGGGAGGCCATCGACGCTTCGCAGGACAGGTGATGGGCACCCTTTTTTTCAAAGCCGGAGAGTGACGATCCAGGCGCACCAGAGCCATAGGCGGTCGCGCTCAGTTCCGCAAGCAACTCAGGCCGCGTCGTCGTTCTGGTCAGTCGCGTTGCGACCACACGATCCCCGTGGATTATGCCGGCAACAGCCGCCACATGTCGATAGGTTTGGCGAGCAGGCGGTCGATCTGGCTTAGCAATGGCTTGAGGTGATGCATGTCCATATGCGCATCCAGATCCGCCTGCGTCTTCCAGTTTTCGTAAAACACGAAGACGCAGGGATCGGCCGCATCGATATGAAGGTTGTAGTCTATACAGCCGTGTTCGGCCCGGGTCGGTCCAACCTGATCGACGAGAAGGCGGAAAAGCTCTTCCCGCGTTTCCGGACGGGCTGTCAGCGTTGCAATTAGAGAAACGATCATCGCATCAGCTCCGCTTCTGGCTGAGCGCGACGGCGAGAATGATGATGCCGCCGCGGGCGATCAGCTGCTGGCTGAATTCGAGACCCATCAGGATAAGACCATTGTTGATGAGGCCGATCATCAGGGCGCCGACGATGGTGCCGATAACCGTTCCTTTGCCGCCGAACAGACTCGTGCCGCCGAGCACCGCCGCCGCGATAACCGAGAGTTCATCGCCCTCGCCCAGCTGGAAACGGCCGGATTGCAGACGTCCAGCATAAAGCATGCCGGCAAGCGCTGCCGCCGAGGAAGACAGGACCAGCACCTTGAACTTGATCGCCTTGGTGTCGATGCCGGAATAACGCGCCGCCGTCTCGCCGCCGCCGGTGGCCAGCACCCGCCGGCCGAAGCCCGAACGGCGCAGCACGATATGGCCGATACCGCCGAGAACCGCCATCCAGAGAAGCAGCACCGGCACCGGCCCGAAATTGCCGCCGCCGAAGAGCCAGGAATAGCCCGGCGACAGGATCGGCACGGCGGCTGTCGCCGATATCCACATGGCGACGCCCTTGGCGATGCCCATCATAGCGAGCGTGGTGAGAAACGACGGGATACCGATACGGGTGGTTAGCCAGCCGTTGAACATGCCGACGGCAAGCCCCGTGGCGATGCCCGCGCCGACTCCGACAACCGGCCCGCCCGCGGCGATTGCCATCGCGACGGTCACGGTCGAGAGACCTGCGACTGCACCGACCGAAAGGTCGATCTCGCCGGCCGAGAGCACGAACGTCATCGCAATCGCCATGACGGCGATCATCGCCGTCTGCCGCACGATGTTCAGCAGATTGTTGGGGTTGAGAAAGCCTTTGTCAGCCAGCGTCACCGCAAAGACGATGAAAATGACGACAAAGCCGATATAGATGATGTTCTGGCGCCAGTTGGCGAAGAAGGCGTTAGCCATGGGATATCTCCTGAACCGCAAGGGCCTTCTGGATTTCGATCTGGAGCCGCTGTTCGGCGGCCTGAAGACGGTGAGCAAGGTCGTCGGGCGGCACGGACGGATCTTCCAGCGCCTCGCGCGGGAGATCCTGGTGCACGCATCCCTCAGACATGACGAGAATGCGATCGCAGGCTGTCAAAAGTTCGGAGAGTTCCGATGAGATCATGATGATGCCCTTGCCGGCGGTTGCGAGTTCACGCACCAGGCGAATGATCTCGGACTTCGAACCGATATCGATGCCCGCGGTCGGCTCGTCGAGAATGAGGATGTCGGGGTTGGTGGCGAGCCATTTGCCGATGACCACCTTCTGCTGGTTGCCTCCCGAAAGCGTCGAGACGGCATGGTCGCGGCTCGCCGTCTTGACGCGCAGGCGCTCGATTTGCGCGTCGGTCAGCTCGTTTGCCGCCTTTGTATCGACGAGGCCGCGTGCGGAAAGCCGGTCGATGACGGCGAGGATCATATTGGAGGCAACCGAATGGGCGGGGATGATGCCTTGGGTGGCGCGTGCTTCCGGCACGAGCGCCACACCCTTAGCAATAGCATCGCCCGGCTTGCGGATCGCCACCGCGCGGCCCTTGATGCGGATTTCGCCCTTGACGACCGGGTCGATGCCGGCGATCACCCGCGCTAGCGACGAGCGGCCGGAACCGAGAAGCCCCGCAAGCCCCAGCACTTCGCCGCGATGCAGCGTCAGGGAAATGTTCTCCGGCTTGTGCCGGCCGCTGACATTCTTCAGTTCCAGAAGCACATCGCCCCGGACAGCCGTGCCGCGCTCGACGTCCGACAGCCCTTTGGAACGCCGGCCGACGATATGCTCGATCATCGTATCGATCGGTAAATCACTGAGCGGTGCGGTGATAACGTGACGGCCATCGCGCAGGATTGTCGCGCGGTCGGCGATGCGGGCGATCTCGTCCATGCGGTGGCTGACATAAATGATCGCCACGCCCTTCGCCTTCAACTTGCGCAGGAAGACGAAGAGCCGCTCGACATCGGAAACGGCGAGCGCCGTCGACGGTTCGTCAAGCACCAGCACCTTGGCGTCCTGCGAGATTGCCTTGGCAATTTCCGTCAACTGTTTCTGGCCGGCGCCGAGATCGCCGACCACCACCTTTGGATCGACGAAGACGTCGAGCAGCGCGAAAAGCTCCGCCGCGCGCCGCTCGGCCTCCCGGTCGTCGATAAGCCCCATGCCGACGCGGTATTCGCGCGTCAGAAAGATGTTCTGGGCAACCGTCAGCGTCGGGACTAGGCTCATTTCCTGGTAGTTCATGGCAATGCCGGCGGCGCGCGAGGCCTCCGGCGTATGCGTCGTAAGCGGCACGCCACCGACCTCGATGGCGCCCTTGTCGGGGCGATGCACCCCGTTCAGCACCTTGAGGATCGTCGACTTGCCGGCGCCGTTGCCACCCAGCAGCGCATGCACCTCGCCAGGCATGACCTCGAGGGAAACGTCGTCAAGCGCTCGCACTCCCCCAAAGGTCTTGGATATGCCGGTCATGCGGACGGCAGCGGCGCTCGCACTCATCCCACCTTCTCCCAAAGACCGGTCTCGCCGGAACGGATAAGGGCGTCGGCGACGAGTTCCGTCAACATGCCGTCCTCGAAGTTCGGGCTCGGCTGCCGGTTCTTCGCGATGGCCGAGAAGAAATCGTAGCACTCGACGATCTTCGTTTCAGAATAGCCGATACCGAGACCGGGGATCGGCCAGAGGCCGTTGCCATAGGGATGGGCCGGGCCGGTATAGACGGTGCGGAAGCCGCGGGCATCCGCCGGGTCGTCGGCAAACATCACCTGAAGCTCGTCGCGGCGCTCGTAGTTGAAGTGGATCGAGCCTTTCGTTCCGTGAATTTCCAGCGTGATGAAGTTGTTGCGGCCATAGGCGTTGCGGGTGGCTTCGAGACTGCCGATGGCGCCACCCTCGAACCTAAGCATCGAGACGACCTCGTCGTCTACATCCACCTCGTCGCGTTCGGCGTCCGTAGCCTTCTCCGCCGCGCCGAGTTTGTCGACGCCACCCTGCTGCAGCGGCCGCGTCTTGTTGTAGGTGGTGGTGATCGCGTTGACCTCGGCGATCGGGCCCACGAGATAGTGAGCGAGATCGACAACATGGGTGGCGATGTCGCCGACCGTGCCGGAGCCGGCAATCTTTTTCTGGAAGCGCCAAGAAAGCGGTGAGTCAGGGTCTGCCGACCAGTCCTGCAGATAGGAGCCGCGGAAATTCAGGATCCGGCCGATCCGGCCCTCTTCGATATACTTCCTGGCGAGCGCCACCGCCGGCGTACGGCGGTAGTTGAAGGCGACCATGTGAACGATGCCGGCCGCCTTTGCCGCGTCGCGCATCGCCCTCGCTTCCTCGACGGTGCGGGCCAAGGGCTTTTCGCAGATGATGTGCTTTCCGGCCTTCGCGGCCTCAATAGCGATCTCGGCATGCACGTTGTTCGGCGTGCAGATATCGACGACGTCGACATCCGGCCGATTGACAACGGCGCGCCAGTCCGAGGACGCTTCTTCGAAGCCGTAGCGCCGGCGTGCCTCCTCTGCCATGCCGTCGGTTACATCGACGACGACCTTGCGGTGGGGAATGGCCGGTGCGGGCCAGAAGAACATCGGCATAGAGGCGTAGGCCATGGCATGCGCCTTGCCCATGAAGCCGCCGCCAATCATGGCGACGTTCATCACTTTGGTCATCGGTTTTCTCCTGAAAGGGGTCGGCTGCAGCGAGCCGCGTTCCATCTCCCGGCCAAGGCCGGATCATGTCATGAGGCGCGGGGCACGCTGGTTGCCCCACGCCTCGTCACTCACTGTCCGAGGCTTGACTTGATGTTGTCGGTGGCCTCGGCTGAATAAACAGCTTTCCAGCCGTCGAGCAGGGTTTCGCGCGTCACCGGCAGGGCCGGTAGCGCGACGAAGGCGGGTGCCTGCTTGCCAAGCAGCGCATAGCCGGCCAGCTTGGCTTCGACCACGCCGGCGTCATATGGCCGCTGGGCACCAAGCCCCTTGACGAAACCGCCCTGGGCCATAGAGATCGCGACGTTCTCGCCGAGATCGACCGTGGTGATGACCAGATCGTCGCGACCGGCAACGCGCGCCGCGGAAATCACGCCTTCGGCCGGAACGTCCCAAACCGCCCAGATGCCCTTGATATTCGGGTTGGAGGTAAGGATCGCAGACGCCGCCTTTTCCGCATCGCCGGAGAAGTCCGGTCCGCCGATACCCTGCTCGGCTACGATCTTAATTTTGGGGTAGTCGGACGCGATCGTCGCCTTGAAGCCATCGTAGCGCTGCTTGGTGACGAAGAAGTCGGCAGCATGGAAAACCAGGCCGATATCGCCTTCCCCATTTAGCGCCTTCGCCATGAGATGGGCGGCGGCGACGCCGTTGCCATAGTTGTCGGCCGACACCACGGATACGTAGTCCTTGCCCGCGGCAAAACCGGCCGGAACGTTATCCATGAAAACAAGCTTGGTGCCTGCCTCCGCAGCCGCCTTGTAGGCCGCAGCGGTCGCCGTTGGATCCGTCGGGATCGAGACGATGATGCTCGGCTTCTGCGCCATGATGGTCTCGATGTCGGAGACCTGCTTTTCCGGCTTGAAACCGGCGTCGGTCACTGCAAGAACTTTGATGCCCATGGCGGCGAACTGTGTCTGCAGGCCGTTGATCTGAGCGCGCGACCAGTCGTTGCCGCCGTAGTGCATGACGATGGCTGCCGTCGCGTTCATGGCCTTGATCTTGGCCAGCTCCTCATCGGTCAGCTTGACGTCCGAGGCCGGGGATGGGGATTCGCCTGAAGGCCCTTTGGAGAGAACTGTTTTCTGAAGCTCGGCTAGTGCGGTATCCGGATCGGCAAAGGCCGGTGCGGCATGTGAAAGAGCAAGCGCCACCATAGCGGCTGTGCCCAACAGGAATCGTCTCGTTATCATCACTTTCTCCTCCCGAAAGTGGGGCTCCAGCCCCGGTCGCGGCTGTCAGGCCGATTTGAGATAGGCCATGCTCGCTTTCGCTCCTTCAAGCGGATCAGGCCATGAATCGAGTTCAGTACAAACCCAGCCGGCAAAACCGGTCTCCCGAAGAGCCGCGACAATCCTGTCGGTCTGGATGTCGCCACGGTCAATGGGCGTGAAGGCAAAGGGCTGCTTCTGGAAACCCTTGAGATGCACGTAGGAAATACGCGCTGCATGCTCGCGAATGAGTGCGGCGGGATCGCCGTCGGCAGCTGCGAGATGGGCCGTGTCAGGGCAGAAGTCTATGCCGGTGAGCCCGAAGATCTTGCGCACTTCCGCCGGCCCTTCGACGATCGTCGAGAGATGCGGATGATAATGGGCGGTAAGGCCGCGTGCCTCAGCAATCTCCTTCACCCGGTCGAGTGCCGCCGCCAGCTTGTGATAATCCGCCTCGCGAATACCGTCGAAGCGCTTGGCGCCGCCACCGACGACCAGATGAGGCGCGCCGAGTTCCGCGGCGCGATCCGCCGCACGGACGATGCGGGCCAGCTCCTCTGGAAGAATGTCATCGAAGATGAAGTTGCCGCCGGCATAGGTGGCCACGAGCGTGAGCCCGTTGTCGGCGAGCAGTGTACGCATCTCCTCGGCGCTGAAATCGAGGAGGTTGCCGTCGAAGAGTTCGACGCCCTCGTATCCCGCTGCAGCGATATCGGCGAAGGCGCGGCGCATGTCGCCGAAGGTCCGGTAAGCGAGATTGGTGATCGAGGTTACGCCGACGGCATCCCCGCCCAGACTGCCCCAGCAGTTCGCATGATAAGCGAGCTTGAAGTTCGACATCGGCGCCTCCTCCCAGTGACCGTCATGATGTGGCCGATGTCTTACGTCTACAAAAATCGTATGTCAATTATTTATATGCAAAACAATCAAAACTTTTGCTGATTTAATACAAAAGTTGGTTGTTGCCAGTCGAAACAAACCGCTTTATCAAGGAAGTGAGGGCGAAGTCGCTGGAAAGGAAGAACCATGCCGACAACGGCGACCAAGGGCGTTGATGGGCCTTCCCGCCGCAAAGGCCGTCCACGCGTCTCCGAAACAGCTGCCCCCAGCCTCGTCGATATCCTCAACCTCGTTCGCACCGAGCAAGCCACCACTCGCCAGGAGATCGAGCGACATAGCGAGCTTGGACGCGCCATCGTCGCCGACCGCCTCGGCACCCTTGGCGAACTCGGCCTTATCGATGAAAGCGAGCTCGGCACGGCCACCGGCGGCCGCGCACCGCGCCTCGTGCGCTTTTCAGCGGATCGGGGCCGTATTCTCGTTGCAACGCTCGACCAGACAGCGATAGGCGTCGGCATTGCCGATCTCTCTGGCTCCCTGCTCATGGAACATCACGAAGCGACCGAGCTTGCCCAGCCGGTCTCGGCCCTTGCCGAACGTCTGGTGACGCTCTTTCGCTGGATTCTCGAACGGCATTCAAATCCGCTGCTCTACGGCATTTCCATTTCCGTTCCCGGCGCGGTGTCAGACGGCGGCGAAGCGCTTTTCCAGCGTGCCACGCCGGGTGTGCTGCCCGGCTGGGAGAGCTTTCCGCTAGTCGAGACGCTGGTTGATGCCTTCGATGCTCCGGTCTGGCTTCGCTCCAGCGTCGAAACGATGACGATGGGCGAACTCCATGCCGGTGCGGGACGAAACAAAGGCACGATGCTGCTGGTCAAGGTCGGAAAACGCATCGGCGCCGGACTTGCAAGTGACGGCACGCTGTTTCGCGGCGCCCAGGGTACGGTCGGGCTTATCGGCTCCGTACCGGTAACGATGGGCGACAGGACCGGCACCCTCGAAGCCATGGCAGGAGCGGATCATATCGCCCAGGACGGCAAGCTTGCTGCGGAAAGCAGAGCGAGCCCTGTCCTCGCCGAGCTGGCCCGGCGCGGCGGCGACATCACCGCACTGGAAGTCGCCCAGGCCGCCCAGATCGGCGATGCGGCGGCAATCGAGATTTTGTCCCAGAGCGGCCGGCTGATCGGCCAGGTTGTCGCGACGCTCGCCAACATGCTGAATCCAGCGCTCATCGTGCTATCCGGCTCGATCGCGCAGACCAACGACATTCTTCTGGCCTCTGCGCGGGAGGCAATTTACGGCGCCTGCCATCCACTCGTCAGCCGGGATCTGCAGATCATCCGCTCCCAGATGGGCAGTTCGTCCGGGCTTGTCGGCGCAGCGATCGTTGCGACTGAAGGGTTATTTGCGGCGCCCATGCTGCGAGAGTGGATCATGGCGGGACAGCCGCAGGCGCATCCGCTTTTCCAGCACATGAAAAACGAGATTGCACGGCGGAAGGTCAGTGGGGGAGACATTGCCCGACCGCCGGACGTGTGAGGAGGATGGAATGACGATTACTGGTCTTGGCCCTCACGGAGAGCGGGCATCGGCGCCCGAACGTGTGCTGCTTCTGCCCGAAGACATGACGCGCGCACGGGCAAGCGGCTTCCGCGTCGCGATCGTGCTGCACACGCTTGAGAGCGACTGGGCCAAGCAGCAGCTTTCCGGCATCGTCGGCATGCTCGGCCAATGCGGGGTGGCGGTCATCGACGTCGTCGATTGCGCCTTCACGCCGGATGTTCAGATAAAGGCGCTGGATCGGCTGATCGGCGAGGCCCCGGACGCCATCATATCGCTGCCCGTCGCCAATTCCAAAGTGGCGGCAGCGCATGCGAGGGTGGCTGCCGCCGGCATAAACCTCGTCCTGCTCGACAACGTCCCGACCGGCCTTCTTCCCGGCAAGGACTATATCTCGCTGGTCTCTGCAGACAACTTTGGGCTTGGCAAGATCGCGGCCGATGGCTTGTCACCATATCTGCCGGAAGGGGCGGAAGTCGGCGTCCTCGGTTATGACGCCGACTTCTTTGCAACGAACGAACGCGAAATCGCCTTCGTGAAATGGATGCAGATCAACCGTGCGGACGTGACGCTGCGTGTGCAGCGGTTCTCCGCCCTGTCGGACGCCGCGAAGACCACGCGAAGCCTCGCCGAGGCCCATCCCGGGCTTGCCGGCCTCTTTGTCGTCTGGGACACACCGGCGATAACGGCCGCCCAGGTTCTCGAAACAATGGGCCGCAGGATTTCCATGGCGACGGTGGATCTCGGCCATGAGGCTGCCATCGGCCTCGCCGCCAGCGAACCGCTGGTTGCTATCGCCGCCCAGCAACCTTTCCGCCAGGGCGAAACCGCAGCCTCCATCGTCGTAACAGCCCTACTGGGCCGGCTGGCTCCTGCCTGGGTAGCGCTGCCTGGTCTGGCCGTCACAGCGCGCAATGTGGTGGAATGTTTCCAGACTGTGTGGCGCATGCCCGCACCGCGTGAAGTGTTGCGAAAGCTTAGCCTCGTCGGCCCGGCAAAGTAGAGTTCGCCTTGATGGGATATGAACCGCCGACCCGCAAACCACTTTAACGTTCTATTACTTCTGGCGCCCGACTGACGTGTTCGATTCCATCGCCGCAACGACCACGACACTCCCGCTGGCCCGTTAAAGCGGAGCTAAGATCGAATCAACCACTCGGTTCACGGCAGCGTCTTTGCTGTAGCTTTTCCGCTTAGCTGAAAAATTCGCGGCAGCGTCGGTGAACTTGGGCTGGTCAAGTAGCAACCTTAACACATCCTTGATGCTCCAGGAATCCAGGCGTGGTGGCAGCAGCAAGCCAGCCCCCATTTCTATCACGCGCCGTGCCGCCAGGTACTGTTCCGCATTTTGAGGGCAAAGGAGGAGCGGCCGCCCCGCGAGCAAAGCATCATGAAGTGTTCCTGTGCCGTAAGTGACAACGAGCCGCGCCGATCTCATCACGACATCGATATCCTGCGGGACATTGGTAATAGAAAGACGACCGCGCCAGTCGCTTGATTTATCACCGGGAATGACGCAGAGAGAATGCTCTGGAAGGACCTCCAGTGCATCCAGTATGGCGCGGAGGTTCGGAACACTCTTGCGAAGGTAACCGAAGATTTCGTTTGCTTTGAGTGGAACTGACGTCTGTCCGGCGGCAGGCAGCTCAGAGACCGGACCGATGTATTCGAGCCGGCGAGGTCCGTAATGATCCAGCTCGGCGAACGTCGTCATAAGCACGGTGGCTGTAGAGAAGAGTTCTGCAAGGCCCGTGATAGGAGTCCTTCGAAAACTTGCCAAAACGCTGTTGATGGCATCCAGCGCACGAGCCTCGGATTCAAATATACGCGCTTGATCTTGCTGCTCCCACACTCGGAACGTCTGGGGATCGTCGGGAGGGAGTTCAAACCCAATGCACGTAGCGACCGTCGGGAGGCCCATGCAGCGCGCGGCAAGCACTGCAGTAGGAGCATGATTGGCCACGACCACGTTAGCATCAACTTCGCTGATCACGAGCCGCCACGCGTGGACAAGCTTATTGAGCAGTTCACCGTGATAACCGTTGGCTAACAAAATCTGGGCGTAGCTTGCCGGGCGGTCTTTGGTCGTCTGTCGCAATAGGCGTGGCGCCTGTAGGACTTGGTAGCCCTTGGGACCGAGTAGCTTTACCGCGTCGGCAAGATTTCGCGAGGCGAACATCGTCGAGTGACCAAGCGCCCTTAAGCGGCTAGCCACCGGATAGTCGCGCGCGATATGGCCGAAGTTGTCTCCCAACTCCCATGTGAAGAGTACTCTCGCCATCGCTTCCCCTTCAACACGGCGGCATCTACAGATCCAAGAACATTCAGGATCTGTTCGGACGGTTGTAGAACTCGCGCGAAAGACGAGTATCCTGGACCTGTGGTTTGTGGCTTTCGTTCAGGAGCGTACCGCATGCGATTGCATGAGCGCCAGAGGATGCGACAAGTCAACGCAGCCCCATCCATTCCGAATTAAATATATGTGTTGAAAATCAGCTACATGCCCGACCTGCGCGAGCGCTATTATGGCTATTTTCTACCAGAATAGGATTCCTGGTCCCCGCTGCGTTGAATGACAAGATGAAGTTCGATTGACACAAGGATATGTTGCATATTAGCGTTCTTGAACCGCAACAAATCGCGAGCGATTACGAACTGCCGGGCTTTTAAAGCGACCTCTTGAGCCAACGGCAAAGCGTTTCTAACACTATAGCCTGGGGTTCACTCGTCAGTAGGCGTTTGGCCCGGGCATGCAAAATCCACGACGACAATAGTGGCAACGAACGTTGCCATTCCTCAACTTCGCGGCTGGGCCTTCCCAATCGCCGACAGCGCATGTGCAAATCAACCGCGTTCTTTCACACTTAGTCGGGTGGCTCGTGTACCTCATTTTGCTTGGCGGTCTTCTAATCCTTTATCTGCCCACGATTGTTTACGTCTGCGTCGGGCTCTATATCGCATCGCATCTGAGAAAATGGGCGGCGAGACCCGCCTTTCTCCGCGTTGGGCTTTTTTTGGCCCTCCCTTTGCTTTTGTGGGAAGCCTCCAGAATTCAGGCGGATTGGCGGTATGCGGAAATATCTGAGGCCATTGCTAGTGTCAAAGTCGAGCCGATGCCTGACTTCGTTCCGCGAGCGATTGAAGTTAACAGCTACGAAACAAGGCTAGCAGGTGGCGGGCGGTTGAAATGCATCGAACGCGTGATGTGGAACAAACGTCTCGCCGCATTTCGCATTAAGTATGAAGGCCCCCCTCTCGTCGAACTGGACCCAGGAAGCGGCAAGGAATTAGGACCGGCCAGCCTCCCCACCACATACCTGCAATTCAATTCTCCCCCCAGTGTGAAGCAGAGTATATCGGGAGGTTCCGCGGGCGATGTTTACGGGCCTTACGAGCTGCGGATTATCGGACCAAACCAAGACAGTCTGGCGGGTTTCCAATATGACGAGCGCATCATGAAGCCGGCATTCCCGCCAGTTTTAACCTCCGGGGGCTGGCTCTTTGTTTCCCGATTGCCGCCGCTGCAGCCTAGGTGGTTGGAACCGGTGGAATTTGTGAACCTGGCATTGGGCAAATGCGCTTCTACCTCGCACGATAAAGGGAACATATGATCTCTTTCTTAGCGCTCAGTCCTTTACCGATGTCCGAACCTTTTCGTTCTGCGAAAGGGCTGCCAGGCAGCTGCAGTCATTTTCGTCGGTTTATTTCGCACGCGTCAAAGATCCCCGGCGATGTCCCGTGTATTTGATCTTAATCGGCGGACTGCTGATTCTTTATCTTCCGACAATCGTTTACGTCTGCGTGGCGATCGACGTCATTCGGAAGGCTATAAGGCGCGGATGGCGCTGGGCGACCATTGCCAGTGTCACCATGCTGCTTCTTCCATTTTTACCATGGGAGGCGGCGAGAATTCACGCAGATTGGCGCAGAGCTGAGCTGACGCGCTTTAACGCGGGCCTTTCAAAACGTCCGATGAGCAATATGCTTCCTGACACAATCTTTATGAACGCATACGGGTCCACCTTATCTGGCAGTCCCCTCATAGATTGCCCGCTGCAAATAATATGGAACAAGCAGCTTCTCGGGGAAAGGTACACAGGAGCTCCACTGGTTTCGCTCGATCGCGAAACAGGGCGGGAACTCGGCCCCGCCAAGCTTCCTGCAAAGTACCTTAAGCTGAGCACTTATTCGGACTCCGTCATACAGCCACCCGGGGGGCCGTCTTCGTACAGCCTTGGCCCCTTTGAGCTACGGCTAATCGGACCAGAAGCCGATAATCTGGTGGACTATATGTACGAGGAGGCCATCGATAGCCCAACCTTTCCGCCTGTACTGACTTGGGTCGGTTGGATTAGCAAGCCCATAGCCTATCCCCCAAAGAAGTCGCCTAGCGATTTCGTCAACGAAACCTTAGGCAATTGTGCTCAACCCCCCGCAGCAAGAGGGCGGGCCCCATGACGCGGACACTTTTCGTACTTCTTACGCTCGGCGCCCTTGTCACGGCTGCTGCCGTAGCCGGCATTATTCTTACACGTGATCTGTTTTACGTCACGGATTCCTATCGGTATCGTCTCACCTTAAATTTTGAGGTGGACGGGCGTCCGCTTGTCGAAAGCGGGGTGATACAGGAGACGATCCACCAGCCTCCGTGCATGGTCATTGAGACGAACTGTAGCCACATCGCCGTAAAGGGGGATGCCTTACCAATCAGGTTTCCAAACGGACGCATCGTCTTCGCACTAATTGAGTACAATGGAGAGGTCACCAGCCGTGCATTTCCGCACGACCCGCCTGGTGGCACCTTAACCGCGTGGGCCGGCAAGGCCTTTACAGTCGGTGAACCATGGCTCCCCCAGCTTATTACGTTCTCCGATCTCACTAATCCGTACTCCATAGAATTCGTCGACTATAAAAATATAGCGCAAGTAGGTGGTCCAAATGCTCGCTTCATTAACGCAACAATTCAAATAACGGACGATCCCGTAACGCGTAGTGTCGACGCTTACCTTCCCTGGGTGACATCATTTCATAATAAGCTCGACCGTTACGCGGGAAAGGGGGCACTCAAAAACCTACCAAACTACTTCTTTGGTTACAGCTTGATGGAAAATCTAGTCAACTATCTTCGGAGGAACGATTTATGAATGATGACCTGATGAATGCAATTCTCGCGATGAACGCTTATGATTTTGGATCTCACGCGGCATTGGATGGTTCCGCGTCAACAGGATTGGGAAGTTGGACAAGGACGACCTATCAAGATATCGGAAGCAACGACTTCGGGGCAGTCACCTACTCGAACGGCAGCAAATACGAAATCGCATACCGCGGCACCACAACCGTATTCGGCAGCAACTTTTTTGATGGCGATTTGTGGAATGGATGGACGATCGGTGGTGGCACCGACGAGGCAGCAGACGTAAACGCAGCTATTGCCTACTACCAGAACCTTTTGGCGACCGTGACAGCAAACGGAGGTTCTAGCGCAGACATAACGTTGACTGGCCACTCTCTGGGCGGAGGGCTCGCAGGGCTCGTCGGTACGATTTACGGGGTTAAGGGTGTTGATTTCCACTGAGAGCTGACCCGGCGCAGCGTAATATTTCCATTGAGAATTGACCCATGTTTCAACCGTCCCTCGCATGTTTTCAGCGGGGGCT
>NZ_JBNWCF010000020.1:0-96357 GCF_053522545.1 Rhizobium sp. 21-4511-3d | reverse complement strand
AAACGCAGGAACTTGACCACTACGACCAATACAAACGATACCTAAAGGCGGGTCACTTCTCGGTGGAAACGCCGGGTCAGCTCTCAGTGGAAATCAACAGTCGCATCGCCAAATATGGAATTGTGTCATCCATCATGTCGTAAAGCGCCATCGTGATGGGGTTGCGCCTGACGCCGTGTGTCGCCGAAAAATAGGTTTCGAAGGTCGAAGCGATGTTGCCCGCGGATTTCGTTCGATTATTCAGGAAAACGAATTTTCTTAGGATCCAATTGCTATACCCGTGGGCGGCGATGATCCGCACGTAGCTTTCAAGCGCACCGTTATAGTCTCCCTGTTGCACGAGCTGGTTAGCAGCCGACAGCGCTTCGATGTATTCAAGAAGCTTCAAGGCCTCTTTATTAATTCGCGCAACTTGCGCATCCAGCTCGCTCTCAAGCGGCACATCTACCAGCCTTATAACGCTCGAGGATGTGACAGGGTACTTTGGGTAGTTGTCGAGATAGGGTTTTTTCTTGAACAGTGGGCTCTGCTCGATGTACTCATAGACCGCCCTGGTCTCATTCGGTTGGAGCGACCGTCTAAGATTGTTCAAAGTCTCTCGAAAGGGGCCCTCTTTCGAATTTGAAAAGAGCCCTCTGAGTAAATTGGCAGTTTGTGGACGGACTTTCAGGCGCATCGTGTTGTATTTCTTTGGAACGTAGAGAAGCAATGGAGCGTGACTCGCAATCGATGTCTAGTGCGGACTTCCATTGCATTCACCTTAAATTGCGGGTGAAGTCCACGAAGACCATCGCGGCAGACAGTGCTTGCGCCCCAACGCTCAGTTCACGAGTTGAGGAGCGCCGCTCAGGCGAAACAGGAAGCCGCTGTATGGCAGCCTCGCGATGATATGCCCGTTCTTCGCGATTGCGCCGGCGGTGACGCCCCTGCAAAACAGGCTCACTCCACCCTGCTTGCGCTGGCAGATTGCATCGGGGCTGTCGATCAGGTTCAGGCCCGGAAGGCCAGTCACCAGGACGGTTAAACCATCAGGTACCGCTCCGATCGGCTGGACCACCACGATCCTGACGCCTGCTGCCCACGCCGCTCCGACTGCGAGGATGGCAACTCCGAACACTACACAAAGGATTTTGGCTACGGTCATCAAGCACCCACTTTCGAACCGTCGAAGCGCAGGCCGCAATGCTTGCATACGTTCGCGACCATAAGGATCGTCTCCCCGCAGTCCGGGCAGGTCTTGGTGGGTCGGGCATCTGCAACCTGATTGAACGGAACGGTAGCGGGCGCCTGAAGAGAAGGCAGGCACGCGATCAGGATCAATCCAAAGATTCCCAAAATGCATCCGATCAGAAACCAACCGACGCCGGTACGACCTTTCGAAGATGCGATGATGCCGGTCACCACTCCGCAGATCAGCCATGTTATGACAATGAGCATACCGCCTACTCCCCGCAGCCGATCACGACGCCGCTATTGGTGATCGTGCATTCGTTGCCTTCGCTGTCGACCGAATGGACGCCCGTAGAATCCGACCAGCTCTTGACTGAATAGGAGTTGCCCTCGCTGTCGTCGCTTCTGATTTCCGTGCTCCCGCCCGGAAGAGTGCGCGTCGTTGAATCGACGCCGTACGAATTGCCCTCGGTATCCGACGAGCGAACGTGAAAATCGCCGTCGGCGTCCTGATAGCTCTCCGAGCATACCCTGTAGGAACCCTCGCCGACGCATTCGGCCTGGGCACAAGGTGTCATAAGGACATACGTCGCCGTCGCGGCGACAAGTATTCTTGTCCGCATCATAAGTTCCGTTTGTAAAAGTCACCCCAGCGTTGCAGAACCCCTCCGGCCACCGCATCGCAGACGCTAGATTGTTAGCGTAACAATCAACTGAAAGTCGATAGCAGTCATCGGCCCTTTTTGGGACTTTCACACCCCGCTCCGCGCGCTTCGGTCGCATCTGGGCCGCGCAGTCGCGACGTCAAACATCGACTGCGATTCCGTTCAAGACCGGCAGGCTATTTCCCGGCGCCTTCGTTCAAGAATGTCCCGATCCCACAATAAAGCCGAAGGATTCGCGCTTCAACGTCGACGTGATCGCGTGCGCCCGGTGGCAACCTTTCTTCTTGGTCTAGCCTTGAAGGCCATGATCGCGACCACCGCAATGATAAGGCCGAAGACTTTTGCGACGCTGGATCCATCCTTTTCCGGTTCGCTCCGACCCGTATCGTTAGTCCAACTGTTCATCGCAGGCTGAACAGGTGCAGCCGCCACGTCGGGTGACGGGCTCGCAGTTCCCGACGGCACAATGGCTGGAGGCGTGGCCGCCGTATCAGGTGTTGCCGTGTCGGGCGTCGGCGACACGACATCGGGGAAGAGTGAGCGGAGTGATGCTTGATCGACCACGCCGCTGGGATTCAGGCCCTTAGATCGCTGATATGCTTTCAACGCGGCGACCGACTTCGGTCCCCAGATGCCGTCCGGCGTGCCAGCGTCGAAGCCTTCTCCCGACAGAGTTTGCTGAACCTGCGGCACCGGCTTGATCTCGGCTCGGGCAGGCACGCCGAAGCACAGTCCGACGAGAGCCGTCGCCACCGCGAAAATGCATGTTCTGTCGTAGCGCAAGGTTGCACCGCTCGTCGTCAAAGTCGGGCCAGCATACACGCGCGCGCTCAACCGCCAATAGTCATCTCCAAGGGGGCGAGCCTCGGCTTGTCGAATTCGGTCTAAATGTTCAAAAAAAGTCACAAAACAACTTGGGCGGTTAATTTCCTGGTGGCAGTGTGGCCCGCATAGTTGCCAGAACCTGATTTGCCCCGTCAGAAGACACATCATGAATATTAAAGTCCAACCGGTCTTCGCGCCGTATCTCGAAGAAGCTATCGTTCGATTTTCCTACCTCTATCCCGGCGTGAAGGTCACGATCGAGGCCGACGGAGTGACCCTGGACGACGATGGCGCCGAGCTGCTGGCCGCGTTTCAGCACACCCTCTATCGACAGAAGATCTATCGCGAAACCGAAGGCACTCGCCGCCGCATGCTTGAGAGCCTGCTGTGATGGACGTCATGCCGTTGAAGTTCCGACCCGTCCCCTCCGGCCGCTTTCTCTTTTGTGACGACGCCGGCGGCTTCTTCGAGGCGCCGCAGGAATTCCTGGAGCGATATGCCGAAGGACGCCTGACCGGCGAAGACGAGCGGTTTCTTGAAAGCAACGGACATGCTTTCAACCGTCCTGGAGATCTCCGCTTTCAGTCATTCGGCTACAGATGGGCGCGACGCCTTCATATGCCGACGGAGCTCGACTACGTCATTCTCGTTCCCACCCTTCGGTGCAATCTTGCCTGCTCGTACTGCCAGGTCAGCCGCGTAAACCAAAGTACGCCGGGGCACGACTGGGACCGTCGCACGTTGCAGGCCGTCATCCACTGGCTGGACGGCCTGCCTACCGATAAGATCAAGATCGAATTCCAAGGGGGCGAACCTCTTTTGCGTCTCGACGTCCTTCAGGAAGTTCGCGGCTTCGCCCGCCAGCGGTTCAGGACGTCAGAGTTCGTCGTATGTACGAACCTGCAGGACGTGAGCGAAGGCGCCTGGGAATTCCTGTCCAGCGCCGACACCTACATTAGCACCTCGTTCGATCCGACCGTTGCCTTGCACGAACGAAATCGCACAGGCACGGAAGGCCTCACCGGCCGCTTCCTCGCGAACCTGGACAAGGCGCTCTCCCTCTGTCCAGGCCGCGTTTCGGCGCTGCCGACCTTCGATCCCGACGCGCTGCCCGATCCGGAAGCCGTCATCGCGACCTACGCCTCGCACGGACTTCAATCCTTGTTCCTCAGACCGGTCAACCATCAAGGATTTGCTCGCAAGCGGTTCCGCACCCGCGACGTCGGCGCAGAATGGAACGACTACGTCAGGCGTTTCATTCTCGCCCTTGTCGAGCATAACGCGACGTCCTCGATACCAATGGAAGAGTTCTACTTTTCCCACTGTCTTCGTCGCGTGCTGTTGAGCGGGCACGACGGACATGTCGATCTCCGAAATCCAAATCCGGTCGGATTGAGCTACGTGGTCGTCGATCACGACGGATCCTTCTACCCGACGGACGAAGCCAGGATGATGGGCCGGCTCGGACAGATCGACCTACGGATGGGCAACGTCCACGAAGGATTCGACGCCACGGTCGCTGAAGCGATAAACGCCGAGTCCTTGAACACCCTCGACGCCGACTGCGTCCACTGCCCCTACCAGGCTTTCTGCGGGGTCGATCTCATCGACGACCTTTCCAGGTACGGCCGAATTGACATGCCGCGTCATGAGACGGATTTCTGCAAAAGGCACCTTGGCATATTCGACCTCGTGTTCGAGCTGATCTATTCCGATGACGAAAAGGTCAAAAAGTCGGTGGCCTTATGGGCAGGGCTCGAAAGTCTCGAACCTGAACTTCTGCGGGTGCACTCATGATACAGCTTCGCATCCCGGTTCAGCCCTTTCCGGCGGTCGAACCTCTTGTCGTGCGCCTTCGCGAGACGGGCGATGCTCTTGGGCCGCACGACGCCGTTTTAAAGCGCGTCGACGGCGATCGCAGAGAATACGACTTCCAGGGCTTCGCTCTCGAGGTCGACGCACCTGCGCACGTCAACCTCGCCGACGACGTCATCCTGATCGCTCCTGGCCAGGAGAGCGCCCGGCGTCTCATCCGAGCCGACTCCCGCCACAATACGCTTCTGGTAACAGAACAGTGCGACCAGCTCTGCCTGATGTGCTCGCAGCCGCCGAAGAAACACCACGTCGATCTCTTCAGCGAACTGAAGATTGCGGCATCGCTGGCGCCGCCTTCCGCGTATATCGGCATTTCAGGCGGCGAGCCCCTTCTTCACAAGCGTCAACTGTTCGAGATGCTCGAAGAGTTGACCGCGGTGCGGCCTGATCTCACCTTCCACGTCCTGACGAACGGCCAGCACTTTGACGACGATGACGTCCTTGCGTTGAAGCGCATCGGCGTCGACAAAGTGCTGTGGGGGATACCGCTCTATTCCAGCGACGCCTCCCTCCACGACGCGATCGTGCAGAAGGAAGGCGCCTTCGAAAGGCTGCTCGAATCATTCAGCATCCTTTTCCGTGCAGGGTCCTCGGTGGAGCTCAGGACGGTGGTTCTCGAGCAGAACTACGCGTCGATGCCGGAGCTCGCCTCGTTCGTCGGAACCACCCTTCCCTTCGCCGAACGATGGGCGATCATGCAGTTGGAGAGCATCGGCTTCGGACGCATGAACTGGAGCCGGATATTCAAGGACACGTCGATCGACTTCGGGATGATAGCAAGCGCGATCAACATCGCGACGGCGAAGGGCGTGTCGGTCCAGCTCTACAATTTTCCACTCTGTTCGGTACCGGAAGCCTATCGCGGACGCGCGTCGGCGGCCATTTCCGACTGGAAGAACAAGTTCGAATCCTTCTGTGCCCAGTGCTCTAGCAAACCGCGCTGCGGAGGGTTTTTCGAATGGTACGATCACTCCAAAGGATTCAAGAAGCTGGGGCCGATATGAAGCGACGCGTTTTTCTCATTCCATCGCTCTTGGCCGCGGGCTTCCTGCCCGTGAAGGCCGACGCCATGCCGGCTTCGGAAGTGACGAAGAAGCCAGACCCGCAATCCGTTTTTGAAAGGCTCAAGCTGCGCCACGTGTTTTCGCTCACGGGACATCGCTCCCATTCGAGCCACAGCTCTCACAGCTCCCACAGCAGTCACAGCTCCGGCAGTGGCGGCGGATATCTTCCACGCACCAGCTATTCCGCTCCTTCTTATGATCCGGCGCCTGCTCCGCCACCGGCACCCCTGTACACGGCACCGACCTATACCTCGCCCGCTGTGCAGAATCCCGTCCCGTCGGCTCCGAGTGTTGTCGCGCCGGCGAAAGTGCTTCCGGGAAATTCCGCGAAGTTCAAGCAGATCGTCATTCTGGTTCAGTCCGGCCTGACCGCCTACGGTTACTATGCAGGCTCTCTCACTGGCGTTGTCGATGAAGATACTCGTGCCGCGCTTTCCCAGATGCAGAAGGATAACAATCTTAAAGTGACCGGAACGATTACGACGGAGGTCCTCACAGCCTTTCGTATCGAAGCCCGTTGATGGGCCAGCCCGTCACTGAACCAAGCACCCCCCTCCATGGCGGTGCCCGACCGCACGCGGGAACCGCTATCGGACCTGCGAGTTCCCTTTTCTTAGAAGGAGAACCCAAATGCCTACGAACTCTATCCCGAGCTCCGCGAAGCTTCCCCCGAAATCCTTGAACGAAGACACGCAGGACGACGAGCTTCCCGAAACCAATGTCGACGACCAGCGTGCCCCGCCCGTAAACATGGGTAACAGCCGCGAGGCCGGCGACGGCGTCACGGATGCCGATCCTGAGACCGGCAGAGCCGATCCGAAGGATCACATCCCGGCCCCGCAGACGGCGAACCGGGAGTAGCGCGATGGCCGATCGTGAAGGTTACACGAATACCGACGAACTGAAGGCAGATGACGAGATTTCGCCACGGCCTTCTCGCAGCGCGGGCGGCGATGCAACGAAACCGGCGACAACCAATGCCCACGAAGGCGATGATGACGCCCAGCGTGTCCCGCGGCCGGCGACATCCAAATAGGAGGACGACATGTCCAAGATCACAGACAGCCTGAACGACCGGCCGAAGGACTCCACCATCGCACAAAGCGGTCCCGGCCTACCGGATGATTCCAGCCAGCCGATCGAGGCAACCGAAGAGGAAGCGGATCGTATCCGCGCCAAGTTCGAGGACGACGCCCGAGCCAAGGTGAAGAGGGAAATCGACGAGCAGGTCGAGAAGCCACAGCGCGGATCGGCGTGATTGCAATGCCAGGAGCGTTTACCACGATCAGTATATTCGCTTTCGATCTCGATGACCACGGGCAGCCCGTTCAAGTCTGGGAGACGGTCGTCGACGGGGACGAGCCGGGCGCCGTGGAGGAAGCGAAGGAACTTGCCAAGCATCATGCGGGAACCCTCGTCGTCAAACGTGAGGGACTTCCGGCCGTCGGCGACGAAGGCGATCCGATTGTCGTCTTTCAGACTGGCAAGATCGGTGACTTCGACTAGCCCGCGAGCCGACGCTCCTCGCCCGAAGTCATCTTCCCCACCATCGTTGCAACGACACCCAGCCCATAGGGCTTGGGAACGAACACGGCATGGCCGGGGAGTTGGTCTGGCCGGAGGCGATGGCCGCCCGATGCAATGATGACCGGCACGTTCATGTGGGTCGCTGAAATCATCCTTGCGAGATCGAGGCCACTCAGGCCGCCAAGCATGTCAACGTCTGTGACGACGGCATCGATCTTCCGCTGTCCCAGCGCGGCTACGGCTTCAAGGACATTCGCAGCCTCGATCACGTCGTAGCTTCGTCGAAAAGCGTGTCCGCGAGCATCATCCTGATCAGGATTTCATCTTCGACAATGAGAACCGTACGCTGGTACATGGCAGTCTCCGCTCCGTGGTCGCAAGGTGAACTCGCGTATCCAGATATAGACTGCCCCTCGGAACGGAGTATTTGCCTACATGTTTAATAAAATGCGAATGATCGACCCTCCTCGTCCGATGCCTTTGCAGACTTAAAGCTGGCGGGATTGCTGCTCGGCCTGAAGCCGGGCGGCGCGCAGGTGTTCGGTCTTCGCTTCGCGGAGCCGACGTTCCTCCGCGAGGGCGTCGCGAGCTATCTGGTTGGTTCGTTCGCGGTTTTCCATCCGTTCCTGCGTCGTGAGGGAATTCCGACGCCGCGCCGAGTTCTCGGTCATGATGCTTCCTCCATATTGCGGGAGGAAAACGAACGACGAGGCGAAAGGTCTCCGTCCGCTATAGGACGGATGAGTACACTGTCGGCGCTGCTGCAGCCGCTAGCTCTTATCGGCCGACGGCCAGTCGTTTGCAGGCTCTTCGACCGCGAAGCTGTCGTCTTCCGGCGGATCCGGGTCTCGATCCACCGCGACTTTGAGGTTTCCAACCTCTTCGATGATGGCGTCGAAGACGTCGTCCTGCTTCGCTCCGGCGACGACGAAAGTGTCGACGAAGTCCTCCAGTTTGTCGCGCAGGCGCGCCCTCCAGTCGTCGGTCATGACTTCCTCCTCTTCTTGACGGGCTTATCGCTGAGTTCGATCCAAACCGGGGCATGGTCGCTGGTGTGCTCCCAGCCGCGGACATGCTTTTCTACCCCGGCTTTCGACAGCCGTTCGGCCGCCTCCGAACTCAGCAGGAAATGATCGATCCGTAGTCCGGCGTCGCGGGCGTAGGCGTTCCTGAAATAGTCCCAGAAGGTGTAGATGCGCTCGTTTGGATGCAGATGACGAAGGGCGTCCGTCCACCCCTGGTCGACCAGCTTCTTGTAAGCCTCCCGCGCCTCGATGCGGAACAGGGCGTCGTCCGTCCACCGCTCCGGCTTGTACACGTCCAGCTCTGTCGGCATGACGTTGTAGTCGCCTGCGAGGATGACAGGCACCTCCAGTTCGAGCAGCTCGGCCGCGTAGTCCTGCAGTCGCTTAAACCACCGAAGCTTATAGTCGAATTTCGGACCCGGATAGGGATTGCCGTTCGGCAGGTACAGGCCGCCGATGACGACCCCGTCGACGATCGCCTCGATATAGCGGCTGTGCTCGTCTTCCGGCTCGCCCGGCAGCCCCTTCCTAGTCAGGTGTGGTTGCTGCCCCTTGGCGAGGATCGCGACGCCGTTCCATGACTTCTGGCCCTGCCAGACCGCGCCGTAGCCTGCGGCCTCGATCGCCTTGAGCGGGAACTTCTCCTGCGGCGCCTTCAGCTCCTGGAGGCAGACGACGTCAGGCGATGCCTCGCCAAGCCAGCGCAGAAGGATTTCGAGCCGGCCGTTCACTCCGTTCACGTTGTAGGTAGCGATCTTCAAGCCTGCCCCTCTTCGAGATCGCGTTCCTCCTCGATCGCGGACAATCGGGTTTTCGCCGCGTCGAGCACTGCGGTCAGGAATTCGACGCGCGTCCATCCGACGAGATGGGCTTCCTCGACCAGGAGCTGGATGGCGTAGTCGACCGTCTGGTCGAGTTCTACTTTTCGCTCAGGGGTGTCAGGCTCGTTTGTCGGAGGGTCGATCATCAAAATCTCCGTGCCGTGGTGGTCGTGGCCGTTAACCCGCAGATGTAGCGATCGTTCCGCGCGGCGTCCGGGGCGGGGCCGACGGACGATATTGGCAACGATCTACCGTCCGGCGACGGAGTGCGGAACTCAGGGCGCAGACGGTGGTTGTGATCGAGAAGGAGATCGTGCCATGACAAAGATCACGGACGGGCCCAACGACCGCCCCAAGGACGAAACCATCGCTCAGACGGGCGGCGGCATACCAGACGATTCCAGCGCTCCGATCGACGCCTCCGACGAAGAGATCGCTCGCGTCCGCGCGAAACTTGTCGCGGACGACCGAGAGGGTGAGAAGAAAGACCTCGAGAAGAAGCTCGAACGCCCAAAGCACGGCACGGCCTGACCGAGGGACGCCCCGCATGAGCTACCTGGTCGAAATCCTTCTTCCGGTAACCGGCGACGACGGCCGTACGGTTCTTGAACGAGCCCGGAACGAACTTACGGAAGAATTCGGCGGCGTCACGATGCACCTGAATGCGCCTGCGGAAGGCCTGTGGGAGAACGATGGCGACGTAGACCGGGACAGGATCGTCGTCGTCGAGGTAATGACGGACGAGCTGGATCGGCAGTGGTGGGCTGCCTTTAGACGGGAACTGGAAGCTCGCCTCGATCAAGACGAGATCGTGATCAGGGCCGCTCAGGTAGAGCGGCTCTGAAGCGCTCCCGACAGTCAGCGATTGCCGATTTCAGCCTCGACCTTCTTGCGCGAGTTCCCGGCCGCCTTCACGGCCTTCTTGACCGTGTCTTTGGAAACGCCTTCCTTCTTCGCCTCGTATTTGACTTCGTGGTCCTGACCGCCGGCGACTTTAGCTCGGTCCTGGGCGCGGCCTCTCGATGTGGTTGCCATGATAGCCTCCTGAAAGTTTCGACCTCGAGAAAACGGGCGTCGAATCGAGAAGTTCCATGTCCTAGGGCGCGAGGCACTCCTCGCAGATGCCGCAGCCGTCGTCGTCCAGGAAGGATTGCGGTCTCCCGCAACAAAGACAGGTAAATGCGCCGTCGCGATCGACTTCGTCGTGCTCCGGCGGCAAGATTTCGATCTCGGGGGCGACTGTCAGTTCGAGGGCGTCGTGTTCCATCTCGAGTGCTCCAGGTTCGAGGACTCTTCTGAGATGGTGGGGCTTTCGACCGAAACAAGAAGGCCCTTCTCTCGCGCAGCGATTGGGGGTAAGTGGGCTGGATGTGCGACGGAACAGACCAGATGAAGACCCGATATCTATGGACGCTCGAGCAAGCCGGCCGAGAGGCCAGAAGCGGTCTCGACACTCTCGACGAGCTGGCCGTCGCCTTGTTGCGTGAAGACCTTCCGGGGGTGATGCCGGCCGACTGGATCGTGGCGACCCTCCAGATTGACGAAGACGACCGCGGCAGGGCGGAACATGTGTCGCCGTGCGGTTGGTCGCTGCGCGTCAGACGACTGCAAGACGCGGTCGATGATCATTCCTCGATCTCATAGACGGCCGCGTTGTCCTGCACGTCTCGCAGTCCCTTGTAGGACGCGTGCCTGAGCTTGCCGTCGTCGGTCCAGGCGCGGTATTCGACCTCGGCTATAAGGGTGGGCTGCGCCCAGACGACATTCTTTCGACGTCCGTGGTAAGTGATCGGCGGCTTCTTCATGACCAGCTTGTCAAGCATATCGCGCAGTTCCACGGCGTCCTTGTATTTGAATCCCGTACCGACGGAACCGACGTACTGAAGGACGTCGCCCTTGCGCGCGGCCAGCAGAAGGCTTCCGACGCCGCCGCGGGCAACAGCCGACTTCTCGTAGCCAACGATGAAGAAGCTCTCTGACTGGATGCACTTCACCTTGACCCAGTCGCCCGTACGGCCGGAACGGTACGGGCTGTCCGGGTCCTTGAAGATGACGCCTTCAAGCCCGTGTTCGCAGGCCGCGTTGAAGATCGAGACGGCGTCGCCTTCGATCTGCTCGGAGAACCGGATCGCCCCTTCCCGGCCGTCGAGCAGCTCTTCCAGCAAATGCCGGCGGCTCGACAGCTCCATCGTCTGGAGGTCGTGCCCATCGAGGTAAAGCAGGTCGAAGGCGTAGAAGACGGAACTGCCCGAGGCCAGCTTGCCTCCCCTGCCGCCCAACGACCTCTGCAATGCACCGAAGTCCGATCGTCCCTGCTCATCAAGCACGACAGCCTCGCCGTCCAAGATCGCGCTCGCGACGCCCAGCTCGCCCGCGGCGTCGGCAACGGCCGGAAAGCGCGCTGTCCAATCGTGGCCTCCTCTGGTGAGGAAGCGGACGCCGCCTGGTTCGATGTGGATCGCGCCTCGATAGCCGTCGAACTTGATCTCGGCGATATAGCGAGAGTCGGTGGGAGGCCTGGGCTTCAAGAGTGCCAAGGCCGGTTCGACGCGCAACGGCATCGGATCCAGAAGCAGATTCGGCTGGGCGGGGTCGCGACGCTTGCGCGCCCGGCCCCTGAGGGGATGGTCGTCGGCGAGAAGAGGCTGGGAACGCTTGTTCATTTCTCGAACTTTATCAGAAAAGGCTTATGGATGAATTGCCTGTGGCGGCGGGGATGCTACGATGAAGGAGTGTCGCCCGTTCCCGGACGCACCACTCTCCAACTGCCCCGCTCCGGCGGGGCCCTTCTTTTGTCATCACCCTGCCTTGCGCATCTCCGCCATGTCGTCGGGAAGCACGTGCATTCCAGCCGTGTGCGCAGCATGCACAAATGCCTCGCGAGCCGTTTCCGCGTCGACGTAGAGCTCCATCGCGTCGAGCGAAGTCGCCAGTGCTCGATGGAAGGCGGGATTGGTCTTCGCCGACTGTGGCCATCCCCCCATAAGCATTGCGGCCACGTCGTCGACGCAGAACGCCTGCCGGTACCTGCCGGCTCCGTCGATTTCTACATGAAGCGGACGGACAGGGACTTTCAGATCAGAAGTGGTCATCACGCAATACCTCTCGATGTCACAACGAATCACATGGGAGCTGATTCGTCGGCGTCGAGTCGATTTCTGCGAAAGGCACCGGGTGAGATAAATCGGACACAACCTGTACGACGTGCTAGGTTGCTTCATCGCTCGCCACTATCAAGGGCGCGAGCGCCGGGAGCCTTGGGCACTCTCGCCCCAGGAGGAGGTTCCGGCCATGGATGGCAGCGGCGCCGCAGATTTAAGCAGCAATCGTATTCTCAACATGCTTTCGAACGAAGATTTCGCATCGGTCGGCTCGTCCCTCGAAGAGATCGAGATGCCCCAGGGCTTCGTCATGGCCCGCGCCGAGGCACTGATCGACTACGTCTACTTCCCATCGTCGGGCTTCGGTTCGGTCATGGTCGTCGGCGAAAACGGTAAGCGGGCCGAAGCCGGCATGTTCGGACGCGAAGGATTCACGCCTCTTGCCGCGGCCGTCGGCGACGACCGTAGCATCTACGAGATCGTCATGCAGGCACATGGGGGAGGACATCGCGTTCCTATTGATTCCTTCTCGAAGGCTGTAAACGCCAGGCCGACGTTTGCAGCGGTCCTGGCCAAGTTCACCCACGTCTTTGCGGCACAGGTCGCCTACACCGCGCTTTCGAATGCGACAGATCACGTCGACCGGCGGCTCGCCCGCTGGATCCTGATGAGCCACGATCGGATCGACGGCGACGTCATCCGGATCACGCACGACTACATCGCAGTGATGCTGGGCGTCCGCCGTCCGGGCGTGACGACCAGCCTCCACGTGCTTGAGGGGCTTCTTCTAATCAAGTCGGAGCGCGGTGCCATCACGATCAGAGACCGACCCGGACTGGAGGCCTACGCAGGCAAGTCCTATGGCCGGCCGGAACAGGAGTACGAGCGGGTCTTCGTGTCGGGTACCCCAGAACCCCGTCTCGCGACAGGATGATCACGCTAGCCCATCAGGCGCCAGCCACTGGATCGGGTCGTCGCAGGGCGAGCGACCGCACAATGCCGATACGAGACAGCCGCTTCCATTTCGACCGCGTGACGGTTCCTTGGAACTCTGCCCCTGGCGTGGCGTTCGGTGCGGAGCGGAGAAGACGATGCACGACGACGACTACAACTGGATCAGCAGACGCGCGCACGCCATATGGCAGAGCGAAGGCTGCCCCAACGGACGCGACAGGGACCACTGGTCGCAAGTCGTAAACGACTGGCGCGACAAGCAGCATGCCCTCGCCTCAACCGCACCCACCGACGAGGTCCGGCGGGTGCTCGTGGTGGACGACGAGGCCAGTGATGATGATGGAAGAGCGAAAAGGCTATCAAAACACTGACGAACTTCAGGCCGACGACGAGATCTCCCCTCACCCATCGTTTGGCGGTAAAGGCGGCGCGACCGCTTCTCGAGATGCCGACGACATTGAGGACGACATCGAACGCATCCCTCGGCCTGCAACATCCGAATAGGAGGGCGCCGTGTCCAAGATCACAAACGGCCCCAACGACCGCGCCAAGGAAGTCACGATTTAGCCAGAGCGGTCCCGGCCTGCCCGATGATTCCAGTGAACCCATCGAGGTTATTGAAGACGAAGCGGAACGCATCCGCGCCAAGTTCGAGGCCGACGCCCGCGCCAAGGTCAAAAAGGAGATTGAAGAGCAGATCGAGAAGCCCCAGCGCGGTCGGCGTGATCACGATGCAGGGCATTCTATCCATCAGCATCTTCGCTTTCGATTTCGGCCATAGCGGACAGCCCGTGCACGCGTGGGAGGCGTTCGTCGATGCGACAGAAGCGGATAAGCGGAAACTGAGGGTTATTGCGGTCGTGCTGACCGGAGTGGAACAAAAATCGCACCGGCGCTTTCTCCTGTGCATCGAAATCGAGGAGAAAGACATGAAGAAGATCATGATTGCAACCGCCGCTATCGCCTGTTCGTTCGCGGCTTCTGCATACGCCGACGGCGCGGTCACTGGTCTGGTCGGCGGCGCCGCAACGGGTGCGATTGTTGGTGGCCCAGTAGGCGCGGCCGTAGGCGGCGTTGCTGGTGCAATCACCGGCGCGGTAATTGATCCGCCGCCGCGTGAGGTTGTGACCTATGTCCAGCAGGCACCGATCCCGCAGCAGACCGTCGTTGTCCAGCAGCCGGTCGCGGTAGGGGCGGCCTTGCCCGCGGACGTGGTCGTGACGCCCGTCCCGGAAAATCCGCGCTACGGCTATGTCGTTATGGGCCAGCAGCGCGTGATCGTGGAGCCGCAGACGCGCAAGGTCGTGCAGGTCATCCAGTAACGCGGCCAAGGGGCTGCCCGCGGCGGCCCCCTTTCAATTCCGTTTGATAAGCATGTCGTCCTCCCCGACGACCTCGACGCGGACGTCTGATGCGGCCGCTACCTCTCAAAACACGAAGGCCACATCCATGACGCCGCTCTTCACCCCGCTGCGCAAGGCGCCGCTGTCGGCAGTCTTCAAGTCGAGTTCCACCATTGGGAAACGGCGGTGGAACTCCGCCAGCAACTTCGGCAAACGGCTAACGCACAAGGTTTCAAGCGCACCGATCACAAGCCTTCCGGATACCACTTCGCCGGCCTCCGCGACCACCGAATGTGTCTCCTTCGCTAGCTTGAGCAGTTCGGCGGCATCGTCGATCAATCGCAGTCCCGCCGGGGTTAGCGTCAGTTTCCGACGGGACCCGTCGAACAGCTTGGTGCCGAGGTCGGTTTCCAGTGCCTGGATCTGCTCGGTCACGCTTGATTGCGAAAGATGAACTCGCTCTGCGGCGCGGGTGAAATTCAGGGTTTCGGCGACGGCGGCGAAAGTGGTGAGATGACGGAGCTGAATGACTACCTCCACTCGGAATATATGCAATGTCGCTGTAACATCATTCAGCGCAAGCTGCCACGCAGTAACAGTCTTGGGGCAGCCGGATTTCGAGCGCCGAGCCGCGAAGCTTTGCCGCCACAAGTTAAGGCGCTCTTGTAAGGCGCGGATGCCCGCCACTCGGCGAGCGCAGTCAAGCTAATCGGCGCCGGCATGGGTCTCGTCTGAAAGGAACTGCGACGCCCCTTCCTCAATACCACGACTCATTGATGGCGGCCGCCTAATGTAAGGAAACTGCAGTCGTTCGAGCCGCGGTGGTATTGGAGTTGGGCTCCTGGACCCTGATCAGTGATTGGAACAAACACTTGAGCTGAGTGTTCCTGAGCCACTCACGAACCCGTGAATGGAGGATGAAAGCAATGACCGAACCGGTTTCCACAGTCGCGCACATACACTCTCGCGACGACAATCCTTACCTTAATGCCGCGCTGAACAAGGTTCATGGGGCGCGGTCTTTGCAGGCGTTGCCGTCGCGCTCGTTGTCCAACTGCTACTCAACCTGCTGGGTGCTGGCATCGGCGCCGCGGTGATCGATCCTGGCACGAGCGACAACCCAAGCGCCGCCACTCTCTCCGTCAGCACGGCCGTCTGGTTCGTCGTTAGCGGTCTCATTGCCTCCTTCATCGGCGGCTACATCGCGAGCCGTCTTTCGGGTCGACCGGTGCGCTCGACCGGCGCCCTCCACGGGGTGAGCTCGTGGGCGGTCACCACGCTTGTCGTCGTCTACCTGCTGACGACTTCTGTAGGCGCGCTCGTCGGCGGCGTCTTTTCCGGTCTAGGCGGTATAGTCTCTAGCGCTGGATCGACAGCCGCGACGGCAGCCACGACTGCGGCCCCGGCTCTTGCGACCGCCACCGATCCAATGGCCGGCATCGAGCAGAACATCCGTGACGCTTCTGGCGGCAACGACCCTGCCGCTCTTCGCGACGCGGCCGTGGCATCGGTAAGGGCGGCGATCACGGGCGACCAGTCGAAGGCCGGGGAGGCTCGAAACCGAGCCGCAGACGCCATTCCCAAGGCGCAGAACATTCCTGTCGATCAGGCGAAGCAGCAGGTCGCCCAGTACGAAAAGCAGTATACGGACGCCGTCGCACAGGCGAAGCAGCAGGCCACCGAGGCGGCCCAGGCCGCAGCGACCGCCTTCTCGGCCGGTGCGATCCTGGCATTCATCGCCCTCGCCGTAGGCGCTATCGCCGCGTGGGTCGGCGGCGCCGTCAGACCACGCACGTGGTTCGATATGAAGAAGTCTTTGTCGCACGGTAAATTCGAAATCAACGTGAGGCCGTCCCAGTGACGGCCCCGACACGCAACGAAAAAGGAGAACATCGATGAGCATCTTCGACCGTATCAAGCACGCCATCTTCGGCGATGCCCATGCTGCGCCCGTACCGGAGGCATCGACCGCCGGGACCGCGGCTTCGGCACCGACCTCGCAGTTGCCGCAGTCTCCGACAACACCGTCGGCCGGCGTCTCCACCGAGGCAAGCACATCCCCGACCGCCGAGCAGATGGCGTCGCCTGCGCAGGAGCCGGCCCGACCAGGCAGGGACACGACGCCGAAACCCTCTGTCGACATCGAACCTATCTTGAACGCCGCAGCCCAGAAGTCGGGCCAGAAGCTTGACTGGCGGCACTCGATCGTCGACTTGATGAAGGCGCTTGGAATGGATGCCAGCCTCGAAGAGCGAAAGGAACTGGCGCAGGAGCTCGGCTATTCCGGGGACGCTCACGACAGCGCCAAGATGAACATCTTCCTTCACAAGGCGCTGATGAAGAAGCTTTCCGAGAACGGCGGCAAGGTGCCAGGCGATCTGCTCGACTAGGCTATTTGAGATTGCTGTCGCGTTGGCCGGCCTAAGTTCATCCTGGCCGGCGTTTTCGTGGCGGGTGCTCTCTCGTGTTCGCTTAGCACCGCACTAGGCTTCCGCGCGAATGGGACCGACCCAATGTGCTCGTCACGACCTCGGCGCTCTTCATCATCGCCCTAGAGCGGGGGGAGGCTCACGAACTCGAAGCGAGGCACAGAAGTGAAGAACCACGGCCTGACGGGCTCCCACCTCACCGTCAACGCCGTCTCCTTCAGGCTTCTCGATCCCGACGAGCTTGTCTGTGATGGCGGTGGCGAATTTGAAGAAGCATTTCGAAGATGCGCACCGGATGACGATACCGCCAACTTGGACAATAGCTCCAGGGATTCAGCTAGTGCAAGGCTGCTGACGTCGGCGCGTTGACGCGCGTTGACCACCGTCCGACGTAAGTGCCGATCAGCATGGTCGAAAGATCATCGAGAGAACGATATCCCTCGTTGAAAAAATCAATCGCCGCCGTGCAAAGCGTGTGGGAAGCGCGATCATCGGGATCGACCTCGTAATAGCGGTACCACGCCTGCACTGCCTCGGACAGCATTCGAAAGTCTTTGTCATGAGTAGGCATGAGGTTTCCTCCAGCCCCTTCAAGTAGCCCTCTGGGGTGGGACATCAAGTCCTGGATAGTGACTACGTTCTTCTGGCTCTCTTGTGCGAACGATATGATTTCGGTCGGTTGCAGTTGTCGAACTAGCGCATGCGCGCCTGCCGCTCAGCTTCAAGGCGGGCGGCCAGTCTCGAACGTTTGCTCTTCTAGCCGCATTGTCTGAGCTCTTCGTCGAGAGCTTTGCGTGCCACCTTATCTGGATGCCGTCGTGCCGCTAGCCTGTCCGTTGCAGTGTTTGCTTTTCCTGTCATCTGCCATCGTGGTGCCTCCATTGAACCACCCGCGACTTCAATATCGATTTCGAGCCTGTTGGGAAACTCCGTCTGAAAGCGGAGGAACATAATCGAGGCGTGCGCATTGGTGTTCGATCTCTGCGCCGACACCGCCGTCCCGCAGAGAACCGGCCACCAGGCCAACCAAACCTAGGAGGACATGATGGCTACCAGTTCCACAAAGACGCTCGATGATCTTTTCCTCGATACGTTGAAAGACATCTATTTCGCGGAAAAACAGATCTTGAAGGCGCTGCCGAAGATGGCGCGCGCCGCCGAATCGGAAGAAGGCAAGGCGGGCTTCCTGCAGCACCGCGACGAGACCCAAGGCCAGATCGAACGCCTCGAGCAGGTGTTCGAAATTCTCGGCAAACCGGCCCGCGGCAAGACTTGCGAGGCGATCCAGGGCATCATTTCCGAGGGCGAGGAGATCATGGAAGAGTTCAAGGGCTCGCCGGCCCTCGACGCCGGCCTGATCTCCTCTGCGCAGGCCGTCGAACATTACGAGATCGCCCGCTACGGCACGTTGATCGCCTGGGCCAACCAGCTTGGTCTGACAGACGCCGTGCCGCTGCTGCAGGCAAACCTCGAAGAGGAAGAAGCGACCGACGCCAAGCTGACGCAGCTTGCCGAAGCTCAGGCGAACGCCAAGGGCAAAGGACCCAAGGCAGCCTGAGCCGTCACGCTTTCCCCGGAAGGCCGTCTTGCGAGGCGGCCTTTTTGTTATTCGCCATCTTACGACAGGAGACATCGCAATGGCCAAGCGACCAACTAAACCGGCGGCTTCCGAGTCCGCAAGCGACACCGTCACCATCCACGACCAGCAACTGCATCGCGGTGCAGGCGGCGAGCTTCATCAGTATGCCGAGGACGGACACGACGTTCTGACCACGGCCCAGGGCGGACCGATTGCTGACGATCAGAATTCCCTACGTGTCGGTGCGCGCGGACCGCTTCTCGTCGACGACTTTCACTTCCGCGAGAAGATCTTTCACTTCGATCACGAACGTATTCCCGAACGCGTGGTCCATGCGCGCGGCTACGGCGCGCACGGTTTCTTCGAGACCTACGAATCCTTGTCGGACATCACACGTGCCGACGTTTTCCAGCGTGCCGGCGAGAGGACGCCGGTCTTCGTGCGGTTCTCCACGGTCGCCGGCAACAAGGGCTCTGCGGATCTCGCACGCGACGTTCGCGGGTTCGCCGTGAAGATGTACACCAAGGAAGGCAACTGGGACCTTGTCGGAAACAACATCCCGGTCTTCTTCATTCAGGACGCCATCAAGTTCCCGGACATGGTCCACGCAGCCAAGCAGGAACCCGACCGAGCTTTTCCGCAGGCACAGACCGCCCACGACAACTTCTGGGACTTTATCAGCCTGACGCCGGAGAGCATGCACATGGTCATGTGGATCATGTCGGACCGGACGATCCCGCGGTCGTTCCGCTTCATGGAAGGATTCGGGGTCCACACCTTCCGCTTCGTCAACGCCGAAGACAAGTCGACGTTCGTGAAGTTTCATTGGAAGCCGAAGCTTGGGCTGCAGTCGGTCGCGTGGAACGAAGCGGTCAAGATCAACGGCGCGGATCCCGACTTCCACCGCCGCGATCTCTGGCAGTCGATCCAGTCGGGCAATTTCCCCGAATGGGAACTCTGCGTACAGCTCTTCGGCCAGGACTTCGCCGACAGCTTCGACTTCGACATTCTCGACCCGACAAAGATCATCCCCGAGGAGATTCTGCCGGTCCGGCCGATCGGGCGTCTTGTCCTCGACCGCATGCCGGACAATTTCTTCGCGGAAACCGAGCAGGTCGCGTTCATGACGCAGAACGTCCCTCCAGGCATCGACTTCAGCAACGACCCGCTGCTGCAGGGTCGAAACTTCTCCTACCTCGACACGCAGTTGAAGCGTCTCGGAGGGCCGAACTTCACCCATCTGCCGATCAACGCGCCGAAGTGTCCCATGCACAACTTCCAGCAGGACGGTCATATGGCCATGCGCAATCCCGTCGGGCGGGTCAACTACCAGCCCAACTCGTTCGGCGAAGGACCGCGTGAATCCCCAACCCGCGGGTACCGTCACTTCCCTGCCGAAGAGCATGGCCAGAAGGTCCGCCTCCGTCCGGAGAGCTTCGCCGACCATTACAGCCAGGCGCGCCAGTTCTACATCAGCCAGACGGGGGCCGAACAACGCCACATCGCCATGGCGCTCACCTTCGAACTCAGCAAGGTGGAGACCCCGGCGATCCGCGAAAGGATGGTATCCCATCTGCTCAACATCGATGAGACGCTGGCGACGACGGTCGCCCAGAAGCTCGGCTTTCAGTCGATGCCCAAACCTGCCGACGCGGCGATGCCCACACGACAGGACCTTGAAGCCTCGCCCGCACTCAGCATCGTCGAGCGCGGACCGAAGCGGTTCGAGGGCCGGAAGCTCGGCATCCTCGTAGCCGACGGCGTCGACGCCAAGCTTCTGAAGGGTCTGACTGCGGCCGTCACCAAGGCGAACGCCGTGTTCGAGATCATCGCTCCGAAGGTCGGCGGCGTGACGGCGGACGACGGGAGCTGGGTGCAGGCGCACCATATGATCGACGGCGGACCATCGGTGCTTTTCGACGCCGTCGCGCTTCTGACGTCGCATCAGGCGATCGAGGACCTCGTCAAGGAAGCGACAGCGCGGGACTTCGTGGCGGACGCCTTCCAGCACTGCAAGTACATCGGCTACGACCCGTCGGCGGTGCCGCTCCTGGACAAGGCCGGGATTTCCGGATCCCTGGACGAGGGCACGATCGCCCTGTCGGACACGACGGGCGGCCTTGCCAACTTCGTGGAAGAGCTTGGCAAGCTTCGCGTCTGGGGACGCGAGCCCTCGGTAAAGCTCGGCAAGGCCTCGCCCCCCGTGGAATAAGAACTGAAGAAGGGCGCGGAGTGATCCGCGCCCTTCCCTCGCCGCTCAGCTCGCGGTTACTTGGAGTTCTTGTGGCTCTGCTCGCCGGCCTTCACGTGCTGCTCGTGCGAACCGCCCTGCTTGCCGGATGACGAGCTTGCGCCTTTCCCGGATGAAGCGCTTTTGCTGCTGCCCGATTTCGAACCGCCCTTGGATGTATCTGTCGATGCCATTTCATTCTCCTCCGTTGAGAGACCTAGCGTCTCCGGTAAAGAACTTGGGCGCCTTCTAACGGTTCCGGCGTACAGGAACAAACATTGCGGCGACGGGTTATCGCCCGACTTAGGAACCGAGAGGTAGAGATGGAGTGGCGGGGAAGAAGACAGTCGGATAACGTCGAGGATCGGCAAGGTCAAGGCGGCGGGCTCGGTGGAAGTCCGTTCGGTCGTGGCGGCGGCTTCAGCCTGCCCGTCGGGCGCAGGAGTGGCGGTCTCAGCATCGGCACCATCATCTTCCTCGTCGTGATCTACCTGATCTTCAAGGCCATGGGCATCGATCTTGTGCAAGTCATGGACGGGGGAAGTACCGGTTATGATCAGAGCGACCAGCAGAATGGGGGAAGTCAGACCGCCTCGACGGACGAGATGACGGCGTTTGTGAAGACCGTCCTCGCGGAAACCGAGGACACCTGGCAAGGCATCTTCCAGGCCCAGGGCCGAACCTACGATGATCCGACGCTCGTGCTGTTTCGCGGCCAGACAAGGTCGGCATGCGGGGCCGCCTCGGCGGCGTCCGGTCCTTTCTACTGCCCGGAGGATCAGAAGGTCTATCTCGACACCGCGTTCTTCGAAAAACTGAGCAACCGGTTCGGCGCGAGCGGCGATTTCGCGGAGGCGTATGTGGTGGCTCACGAGGTCGGCCATCACGTCCAGAACCAGCTTGGCATCCTTCCGAAGTTCAATGAAGCGAGGCAGCGGATGAGCGAGGCCGATGCTAACAAGATGTCGGTTCGCGTGGAGCTGCAGGCGGATTGCTTCGCTGGGATCTGGGGCAAGTACACGCAGCAGAAAGGCATTCTGGATGCGGGCGATCTGGAGGAGGCATTGAACGCGGCCCAGCAGATAGGTGACGACACGCTCCAGAAACAGACGCAGGGATACGTCGTTCCGGACAGCTTCAACCATGGGACATCAGCTCAACGCGTGAAGTGGTTCAAGCAAGGATTCGACAACGGGCAGCTTTCCGCCTGTGACACCTTCTCCGGGCCTGTCTGATGGCCGCCGGAACGAAGAGCCGCAAGCAGCCTCCACGTCCAGCGCCACCCGAAGTCGAGGACCATGGCGCCTTCCAGCGTCGCTTCTGGGCGGCACAGCGGATAGCGTGGGTCGTATTTTCCTTGATCTTGATCGCGTGCCTGCTGGGCCTTCTCGGCCGCGGGGGCATGTTCGCGACATCGACGATCGCTTCCTCGGGCGGCTCGATCGACATCCCGACGATCTCCAGGTGGAACGCGCCCGACGAAATGCGGGTCGCCTTGGCTCCTGACGATAAAGACCAGATTCTGTTCGTCGATGGGAGATTCCTCGAAGCCTTTTCAATCGAAGGCGTCGACCCTCCTCAAAGGGCACGCTCCAGAAGGATGGAAGGATCGGCTACGTCTTCGTTTCCGATCCTGCGGCCGAGGCTAAGATAGTTTTCAGGCTCCACACGCAGCAGCCGGGCCTCCGCGCCTTCCTCGTCGGCATCGGTGACGACGTCGCCGAGCACACTGCCTTTATCCTGCCCTAGGAGAAACCATGAGCGCCGTCGTACGCGGGCTCGCCATCTACTTCGTGCTGCTCATCATCATTCGCCTTTCAGGCAGACGCACGCTCGCGCAGATGACGCCGTTCGACCTGGTCATCGTGCTCGTCATCTCCGAGACCACGCAGCAGGCGATGCTGGGCGACGACTTCTCGATCACCAATGAACGGTCCTGCTTATCCTGACTCTCTTCGTCACGGACATCGGTCTCTCCTACCTGAAGAGATGGTGGCCGCGTGTCGGCCACGTTATTGACGGCGTGCCGACGATCCTTGTCACCGACGGGACGTACGACGAACGCGCCCTGCGAGGCTGCCGTCTGGACAAGGAGGATGTCATGGAGGCGGCCCGTTCACAGGAGGGGATCGAGAAGGTCGCGGA
The DNA here is from genome assembly GCF_053522545.1 of Rhizobium sp. 21-4511-3d. Taxonomy (NCBI): domain Bacteria; kingdom Pseudomonadati; phylum Pseudomonadota; class Alphaproteobacteria; order Hyphomicrobiales; family Rhizobiaceae; genus Rhizobium; species Rhizobium sp. 21-4511-3d. The sequence goes on along the minus strand of NZ_JBNWCF010000020.1, from coordinate 73,604 downwards.
CATCAAGTTTGCGATCCTCGAGGTCAGCGGAAACATCAGCGTCATCCCGAAGAAGGGATCGTGAAGGCCCGGCCGTTCCACCCGTCGTCGCTACCGCACATCGACCTGCTGTCGAAGCGGCGCCCCTCGCCGGTGTGGATCCCCGCAGTCGGAACCTTCGCCCGCGACCGATATTACTCCTTCCTGCAAGCAAGGAGATCGCCCGATGTTCGTACGTGACGTGATGACCCGCCAAGTCGTGACCGCAAGCCCTGACGCGAGCATAAGGTCCGTCGCCAGGCTGATGTCCGAAATCGACTCTGGGATCATCCCGATCATCAACAGCGAAATCCTCGGCGTCGTCACCGACCGCGACATCGTCGTGCGCGCCGTCGCGGAAGGACTCGACCTCGAACAGCCCGTTTCGGAAATCATGACTGCCGGGGTTGAAAGCTGTCTGGAGACCGACGATCTCCGCGAGGCGTCGGACCGGATGTCGGAACTTCAGATGCGCCGTCTTCTCGTATTCGACGACGCGGGCCGGGTCACTGGAATTCTATCGCTCGGCGATATAGCCGAGCTTGATGAGGAGCTCGCGGGCGTCACTCTGCAAGAAGTCAGCGAAAACTATTAACGGGCTTGGACCGAGGTCTGGGCGGGGCGACGTCGAGCCTCGCCGTGGTCCCGGACGCAGTCCCTTCCTGCCGCCTTGGCGGCGTAGAGCGCGGTGTCGGCGGCCCTGAGCAGCCATGCCGCATCGCCCGCCGCGTGGGTCGAAACACCGACGCTCACAGTGACGACCTTCTTCTCGCTGAAGAGATGAGGGAGGCCAAGGGCCCTTACGCTGGCCGTCGCCAGCATGCCCATCGCGCAAGCCTGATCCGATGGGATGCCCGGTAGGATCACCGCGAACTCCTCGCCCCCGTATCGGGCGACCACGGCTCCGCGCACGCCGGAGAAGACTTCGGACAGAGAGGCGGCGACGTTCTTCAGGCACTGGTCGCCTTCAGGATGACCGTAGCCGTCGTTGAACGCCTTGAAGTGGTCGACGTCGACCATCAGAAGCGACGTGACGCCGCGGCCGGCCGCGGCTGCGAGCGCTGCGTCGAAGGTCCTTCGGTTGGTGAGCCCGGTGAGGCCGTCCGTACTGGCAAGCGACGCAAGTCTCTCATTCAGCTCCCGAAGACGCTCCTCGCGCTCGCGATGGACCGTCACGTCGGAGAAAACGATGATTGCGCCGCCGTCGCCGGTCCGGCTTGTGCGGGCGTCGATCGTCCGCCCGTCCGCCAGCCGGATCGCTCTTTCGCCGGCCTTCATCAGTACGTCGGCAGTCCGTTCCACGACCCCTTCGAGATCGTTAGCAGGCCGCTGCTGCTCTCCGCGTTCCAACGATGCCCTGACGATAGTGCGGATGCACTCGCCAGGAGCCCGTACGTCTGCGGTCAGGGGAAAGAGTGTCTTGAACCTATCGTTGTGGAAGACCAGGACGCCTTCGGCGTCGAACATGGCGAGACCTTCCGCCATGCTTTCGATCGCATCCCGCAGGCGTGCCTGGCTCGCCTGGAGTTCCTGCTCCAGACGCTTGCGCTCGGTGATCTCACGATTGTGCGTCACTACTCCGACAATGACGCCGTCTTCGTCGCGGAGCGGCGCCTTTAACGTCGACAACCAGGTTTCCGCGCCGTCGGTCCTAACAAAGCGCTGCTCGACGGTCACCGGTCCGCCGGTGTTAAGGACTTCCAGCTCTGGGAGCCGGAAGAGATCGCCGGTCTGCCGACCGTAGAAGTCGCTGTCGGTCCGTCCCACCAGCCGTTGCACAGTCGTACCCATGAGTTCCGCGGTCGCCGGATTAGCAACGATGAAACGGCCGTCCCTGTCCTTGGCGTTCAAGCAGTCCGGCAGAGCTTCGATCACCGATCGGTAGAGCGAGTTCTCATGGGTCGCAGCCTGCCGCTTGAATTCCTGGACGATGGCTAGTCCGGACAGCAGGGTCGCGCCGAAGATGATGATCGCGAGCGGAACCGTCGTCGCCGAAACCTCGCCCCAGAAAGACGCAGGGTAGCGGACATAGAAGCCGACGACGCCGCAAACCGCCGCCCAGCAGGAGACAACGATCATGGGACTGAAAGAGTCGATGCGGCCTCGCATGATCCTGCGGAGAAGGAGCCCGCCGAGACTTGCTGCAAGAATCTGAGGAATGGCCACAGGGACGCCCGCGCCTCCGATCGCCAGTCGCCTCAAGATCGCCGCCGCAAGCGGGAACAGCGCGCTCAGAGGTCCCCCGAAGTAAGCCGATACTGCAAGCAGGGTATAGCGCGCGTCGAGGAACACGCCGGGAAGATATTCGACCGGGATCGCCATCGTGCCGAGAACGCCGGCACCCATCACCAGCCCGAAGGCAAGGTCGGTGGCGCGAACGCCGATCCTGACGACATGGCGGCGGCTTAGCATCCAGACGGACGTCGCGATCGCGATGATGGCGAGGTTAGGCAGAAGTGCATGCCACAAGTTCATTCGTGTCCCCCGGACTTTCATGAGCGTTATTTCATGCATTCGTAAAAAACTGCGGAATCCACAGACGAACTTCTGGCGAACGCAATCTTGGTCCAATAGCGGACAAAACCAACGATCTGTCGTTTTTCCGAGAGTTTTGCCGCGTCGTGGCGGAACCTTGCACGCTCCTGCAAGTTTTGGTCGTTGGTCATGGGGAACCTAGAATGCAGCCTGCGAATTTCCGAGCAGAATTCCGTGAAGTCCTCCAGGAACTTACAGATCTTTCCGGCGACGCGCCGGTGACCGACAGGGTGCTTTGGACCGTCGAGTATCTGACACGCGGACCGATCTGGTATCACTTCAATGGCTACTGCCGCGACGGCATGCAGGTCTCTTCGGGAAGAGCCTTTCATACCTCCGATGGCTCGGTAGCCAACGACGAGGGCATCATGATGACCTTCCGTCTTCTCGATTTCCAATACAACGGGTTCATCGGCGCGTATGCCGGCGACCGGCGCCTTTCGACCCAGATAGCCTCGGAATTGCTGAAAGGATTCGAGCGGGTTCCCGAAATAGTAACCGTCACTATAGATCGCGAGAGAGGCCCCTCCGAGAGCGGAAGTACCACCTCTACGACGAACTTCGTCTATGTCGGCTTCGAGCGGCTGGAAGACGTCGATGACGTCGGCAGCGGGAAGCAGTTGGCGGCGAGCCCGTCTTTCCTATCCCGCTACTGGTGCAGGGACCGGATCAGCATTGTGGGACCGGTCGACGAATACTGGCGGCCGAAGCCGCTAAACGCCGACGGAGCGATTTAACGTCCGCCCTGGAACCTAGCCGGCCTCCCTTGGTTGGGGGTCTGTCGTCCGGCGCGGCTTCTTGCAAGGCCACTGCGATTCTCCGGCCGTGCTGGGCGGCGCCCACGGCTTACGGGATCGCGGTCCCTCGAGGAGCGGAGCGACAACATCAAACCGCCTGAAGCCGTCCGGTCCAGTCGGATGACCTGACTCTTGTTCCGGCGACCGCGATACGCGGTGCTGTCGCGGAACCCATTCCTCGCGAGCGGCGTTTCTCGGGCGCCGGAGGACACAATGCAGCATGAAGACTACGATTGGATCAGCAGACGGGCACATGAGATCTGGCGGGCGGAAGGCTGCCCCCATGGGCGCAACCAGGAGCATTGGTCGCAGGCCGTCGACAACTGGCGTGACAAGCAGCATGAGCTAGCTCCGCCAGCACCCACCGACCATGTCAGGCGAGTGATGGTGGTGGACGACGAGGCCCTTATCCGCTTCGCTACCGTCGAGGCTCTGGAAGACGCGGGGTTCGAGGTGTTTGAGGCGGGCAACGCCGACGAGGCGCTCGTTCTGCTTCGACGGTGCGAATTCGACGCGGTCTTCACGGACGTCAACATGCCGGGGACTACCGACGGGCTGGGCCTCATGGCGATCGTAAGAGCCCGATCACCTCGGACTCGGGTGATCGTGACGTCCGGTCACGTTCGCCTCGGCGCTTTCGATCTCGCCAGCGGAGTATCGTTCATTCCCAAGCCCTATGCGTATGACGCGGTCGTCGGGATGCTCAAAGGGCCTGGCGCGTAAACATTGTCACATACTGACGAGGCTACGCATGAAGTTCTTTTTTCATGTCAGGGACATCGAATCCTACGAAGAAGACCTCGAGGGGACCGAGCTTCCTTCGCTTTCGGCGGCGGTCGAGGAGGCTCGACAAGCCGCGCGCGAGATGGTCGCCGAGCTTGTACTTCAGGACGCCCTGGTGGACGGCCGCCGGTTCGAGATCGCCGACGAAAACGGCAATGTCCTAGAGCTAGTCGGCTTCAAAGATGTTGTGCGGATGGAGTAGTGTCCGACGCCGGACGCCATCGGAAATCGATCCGCATGTAGACCTGCGGACATCAATGATTCCCACGTCCAGGCAGGAGCGAGGTCGGAGATCGTCGTAGGCGGCATTTTAGCCTGGGTCGCCAAGACCGGGCGATGCGAAGGTCATCTCGAAGACCAGGCCATCCTCACGGTAGTCCGACCGCGTGAGAGCGCGGGCCTGCGCCGGGAAGGCGCGTTCGATCAGGATGCTTCCAAAGCCCCTGTGCGACGGCGCGGCGACGACAGGGCCGCCCGACTCCCGCCACCGGATCTCCACGCGTCGATCTTCCTCGCGCCAGTCAACGTCGACCCTGCCCTCCTCGCAGCTCAGGCTTCCGTATTTTGTGGCGTTGGTCGCCAGCTCATGAATTACCAGGGAAAGCGGGAGGGCGACGTCGGCAGGAAGTACGACTTCCGGCCCTTGCAAGGACATGCGCTCGTCCCCGTCGCCTACGTGCGCCCGTAGCGACGCGCACAGTACCTTCCTTATCGAGGAGGAACTACCTTCCCGAAGGAGGATGATGTCGTAGGTGTTGGCGAGGGCGGCAAGACGTTCGGAAAAGGAGCGATACTTGTCCGGCTCGCTTTTGGCGAAAGTCTGACGGGCTATAGCTTGGACCAGGGTGAAGCCGTTCTTCACCCGATGAGAGAGCTCGCGGTTCAGCAACGCGCGTTCATCGTTCGCGGCCTCGCTCTGCCTTCGGCGATTGTCGAGTTCGTCCAGCAGGGCGTCCAGCGATGCTCCGACGGCTCCCAGCTCGTCCCGTCCCTTCATGCGGGTCCTCGCATCGAGTTCGCCGCGGCGCCATCGCTCCAAGACGCCGGCGATGCGAGCGATTGGCGAGAGCAGAAATCGCTCTCCGATGAACATTGAGAGGATAAAGGCGATCGCTGCTCCCACCGCGATGCCGATCGAATTGTTGATGGTGGCCCGGTTGATTGGTGCGAAGGCCTCGTCCGTCGAGAATCCTGCGCTGACGTAGAGAGGACTGCCGGGAAGCGCGATGGGCCGATACCCCAACACCCGGCGCGTGCCGTCCTGGCTCCGAACTTCGAGAACGCCAGGTTCGCTCGAATGGATGAGATGCTGGTATTCATCGGGGATTACCGTCCCGACAAATCGTTCCGCGTAAGGCACCCGTGCCACGATCGTGCCGTTTCCGTCCGCGAGAGTGACCGCGTTCCCCCGAGCTATCCCTCGCTCTTCTATCCGGCTCTGCAGCCAGTCCAGACGGATGCCGGTCACGATCACGGCCTTCACTTGACCGTTCTCGACGAGCGGCATGGCGAGCGGCAGCACCGGCGTGCCGGCGATCCGGCTTTTGGTGAACGTTCCGACCACGAAGTCCTGCGTCCTGATAGCAGCCTGGAAGTAGTCGCGATCGGCAAATGTCGCTCCCGCGGGCACAGCCGCGCTTCCACACACCAGCGAACCTTCGGGCGTAAGGACGAAGATCGTTCGCACGTTCGGGACCTTCGACGCCAAGGATACGAGCGCGTCGTTGCACAGCGCGACGTCGCGATTCCTAACGGAGGGGATCGCCGTTATGGCAACGAGGAGCGACCGCGACCCCTCGACGATCCGCTCGACTTCAGAGCCTGCCTGACGTGCGGCCTGTGCCGCCTGAGCGCGCACTTCTTGACTGCGCTGCTGGCGCATAGCGAACTCGTTGTAGCCCATCATCGTCACGACCGGCGCAAGCGCCGCCATGGCCACGGCCACCAGCTTCAACCTCATCTTGCGTCCCCTCAGGCGTCATCTTACGACCGCACTGTTCCTGCCAGACCGGGCGGCAATCCACTTGCGGAACTCCAGCAGCCCATCAGTCTAGCCCCGCTCGACGTCCTTCAAGGCGCCAGCCAGTGCGCCGTCCAACTGCTGCTGCGAGAACGGCTTCGACAATTTCGAGCAGCGGACGTCGACGCCGCCGGGGAGTTCGGCATAGCCGGTTGCGAGAACTACGGGAACGGTCGGATAACGGTTTGCGACGTCACGAGAAAGCTCGGCGCCTGTCATATGTGGCATGGCATGATCCGTGACGACCACGTCGGGAAGCGGCCCCTGCTCCAGCAGCTTCAGGGCCTCCTTGGCAGAACTCGCGGTCGCGACGTCGTGACCAAGATCTTCCAGCATAAGAGCGGTGTTCATAAGGACGAGCGCGTCGTCGTCCACAGCGGCGACATATAGCTTCCGGTTCGTCCCGACGGGCTGCGTCTCGACCTGTCTTTGGAGTTGAACGGTCGTGTCGGCGGCGGGAATCCAGAGCTCCGCAATGGTCCCCCGACCCGGAGACGATCTGACCACGAGGCTGCCCCCCGACTGTGCCATGAGCCCGTGCACCATCGGGAGACCGAGACCCGTGCCTTTTCCGACGCCCTTCGTGGTGAAGAACGGGGTTACGGCCTTTTCAAGCGTTTCGGCGTCCATTCCCTCGCCCTCGTCCTTCACCGAGAGACAAACGAACGATCCGGCAGCCAGATCCTTTACCTGCCCTTCCCCAACACCTGGACTCTCGCGGCGACGGTGATCGTTCCGCCGTCCGGCATTGCATCCCTGGCATTGACGACGAGGTTCAGGAGAGCGCTTTCGAGCTGGTTCGCATCGGTTGAAACCTTTGGAAGTCCCAGTGAGAACGACGTGACGATCTCGATCGTCGGCCCTATGGACCGGCGAAGCAGTTCGGCCATCCCAGAAACAAGGGACGGGACATCGACAGGTTCGAGCAGCAAATCCTGTCTGCGCGAGAAAGCCAGCAGCCGCTGGGTGAGCGACGCGCCACGCTTCGCGCCGGCGATGGCGTTGTCGATGAGACTTTCGACGTCGGGCATCGCCGCGACGCGCTTCTTCGCGATTTCCAGGCTCCCAAGTACTGCCATCAGAAGATTGTTGAAATCGTGCGCGACGCCGCCGGTGAGCTGGCCGACGGCCTCCATCTTCTGCGCTTGGAAAAGCTCTTGCTGCGCCTTCTCCAAAGCTTCCTGAGCCTGCTTCTTCTCCGTGATGTCGCGCGTGACCTTCGCGAAGCCCAGGAGCTTTTCATCTTCGCTCCGGATCGCATCTACGATTACATTCGCCCAGAAGCGGGTCCCGTCCTTGCGAACACGCCAGCCTTCGCGCTCGAACCTTCCCTCCACCTCGGCGGTCGACAGCGCCGTCGCAGGGAGCCCTGCATTACGGTCTTCATCCGTATAGAAGCGCGAGAAGTGCTGCCCGATGATCTCGTCGGCGTCGTACCCCTTGATCCGCTGAGCGCCGACGTTCCAGCTCGCCACGTTTCCTTCGGGGTCGAGCATGTAGATCGCATAATCCGTCACTCCCTGCACCAGACGGCGAAACTGCTCCTCGCTACGCTTCAGCTCCTCCTGTGCGAGCTTGCGTTCCGAAAGATCACGCGTGATCTTGGCAAATCCAACGAGGCGGCCATCCCGGTCGCGTACGGCATCGATGACAACGTGCGCCCAGAAGCGGCCCCCGTCCTTCCGAACCCGCCAGCCTTCAGCTTCGAAGCGGCCCTCGCGCTCCGCGGTCGCCAGGGCCGTAGCGGGAATGCCCGCCGCCTTGTCCTCAGGCGTATAGAAGCGCGAGAAATGTTCGCCAAGGATTTCGCTCTCGGCATATCCCTTGAACCGCTGCGCGCCCGCATTCCAACTGCTGACGTGCCCGCCCGTGTCGAGGAGATATATCGCATAGTCCGTGATCGCATCGACAAGAAGACGGTAACGTCCTTCGATCGAGGCCGTCTGCAATGTTTCCACGTGAGCCGTCATCTCTCCCCCGAGAATTTCATTGAGCTGCTGCGAACTTAGAAAGACGGTTCGACCTGGGCAAGGTCGTCGTTTAGCCCTTTTTTCGTTCTCGCCGGATTACCGTGACCGAAAGAGGAGCGGGTTTGCAGTCCTTCCGGGGTCAGCCTGCACATGGGCGCGTAAGGCATCGGGCCGGGCTCGAGAACGACCAGCCCCGCCTCCCGCGCACGAATGACGGTCTTGAGGCCGACATGCAGGGGTGGCGGCTTGAACGTGTCTTCGGTCAGATGGGCCAGCAGCTTCGCAATCCGGTTTGTTGAACTCCGCATCCGCGGCTCCTTGCCGAAGAATCATCCCGTGTCAAGCTTCTGCATCATAGGCCGGGGCGCCGCGCCTGTTGAGGCCATGTCTTCGACCGTACAAAGCTCCGGGGGCGGCAGTTGCGAGTTTTGATGGACTCGCTATAGGCGAAACACAACGAGGAAGCAGCCATGGACAGACATGCAAAGATACGCGCCGCCAAGGAACATGTGGCGGCGAAGATCGGAGACATCATTGTCAAGAACTTCGACGCCGGCGGGCTCGCCCTCGAAACCGAAGGCACTTTCACGGCGCTTCTCGAAGCCTTCCGCGCCGTGGAAATTGCGGAGAAGTATGATACTGAGACCGAGCACGCGAAGGACTCGGAGGACTACAGGCAGGGAGTGCTTCGGAACGTCGAGTAACGTCGTCCGATCACCAGCAGACCGGCTTGACAAAATTTGCATCGGCCGTCTTGCAGACAACTCCCGGCGAAAATATCTGGACGTTCCAAGAGCCTTATGATCGCCCCTTGGCATTTGGTCCCGAGACCAGCTCACGGGCACCTAGCAATCCCCTTTCAAAGCATGACCTGCGCATTTGCATCGACGTCGTGAAGACGATCGCGCGAGAGCGGGGGCTTGCGAAGGATCCGGCGGCGGTCGCCGAGCTGATGACGGCGGTAGCGCACACGTTCAACAAGGGCCGTCGAACCTGTGACGAACTGGTGGCGGACAATGAGGTCCGACGCCAGCCGCGCGGGGAGTGTCCGGTAGATGATTTGCCGGACGCTCCCCATGGAGCCTTCGGACTGAGGGTCTCCGGACAGGTGCAAGAGCATGTCAGGAGCTTTTCACTAGAACCTTGTCGATGCGGATGCCCGAAGTCAGCCGATCAGCACGATCTTCTTCCCATCGTGGATCGATCTGACGACGCGGTCCTTCCCCAGCGCCTCCCATTCCGAAGGCGTATAAAGCGTAAGATCGATTTCCCACGAGATCGCATTCCGTATCGTTTCGATCGCAGTTGCCAGATCGAATACGTCGAGTCCGCCGACAATCACAAGGTCGATGTCGCTGTCGGGGCGGTCGTCCCCTCGCACGACCGATCCGTACAAAAACGCAAGCTCAACCCTGTCACGGAACAGCTCAAGTTCGCGAGAGACGACCGAGGCGAGCCCGAAGCTATTCATGCAGATAGATCGTAGTTCGCCGAAGATCGGACTGCGCGTGTTGACCGCGTAGAAGCTGGTTTCCGCGCCGGGTTTTCGTGACAACACTGCTCCGTTCGAGGCCCGAAAGAACGTTACGTCCGGCACCGACGCCCGCGCCGCTTATCGCTATCAGCTCGCTGGTACCATACTGGCGGCTGGGGTTCATCAGCAAGGGTGTAAGCATCTTCTGCTGCCGCACCGACAACATGAAATCCAGCAACGACCTAGCGAACCTCTTTCTGGATCGATCGAACCATTAGTTGGACTTCGAGTTTGAACCAATTTCCCACCGCAGCCTTAGAGCAGGCGACCGCCGAGGCCGCAGGCCGTGGCGCCATCCGAGCGGACCTTGTAGATAGCGAGCCTCTCGTGTCGGAGTACCGTGGATCGTTCCTACGTTCCTTGCGGCTCCGCCATAAGACTGAAGAGGACGACTATGTACTGCTTCTCGGTCTTGCGACCTCGCTGAAAGGCGGCCTCTTCCACCTGTTGGTTTCCGGATTCGAACTTTTCTTCGAGAAGCGCTCGGCCGTGCGGGTTGGCAGGTTGTACGAATGGTTCGACCACGTTGCCCGAGACAGGACATTTCCATCGAAATCACAGAAGGACGGAACTCGGGGGACGGTCCCAGTGACCCACGACGCGGCGGTTGACAAGCGGCCGCTGTTGTTACCGGAGGGACGAGGATTCGTCGCGGTCGTTCAGCGGCGCGCTAAACGGGCGCGCGCGACGAGAGCAGATGTCAGACCGGCAGCAGCGTCATCTCACCCGGCAAATCGAGCTTGGAGGAGGCGTTGCGAACGGACTGGGCATACCCTATCGCCTGCGCCACCAGCTCCGGCCGGTAGGGTTTCTGAAGAACGCCGATCGCCGAAGTGCTCTGCATGACTGCCTCCGGGTTTCCCGTTGCGAAGATGACGGTGACGCCAAGACGGTGGAGATGATCCGCGACGAGCGGTCCGGTCGCACCGTCGCTCAACCGGACATCGACAATGGCTATCTCGGCCTCGCCCGCCACCTCCTTCGCCTGCTTCAGGGATCCGACCGGACCCACGACATCATGGCCCAGGGAGAGAACGACGTCCTCAAGCTCCATGGCGATGAGGAACTCGTCCTCTACAATCAGTATGCGCATCGACAACTCCGACGGGCTTCCATGCCCGCCTTATCCAAGAGCCTCCTTAAATGAGCAAGCGGTACCGGAAATCAACCTTAACGGCGCGACGGTGCGGTGCCGTACGGAACAGGGAGGCACCAACGACAATTCGCGTCCGCGAAACCTTTCGACGGGACACGCGTTCTCGCGACCGAGGAGGTCGCCATGCCCACACAGATTGGTAACACGATCCTTTCGTCGCTTCCCCGCCGGGAGCTGATCGCGCTCGAGCCGCTCATCGAGCGGGTTCCGCTGGCTCAGGGGCGTGTCATCGAGGCGTCGCGAAAGGAGATCGAGAGCGTCTGGTTCATGGAGCAAGGGCTGGCGTCGATGTTCATCGAGGCCGACCGTTACAAGAGCGTCGAGGTCGGCATGGTGGGATACGAAGGATTGGTGGGAAGTTCGGTTCTCAATGGCGTCCGCAAGGCCCTAACGAAGACGATCATCCAGGTACCCGGCACCGCATGGCGGATCGATGCAGAAGACTTCGTTCAGATGCTGCCATCCTGTCCGCAGTTGGAGAATTCCTGCCGCGACTTCTACCAGAACCTCGTCTGGCAGATGGCCGGCACAGCCCTGTCCAATGCGCGCGGCCACATCGAACAGCGTCTCGCGCGATGGCTTCTCATGTGCCAGGACCGGATCGGCGGCGTTCACATCCGGATCACGCACGACTATCTCGCCGCAATGCTCGGCGTCCGGCGACCGGGCGTGACGAACGCGCTCCATACCCTGGAGGGCGAAGGATTCGTTCGCTCGACGAGGGTGAACATCGAAATCCTCGACCGACAGAGGCTCGAAGCGTTCGCGGGAAGCTTCTACGGCGAGGCCGAGAGAATGAGGCAGCATCGCACCACAACGGACGGCACACAAGCGAGACCGCAACAGGGAACCTTTGGCACCGTTCACAGTTAGCGCGGCCGTAGGAGGTCGCCAATGTCTCGATACTACTTCAACCTACGCCACTTAGATCGAGTGCTGCCGGACCCCGACGGATCGGAACTCGCATCGCTTGAAGACGCCCGCCTTGAGGCCGTTGAGGTTCTGTTGGATCTCGTGGCCAATAGCATCGCCGCTAGGTCGCGCGACATCCCTCTCGGCGTGGAGGTTGCCGACGACGATGGCGCGGTATTGCTCGCCATCAGCCTTCAAGACGTCCTGCCGCCGGCTCTGCAGCGGGCGTAAGGGGCCGTCGCCCTGTTGATGAGACTTTAGAAGACCTGTTACGTGCCGAAGTTATTGGATGACCTTGTCCAGCGCCTCTTTCAACTGTTCCAGGCCGTGCGGCTTTGTTAGCAGCGCTGCCCGGGAGGAGTCTGCAAGTTCCGGCCCGGCATCCATACCCGTCGCGAATACGATTCCGATTTGCGGCCACCGCAGCCTCACCTCCCGGCAGAAGTCTTCGCCGGACATGCCCGGAAGCCCGAGGTCCGACACCAGGACATCGATGCCTCCGTTCTCCAACAGCGGGAAAGCATCTTCCGCCGATCCGGTCTCGACCACCTCGCAGCCGAGCTCCGTCAGCATGTCAGCCTCGGACATCCGGATGAGGTCGTTGTCTTCCACCAGAAGGACCCGCCGCTTTCTGTTGGCGATCTCCGAGGTGGCAGTTGCCGTTACCGCCGCGTCCGAAGCAGCCCCGTTGTCGCCGCTGCCTACACCCTCAGGACGCCTGAGGCCAGCCCTCATCTGCTTCGTATTGTTGAGGACGTGGCGGATCTTTCGAGCCATCGCATCTCGGGTGTAAGGCTTCGACAGGAGTTCGACGCCGACGTCGAGCTTGCCCCCGTGAACGATCGAATTCTCCGTGTAGCCTGACGTGAAGAGTACGCCCAGTTCCGGCATGCGTTTTCGCGCTTGGCGGGCCATTTCCGCAGACTTCAAGGGGCCGGGCATGACGACGTCGGTGAACAAGAGGTCTGAGGAAGTCGCAGTCGGACGCCTACTCCATTTCGTCGCGGCAAACAGCGCCGGCCAGCAATCTCTGGCAGGCGGCCGGCACGCTGCAGACCTTGGTGACCAGCCGCGGCGCTAAAAGCGGCCGACCAAGTTTGGAAGCAGACGGCATCTTTATATCGGCTCCGAACGCTTTCACCTTCTTCGTGGGCCAGCATCGAGATTCGATGGGGGTGCCGTGGACGGTAGCCCCATTCAGGACAGATCGAAATGGAACTGAAGCCGCAACGAGTTTCTTCGCGAGATCCGGACAACCAAGAGGCAAGGAAGACCGGGTTCAACACGCTCCGCTCGCGTCTGCAGGCGGATGAGACGCTGAGCCCGATCGTGATCGCAACCTTCCTTCCGGGAAGCGGACGTTCGACCGCCATTCGTCCGACGGGCGAGAGAACCGGGACGTGGACGTTGTTCGGCGGGAGAAGTACTTGCATCGCTAGTGGAAGATGGCGTACTCTTCATTATCAGGATCAACGCCGGGATCGCGCTTCAGGATTGGCATCAAGATCCGACTTGACCTTTTCGGTTCCATTCGATCTAAGCGTCTTAACTTGCGGACGCCCTCATTCGACATGATGGCCCGAGCTGTCGTTTTCCCACATGGCGTAGAAGGAAGCATTCCATGTCCGTTATGTTGCGGAACAACGTAAAGGTACGCGGCGACGGCCCGCGGACAATAGTATTTGCCCATGGCTTCGGCTGTGATCAAAACATGTGGCGGTACGTGGTGCCGCATTTCGAGAAGCACTACTCGGTCGTGACCTTTGATCATGTGGGCGCCGGCGGCTCTGACCTCTCCGCCTACAGCTTCGAGAAGTACGGCACGCTCGACGGTTACGCATCCGACATCATCGAAATTGGCCAGGAACTGGTTCTGTCGGACGCCATCTTCGTCGGGCATTCCGTCAGCGCCATGATGGGGGTCCTCGCTTCCATACGAGCACCAGGGATGTTCTCCAAGCTCGTCCTAGTCGGCCCCTCGCCGCGATATGTCAACGACGGCGACTATGTCGGCGGGTTTACCAGCGAACAGGTTGTCGAGCTACTGGAGTTTCTCGACAGCAACCACATGGGCTGGTCACAAGCGATGGCGCCGACGATCATGGGCAACGCGGACAGACCCGAGCTGGCCGAAGAACTCACAAACAGCTTCTGCAAGACGGATCCCGAGATCGCCAAGCATTTTGCCCGCGTGACTTTCACGTCGGACAATCGGGCGGATCTGGACAAGGTGACGGTGCCTTCCCTGATCCTGCAGTGTGCGGAAGACGTCATAGCGCCGGAAGCCGTCGGCCACTACCTTCACGGGCGCCTTCCCGACAGCCGGCTCATGTTGATGAAGGCGACGGGCCATTGTCCGAACCTCAGCCATCCGCAGGAGACGGTCGCGTCGATACGCAGCTTCCTCGATGCATGAGGTTGCGGGCGACGCAAATGTTCCGGCCGAGCTCGACGATCTCCTCGATCTGTTCGAGAACGCGCCCTGCGGCTATATCTCCGCCTCTCCCGACGGCCGGATCGGACGCGCGAACAAGACGCTGGCCTCCTGGCTCGGCACCTCGCCCGAGAAGATCGTCGGTCGCCGGTTTATCGACTTCCTGACCATTCCCGGCAAGATCTACTTTGAGACCCACTTCGCCCCATTGATCACCATGCAGGGCGTCTTCAACGAGGTTGCGCTCGACATGGTGAAGGCGGACGGGAGCCGTCTACCGACCCTGGTCAACGCCGTCGCCAGGAGGGACGAGAACGGCGGCGTTGAATTTATCAGGATCACCATCTTCAACGCGAGCGATCGCAGACGCTACGAACAGGAGCTGCTGGATGCACGCGCCGCCGCCCGGCGTGCGGCGGACGAGTTGAAGGAGCTGAATGCCACCCTCGAGGAACGGATCGCGTTTGCGGTTCAGGAAAAGACCGCCGCCGAGAGCGCTCTGCACCAGGCCCAGAAGATCGAGGCTCTCGGCCATCTGACTGGAGGGGTAGCGCACGACTTCAACAACATGCTGGCGGTAGTCATGGGCGGCCTCAACATGGCTCAGCGCCGGATCGCACGCGGCAACATCGAGGACGTTCCCAAGCTGCTAGCGGCGGCCATGGACGGTGCGACAAGAGCGGCCACCCTCACCCAGCGGCTTCTTGCTTTCTCGAGGCAGCAGCCCCTGTCCCCGGAGCCGGTGGACGCGAACAAGCTTGTGGCCAACATGGCCGAGATCCTGAACTCCACGCTCGGCGAGATCATCGAGAAGGAGACGGTGCTTGCTGCCGGTCTGTGGCGCACGAAGGCGGACGCCAATCAACTCGAGAATGCGGTACTTAATCTTGCGGTCAACGCGCGGGACGCCATGCCCGAGGGAGGCAAGCTCACCATCGAGACGGCCAATACCCACATCGACGATGCCTATGCGGCCCAGAACGAGATGGCACCCGGCCAGTACGTTATGATTGCGGTAACTGACACCGGGACAGGCATGCCCCCTGAGATCATCAAGAAGGCGATCGATCCGTTCTTCACCACCAAGCCGGTGGGTAAGGGCACAGGTCTCGGCCTCAGCCAGGTCTTCGGGTTCGCCAAGCAGTCCGGCGGCCACTTCAAGATCTACTCCGAGGTCGGCCTGGGCACCACGATGAAGATCTACCTCCCGCGCGACTATGGTACCGAGGAAGTGAGCGAGCGCGTCCGGAACGACAGTCTCCCCCATTCCCGAGGCAACGAAGTCGTTCTTTTAGTTGAAGATGACGCAAGCGTGCGGGAGGTCCACAGCCGGATGCTGGAAGAACTGAAGTACCAGGTCATAGCCGTCGATGGCCCGGTTGCGGCACTCGAGCAGTTAGAGCAGCACGCGGACATCACGCTGTTGTTTACGGACATTGTGATGGCGACGATGAACGGACGAAAGCTCGCCGACCAGGCACGCATCAAGCGTCCCGACCTCCCGGTAGTTTTCACCACCGGCTATACCCGCAATGCAGTCGTTCACAACGGCGTGCTAGACGCAGGGGTCGTCTTCCTTCAAAAGCCGACCACGCTCGGGGACTTGGCGAGGAAGATCCGTGAGGCGATCGATCAGTACCGCTCAAAGTAGGTGGTGCAGCGGAGCCGTCGCCCCGTCCTGACCCTTCGCCACACGCGCGAGGTCGTTTGACTAAGCGCCATGCAAGACGGACCAAGCTGATGCGCCGACCTGCAGGTCAGATCAGGCCTTTTCCATGCTTCGCTAACGGCGGGGAAGCTTTATCTGCGGCCGCGCAAGCGCCATTGCTCCAGCCGTCCGTCCGCGGCGCCCCGTTACGAACCAAGAAGGACTTGGCGCTCGACCGCGAATGCCGCGAGCTCCTTGCGGTCGATAATTCCCTGTGGAATGCTGCGGACGGGCAAACGCGAGTTTCTGGAAGCTTCATCGTTGAAGTTGAAGATGGCCTTCGCGAAAGACGCCTTATAAAAAACCCCGCAGCGACTGCGAGGCTTTCTGTCCTTGGTGCGAACGAATTACAGCCGGTTGACGCGATACCGGTCGCGCTCTCCAGCAATCTGCTCGTCGGTGTAGGGATCGGCCGTCTCGTCGAAACGGGTCCAGCCCTGCTCGGCATAGCGCGCCCGACGGTCTGCGACGTCCACTCGCGGCGAGCTGTTCAGGATCGCGTCGGCGGAAGCGCGGTGTTCATCTTCCACACGGGCGGTCACGAGAGTGCCGCCGCGACGAACGCCCTCGGCATAGAGGTGCGCGTCCTCTTCCGGCACGCCGGATTCGACCATCGCTCCGACGATTCCGCCGACGGCGCCGCCTGCGACAGCGCCTGCGGCCGCTCCAGCCGCCGTGGCAGCAAGCCAACCCGCGGCGACTACCGGGCCGACGCCGGGAATGGCAAGGAGACCGAGCCCGGTCAGGAGACCGCCTGCGCCACCTGCAAGGGCACCGATGCCGGCGCCGGTGCCAGCACCTTCACCCGCACGGTTCCCCTGTCCTTCGACGTCGACGCCGTTGGCCTTGTTGGTGACGATGCTGATGTCGTCCGAGGGCACGCCGGCGTCTTCGAGCGCTTTTACGGCCGCCTTTGCGTCGTCGTAGCTGTCATAAAGTCCGGTGATCGTGGTTTTCATGGGA
This sequence comes from Rhizobium sp. 21-4511-3d, assembly GCF_053522545.1. Taxonomy (NCBI): domain Bacteria; kingdom Pseudomonadati; phylum Pseudomonadota; class Alphaproteobacteria; order Hyphomicrobiales; family Rhizobiaceae; genus Rhizobium; species Rhizobium sp. 21-4511-3d. The sequence goes on along the minus strand of NZ_JBNWCF010000020.1, from coordinate 56,774 downwards.
TTCCTCCGTTGTCGATATTTACTTGGCGAGAGTGACGTTGCCCTGGAAGTCAAGCGAGACGTTCACGGGCTTGCCGTCCTTGGACGCCGTGGCCCGCCAGACGCCCTGGTCGTCGAGCTTCAGTCCGGCCACGTCGGCGTAGCCGGCCTCTTCGATACGGGACTTCGCCTGATCCTCGGTGAAACTGTTCTTGCCCGCGACTGGGGCGCCGGGGTTCTGTTCCGTGTTCATGGCAGGCGTCGTCTGCGAGGTGCTCGGAGTCTGACTCTGCGCGAGCGCGCCAGAGGCGGCAAGAAGCAGGCCTGCAGTTAGAAGGGTAAATTTCTTCATTGGTGTCTCCTCTTGTTGGTGCATGGGAAACACCCGAAAAATCTATTAGTTCCAACTATTTGTGATATGCGGCTCGCCCTTCTCGAGGGCGTGAGGAAAGTGGTCGCCGAACGGACGCAGAAGTGTAGGGCGACAATCTGGATGAGATCACGCGTCTCATCTTGATTGTCGCGCTGCATAGCAGAGCTGGTCACTAAAACTTTTCAACGTTCGCGCACCGTCCGGGCTCGTCAAACGATTCCGAAGTCTGTAGCAATACTCTCCGGAGCCAATGATTATGCGCCTGTACGAACTAGGGCGACGCCGCCTTGCCATGCGACTGCCAGATGTGCGTGACAGCATCATGCGCGAGGATCGGTCATGGCAGCTCGAGTTGTTCGAAGCCTACCAACTTGCCGTCGAGTTCCGTGACGTCCTCAGGCTGGATCCGTCTTGCCAGGAGTTGTTCGAGGAGTACGAGAAGACCTGTCTCGACCTAGAGCGAGACGTCGACCGGGTCATGCGGGAGACGACGAACAGAGCGTGCGGCAAGGCGCGCCAATCCGACAATCCGACGGTCCTCGACGAGGCACGAAGGGTTCACGCCACTCGCGGCTGCGGCCGGCTACGCCGAAGCATCTTCGAGATGATCATGAAAGCGCAGGGGACCGTCGCAGGGCTCGTACAGCACGTTTTCTGATGCTTTCAACGCCCGTCTTTTTGAGCGGTTCGCCAGACTCTGGCTCGACACCGTGATTAAGCCCAATGTCGAGCACACGGGCGCGGTGACGAGGGGAGTATCACGCGCTCACCTCCAAAAGGAATCCAGCCCTCCGCTGCAGTTCCGCGGTCACCGCGCCTATATCGTAAGGCTTGCCATAGAAGGCGCACCCGGCCGGGAGTTCGTTTTCCTGGGGTCGTCGCATGTTGAGACAACGACAATTTTGATGGGTGGCCACCGTTCGCGAGTAATGGCCGCAGGCCTCAGGCCGTTCGCACTTCCGGGCATATCGACATCGGTCATGAGGATTTGGATGTTCGGGCGAGCCTCGGGAAGCAGGAGTGCCTCGTCGGCATTGGCTGCTTCAAGCGTATCCAATCCGGCGTCCTGCGCCACGTCGACCGCCAGCATTCGCACAAGACGTTCGTCTTCGATGATCAGAATTAAGTTACGCATTCCGCCTCGCGCCGCCCACCGTAGCCCCATGAACTTCGCCGGCCCGCTCCGGTTCCCGCAGGTCGAAGCTCATTTCGAAACATAGGCCTTCAGGACGGAAAAGAGACTTGCTGACGGCGTTTGCCTGCGACGGAAAGGCGCGCTCGATGAGAACGCTTCCGAAACCCTTCCTGGTGGGCGGGACCACCGGCGGGCCGCCCGCCTCCCGCCAACAGAGGTCGATGCGCCCGTCGATTTCGGTCCAGTCGATGGCGACCGAACCACCTTCGACATGAAGGCTTCCATACTTCGTCGCATTCGTCGCCAGTTCATGCAGAACAAGGGACAGCGGCAGGGCTAGATCGGGTAGAAGCGGAACATCCGGCCCCGAGACCGAAATCCGCCGCGCTTCGGACAAATGTGCACGAAGGGCGGCCGCGACGACGTCCTTCATGGAGGAAGCGGCGCCCTCCCTCGACAGGAGGAGATCGTACGTGCCCGCCAGTGCCGTAAGACGTTCCGAAAAGGATTGATAGCGCTCCGGGTCGGCTCGGCCGAAGGTCTGCCGGGCAATGGCCTGCACGAGAGCGAAGCCGTTCTTCACCCTGTGGGCAAGTTCCCGGACGAGCAGCGACTTCTCCTCGACGGCCGCCTCGTTTTGAAGCCTCCTGCAATCCAGTTGGTCGAGCAGGCTGTCCAGGGCGGCGCCAACCGCGTGCAGTTCGTCAATAGGATTCATCTGTGTGCGGGCGTCGCCGTCGCCGGACTTCCAGCGTTCCATGACGTCGGCGATGCGCGATATCGGGACAAGCAGGAAGCGATTGCCGATGAACAATGCGAGGATGAGGGAGACGGCTGCGCCGGCCGCGATACCGAGGGCGTTGATGATCGTCGACCTGTTGATCGGCGCGAAGGCGTCAGCAACGGATATGCGCCCGCGCTGACGTATATGGGACTACCCGGTTCCGCGATCGGACGGTAACCCAGTAGACGCTCGGTGCCGTCCTGGCTTTTCACCTCGATCACCCCCGGCCGGTCAGCGTGGATCAGCTTCTGGTATTCGTCGGGGATGACCGTGCCGACGAACTGCTCTGGGAGTGGTACGCGGGCAATGATCGTCCCATCGCTATCGGCGAGCGTAACCGCGTTTCCAGGCACCACTCCGCGCTCGGTGATCCGGTTCTGCAGCCAGTCGAGCCTTATTCCGCTGACGACGACTGCCGCAACGGCGCCGCCTTCGATGAGAGGCATCGCCATCGGAAGGACCGCAGTACCCGTGATACGGCTCTTCGTGTATCTTCCGACAACGAAGTCCTTCGTATCAATGGCCTTCTTGAAGTAGTCGCGATCGCCGAACGCGACACCGGCAGGAATACCTACGCTTCCGCAGACCGGGCTGCCGTCGGGGCGGAGAACGAAGATCGTGCCGACGTTCGGGACGTTTTCCGCAAGCGACTTGAGGGCCTCGTCACAGTTCCGCCCGTCCAGATGCCGAACAGCGGGCATCGAGGTTACAGCCACCATCAGGGAGCGGACGCCTTCCACGATGCGCTCGACTTCGGACGAAGCCTGGCGGGCTGCCTGAGAAGCCTGCGCTGTGACCTCGGACATCCGTGCCTGACGTGTAGCGACTTCGTTGTACGCGAGTATCGCGATAACAGGCGCAAGCGCCGCCACGGCGACCGCTACAAGCTTCAATCTCATACCGCCCTCCCTCAAGCCCGTAACAGCGTTATAAAGCACGGCTTCGCGGCGGAGAGAAGCAGCGAAAAGGGCGCTTCTCGACATCATGTCGGAGCGCCCTTGATCGGACGGATCGGTCTCGATGAGACCGCCGCCCGGCAATGCTAGAGAAAATCGATTCGATCGGAGCTGCAAGCCCCCTCCGGGCGTGAGCCCCCTTTGGTGAAACTCTGCTAGCATCTGTTCGTTTCCCGCGAAAGACGAGACGCTGCAATGAGATACTTCTTTCATACCCGGTCGGAAGACGGGGACGAGGACGACGTGGATGGGATCGAACTTCCGTCGGTCGAGGTGGCGCTGAGCGAAGCTAGAAGGTCGGTGCGCGAGATCGTGGCCGAACGCGTCCTTCATCAGGAACGTATCGACCACATGAGATTTGAAATCGCGGACGATCATGGACGCGTTCTCGGGACGGTCTTCTTCCGCGAGGTGGTCGACCTCGACTAGGATTTTAGAAGCACCGCCCGCCCTGACAGGCTTCCGCCAGCGCCCGCGACAACTGCGCCTGGCTGAACGGCTTCGACAGGCGGACGACACCGCCGAGATCGCCGACGCCTTCCGGAAGCTCCGCGTACCCTGTGGCGAGAATGATTGGGAGCGTCGGGTATCGCGCTTGGATTTCCTGACAGAGCCGCGCTCCCGTCATGTTCGGCATAGCATGATCGGTGATCACCACGTCCGGGAGGACCCCGGTCTGGAGCACGGCCAGAGCCTCCTCGCCCGAAGACGCCTGGATGGTCTCCATTCCCAGGTCTTCGAGCAGGAGAACCGTGTTCATGAGAACGAGGGCGTCGTCGTCGACCGCGAGAACGGTCAGCGCCGTCGGAGCGGGGTCTAGTGGCACTTCAGGCGCCGTCGGAGCAGTGGTCTCCACCTCGCCCTTAACGGCGACGGGAAGCCATAGTTCGGCGGTCGTTCCCTCGCCGACGATGGACCTCAGAACAAGTTCGCCGCCGGACTGGGCCATCAGGCCGTGCACCATGGGAAGGCCGAGACCCGTTCCCTTGCCGACGCCCTTCGTCGTAAAGAACGGAGTTGTCGCGTTCGCCAGCGTCTCCGGGTCCATCCCCTCGCCTCGATCGCGGACCGAAAGACACACGTACTCGCCGGGCGGCAGCGTGTGGCGCCTCCCAGGGGTAACAGTTTCCAGCGCGGCGGCGATGGTGATTTCGCCGCCGTCCGGCATGGCGTCGCGGGCGTTGACGACGAGGTTGAGAAGCGCGCTCTCAAGCTGATTGGAATCGGTGCGAACCTTTGGAAGGTCGGCCGCGAAGCTGGTGTTGATCAAGACCTCCGGACCGATTGTGCGGCGCATCAGCTCCGTCATACCACCGACGAGCTCGGCCACATCGACCGGGACGAGCTGAAGCTCCTGGCGGCGGGAAAACGCAAGGAGCCGCTGCGTCAGCGTTGCGCCGCGCTGCGCGCCTTGAATGGCATTGTCGATGAGGTCCTTCACGTCCTCCCGAACCGCCCGCTTCCTGGCGATTTGGAGGCTTCCGAGTATGGCCGTCAGGAGATTGTTGAAGTCGTGCGCGAGCCCTCCCGTGAGCTGTCCGACGGCCTCCATCTTTTGGGCCTGGAAGATCGCTTCCTGCGCGGCCCGCTTCTCGCTGATGTCGCGCGTGATCTTCGCGAAGCCGATCAGGTCTCCCTGGGCGTTCCGGATCGGGTCGATGATGACGTTCGCCCAGAAGCGGGAGCCGTCCTTGCGAAGCCGCCACCCTTCGCGTTCGAATCGCCCTTCCCTTGCAGCCGCATTCAAGGCGCGCGCCGGAAGGTCTTCGGCCCGATCCTCCTCCGTGTAGAAGGTCGAGAAATGACGTCCGACGATCTCCTGCTCGGTGTACCCTTTCAGACGCTCGGCGCCTGGGTTCCAGCTCGTGATCCGACCTTCCGGGTCGAGCATGTAGATCGCGTAGTCGGTAATGGCCTCGATGAGGATCCGATACCGCGCCTCGTCGGTAGCATTGTTTGTCTCGTCGTCCATGTCGCCCCCGATATCGAACCGTCAGCAAGATGACGCCTACCCACTAGCTCGAAGCTAATCCTCTTTTCTTACTGCGTAATCACGACGATGCAAGGATTCGATGAAGTTTCCCGCCACCCCGGACTTTGGTCCGTGGCGATGCGCAGACCATGGACATCCTGCCGATTCGGTGCGAGGTTGCCTGCAACGGCAGGAGGAAAATCACATGCCACGCAATCAAGGAGCCCCCGCCACCGCGATCGACGTCGAGGTCGGCGCCCGCATCAGAAGCAGGCGCAAGATTCTCGGCATCTCGCAGTCGGCCCTTGGCGAGCGGCTGGGCATAACGTTCCAGCAAATCCAGAAGTACGAGAAGGGGACGAACCGTGTCGGCGCGAGCAGATTGCAGGGGATCGCGAACCTGCTCGGTACCACGCCGGCCGCCCTTCTTGGCGAGGAGGAGCGCGGAACCGCCCAGAAGTCGCCCGAACTCGAGGCCATCGAGAAGATGATCGGAACCTCGGAAGGTGCCTCCTTGAACCGGGCCTTTACAAGGATCGCGGATGCTGGCGTCCGAAGATCGATCATCAGTCTCGTCAAGGCGCTAGCGACGGACGTCGAAGAAGTCGATTAGGCCCTCCGAACGATCAGGGAGGGGCCGGAAGACACCTCCCTCCATTCCGGTCAATCAGGCAGCCTGCTTTTCGCCTTCGATCTGAAGCGGGGCCATCGTCGCCTCGCCGCCGATGGCGATCTTCCGCGGTTTCATGGCTTCCGGAATCTCGCGCTTGAGTTCGATGCTTAGCAGGCCGTTCTTGAGGCTCGCGTTCTCGACGCGGACATGGTCGGCAAGCTCGAATCGACGCTCGAAGGCGCGGGCGGCGATGCCGCGATGCAGGTACTCCCCGCTGTTCGGCTCGTCGGCCTTCTGTGCCTTCACCACGAGCACGCTCCGCTCCTGCGTGATGTCGAGATCGTCCTCGGCAAAGCCCGCGACCGCCATCTGGATGCGGTAGCCGTCCTCCGCCGTCTTGACGATGTCGTAAGGTGGCCAAGTCTCGATCGCCTGCAGGCGCTGCGAGTTGGCGAGCAGGTTGAAGACGCGGTCGAAGCCGATGCTGGACCGGAACAGGGGTGCGAAGTCGAAGTCGTTTCTCATAACCAAAACCTCCTTGAAGCGAGTTGGAAGAGACGCGGAAACCTGCGTCTCCGTTACGTATCAGCCCCGTCTTGGCGACCGACGAAAATGATCTTGTTTTGCGTTTTTTCGGTTTCAATACCCGCGTTAAAAAAAATTTTTGGCAGTGCCGCATAGGCCTCTTGAACCTCGGAAGCGGACGAACAATCTCATCTGGTGCCTCAAGATTTTCGCAGTTTTGCCAAAGTTTTCAGGAGCCATCGAAATGACGATCGAAAGGAACGAATCCAGAAGTACCCCCGCCCGCGATGCCATATCCGCTCGCAGCCTTCTCAAGCGACGCCAGCGCTACGACCATCCGCGAGACGTGTTGGCAACGGCGCTCGACGCAGATGAAAAGCGCGCGATCCTCGCCTCGTGGGCCTCCGATCTGTTCGCGGTGGACTCGCGCCCCGAACTGAGGAAGCCGCCGGGGATCCGCGTCCCCATCCGGTGTCAGGACATCCTCGACGCACTTCGCAGTCTCGATGACCCGGAGGAGGCACTTAGCCCAGATCACGATCGACGCCAGATTCCAGGGAGGCCGTCATGACGAAGACGGACAAAAACGTTTCCGACATCGACGGAGTCGGAACGTCTCTGATCGGGGGCAGGATGATGGTCGCTTCGCGCTACGCCGAGTGCCTGCATCGGCTGGCTAGACAGGCGGGACGTCTCGATCTCGTGGAGCTCTCAGAGAAGCTTACCGAAGTCGCGAACCTGATTCAGGAGATGGCGGACGAGATCGAAGTCGATTCCCGCGGCGCAATCCTGCTCAGGAGGGCAGGCCGGCTTATTGGCACTGTGGAAGCCGCAGTAGACCATGCCGCACGGCGAGCCACGCTCCACTGATTGGAGAGGCGCTCGCCGATCTAACGACGTCCGCCACGGGCCGGGCGATGTCGACCCAGGTGCCGAACGTCATCAGCTCCAGGCTAACTGGTGATGTGGAGGACCGAGTCGTCATCTGCCGACCTGCGAACTTGCCGACAGGTGTCGCCATGAACGGGACCACAGTGGCCGAATTGGAGAAGATCGCCGAGACCGTCGAGCGGCTGGCGACGCCGCGCTGAAACCCAAGGATCTCGGCGGTTCGGAGGGAGCATCCCGGCGCTTCGAAGAAAGACGTTTCCCGAGCTGCGTTCTATGCTGTCACTCCCGGCGTCGGAGGATCGGACAGATAAAGTCGGCGATCTTCGCGACCTGGCGATGCAGACGCGCAACGCGCACGACGACACGCCGCTCGACAACCACTGACGACGGCGTGTCGACAGCCCATGCAATCCCTATCGTGCGAGTTCGCGAAGAAGACCTCGCGGGCCCGGCTGGGTTCGCTCTTCGACGCCGCGCTCACCGAGAACCGTTGGCTTTTCCGGACGGTTTCTCGGGAAAAACCTCCGCTATGATTTTAACTTCGATCCGGTGGACGGTCACGTTGTCGGAATTCGCATTACTGTCCTTGGTATACTTGAATGCTCCGAACTTGCGCGTCGTCGCCTTCTACGGCGACCCACCGAGCGGTGCGCTCGAGCGTGACCGCAGGCGGTGGAGCAGCGCATAGCGTTCCAGTTGGGCGAGCTCGTAGAATCTTGGTCCTGTCGCGTTCATGCGCCGTCCCGTTTTTCCAGCGGGAGCTCACGGATTCGACTTCAGCTCGCGGCCGACGCGGTCGAGAGATGGGAGTTCAACGGACAGGCTCATGCCGTCTTCCTTCCATTCGCGCGTGATTTTTCCGCCAAGCTGCCTTTCAAGCACGGCGCCGAGAAGGACGTTGCCGAAGCCTGTTCGCTCTGCGACCTGCCGACCATCCCCTCCAGTCTCGTTCCATTCGAGAAAGATGCCGTCGCCCTCCCTCCTCCAGCTTATCGCCAGAGCGCCTCCGCGACGAGACAGCGAGCCATGGACAGCCGCGTTCGCCGCTAGTTCGTGGATCGCGAGGCCAATCGGTTGGACGGACGGCGCCGGGATCATGATGGACGGCCCATCGATCTCGACGTTCTGCTCGCCGAACACGGAGACCTGGAGTGCGACTATCTCCCGAAGCGAAGCTTCCTGCCATCCATTTTCGGCGAGCAGCATGTGAGTGCGTGAAAGCGCCTGGACGCGCTGCTGGACGGACGCGGCATAGGCCGCCACGTTGTCGGCCCTTGTGAGCCGAACGATGCTGTCGACGATAGCGAGAACGTTCTTGGTCCTGTGGTCGACTTCGAGAAGCAGCCGATGCTCCGCCTCCTCCAGGGTCTGCACCTTCCGCAGCTCGGTGACGTCGATCTGGGACGCGAAGTAGTACGCGAGCGTTCCGTCGTCCTCTCGGATCGGGCTGAGGTGGAGCTGGTTCCAGAAGGGGCTGCCGTCCTTCCGGTAGTTGAGGATCTCTACCGTGCCCTCGCGCTCCTCGGCAATGATGGCGCGGATTCCGGCCACTGCCGTTCGCGACGTGTGCTCCCCCTGAAGCATCCGGCAATTATTCCCAAGAACCTCGTCTGCCGAATACCCGGTGAGGTCGAGGAAGGCGTCGTTCGCCAAAACCATGGGATAGTCCGGCTCGCGGGCGTCGGCGACGACAATCGGCATCCGCGTCCTCTGGAACGCGAACGTCGCCAATTCCTTGTGGTCCTCCATCCCCTGCTTCGACGCGGCCGCCGGGCGGTCGCCATGGAGGTTGGACTTCTCTGCTGAAGACACGGCACAACCCTTCACTGTTTCGACTGCCAAACGTCCAAAAGGGCCGATGGTTTCAGCTCTGCGTCCATCGCGAAACCGTCACTTGCACCCGTTGGTTCGAGGGCCTAGGTTACGGTCATGGCACACGATCGGAACATCGGGCACGCGCTCGTCCTCGAAGACGAGCCGTTTATTACACTGGATATGGAGGAGATGCTTCGCGACTTCGGCGCAACGTCGGTGACCTCGTTCGACACTAGGGCGGAAGCGCTTGCCTGGCTCGGTTCCAACCGTCCGGACATCGCCATCGTGGATCCCAGGCTGAACGACGGCCTGTGCTCCGACGTCGTCGAACGTCTCGTCGAGGCTCGCGTTCCCTTCATCGTCTACGCTGGTGCGGGCGTGGACGAACTCATATTCGAAGAGGGCGCTTGGGTCGACAAGCCGACGATGCCGGAAATCCTTGAGGAGAAATTACGGGGTATTTTGTCCGAAACCAGTGTCGCGAACCAGGACTGATAATGCCGTCCGTACTATGGTCGACCCGCTTATGGAGCGCGGCCTCCTAGATCCCGACCTGGTGCCGCTGGTGCAGAAGCTGATCAAGCAGCAGACATCGCATTGGTCACCTGACATGGTCAGCGATCCGATCCAGGAAAGTCTCCTCAAGCTTATCGAGGAGAAAAAGAAGGCGTTGAAGCCGAAGAAGTCTGCGAAGGCAAGGCCTCCGAAGCCGCTCCGAAGTCGAACGTGGTCAACATCATGGACGCGCTGAAGAAGTCGGTGGCAGAAGAGCTGAAGAACAGGAAAGCTGGCTAGCTACACGCCCGTGCGCGTTAGGTCCTACACAAGGAGCGGAAAGCTGCCAAATCGAATCCATGAGCATCGTGGCTACCGGATCGCGATCTACAGCCCGAGCGGACACCTAGCTGTCATAACGGGGCCAGGCAGCAACAGAGTAATCGACCTCGGACCCGCTCAGCCGACAGCTACGATTGTCGAGGGCGCGGAGGTTTGCGTTCAAAGAGCGATTGAAATCATCGACGAATGCTCGAAGGAACGGTGAGCTCGACGTCTCGGGACGCCTCGATGGCGACGCCGATGGAAAATCAGGAGAGGCAGATGCGAAAGATTGCGGTCTCGGCAGCTTGCGCTGCCCTCGTGCTTGAAGGAAGGATCACCTTGCAGCTTTATGACCTGGACGCCGCATCCGGCGCACTGGCGGGTGCAGCAGTAGGCGGTCTCGGGATCGCGGTTGCAAGAATCCGCCGCTCGGCGACCCGGCGGAACATTCGTCGGGAGCGACGGCGGCCATGAGGCGGCTTCAGCCTGATGCCGGCCTGCTCTCACGCTCCTCGGCCTTGTCCTCTGCGACTTCCTCGACGCATTGAGCCTTCTCCGCCAGCTTCTGACTCATTTCCCTAAGCTGCTGCTCGTCCAGCTTCTCGATGCCGACGAACTTGTTCTGGGCCTGCGATGTCAGGATCAGTTCGTCGAGCTTCGCCTGCAAGGCCTTGCCGTCGCGGTTCTGCGAGTTCTGCAGAACGAACACCATCAGGAAGGTGATGATCGTGGTGCTCGTATTGATCACCAACTGCCAGTTCTCGCTGTAGTCGAAGACCGGACCCGAGGCGGCCCAGACGATGACCAGTACCACTGCCAGCACGAATGTCGCCGGCTTCCCAGACACGTCCGCGATGGTCGTAGCAAACTTCGAAAAACCTTTGGAAAGAACGTTGTCGCTCATGGAAGACTCACTGTTGCCCGGCAAAATTATAACGCGAACAAGGCCAGAGCTGTTCCTGTCGGAGCGGCAGATAGGACTTTAGTCCGGGCCGGATCCTACCCACCGCAATCCAGCACGACGAGACACCTGACCGAAGGCTAGGCGACGGCCGCAAGCGCCGCTCTCAGAGCTTCCAGACCATGGGGCTTCGTTAGCATAGCGGTCTTTCCGGGCTCATCCAGCTCGGGGCCGCGGTCCATACCGGTCGCAAAGATGATGCCGACGTCCGGCCACCGTCGGCGCACCTCGCGGCAGAAGTCTTCCCCGCTCATGCCGGGGAGCCCGAGGTCCGAGATGACGACGTCGATGCCTCCCTGCTCCAGCAGCGGCAGCGCTTCCTCTGCGGAAGCCGCGTCGAGGACTTCATATCCGAGTTCGTCCAGCATGTCGGCCTCCGACATTCGAATGAGGATCTCGTCCTCGACGAGAAGGACGCGGACCCGCTTCGCGTTGTCTGGCGCCGTCGGGAACGAACCCACCTCTGGCGCCCTCTCGGAATGCGTCCGCTGCCGCCCGATCCGCTTTTGCGCCTCGTTGTTCAGCACGTGGCGGACCTTGTGGGCGAGCGCCTCGCGCGAGTACGGCTTGGATAGGAGCTGGACACCGTGATCGAGGCGGCCGCCGTGGACGATTGAGTTTTCAGTGTATCCCGACGTAAAGAGGACGGCCAGGTTTGGCAACTTTTCCTTCGCCTTGCGCGCCATGTCGCTACTCTTAAGCGGCCCTGGCATGACTACGTCGGTGAACAGCATGTCGATATGAACGCCGCTTTCGATGATCGTAAGTGCCGCTGACGCATCCGACGCCTTCAGGACGCGGTATCCGAGTTCCTGCAGCAGTTCGACGACAGTTGCGCGGACGCCCTCGTCGTCCTCGGCCACAAGGATGGTTTCCTGCCCGCCTTCTACCTGCAGATCAGTCTGAACGACTTCGACGTCTTCCTGCTGCACGGACCGCGGCAGGTACATCTTTACGGTCGTGCCGTGGCCGACTTCGCTGTAGATTTTGACGTGTCCACCGGTCTGCTTGACGAAGCCGTAGACCATCGAGAGGCCGAGACCGGTACCCTTGCCCTCCGGTTTGGTGGAGAAGAACGGCTCGAACACCTTCGCGATCAGTTCAGGTGGCATTCCGCTTCCCGTATCCGTAACCGACAACGCGACGTACTGGCCCGGCTCGACCTCCTCGTACCTGCGGGCGTAGGTGTCGTCGATATAGGCGTTGCCGGCCTCGATCGTCAGCTTCCCGAAACCCTCCATCGCGTCGCGGGCGTTGATGGCGAGGTTGAGGACGGCGTTCTCGATCTGCATGGGATCGATGAGAGTGTTCCAGAGACCGCCGGAAACGATCGTCTCGACTTCGACGCCCTCTCCAATGGTGCGCCGGATCATCTCGTCCATCCCACGGACCAGCCGCCCGACGTTAACGACGCGCGGATCGAGTGCCTGCCGACGTCCGAACGCCAGAAGCTGCGATGCAAGCTTCGCACCTCGGTCGACGCCGCCCAGGGCGTTGGCGATGCGCCGTTCCGCCTTGTCGTTCCCCACCACGTCCTTCATCAAAAGCTGGAGATTGCCGGCCACGACCTGCAGCAGGTTGTTGAAGTCGTGGGCGACACCACCGGTCAGGTTGCCGAGCGCCTCCATCTTCTGCGCCTGCTGGAGGGCGATTTCCGTCTTCCGCAACGCCGCGGCGGCTTCCCGTTCCTCCGTCACGTCCCGCCCGACCGCGTGTATGAACGCGTCGTCCGGAACCGCGGTCCAGGATATGATCCTGTAACTCCCGTCCTTGGCCTGATAGCGGTTCTCGAAGGAAAAGGTGGTGGCGCCGTCGGCGAGCTTTTCGACCTCAGCCAAGGTGGCTTCCTTGTCGTCCGGGTGGATGAGGTCCATGAACGAGCGCCCCAAGAGCTCGTCTTCCTCCCAGTGAAGCACCTTACGCCATGCAGGGTTGACGGCGGCGATCTTCGCGTCGAACCCGGCGACGAGCATGATGTCGGTCGACAGCCGCCACATCCGGTCCCGGTCCGCGGTGCGCTCGGCGACCCGCTCCTCAAGCGTCACGTTCAGCGCCTCGAGCTTCGCGCGCGTCTCGCGCTGTTCTTCGATGTCAGTGTTCGTTCCGATCCACCGGACGACGTGCCCTTCCTCGTCGGAGATGGGCACCGCACGGGCGAGGTGCCAGCGATAGTTCCCATCCGCCCGGAGAAGTCGAAACTCCTTTTCGTAGGATTCGCCGGAGGCTAGAGCCTCCAGCCATCGCTCTGCCGCCGAGACGACGTCCTCCGGATGGACGATCGTCGCCCACCCCTCCCCGTCGAGCTCTCCGACCGAACGTCCGCAATACTCGTAGACACGCTCGTTAAACCAGTCGAGCATGCCATCGGGCGTCGCGGTCCACACCTGGTTCGGAATTGCCTGCGTAAGCGCACGGAACCGGGCCTCGCTCTCACGGAGCTCGCGCTGAGCGCGGCGTCGCTCGGTGACATCTTGGACCACGCCGACGAAACGGATCGGTCTGCCCTGGGCATCGAACTCGAACTCGCCCTTGCGTGCAATGACGCGCTTGCGACCGTCGTCGGCCCGCCGGATGCGGTACTCGACGTTGAGAGGGGACTCGCCTGTCAGCCGTGTCCGAGAGTTCGAGCCGATCTCTCGATCTTCTTCCAGGACCAGTTCCTCGACGCGGACGATCGGGATTTCGCCTGCGTCAGGGAGGCCGTATATCTTGCTAAACTCCGGGGTGGGGCTGAGAACGTTCGTCTGGAGGTCGAGGGAGAAGACGCCGACCCCGCCCGCCTCCTGCGCCCGCCGCAGTCGTGCCTCAGCCTCCTTCACCGCTTCCGATGCCAGATGCTCCGGCGTCTTGTCGCGCAGAACCTTTACGAATCCTACCGGCTGGCTCTCTTCGCCGAAGATGGTGCTGATCTCTCCCTCGGCCCAAAACTGCTCGCCGGACTTTCGTACATGCCATCGCTCGTGATGAGCATGGCCAAAGTCGAGGGCCGCCCGCGCTGCCTCGCGGGGCTTGTCCACCTGTTCCTCGCCCGTGAAAAGCACATCCCAATGCACGCCCTGCATCTCAGCCTCGGTCCAGCCGAAGATCCGGTGAGCGCCTTCGTTCCACCGAAGTATTCGGCCTTCCAGATCGAGAGCGAGGATCGCGTAGTCCACGGCGCCGTCGAGGACCTGTCGACTCTGCATCTCGCTCGCTCGCAGGGCCTCCTCTGCCTGTACGCGATCGGTGACGTCCGTTCCCTGCGCGAATATGCCGACGACGCGGCCCGTCGCGTCGGCGACCGGCTGATATACGAGATCCACATGCTTCCGCTCGACAGGTGCCGTCGGCGAGAGCTGAAAGTCGACCGGAAGCGCCTTTCCTTCGAAGGCCTTGCCCGTCCGGTACACATCGTCGAGCAGTTCGAAGAAGCCCTGCCCCCGCAGGTCCGGCAGAGCTTCGCGCACCGGAAGTCCGACAACGTCGCGGTGGCCGACCAGTTGCCGGTAGGCCGCGTTCGTCAGCTCGAAGACGTGGTCCGGGCCGGCGAGCATCGCGACGAAGCCGGGCGCCTGCTCGAACATCAACCGCAGGCGCTCCTGCTCGCCCTGTCGCCAGCGCTCGGCCATCACTTTGTCGGTCGTCTCGACGACGATCGCCATCACGCCGCAGGGTACGCCTTCCGCGCCCATCACCGGCGAGTAGTCGAGATTCATGAAGACCTGTTCTGGCCGGCCCGTCCGATGGAGGGTCAGCTCCTGGTCCTTGTAGGCAAGCGTGCCTCCTGCAAGGCAGACCTTCATGACGTTGTCGTTGAAGTCGGCGACCTCGGGCCAGCCTTCGCGGACCTTCGAACCCAGGAGGACCGGGTGACGACCGCCGGCAAAGACCGCGTAGGCGTCGTTGTAGATCATGACGCCGTCGTCGCCCCACAGGGTGACGATCGGAACCGTCGACTGGAGGATCGTGGAGATCGTCACCTTGATCGCCTCGGGCCACCCGGAAGGGCATCCGAGCGAGGTAAGGCTCCAGTCGAGATTACGGATCAGCGTGGCGAGCTCGCCGCGATGGGAAAGAAAGTCGAACTTGTCGGTTGTCATGTCGGCCGATGCTGTTGTTTGGTGCCTATCTAGGCGAATGTCTCTGGTAGGAAAGTGCATACACCGCCAGGCAGAACTTTTCATATCAAAGACTTGGCGCCGTCCTGATTTCACCAGCCTATCTTTGTGTGATCGACGGAATGGTGACGGGAAACAAGTTGTCGAGTTCGGCGTTCCTCTTGCGCAAAATCCCCAGCCCAGCGCCTTGCTCAACAACGGAGAGCCCGATGCCAGATCCAAACGATTCCCCCGCGGTCCAATCCTATAATGCCGAGAGTGCCAGGAACCGGACGGCGAAGGATCCGCTTGAACAGGGCCTTGAAGATAGCTTCCCTGCCTCCGATCCGGTGTCCGCCGTCCACACTTCCGCGGCGAACGTTCGAGACGACGGCGCGAATTCGAGCGAAGACGAATATCCGCTCGTCGATGAAGCCTTGCGCTCCACGCGCCATTCCTCTTTCGGCGACGGGAGCGAACGCGTTCAGGCCCTTCGCAGGGATGCGGCCCGCATCACCGGCCAGGCTTCCGAAGTCGCCAGCGGCACGGCCGACCTCGCAAGGGACGAGTGGCGCTCCTTCGTCCGCGGCGTCGAAGGAAGAATTCGCGAGCGGCCGCTGACCGCGGTCGGGATCGTGGCGGCTCTCGCCTACATCTGGGGCGCAACTCGATGAATTCGGGCCCGGAACGAGCTCTCTGAAGAAAGGGCGCCCTGAGGTGGCGCCCTTCCCATCCGACAAGTTCTGTGGCTGGAAGAAGGTGGTTCAAGCGCTTCCCTGGTCGAGTTCGCGCTCCTCTTCGATCGCCGACAGTCGGGCATTCGCTACGTCCATTACTGCAGTCAGGAACTCAACGCGGGTCCAGCCGACAAGATGGGCTTCTTCGACGAGAAGCTGGATTTCGTAATCGACGGTCTGGCCGAGCTCGACCCTGCGTTCGGCAGTATGCAGTTCGTTGGACGGAGGATCGATCATCGTGGCTTCCCCTTGCTGGACAACATCACTTGTTTTCGGAAGCGAGTTCGCCCGGCCTGAAGCTTCCCGGCTCGTTCGAACGGATTGCGTCCGAGGAAGTCTCGCTTCCGTCCGGTGGATAGACCCCGCCGCCATGGTCCGACGACCACGTCTGTGGCGTCCCGCTCGATTTCGACCGATGGACCTCTTCGGCCTCGCGCCAATGTCGCTCGTGCTGGCCTTCCGGACGACCTTCGTCCTCCCAGCGTCTGTATGCGTCCTTTCGAATGTCGTCGTCCATCATCGCCTCCTCGGGCTAAAGCTGGCGGCCCTGCTCCTGCGCCTGTAAGCGAGCCTTTCTCAAACGTTCCGTCTTCTCCTCGCGCCGCCGACGCTCTTCGGCAAGCGCTTCACGGGCGGCTGAATTCGTGCGCTCGCTCGCAGCGAGCCGATCGGCAGCCGTCATTGAGTTTCTGCTCTTGGCAGTTCCGTCCTTCATGGTCGCGTCCTCCGACAGAGTAACGCGCCAACGAACGGATTGATCAGTACGAGAGCGTACTGAAACTCTGCCTATTTGCCGAGTTGAGCCTCGACTTTCTTGCGGGAATTTCCGGCCGCTTTGACAGCCTGCTTTACGGCGTCTTTGGAAACACCTTCTTTCTTCGCCTCGTACCGGACTTCGTGATCCTGCCCGCCGGCTACCTGGGCGCGGTCCTGGGCGCGGCCTCTCGATGTCTTTGCCATGGTCGTCCTCCTTATGATTGCACGCCGAGAAAACGGACGTCGTTTCAAGAAGTTCCCATTGTGACCCACCAGCGTCGGCCGGCAGGGCAGCTTCATGTTGATTTGCTTGGCTGTCGATCGTACTGGGGGTATGAGCTCTCACATGTTCGATGGAAGCCCTGACATGAAAGCACGATTTCTCTGGACCCTCGGGGCCGACAGCGATCTAGTCGGAGGTCTGGCCACCTCTGAGGAACTGGCAGACATGCTCCAGAGCGAAAACCTGCCGGGCGTCGCGCCGGCGGACTGGATCGTGACAGGGCTCTTGCTGGACGAAGACGCCAACGGCGTCGCCGCGCATGTCTCTCCATTCGGTTGGAGGATTTCCATCAAGCGGATGCAGTCGGCTGTTGAGGCGGCTCAGTCACCGCCCTCGTAGGAGAGCGCCGCCCCGACGCTGCGAAGTCCTTGTAGGAGCGTGCCTCGGGCTGCCGACGTCTCCCGAATCTTTATTCTCTTTGCGGACAACGTCGGCTGTGGCCGTAACGCTCTCTCGCGGCGACCGTCATAGATGACGGGTCGAAGCATGGAACAGCGGCCTCGCGGACAGCCGCGAGGCCAGCAGCTTTAGCCGTTCGGTCGGATAACGACCTTGACGCAGCCGTCGGCCTTGTCGCGGAACGTCTTGTAGGCCTCCGGCCCCTCCTCGAGGCCGATCCGATGGGTGATCAGGAAGGAGGGATCGATAGCACCCTCTTCGATCAGGTCCATGAGCGGCTTCAGGTAACGCTGAACGTGGGTCTGGCCTGTCTTCAACGTCAGTCCCTTGCCGACGAACGCCCCGAGCGGCGCAGGGACGGCCGATCCGACGAAGACGCCTGGCAGGGAGACCACCCCGCCCGGACGGCATGCCATGATCGCCTGGCTAAGGGCGTAAGGGCGTTCGGTCGAAGTGAGCTTGGTCTGCATCGTCTCCATGACGCCGCCGGCGCCGTGGCTTTCCATTCCGACGGCTTCGATGACGGCGTCCGGACCCCTGCCGCCCGTCATGTCAAGGATTCGCTGCTGAAGATCCTCGTCGATATAGTCGAGCGTCTCGGCGCCGGACTGCTGCGCCAGCGCAAGGCGTTCAGGAACGGTGTCGATAGCAATCACACGTTCCGCACCGAGCAGGAAGGCCGACTTGATGGCGAATAGACCGACCGGGCCGCAGCCGAACACGGCCACGGTCTGTCCCTGCTCGATGTCGCAGTTCTCCGCCGCCATGTAGCCTGTTGGAAAGATATCCGACAGGAAGAGAACCTGCTCGTCGGAAAGGCCGTCGGGGACTTTGATAGGGCCGACGTCGGCATAGGGCACGCGCAGATATTGCGCCTGGCCGCCGGGGAATCGGCCGTAGAGTTCGGAATACCCGAACAGGCCCGCCGTCGGATAGCCGACCTGCTTGGCCTGTTCCGCGCCATTGGGATTCGACCGCTCGCACAGCGAAAACTGTCCCCACTTGCACTGGCGGCATTCTCCGCAGGAGATGGTGAAGGGAACAACGACGCGGTCGCCGACTTTGAGTTTCGAGTTGCCGCGGCCGACCTCGACGACTTCACCCATGGTCTCGTGGCCCATGACGTCACCGGCGTGCATGCCCGGCACGAAGCCACCGTAGAGGTGCAGGTCGGAGCCGCAGATCGCGCAGCTCGTCACCTTGATGATCGCGTCGCGGTCGTCCTGGATGATCGGGTCGTCGACTTCTTCGCATCGGATGTCGCCGCTTCCGTGCCAGGTGAGTGCTTTCATTTGGTGTCTCCTTGAGAATGGTTATCGTGCGGAATCGAGGCCGCTTATGGCTGCCCGCCGCCGCCTGCCGCTCCGTAGACCTGGCCGGTCGCATAGCTTGCCTGCGGATCTGCAAGCTGAACGTAGATCGACGCTAGTTCGGCCGGCTGGCCGGGACGGCCCATGGGCGTGTCGCCGCCGAACTTCTCGAGCTTCTCCATCGTCGCCCCGCCGCTGACCTGAAGCGGCGTCCAGATCGGACCCGGCGCAACGCCGTTCACACGGATGCCCTTCGGCCCGAGTTGCTTGGCCATCGACTTGGTAAAGTTCATCATCGCGGCTTTCGTCATTGCATAGTCGACAAGATTCTCGGACGGATCGTAGGCCTGTTCCGACGTCGTCTGGATGATGACGGAGCCCGGCTGCATATGCTTAAGGGCTGCCTTCGTCAGCAGGAAGGTCGCGTAGATGTTCGTCTTCATCGTCGCGTCGAACGCGTCGTAGGTGATGTCGTCGATCGATTGCGCCTGCTGCTGGCGACCGGCGTTGTTGACGAGGATGTCGAGACCGCCAAGGGCTTTCGCTGCGTCATCGACAAGCTTCTCGCAGAAGGCGGCGTCGCGGAGATCGCCGGGGAGCGCTACGCCCTTTCGTCCTTCCTTCTCTATAAGCGCGATGACTTCCTTCGCGTCCGGCTCCTCGTCCGGCAGGTAGTTTATCGCGACGTCGGCGCCTTCTCGGGCATAGGCGATCGCCGCCGCGCGACCCATCCCGGAATCGCCGCCGGTGATCAGGGCCTTTCGCCCTTCCAGACGACTGGAGCCCTTGTAGGAGGTCTCGCCGTGATCGGGCTTCGGATCCATCTTGCCGGCGAGGCCAGGAAACGGCTGGCTCTGCTTCTGGAATGGCGGCTTCGGGTACTTGGTCGTCGGATTGTCCATCTTCGTGTTCTCCTGCTGGTTCGAAGCCGGCCAGGCAGCGGCCGGGAAAACCGAGCTTGCAAGCGTGGCGCTTGCCGCCGCCAGGACGGCTCGTCGGCTGATCGGGACTGGTGAGCGAGCAGTCATGAAACCCCCTTGGGATCCGGGCCGTGGTGCCCAGATCACCAACTTCGGTGGCAGCTCCTTGTTCCGTCGAGGAACAGAGCGTGCGGGTCGTTTCCGAGCTCGAGGGGTTGGCCCATACCTGGTCTGGACACGCCCGCCTGCACATCTCGCTTAAGGGAGCACGGCCGTGATCGGAAAATACGAGGGATCACCCGATGGGAACTGGGACTTCGACCCGAGAGCAGCCGCAGCGCGACCAGAGCTACCTTGAAACGGGCTTGGCGCCGTTGCTCAGGGAGACGATTTCAGCCTGCCGCCAATCCGATCGAGCGACGGCAGTTCGATGAAGAGGCGAAGGCCGTCGCCGCGCCACTCGCGGGTGATGGTGCCTGCGAGCTGCGGCTCGATCACCGCGCCGATCAGGATGTTGCCGAATCCTTTCGCGGGCTTCGCAGGTCCATCGGCGCCGCCCCATGCACCGCGGCGTTCGCCGCAAGCTCGTGTATGGCCAGGCCGATGCGCTGTACCGATGGAGTGGGAACCATCACCGTAGGATCGCTGATTTCGATGTTCCCGCCTCCGAAGACGCCGGTTCGGAGCGATACGATGTCGCCGAGCGGGACCTGCCGCCAGCCGTTCTCGGCAGCAGTCTGTCGTCGGTCGCCAAGAGCTAAGCTCCGTTCCTCGTGCTAAGTGAACGTGAGACAGCGAGAAAGTTTCGCTAGTTCTCGCTGGATTTGGCGCGGTTGAACTTTCGAAGCAGTTCCTGCAGTTCCGGCTCCACGACGATGCGCGTCGCGTCGTCCAACGCTACCCACGCGAGCTTGCGCTCGCGACGCTCGGGAAACCGGCGCTTCAGCCGCCGGACTTCGAGGACGTGCACGTCGACGCATGCGCGCACCACAGCACCGTCGGCGATCCTCTTCATGTAACAGAAGCTGCCGAATGGTCGCCTCCGTGCTCGGCCTTGGACGCCCGCCTCCTCCCAAGCTTCCTGCTCGGCGACCTCATGGGGCTTGAGGCCATTGATCGGCCATCCCTTCGGAATGGTCCATCTCTTGGTCTCACGCGTGGTGATCAGAAGAACTTCATCGCCGCCAAGAGCATTCTTGCGGACGCACAGCGCGCCAAACTGCTCGACCGGCACAATCTCTGCCGCAACTTCCGCGGCGACGTCCGGGAGGTGCTCTTGGTCCTGATCGTCCGGCATGGAGTGTCTCTGGGGTTCGAACATAGAACGGTCATTGGCCGCCACGGTTCCCAGGTCTCTCATCGGGGCATCGGCGCCACCTCGGCGTAAACAGTCGTAAAGCCGACCTATCCGAGAAAGTCACCGTCTTCTGGGTGCGGCTCCGACGACCGCGCGGTCGCGAATAGCTTGCTCATTCATCCGCATCTTGCAATGAGCACTCGCATGACAGCGGACCACGTGGAAACAGTCCGTCGTAGCCCAGGAAATCTCGGCGGCGGGCCTTTTCCGTTCCAGTCGAGGCACCTTTCCAACTTGCGGGATGGCGCTCGATGAACAGTCGTGGTGCGCATCAGGCTGGCGCGACGGAGGAGCTCTCCGGGGCGAACGGACAGACTGCCTCACTCCGGTGCTCGTAGCCCACCATAGTCGAGAATCGTCACCTTTCGAATGCCCGCGGTTTCGTGGAGCATATGGAACACGATGCCGAGAACGAAGTTCTGGGAAGAATGTCTTGAGGAGCCCATGGATCCTGTTTCTCTGGTCGGCTATGCCGCCTCCATATGCTCGGTCGTAAGCTTCATTCCACAGGCGGTAAAGGTCGCTCGGACCAAGGCCACCGAAGCCATTTCGATCCGGATGTACATTCTGACAGTGGCAGGCTTCGCGCTCTGGACCACCTTCGGCTTCATGAAAGGCGAAGTTCCCATCATCTTCGCGAACAGCATCTGCTTCTGCCTCTCAGCCTATATCCTTGTCGCAAAGCTCCGGGAGCGTCGAGAATGACCGAACAGTTGCGGATCAGCCACCAGGAGGTCTTTCGTCGGCCCGGCCATTTTTCGGCATGGCCGGCCAATTACGGTCTCTGGGCATGGGATAACGAAATTCTTGTCGTCTTCGCCGACGGAAGACTGGGCGATCAAGGCACGCTTCACGCCCGAGATAAAAGTCATGAATTCAACCCCCTTCAGGCGCGAAGCATCGATGGCGGCGCGACATGGTCATCCGAGCCATTCGCTGGCTTCGTGCCGGGCGGCGCGAGTCTTTCTGCCGATGAACACCTCGCCCCGTCTCTGCGGTCAGGCTCCAAGCTTGTCGAGCAGGACATTTCGGCACTTCCGACGCCTATCGATTTTCTGGACCCTGAAATTGCCGTGATGGTGGCGCGCACCGGTCTCGACGGCCGCGCCTGTAGCTGGTTTTACGTTACGAGGAACCGCGGCCGGCGGTGGGAAGGGCCTTTCGCTTTCAAAGGACTCGACATCAAAGGCCTCGCGTCGCGCACCGACGTCGTGCCGCTATCCAACGACCACGCCCTCTTCATGACGACCGTCGCGAAGCCCGACGGCGCCGAAGGCCGGTGCCTGTGCATTGAGACGACTGATGGAGGGCTGACATTTCACTTCAAAAGCTTTCTTCCTTTCGACGGAGAAGGTTATGCCATAATGCCGTCGAGCGTCCGGCTTCCGACGGGCGCGATAGTGAGCCTTGTCCGGCGTGGCCGAGGAATTGAAGAACCGGGGTGGCTGGAGACATTTCGCTCCGAAGACGATGGGACCACCTGGCAGTCGGTCGGCATTGCTGTCAATGACACTGGACCGGGCGGCAATCCAGGAAGTGTCGTGCTCTTGGATGGGCAGGCCCTAACTCTCATCTACGGCTTTCGGGGTGTCAACCCCGGCATGCGGATGATCAACAGCTTTGACGGCGGGCGGAATTGGTCAGAGACGGTCGAAATCCGCAGGGATGCAGTGCTGCCGGATATTGGTTATCCGCGTTCCGTGGTGCTGAAAGACGGGCGAATTCTTTCCGTCTACTATTACAACTTCGGCAAGGAGCGCTTTATCGCGGCTTCCACCATCTTGGGATATGGATTGTAGTGGCGGCTAGTGGTGCCGCCTCTACCAAGCGCGAGGCGCCCATCCGCCCCTGAAAGTCGACAGGAACTGCCGACGCGTCAGAAAGAAGGGGCTCAGGTTCAGATCATGAAAATGTTGACCACCTCAACATGCTGAAGGAAACCGATGTTTTCCGCGCTCCAACTAAGCTTGATTGGCGCGTCCGGCAGAACAATTCCGCTTCGATATTGATGGTAGGGAAGCGCCAACAGCGTTCATGCGCAAAAACGTCAGAGGCTGCTCACAGCCTCGACGATCTTGCGCAGGGCGATCGGCTTACGATATGGGCGAGTTCGTCCGGGATCACGTCCGGATCGTAGCCAGTCAGGAAAATGAAGGGTATGCCCTCCTTGACAAACGCATGGGCGATCGCGCGGACCTCCGCCGCAGAGGTTCAGATCAAGCGGGACGGCGGTCGGCGCTTTCTCCCCGTGAAGCACAAACGCATTCTCCTCGCTCGGACAGGACCCAGCACCTCCGCACCGGCTCAGCGCAGCGCCGCCGCCGTGTCTGCCGCGGCGTAGTAGGCGTCTTCGACCACAAGGACGATCCTTCCCGTGAGATCCGGCGCTCCGTTAATATCCACGGTTTCTCCATAGAGTCTGCTTGGCGCCGAGGCGTCGTCGTCGGTCTCCAGAGCGCTTTCAGCTTCGCGGAGTGGAAACTCGATGTGGCAATGCGCACTGCCCGGCCCGAAGGTCGTCGACCGACGCTCATCATGTCGAACGCATCGAGCACGCCCTCGACGAGGGAACTTTCGATCCCGTTCTAGGTTATCGGGCCGCTCAAGAACCTGGAGATAGATATGAACCGCCGAACAATGCTGACTGCCGTCGCCGCCGCGGCCGCTCTGCCCGCCCTTCTTTCCACTACCGCCGGCTTCGCTCAGACAGCCGCCGCCGCGCCCGGCGAGGCCGAGAAGAAACACGCGGACGATACGAAGAAGGTCGGATCGCTTTCGTTGGCGACGAGCCGTGTTGCGGTGGAGAAGGCTTCCGATCCCATGGTGAAGGAATTCGCGAAGTGGGAAGTCGCCGAGCAGGAGACGATCGCCGACATCCTGAAGTCGATGGAGATGGACCGCAAGGCCGAAGGCGCTCTCAAGCCGCCGTCCGACAGCGAGGTCGAGGCGATGCTCGACGCGGAAGGCAAGGCTGCGCTGGACAAGCTCAGGGCCGCCAGCGGCGCCGCGTTCGACAAGGCCTATGTCACGGCACAGCTCGACGGCCACAAGAAGCTGCTGTCGATCCAGGAGGACTACCTCAAGGTCGGCCACAACCGCGAGCACCTCAGCGTCACCAAGCTGGCTCGCGGCCAGATCAAGGAACACATCGACCACCTCGACATGCTGAAGTCGAAGGTCGGTTAACCGTCAGGTTCGGTGACCACGGATGTACTGGCACTGACCCGTCCAAGAGGCCGGAGATCGCTCTCCGGCCTCTTGGACAAGATGGGACCTCGCCTCATGAGTTCTTCGGACTTGGTGGGAAGACGGGTGCTCGTCGTCGAAGACGCGCCATTTCCTGGGCCTGTTCGTAGCTGGCGGACAACCTCATGCTTTCGGTGCTTGCAAATCGTGATCTGGAACGCGATCTTGCGGTCCTCAAAAGCGGGAGAGCGTAAGGCATGTGCGGCAGGTTCACGTTCGAACATGAATGGCCGGCGTTCGTCGACTTGTACGATTTGCCCTGGGACATCGAGCGCGGCCGCAATACGGCGTCACGCTTCAACATCGCTCCCACCCAGACGGTCCTGATGGTGCACAACGATGGCGAAGGTCGGCAGATCGCGGAGGAAGCGAGATGGTGGCTGGTCCCGTTTTGGGCGAAAGAGCTTCCGAAGGCGACATTGTTCAATGCCCGCGTCGAGACGGTCGACACGACGCCAGCCTTCCGCGACGCCTTCAAGACGAGGCGATGTCTCATCCCGGCGTCTGCGTTCTACGAATGGACGTTGAACCAGAACGACGGCAAGAAAGATCCCTGGCACATCCATCTGCCTGGGGACCAGCCGTTTTCTTTCGCAGGACTGTGGGCGCACAACGACAGGCTCGGCGTGACGAGCTGCACCATCGTCACCATGCCGGCGGGCAATCCAATGAAGACGCTTCACGACAGGCAGCCGGTAATACTGAAGCCCGGCGTCTATAAGGATTGGCTCGATCCTGCGACGCCCGGTCATATGGCGAAGGAGCTGCTCAGGGAGAACCTGGATGATCGACTGGAATTTCACCGGGTCAGCCGGGATGTAAACTCGTCAAAATTCGAAGGTCGGCCACTCCCTGAGGTGAACCCGCTGTGATCACCACCGCCGCGGCATTCGCTGCCCCGGCTCCATGGAACATGGAGGCAAAGATTGATGCGAAGGGCCGCAACTGGAGTTCTTGAAATCGCCTACTTCGAGTTAGGCGAAGCCGACGGCTGGCCAGTCGTCCTTTCGCACGGCTTCCCCTATGATCCTCATGCCTACGACGAGGTTGCGCCACGGCTGGTGGAGGCGGGAGCAAGGGTGATCGTGCCCTATCTAAGGGGGTTCGGCCCTACTCGTTTTCTTTCAGGGGCCTCCATGCGTAGCGGGCAACAGTCGGCGCTTGGCAAGGATATCGTGGATCTCTTGGACGCCTTGGAGATTCGGCAAGCCACCCTTGCGGGATACGACTGGGGAGGTCTCGCATCCTGCGTGGCGTCTGCTCTGTGGCCGGAACGCGTGGCCGGCCTGGTCTCGTACGCAGGCTACGACGTCATTGACGTAGAGCGGCTCCGCCACAGCTACGATCCCGCTCTCGAGCACGCGGTGTGGTACCAGCATCTGTTTCAGCATGAACGGGGCCGGGAGTGCCTGTCGCTTCATCGCCGTGATCTCTGCCGGATGCTTTGGATGCAGTG
Organism: Rhizobium sp. 21-4511-3d; assembly: GCF_053522545.1. Lineage (NCBI taxonomy): Bacteria > Pseudomonadati > Pseudomonadota > Alphaproteobacteria > Hyphomicrobiales > Rhizobiaceae > Rhizobium > Rhizobium sp. 21-4511-3d. The sequence goes on along the minus strand of NZ_JBNWCF010000020.1, from coordinate 31,412 downwards.
GTCGCCGACATGGGAATTCGACGAGGAGACTTTCGAGCGGACCGCGACGTCGTTTGACAACCCCGACTTCGTCGACATCGTGATCCACTCCTATCGCTTCGACTTCGGTCTGGCAGCCGGAGATCCTGCGCTTGAAAAGCTGGAGTCACGGCTGGCGCAGAAGCCGCCTATCAATGTCCCGGCTATAACCATCGATGGAACACAAGACCCGCTAAAGCCTGGTGGGACGGCTGATCACGCGAAGATGTTTAGGTCAAGGCACGAGCACCGGGTCGTCGAGTGCGGCCACAATCTTCCCTGGGAAGCTCCGGAAGAGTTTGCCAATGCCGTCCTAACGGTTCGCTCTTGGGCAGCGGAACAGTGAGACGCCCTTGGCTTCCTCCTGCCCAAGCTCACCCCTCAATGGAAATTTCTCGATTTCACCTTCAATGTATCGATGTGCAGGTCGCGCACGAAGATGTCCCTCGCCTCCGGCACCGGACGCGGCCGGTCCCTCGAATCCGGACTGCCCGGCGAACCATGAGCGAACTCGTCGCCCCTGCCCGTCGGCAGCTTGAAGTCCACGTCGCGATCTGCAAGCCCGGAGAGGTCTCCGGACAGGTCGAAGAGCTGCTGAGCCACGAGATGGACGACGTCGCCTTCCCGTTGGATGCGCCCGTTGATTGCCATCATCGACGCCCCTAAGACGACGCGACGCCGCTTCTCGAACAACGAGGGCCAAACGACGATGTTAGCCGGACCGGTCTCGTCCTCGATGGTGATGAACATGACGCCCTTGGCGCTCCCCGGCTTTTGCCTCACCAGCACCAAACCCGCAGCGTATACCCATCTGCCGTCGCGAGCGTTCATCGCTTCCGCGCAGGTGATGATGTTCCGTGCCCGAAGGTCGCGGCGCAGGAACGCGATCGGATGCTCGCGCAGCGTCAGGCCGATGTGGCCGTAGTCCTCGACGACGTTGTGGCCTTCCGTCATCTGGCGCAGTTCGACCTCCGGCTCCTGCTGCTCGGGGATGACGGCGGCCTCGCGCTCGGCCGCGGCCGCGAAAAGGGGAAGCGGCTCGTCGCGCAGCGCCTTGATCGCCCAGAGCGCATCGCGGCGTTCGAGGTTCAACGAGGGCCGGAAGGCGTCGGCCTCCGCAAGCTGGACGAGAGCCTCGGTGGGCACGTCCGAGCGCCGCCACACATTGTCGACGCTTTCGAACTCCTTGTTCATGCGGGCGGCGACGATGCGCGCTGCGTCCGCGACCGCCCACAGACCATGGCGACCTTCATCGCGCTCTCCTGAAACAGGGGCACGCCCAGCGTCTTGCCGAGGACCGCCTCCAGCTCCGGCGTCGGATACTCGACCTTTTCCTTGCCCTCGCGGCGTCGGAGGTACGGATGCACCATGTCCCCTTGGATCGGTCCCGGCCGCACGATGGCGACCTGCACCACAAGATCGTAGAAGGTTCTCGGCTTCATGCGGGGCAACATCGCCATCTGTGCGCGGGACTCGATCTGGAACGTGCCGAGCGTGTCGGCCCTCCGGATCATCGCATAGGTCGCGGCGTCTTCCTGCTTGATCGTCGCCAGGTCGAGATCGTCGTCCTTGTGTTCCTTGATGAGGTCGAATGCCTTCTGCATGCAAGTCAGCATGCCCAGCGCCAGGACGTCGACCTTCATGAACTTGAGGGCTTCGACGTCGTCCTTGTCCCACTCGATGATCTGCCGGTCCTTCATGTTGGCCGGCTCGATCGGAACGAGGTCGTCGAGGCGGTCGTGCGTCAGGACGAAACCTCCGGGGTGCTGGCCGAGGTGCCGTGGCGCGCCCATGAGCTGCTGCGCGAGCTTCAGCGTCAGGACGAGGCGGCGATCCTCTGGGTTGAGGTTGAGCTCGCGGACGTTACGGTCGCTGACCTCCTCGGACCACGACCACATGCCTGACGACAGCGCCTTGATGACGTCCTCGGGCAGACCGAGCGCCTTGCCGACGTCGCGGATCGCGCCCTTCGCCCGGTAGCGGGTGACGGTCGCGCAGAGGGCAGCCTTGTCCTTGCCGTAGGTCTTGTAGATCCACTGGATGACCTGTTCGCGCCTCTCGTGTTCGAAGTCCACGTCGATGTCCGGCGGCTCGTCGCGCTCCTTGGAGACGAAGCGCTCGAACAGGAGGTCGTTGGTCTCGGGATCGATGCTGGTGATGCCGAGGATGTAGCAGATTGCGCTGTTGGCGGCGGATCCACGGCCCTGACACAGGATGCCCTGAGAGCGGGCGAACTTGACGATGCTGAAGACGGTCAGGAAATACGGCGCGTACCTCATCTCTTTGATCAGCTCGAGTTCATGCTTCACTGCACGCAAGACTTTCTGCGGCAGTCCCTCGGGGTATCTGTTCGGGATGCATTCGCGGACGTAGTGCTCCAGCGACTGCTGGGCGTCCATGCCTGGAACGATGGCTTCCTCGGGATACTGGTAGGTCAGCTCCTCAAGCGAGAACCTGCATTTCTCGACGATCTCCATCGTCCGGGCGAGCGCCTCCTCGTACCGCGGGAACAGGCGCTCCATCTCGTGCGGCGGCTTCAAGTATCGGTCGGCGTGGCGCTCGCGTTCGAAGCCGACGGCGTCGATCGTGGTGTTGTTGCGGATGCAGGTGACGACGTCTTGGAGCTGGCGGCTGCCGGGCTCGTGGAAGAGGACGTCGTTGGTGACGACCGTCCGCACCTTGAACCTGAAGGCCAGTTCCGACAGTTCGTACAGGCGGAGCTGGTCGTTCGGCCGACGGCGCAGACAGAGCGAGACGTAGGCGCGGTTGCCGAAGATCTCGTGCATCTTCCGAAGCTGCACGGCGCATGTCTCGTCCGGCAGATCGGGCACGAGAACACCGATGAGACCTTCGGAATAGAGAGCGACGTCGTCGAGATGGAGGACGCAGTTGTTCTTTCCTCCGCGGCTCTTCCCGAGCGTGATGAGCCGGGTCAGACGGGAGTAAGCGGCACGATCGGTCGGATAGGCGAGGATCGACATGCCGTCCTGCAGATCGAGACGACAGCCGACGACGAGACGGACGCCTGTCGCGCGCGACGCCTCGAGCGCCCGCACGATCCCGGCTAGCGAATTGCGGTCGACGACGCCGACGGCTTCGATGCCGAGTTCCTTGGCGGTCGCGAACAACTCGTCCGCCGAAGAAGCCCCGCGGAGGAAGCTGAAGTGGGTCGTCACCTGGAGTTCCGCGTACTTCATGCGAATATTCCGTGCATGTACCATTGGCGGTCGCCGGTCTCCGGATCGACGCCGTCGCCGGAGCGGTAGACCCAGAACCTCTCGCCGATTTCGTTCTCGACCACGTAGTAGTCGCGCACCGACTCCAGCTCGCTGTCTCGCATCCACCACTCGCCGAATATGCGTTCCGGGCCGTCCGCCCGTTTCACCGCATGCCGCCTCCCCCGCCAGGTGATCGCACGCGGCGGATGGTCGGGGGTCAGCGCGATCGCGGTGATACGGTCGGGCCGGTCAAGGAGGCGGACCGGTCTCTTCCAATGGCCCACCCAAGTCTGCCCGACGTCGTCCGCGGCCGGGTCGATCCTCTGCACGCATCGCTCGGGAACGTCGGAGGCGATGGGAGCGAGGCGGTAGACGCGCTGGCCGCGGTTGCCGAGGATATCGATGAGCGGCGTGATGTCGGTCGTCTCCTCCTGCACGAGCGATGAGGAGCGCTGCTCTTCGTCGAGAGGCTGCGTCATCACTGCGACGAGCGTCAGCTTCTCGATGCCGAAGCCCGGCTCGACCCGCTCGGTGCGGTCCTTGAAGAGCTTTGTCAGCCAGGCCACGTCGCGCGCAGGCTTCGCCGTGCCGGAACGGATAGCCTGGCGGGTGCCATCGACCTTCTCGACGAGCAGGTCGGTCCGGCGGACGCCAAGGCCACGGCTCTGAAGCTCGCCGACGAGCTGGGTCACCAGCCGGCCGACGTACTTGTTGATCGTCTCCGCCGCGCCGATGGGTTCCGCGAATGCACGGGACACTTCGATCCATTCCGGCGCGCGCACAGGCTCGATCGGCTCGGACATCCGGCCGAACGTCTGATCGAGGCGACGCCCGATCTCCGGGCCGAAGCGGAGCGCGAGCGGCGCTCGCGCGGTGTTGGCGAGCTCGCCCACGGTCTGGAAGCCCAGCGTCCGGAGGTCGCCGACGATTTTCTCCGGGAGCCGCAGCAGGGAGAGCGGAAGCTTCTCGACCGCCCGAACGATCTCGCCTTTCGGGACGATGACGGTTTCGCGCGAGATCGCTCGCGCGCAGGCGTGAGCCGCACCCCAGGTGTCTGCGATCGCGACCCGCGCTGTCAGCCCCTTGGAGCGGAAGCGGTTGGCAATGCCCGCCAACATCGGTTCCTCGCCGCCCTGCAGATGGTCGGCGCCCTCGGTGTCCATGACGATGCCGTCCGTCCCGTCGGCGGCGACGATCGGCGAATAGACGGTCAGCGCCCACAGCGCTATCCGCTCGAGGGCGGCGGCGTCGGCCGCGGGATCGGCGTCAACCATCATCAGATCGCGGAAGATCGCCTGCGCCTTTGCGGCCGGCATCCCTACCCGCACGCCGACCTTCCTCGCTGCGGCGTCGGCGGCGGAGACCCAGCGCTTGGAGCCGGACTTCGCTATCACGGCGATGGCTTGCTCAGGCGATATTGATGGATCGGCCCGACGTATTCGATCGGTCGGCAGATCGGGAAGATAGATAGATACGACCCTTGTCATCGCAGGCTCCGATCTCAAACTCAGCACACTCGCCCGCACGCGATCTCATAAGTTCCAGGAGCCACCTCTCGCGTCCGAGTCCCGGAACCGGAAGCTCCTCAGACGGCAGCACGCTGACCCGCCACCTGGTCGTCGACGCCGTCGGCTGGCCGAAGTCGTTCGCCTCAGTCTGTCGTCTCCACCGCCTGACGGCGATGGCCATCGTCCCGGTCTTTTCGGCGGCGAGCTGCAGACGGCGGGACGCCGTCATCGGCAGCCGGACGAGTTCGCCGACGACGACGCCCAGTCCACCGAAGGAAAGGCATTCTTCCATGCTCGCGAGGACGTCCTCCTCCTTGTCGCCTTCGATGAAGACGACCCGGTCGGGATGAAGGCCGGCCTGCGCGAGCGCCGGAAAGAAGAGATCGGGCCGGGTCAGACACCAAGCGATCTTGCCCTTCGTCCGGGCGGCTATCCCGGCGGCGAAGAGCGCGGCCGCCGCTCCGTCGACCGTACCCGACCCGCCGCCCGCGAGCTCGTGCAGGGCGCCGCGGGCGAGACCGCCGCCCAGCAAGACGCGGTCGATCGGACACGCCGAACGGAAGGCAGCCCGCCTGCTTCGCGACGCCGCCCTCTAGGACGGAGATGCGTTCGCGCAGATCTGCCAGGACTGTCTCGCGGGCAACCGACATCGGTCACGAATCCTTTCGAAAATCGCGGTGGAACAGGGACGACATCATGTCGTGAAAACTTGATTGTTCTCTATCTGTTCCTTATCGTGCGCGGCGTCAAGACGGTCGAAAGAGCAGGAATCTAGTCCTAGGATTAGCGGACGCTTAGATTTGATAAGTGGAATCAAAATCGTAGCCAAATCTCGCAAGTGGGCGCCGCGATTGAAAATAATTTTGTCTTCGTCGGCGCCTTGCATGTGGATATCGGATTGAGTAGTCAGCCGCCGCTCTGGAATGAAGCCGCGGGCATTGGAGATGGAATGGGAAGACGACGACCTGCGCCCGACAACGAGGGCGGCCCAACCCTGAAGGATGTCCGTGTCGAAGTCATCGAAGTGGAGTGCTCCGTGTGCAACCGTCGCGACCGGCTCGACCGGAAGGTTCTCGTCGCACAGTTTGGAGCGAGCATCAGCTTCAAGCGACTGCGTCGCCGTCTGTCGATGGGCTGCGATCGAATGTGCCATCCGGAGGGCGACCGGTGCGGGACGCGGTTCCCATGCCTCGAAGCGTGACCACGGAGACGGTTGAACCTGCCGGCTTCCGCAGCACTAATGGCGGGTCTCTGGCGGGCTCCGGTTGGAATACTGGTGGACGAGCATGATGCCCTGCTCGAGCAGAAGCTCGGCGATTGGGAGGTCGCCGATGCCTAAAGTCCCTGACATACCTCGAATGGTGTTTGCGACGCAGGTCGAGTTGGTGGCAAACAGAACATCTCCCGCATCTTCGGCCTCTTCTGCGGTGGCCTCCAAAGCGTCGGCGACCCTGTCGAGGAGGCTGGAGCGCTCGACGAGCGTCATTTCATTCAGCGTTTTGGAAATACTATTCATGATGCTCTCCCCGCGCGTGCCGGTAGGTCGCAGCGTCGTAACCGAAGAAGTGTCGGCGGTGCTAGGAAGATGGTGGCCGTAGGCTGCATAAGCAAGGAATAGCTGCCTCGCGGCTCGCGCATGGCAGTAGCTTCTCCAAATGTCGCCCTGCGGCGACGGGGGTGCCGTAGCGCGGCGTCGTCACCTGCCCTGGCAGCGCCTGGAGCTGCGCCGAAATCTGCGGGTGCGGAAAATATATGTCGATCGGATGACTGTCGTGAAGACGCTGCTAACGATCGACAAGTTCGCAGTACGCTGCCTCCGATGCGTCGTCGGATGGAAACATGCATTCGAGCCGCATCTCTTCTGCCGCGATAGTCGAGGGCGCGCCAACCGTGGTGACAAGAGAGAACATCGAAACGATCTTCTGGCCCACACGAAACTTAAGTGGAACCACGGACGTCTCCGCTCTTTCTTCCGGAATCGCCTCTGCAGGCACAACCCCATATCCCGCAATATCGTCCAGCAGCTTGCGGATTTCGTCATCGATAATGCCCCCGATGGCCTCGCGTCGGACGCGCCAAAGCAGAGCTCGTGCGGCTTCGGAGAAGTTAATCAGAAATGGCCTTAACCCATTAGGGTCGAACACTAAGTGCAACAAATTCCTCGGCCTTGGTCTGCTCTGGAGATCAACAAATTTTTCGAAGAACCTGGGCGCTGCCTCGTTGGTCTCTACGACGTTCCAATATCGGTCGAGAACCAGCGCCGGGTATGGCTCCTGTTGCCGCAGCATGCGCTGAAGCGCCCGGTCGAGCTCGGGAGAAAGAGCCGACGTATCACTTGGCTGAAAAGCCGGTGCATAGCCGGCCGCGAGCAAAATATCGTCGCGATCCCTCAGAGGGACTGCTAGAGCGTCGGAGAGGTCGATCACCATTTGCCGGCTCGGCCTCGACCGGCCTGTTTCAACGAAGCTGACATGCTTTTGCGAAACTCCGGTATCCATGGCCAGCTCGAGCTGCGACTTCCCTCGCATCCCACGCCAGTGCCGAAGCAAGACGCCGAGGGCCGGCCGCGAGGTAGCGGACGTCGGGATCCTTGTGGCCATGATGTTGCTCCGCGAAGATGGACCGGCGCTGGTTGCGCTGGCACGAGGGGTTCATACTTTCGGCCAGGCATACTGCCGGAAGCGTTCTTCCAGCGGAGGGCGCGTGACGTTCACGGTATAATTCGTTATCGCGGACGCCGCGACAACGGCAATGACCTCCAACAGATGACGTTGATCGAATCCGGCCTGCAGAAACTGCACCGTATCGTCCTCGTCAAGCCGACCCCTTTTTGAAATAAGTGCACGTGCAAGGTCGGAGAGCGCTGCATCCTCGGGCTCCGCCGGGGACCTACCGTCGCGAATAACATCGACATCGGCGGGCAGAACCCCTGCACTCAGCGCGAGAGAGCTATGAAACGCAATCGCCCATTCGGCCTTGTTTGTCACGGCATTGGTAAGCAATAAGATCTGGATCTGGCGTTCGGTGAAGCTTCCGCCATGGACGTTGCTGAACAGTGCGGCAAGCGAATTGAGAAGAACCGGAGACGCGGCCATAGCGCCCGCGACGTTCGGCAGGAAACCGAAGGCTTGTTCCAGGCCGCCAAGCGCCTGCTTCGACCCGTCGGGTGCATCATCGATCGTGTATATCGGAAAGTGTATCATCTGATTTTCTCCATGCGCATGCTGAGCGCTTTATTAGTTGACCGGCCCAGCATGCCCACGGAGAGGAATGGCTTCAATTACATGCGAGGTAGTTGGAGCGGCGAGGCATCAGTTGCGCAAAACCTTCCGCCATCTGCATATCAAGGAAAATCCGCGCTACGGGTGACCTCGCTCCATGCGTCGAAGTTTTCCTTAAGTGCTTCAAGGCGTTTGTAGGCAAGATCCAGAGCCGAGCCGCCTAGTAGCAGGCGCAACGGAGGGTGGGCTGATTCCACTGCGGCCCGGATGGCCACAGCCGCCCGCGCAGGATCGCCGGGCTGATTGCCCGACACTGCTTTCGTGGATGACCGGCGTTTCCCGGACGTCTCGGCATAGTCGTCGATCTCGATCGGCGAGTCCGCCATGGAGCGTCCGGCCCAGTCGGTCCGGAAGGCGCCCGGCTCCACGATAGTCACCTTGATGCCGAGCGGGGCGACCTCCTGGCTCAACGACTCGGAAATCGCCTCGACCGCGAATTTGGTAGCGTGGTAGTAGCCGGTTGCTGCGAAAGCCATGAGACCGCCCAACGAAGACATGTTGACGATATGACCGCTTCTGCGGGACCGCATGAACGGTAGAACCTCCTTCGTTACATCGATCAGGCCGAAGAGGTTGGTGTCGAACTGTTTGCGAACCCCTTCGTCGTCGCCCTCCTCGATCGCGGCGAGGTAGCCATAGCCCGCATTGTTGACGAGGACGTCGATCCGATCGAAGTTGTCAATGGCCTTAGCAACTGCCCTTTTGATCGTCGCACGATCAGTGACGTCGAGTTTGAGGACGAGTGCGCGATCGTCGAACTGCTCCTTAAGATTCGCCAGGCTTTCTGGGCGACGGACCCCAAGGACCACACGATAACCAAAATTTAGCAGATCTCTGGCCAGCTCGAGCCCGAGGCCGCTCGAAGCTCCGGTGATGAACCATACAGGTTTGTCGGTCATTTTTGTTCCTTTTCGATTGCAGAGAGAAAACCGAGGCATCGAAGGAGAACTTCGATCGCCGCTTATCGAAAAGATACGAATGGGCGGAGGCGGCCGTTATGCCAAAAACCCCGAACATTCGTACGATCCTACCATTCACGGAGGCGAGACCTAGTTAGAGGCCTTGTAAGATACTTGGCGGAGGAAAGTCTTGAGGATCAAGGATGAGCTTATCGCGATCATTGACCGGCACGCTTTAACACCCAAACAGGAAACTCCCGTCACCGGGCTGACGATCTTCAAGGTTGTCGCCCCGACACTTCCGGCGGAAAGCATTTACACGCCCCGCCTTTGCGTCGTCCTTCAAGGGCGTAAGGAGATTTCACTCGGCGGCCATACGTTCGACGTCGACGATACCCAGTACTTCATTGCCTCTGTAAACCTGCCCGTCTCTGCACGCATTAGCGAGGCGTCGCGCGACGATCCGCACTTCGCGGTTTCGTTCGAACTGGATGGTGTCGCGACGGCCGAACTTCTACCCTACCTTTCAGCCGTCCCCACCTCCCCGCATCGCGAAGGTCTTTCCGTGGCTGGGCAGACAGACAACATCTTAAAGGCGCTTCATCGGGTATTGACACTTCTCGACCGCCCGGAAGATCTCGGAGCTCTTCTGAAGCCGGCCACTACGGAACTCTATTATCGCCTTCTACAGAGCGAGAGTGGTGCAATCCTGAAAGATTTCGCCACCGGAAACACGAAGCTCGCGCAGATAGGACGGGTGACCTCCTGGCTGAAGGAGCATTATCGCGAGCCGATGTCGATCGGCTTGCTTGCCGATCTCGCGGGCATGAGCCCGACGTCGCTCCACAGGCACTTCAAGGCGACGACGCTCATGACGCCGCTGGAATACAGGATGCACGTCAGGCTGCACGAGGCACGCAAGCTGTTGCTGATCGGCAGTTCGAATGCCAGAGCCGTCGGGTTCGACGTCGGATATGAAAGTCAGACCCAATTTACCCGCGAATACCGTCGCCTGTTCGGTCGACCGCCCATCCAGGACGTCCGCTTGCTAAAGGGCGATCGCACGCAGGTAATGTCGGTCGAGGAAGGCGAGGTTATATCTACGCGGCCTTAGACCCGTGCGGATCTCGGTTTGATGTCAATCCTCCGGCGGCAGCCGAGGTCGCCTTCATGTGATCAGCAAGCACCTGTCGCGAATTCTTCAAGAAGGCGATGAAGGCGCTTAGTCCCGCTGATTGATGGCGGCGGCTTGGGAAATACAAATAGATCGTTTCAAGAGGTGACGACCACTCCGGAAGAATTCGCCGCAGCCTTCCTGCTGTTAGAGGTTCGGCGACGCTTGAAATTGGCGCGAGCACGATGCCAAGGCCCCGCGTGGCCAAATCAATCTGCGAGGAAAGGTCGTGGACCACCGTCGCGCGAGGAGGCGTGACCTGGATGGTCTTTTCGGAAGTCTGCAACGCCCATGGAATGATTAATCCTGTCGCCTGGCTCCGGCACATGATCGCATGATGGTCGTTCAAGTCGCCAGGAGCGTCGGGCATCCCGCGACGATCAAGGTACAAGGGTGACGTGACAAGGATCGCCTGCGACGCGGGCGCGACCGGTACGGCCACCATGTCCTTGTCGATGTTACGACCATAGCGCAAGCCGGCGTCATAGCCTTGCTTGACGATATCGACCAAGCGCGCTTCCACCGCGATTTCGAGGTCGACGTCAGGATAGGCCTCCTGGAAATCCACGATTGTCTGTGCGAGCAGCATGTCGAATGGCGCGCGCGGCATCGTCAGGCGAAGTGGGCCTGATGGTCGCCCGCTCTTCCCGGACGCCTCTTCAGCCGCTTGTCTCAGTTGCGCCAAGGCCGGTGCTGCAGCAAGAAGGTAGTCGTTGCCGACGTCGGTAAGGCTGACGCTCCTCGTCGAGCGGCGCAGAAGCGGCGAGCCGAGCCTCTCCTCGAGCGCCCGGATAGCCTGACTGACGGCGGAAGGCGAAATACCGAGACGTCTTGCCGCTTCCGAAAAGCTGCCCGCTTCTGCGACGGCCACAAACATTGCCACACCTTCGAGCGGATCCCTCGGTCGCATGCGTCACCTTTAAGTTCTGCTTCAAGCCCCGTTCGCAATTAGGGCGCTTATAGCGGGTATCCAATCATTCTATGATCCAAAACGACAGCAGATAATCCCGAGCGACCGGGACTTGCGCGGGGTGTTCTCGGCAACAGGAGAGAAGATCAATGACGTCCGACCATCTTCAACCTGGCTCCTCAACAGCAATCACGCTTCCGCGGCGTATCTTTCTGCTCGCTATAGGGGTCGCCGCGGTTTCGGTATCGGCGGCAGCAGCACCGACTTACGTTCTCGTTTCCCGCTCGCTTAGAACCTCGCGTCAGACGACGCGCTACTTCGAATGCGGCCCAGCCGACGGTCCGCTGATGATCTTCCTTCATGGCTGGCCGAGTATCGGCCTGATGTGGCGCGCCCAGATGGAGGCGTTCTCCAAGGATGGCTGGCGATGCATTGCCCCCGATCTTCGGGGCTACGGTAGTTCTTTTGCGCCTTCTGAGATTGCGCAGTATACAATACGGGATGTGGTGCTGGACGTTGCTGAACTTCATGATCATCTCGGGGGCCGCCCCGCGATCTGGGTCGGTCACGACTGGGGCAGTGTAGTGGCCAGTGCGGTCGTCGCGCATGAGCCGGATCGCAGTCGCGCCCTGGTCCTCACGTCCCTCGCCTATCAGCCGCAGGGTCACGCGCTCAGCACTATCGTTCCACTGATCGACAGGAAGATTTACCCTGCTGACGAATATCCCGACGGACAGTGGGACTACTACCGCTATTACACCACGCACTTCGACGCCGCTGTGGCCGACCTCGATGCGGACAAGAAATCGTCCCTGGCCTCAATCTTCCGCTCCGGAGAGGTCGGAGGGGTTGGCAAGGCATCGCCAAACGCGGCGGTGACGCGAAACGGCGGACGGTTTGGCGCTGCTCACAGGGCGCCGCCAACGAAGCCGGACCCCGCCCTCTGGCCTCAGGCGGATTTCGACGTCTTGGTCGAATCTTTCGAGGGTCACGGCTTCCGACCGTCGTGCGCTTGGTACATGAACGATGATGCCAACGTCGCCTATGCTCGCGAGGCGCCGAACGGTGGCCGTTTGGACCGGCCAGTGCTGTTCGTGAACGGCGAGTTTGATCAGATCTGTACTATCACAGGAAACCGCCAGGGCGACCCGATGCGTGGTGCGTGTCCAGATCTGACGATCGAGAGCGTGGCGAGCGGACACTGGTTACCACTCGAACGCAAGGAGGAACTCGTTCATACCGTCCGCAACTGGCTACAAAGCAAAAATCTCACGAAGTGATCCGGCCAGGCGTCGACCGGGCGTCGGACGTTACCGCAAGTCCCGGAAATGGGAGCGAATGTCCGCTGCGAGCTCGCTCGGTCTCTCCATCGCAGCGAAATGACCACCCCTGTCGTGCTCGGTCCATTTGACAACGTTGTAGACACGCTCGACCCATGAACGCGGGGGCTGCGGCAGTTCCTTCGCGAAGTGAGACACGGCGAGCGGCGGAAGGACGCGTTCGCCTCTCGCGAAGGTCAAAGGATGAGCGCGGCTCTCCTTGTAGATCCTGAATGACGCGTCGAGCGAGCCGCTGAACCAGTACAAGCTGACTTCCGTGAGAAGGGTATCCATGCTGAAGACGTCCAGAACATTGCCCTCGCAATCGCTCCACGATCTGAACTTTTCGATAATCCAGGCGGCAAGCCCGACAGGCGAATCGGATAGCCCGTAGGCCAGCGTCTGCGGTTTCGTTCCCTGCATATGCGCGTAGGCGCCCTCCTTGTCCGCCCATTCGGCAGCGACGAGCTTGAATTGCTTCTCAGCGTCGGTCAGGGTCGGCAGGCCATCTCCAGTCGGTGGGCTGAAACTGCCGGGGATGTAGTTGAGGTGTATCCCAGTCACGACCTCAGGAAATCGAAAGGCCAGCCAGCTCGAAACCGCCGCTCCTATGTCACCCCCTTGGGCCCCGAATTTGCTGTAGCCCAAACCCTTCATGAGCTTCTGCCAAAGGTCTGCGATCTCGAACGGGCTCGTTCCAGAAGCCTTAGGCGCCGAGGAAAACGCAAAACCTGGCAAAGAAGGAATCACGAGATCAAAGGCGTCGTCGGGATTGCCGCCGTGAGCGCCCGGATTTGTCAGCAGCGGGATGATGTTCTCCATTTCGAGGAACGAGCCCGGCCAGCCATGTGTCATGATGATCGGGACCGGCGATGGCCCGCTCCCCTTCACATGGACGAAATGAATTCTGAACCCATCGATATCGGCAACATACTGAGGCATGAGATTCAGCCGCGCCTCATGCGCGCGCCAATCGTAACCACGGTGCCAGTATTCGGCCAGCTCACGCATAAATGCCAGGCTGGTTCCGTCCGCCCAACCGGCAGCGTCAATTGAACCAGGCCATCTTGTCTGACCAACGCGACGCCGCAGCGCGTCGAGACTTTTCTCGCTGATCTCGATCTTGAACTTTTCGATCTGCATGTCTGCCTCCCGATGATGGGCTAGCACGTAGGGCGAGTTTGTCCTCTGGCCAGAAGCGTTCTCTCACAGCGGCCGCGCTGGGGCTGAACGTATCTGAAGGCTGGCGTTTAGCCGTTATGTCATCCGGAACCAGAGCAGAAATCGCAGCGCCGCCTGCTGCATCCCCTTCTGCACCGGGGACCCGGTCATTCCCGACTGCCGGTGACACTGACAGACCAACGCCGACCATTTCAGGGCCATACGACGCGAGTTAATTCAGGATTTACCTACCTCCTTATGGGCTCGATAACTGGAGACAGGTTAGGACCTTCGCCAGATCACTGAAAGAGTCCATCATGCATTCTCAAGCTACCGCGCTAAACGAAGCTCGCAAAAAGATCATCAGTCTCCAGCAAGAGATGACAGAGCGCGTTATCAAGCTCGCGGAGGAAGTTGAAAAGCTCGACGCGATCCTTCCAAATAAAGAAAATCGCGAGTTCCTGAGGACTCGATGCGGCCTGGCTTCATCCGAAATTTCAACGTTCTCCAAGTTCTCCACCACCCTTAAGGACCACAGGCAAACTCTGCTGAAAAAGCGTGTCCCATTTGCTGTAATCAAGCGCCTCGTCTCGACGAATGAAGAAGTACGCTCGGAGGCGATGTGTCGAATTGCGTCGGGAGCTCGTTTCGATCTTTCAGATCTCACGGTAATCAAGAGGTCGTTCAACAAGTTGAGCGAGTTCGAAATGATTGCGCGGACGCAACGCAAAACCGTGCGGCGTATCGTGAAAACGCGGACTGCCGAAAAGCTCGCGCGTCTCGAGAGCGACGCGGTTGTTCTGATGGGTAAAGTCGCAGCGCTGCCGCAGTCTTCATTCCGTCCATCTGTTCAGAACCAGGTTGCCGCTATCAAAGAGGATGCTCGGCGTGTCCTACCGCAATTTGAAGAGTTGCTCGGTTCCGACCATCCGTTTCCCTCCGATGCCTCATTCACTGCTGTGAAGCGTGGAGAAGCACGGATCGCGTTCGCGCACAGAGCGCTGACCAATCTAGCCTTCAGGCTCGACACTTCCGGGCGCTCGATCGCCGCGCAGGCAGAGTTGATCGCGAGAGAGAAGGAAGCTTTCGCCGGCGCGATCGCACGCGCGCTCGGCAACATTAAATATCAGACGCCGCGCCCTCGACCCTGGAAGGCTCCCCGAGGCGCCTTGAAGGCGCTGACGAAACGTCGACTGTCAGCCCTGGAACTCTGCGCCGGAGCTGGAGGTATGGCCCTTGGCCTTGAAGCGGCGGGCTTCAATCACGTTGCCCTTATCGAGATGAATAGCGACGCTGCGGCGACCATGCGCACCAATCGGCCAAAGTGGCCAGTGGTTGAGGCCGACATGACTACGATCGATTTCACTCGCTATGCTGGAAAAGTCGACTTGGTGTGCGGTGGCCTACCATGCCAGCCTTGGTCGGAGGAGGGTGAAGGTCTTGGAATGGACGACCCGAGGGACCTTTTGATGGAGGGCGCGCGTGTCGTAAGGCAGGTAAAGCCAAAGGCGTTTCTTTTCGAGAATGTCCGCGGCCTCCTGCACGCGCCGCATGCTGCTCAACTCGCTCGGTTCGTGAAGGAACTTGCCGACGCCGGTTACGAGGTCCAGATCGTCGAGGTCAACACGAAGGATTTCGGCATAGCGCAAGACCGGCCACGAGTACTCATTCTGGGGATGCAGACGCAGTACCGCAAAAACTTCAAGATGCCTCCGAAATTTCCGGGACGCCGATCCAATCTGGGCACGCTGCTTCTCGACCTGATGTCGGCAAAGGGCTGGAGCGGCGCATCTTCCTGGGCAAAGGAGCGACAAGAGCAAATATTCGAGGGCGAGGATGGTTCCTCGGCCGTCGGTGCCCTCGCTTGGACTTTGAAGGGTCGACAGGGGAAGGCACGCTTCTTCGAAGCCCGCCGATGGGCGGGCGTCGGACTCACCGCGGCCGGGCTGCCGGATGATGCCCCTACGGACGAACTGGTCAACAAAGCCGGCGGCTCTTTCGTTCCTGGAATGACACTTAGGATGAGAGCGCGCATCCAGGATTTTCCCGACGACTATGTCTTCTGCGGCGGGAAGGAGTCCGTTGCAAAGCAGATTGGCAATGCAGTGGCGCCGAGGCTCGCCCAGGCAATCGGTCTTGCAATCCATGCCGCCATCAACCGGTGCGAGTTCGACTACGAGGCCATGCTTTGGCCCGAAGATCTGACAACCCGTCCCGACGCTGAGCACCGTATCGAAATCGTTCCTCCGCCGATAGGATTGGATACGTCGAGGGCCGAGGAGTACGGGCACGGAGAGCAAGTGGAAAGAGCGATTAGGAGCAGACGTCGCTTCGCGGCCACATAAGATTGCGCGCGAGAGCGTTCAGAGGCATCTCGCGTGGCGTCCGGGCGAGCACGAGAACTTCTGGAAAATTGCGCTCACCTTCTGGCCGATCTTTCAACTCCTGCCGCTCCATTCGCGAGAGTCGTCGCACACCAAGCGCTGCGCTACCTGCACGAACGGGCCATTGGCGTCAAATTCTAGGATCGTAGCGACTTTGTTCCTTCAAGCGCTGGGCATTAACGGCTCGCACCGCTCCTTGATGGAACGGTGGCTGAAAAGCCGCGTCCCTATTTTCTTCGGGGCGACAGCACGCTTCCCAGCAGTACGTTTGATCGCAACCTGGTGCGCGAACACGCAAAAAACCGCCGTCTCCTTCTCATGCTTTGGAGACGGCGGCTCAAGTTGGCCCCGGTTGGATGAGCGGGACACCTGTTCGTTAGCTCAAGCCGCCGACGGAGGCTTTCAGAAATTTGATCTTATTTTCGCGGCCGGTCGTTTTGTATGGGCAATGCACGCTCCTGACGCTGCCTGCTGCTCAGTATCGTCCTCACGATTTCAGCCCGCGAGTGCAAGTCGATGTTCTCCATTGTCGTGCCCTTCAACGCATCTTGCAGTAGTTCACTCCAGGTAAGCGCCGCTCCGTTGGCGAGGTCTTTGCATAAGTCCCTAGCCTCGCCTGCGACGCCGTTCTCTACCTTCAATGTCGCGCCCCGCTTTGCTCCGCCGCCCAATGCGGCAGCCGGCTCTGCTCCGCGGCCATCGCCGCTAATGCTTTACGAACGTTCAGCATCGTCTTCCTGTGCCAGGCACGGCGCTTGGTGTACGGAACGCCGGGTACGAGCGCGCTGTCCGGCGTCTCATGTCCCCAATCAGCGACCGCCTCGCCCGTTTTCATGGAGACCACCTCGACGATCCGATCGGGCGCCAACCAACCGAAATAGATGAAGAACTTGTCGGAGTTGAAGCCATCCGCCGCATCCAGCGCAAGTTTGGTTTCTGGGGAGATATGAGATTTGGCCCACTCGGTCCACTTCCACAGGAGTTGGTTGTCTGGCACGTCGACCCGCAGGCGATATTCGGTCTTGTCGACACCGCTTCCCCGCAGTCCGTGGCCGTCCGCAATTTCGGAGGAGGTTAGCCAGACGCCGACTTTTCCCCTGAAGGATTGGAGATCCGTTACGACGTCTCCGACCGTCAACCCATGCTGCCGGATGCCGTGAAGGTGTGCCGCTGAAGTGAAGTGAAAAAGCTGCATGGTCCGTCTCCTTTGATGCTGTTCCAAAAAGGCTGGCGTCGTTCGTTACGGGCGTCAACCGCGTTCCTCTGGCACGCATCAGGAGAATTCGGCCGGAGACCAATCGAACTTGTGAAGGACTACGGACTGCTCGATCGCGTCGGCAAACAGCGCCGGTGTGCCGAAGTGTCTTCTCATCAAACCCGGATTGTCTAAAAGGCCAGGCTCCATGCCGTTTGCCTCCAGCATTTTGAGAACAAATGGCGTCTTGAATGCTACGCCGAAGTACACGTAGCGTTGGGCGTCATCCCAAGTGGGATCCACGACCCGCCCATGCGCGTCAGCTAGCCATGCGTGCTGGATCGGCAGCCATAGGCCACCTGCTTCCATCGCGAATCCCTCGCAATAGAAAAGCTCATCCGAATTGCTCTTACCCTGCGAGACCAGGGCAAAAATCGAATTTGCGTAGCACTGCTTCGGGGCGCCAGGCTTGATATAGTCCGGCTTCTCGCGGACGACATGCATCAACCCGCCGTTCGACAAGAGGGCTTCATTTGGGCTGAAGGAGGGGCGAAGCTGCCCCCGCATATCGCACAGCCGACGGAGATAATCCGTTACCACGCTCTGCTGATACTCTTGTTCCGTCATGCGATGCCTCCGTGTGTAGTGCACGAAAAGGCTGGCGTCGATTTAGCGAGGCGTCAACAGCGATGCGCGAACTTGGCAGGAGTCTTTGGGGAGCGGAAAATCACGGCTTCGGCTCGTCGAATCCTGAGGATTGACTTGAAGCTTGTAACTGGTGGGGCTCTTGAAAACTTGATCGTAAGACCCGACCATGAGCGGTCCGGAGCCGACGAATGGCGGCTAGGTGTCAATGAACGTCATTCATCGTCAGGACCGCCGCCTGCCAGAAAATCCTCAGCACTCTCTCGTTTATAGCGAGGCGAGTAGGACACACTAAAGACGCCGTCCGCGTCGAACACAACCTGCGGCCCATCCTTCTTGGCTGCCGCAAATACGCGGGCCAAGTCCTTTGTATCGTCAGGCAACCGCCAACGATCTTCGGCCTTCATTGCAGGTCTCCTACCTATGCGAATCCTTATAGCTCTTCCTTAACGATTTGGTAACCATGTTGGCGTCGAATCCATGGGATGGAGCAACCGCGAAAGGGCGTCGCGGGCATGGCATCACGTTTTTTGGTCGATACCAGCGTACTCAGCGAAGCGCGGAAAGCCAGCAGCAAGCTGGACCGCGACGTCGTGTTTTTCCTAAGGCAACTGCCTCCCGGCGCCTTGGCGATACCTCTTCCGGCAGTCTTTGAACTTCAACGCGGGGCTCTCAAGAAGCAGCGGACCGATCCCGTCCGGGGAAAAGCATATTCGAGATGGCTTAACCGGCTCCTGGCAACCGATGTGTGGGTTCCATCGGTGGATGCGGAGGTCAAAAAGCTGGTGGCGGAGATGGCCGTCACGCCCGAACTGGAGCGGTATTGGCTCAGTCGCGGTGATCCGCCAAGGATTCAATTCGGGTGCGACCCAGAGATCGCCGCGATCTCGATAATCTACGACATCCCTGTCGCCTCGACCAATGTCAGGGACTTTCTCCACATCAACCAGCACTTTCCCATCCCTGGACTCTATAATCCGATTGCGGGTGGCAAATGGCATTTGCCTCCGCCCGACGGCTGGCAACTGGGCGACCATTTCGAAGCCGAATTGCCGGATTGGCGGAGCTTAATAGGGCCGTTGGTTTGATCGTCCTATCGTCATGTCATGGGCGCATCGGCGGGCGAATCCTTTAAGGATTCGTAAACTGTCTTTTCAGCAACACCTCTCAGCGCGGCGCCCTTTTTACCCCGAGGCGTCTTGATTTGATGCGCAATCGACGCCTTACTGTCGGAGTACTCAACCCTGTCCAAGGCGGACCACATGTACTCGATACAAGCATCGCAACAACAAGGTTGCCGCTCAGCGGCCTAAGGCCCGGTGTATCGATCGCCGTGCTTCAAGGCGCGGCGGCTCCTCAAGACTGAACTTCGCAATGAGGATGTACAGATGGCAGGATTGATCTACCCACACACGACTCTCCAACGACGCTCGATCGCTAAGGGGTCAGCGCGCTAACTCCGGAAGGTCCCTTCCGACGGCGCGAGCTGCTTCCGAAGCTTCGATTTGTCTGCAACTGCGTGGATCGCGGTCGTGATGTCGTGCGTCGACACCACCGGATCCCAACAAGAGGTACTACGATGACCAACGACAGCAAGGGCAACAACAAGAAGAAGATGGTCCGCACCGGCGCGATCATCATCGGCGATCACAAAGGCTACAAGCCGCATCCGCTTTCGGGTCCGGACGAGCTGCGTCTCGACCGCATGTTCGGCTTCCTGGACGCGGCGATCAATGAGACCGCCAAAATGAAGCGCGCCGCCGAGCGCAAGGCAAAGAAGTAAGCGTAATGCGGCCGCCCTCACAGGGCGGCCGCACGCGAAGAAAGAAGGAAGGAATTATGATGATCAACAATTATCTGGCCGACGATTTGTCAAAATTCGAACAGGAGGCAGCACCTGTTTCGCGAGTTACGAAGAGCACGCCGCTGGACGCCCCCCGTCACTACGCCGACTTCGTCATCAGCTATCGGAACGGCGAACGTCGTCTCTACAGTGTGAAGTCTTTCACCAAGTGATTTCATTGCCGCCTCCCACAACCGGGAGGCATTGACATGCGAGGACGCACGATGATTTTCCGCATCAATTCCAGCCAACGGTAGCCGGCGCGATCTTTCCAGAAGGGGCCCTCCTGGAGCGCGCGCCGGCTTTTCGGATCGTTCGCAATCACGCGAACGAGCGCTCTGTCTTTACGCCCTGAAGGAGGGGTAGATGAAAAAGGCCGAATTCGTACTTCAGTATCTTCATTTTAAAAAATCCGGCCTGGATGTACTCAACATCCAGCACTCTCGCATGACCAACTTTGCGAATCCCGATAGCCAGCTCGAGACGGCCCAGAGCCGGAGCTTACAAAGGGCGGACCGAGCAGCGGTATCAGCATCGAAGAAAAGCTCGGCTTCGAGATCGAGCCTGACCCGGTCTCGCCGGCAGACCGCAACGTTCCTCTAGGATCACCGTTCCATTGTCACGTCGTCCTCTCCAATCCGTTGGGGACGGGCCCGTTGCGATGCGAGTCCTGGTTCGAGGCTATGTGCGCCACCTATCTGCTCTCGCGGCGCGACGTCGCCGACATCTCCTGTCAGCGCCGCGTCGAGTATAGCAAGGGAAAGGAGCACTACTTCGATTTCCGTGTTCTTTATAAGAACGGTTATGTCCGGCTGATTGCCGCTCGACCTGCGAACAAGCTGAAGCATGGCGATCTCGTGAGCCGCCTTGAACAGTTCACTAACTATTCGCTGAAAAATCATGCGGATGGATGGCAGATCATGACTGATCACGACGTCACGCAGGCAGTTTTTTTACACTCAGCCAACATTCTCCGCGCCCGTGCACTCAAGAACGAAGAGGACTGCGTCCGGATGCGCCGCCTGCTGTCGAACATGAGCGACATCGTGAAGGTCAACGAACTCTTCTTGGAGTTTGGGCGGCGCGGAGCGGCGCGCACAGCAATGTGGAACCTCGTCGACGAGGGGCTTCTGAAGCTCGAAACGAGCGAACCGCTTCGTAAGACTATGACTGAAGTGTCGTTTCTACGACAGGTCGCATGACAGGAGATTGGGATGGGTAAGGCATCGGAAGTCCGCTACACCAACGTCAAGATCACGGACAAATGCTTGGTCCGCAAACAAGGAGCCGAGTGGAGGGTCGAACCAGTTGGGAACAGCGGCTACCGACTGATCGAACAGCGTACAGATGGCCGAATCCACGATGTTCCGAAATCCATAATGATGCGGGATATCGCTCTCGGGATTGTAGCGGTTGATCCGCTGTATTTCGAGGACGACGCCATCAAGGCTCGTAACTTCGAACTGGATCGAGACCTCGATCCAGCGGACATGTCTCTGGACACTCGTCGTCGCGTCCGCGCCGTCACGGCGTTCGTCGATGGAATGCGGCGAGGGAAATGGAAGCGATCAAGGCCCCATGCCATCGAGTTTCTCAAACAGTTTGCCGAAGAAGAAGGCAAGATAGAACAGGCTCGTGTATCGGGCGGGAAGGCCCGAGGCGGCGTCGCGATCGACAGGGACATCCAGCTCGCCTCAGACAAGGTGATGGTAGATTGGTGCCAGTTTCTCCGTTTGGTAAGGAAGTATTTGGCTCACGGATGCTCGCCCAGCACGTTGGTCTCTGGAAACCGTGGAAGCATTAAAGGAACGCGGATCAAGTTTGACACTCAGAGCTTCATTCGCATGAAGTACCTGAGCGGCCAGCAGCCCAGTGCCGTGGCGATTCTTGCGGACATCCAATCAGAAAACCTACGGCGCAAGAACGCCGGTATGGATAGGTTCCTCGAAGAGCCAGACAAGCGTACCATCCAGCGGTTTGTAAAGGGAATAAGGGATCTCGAGGCCAAGGCCGGACGCCATGGCAGCAAAACGGCGAGACTGGAGTTCGCCCTGAGCTACGGCGGTCCAACTGCGGATTACCCTCTGCAGCGTGTCGAAATGGATGAAAAGCTTCTCGACTTAGAGGCGTTCCTTACCGACACAGGACTGATCAAGGTCATTCATCCAGTCGCCCTAGCGCGTTTGATCGAGATGGGTCGGGCGGAGGTGCGGGATGATAAGAGGAAGAGAAAGAAGAACGACAGGATCAAGCGCCTTTGGTTGTCTGTAGCGTTTGACGTCGCCACGCGCTCAGTACTTGGAATGAAGCTCCTCAGAACCGAACAACCGACCGCACGCGATGCGATCGAGGTTCTTGAGATGGCCGTGAACTCAAAGGCACATATCACGGACTACCTGAAGACGGAAACCGAATGGCCCATGATGGGCAAGCCAGAGTGGGTGTACGGCGATCACGGCGCCTACGCCACGTTCGAATTCCAAGACTGCGTCACGGCCCTTACCGGCAATGTTGTTAACCCGCCTACGGATCACCCAAACCTTCGCGGCGCGATCGAACGCTTTTTCAAAACCTTGGATGACAGGTACATGCATATGTTCCCAGGTAGGACATTCGGCAATCCAATAGCGAGAGGCGACGCGGATCCAAAGGCACTCGCGGCGCTCACCGATGTGGAACTTGCCGAGTGCCTGGTCCGTCTGATCGTCGATTGCTATCACAACACCGCGCACTCCGGTCTGGCGGACCTGAGTCCCCTCGAAGCCTGGTACTTCCTGAATGATGGTCATGACGTAGCGTTGGTACCTGAGCGCGTTCAGCGCCGCGCGTTCGCGGTTACATTGAAAGATCGTAAGATCACCAACGACGGTCTCGTCGTCATGGGCTTGCCCTACGGCGATGAACGTTTGCAGGAGCTTCGCAATCAGACGAAGGACGGATCTTTCACAATCAGGGTCAGCGGTCGAAGCCTCAAGCACATCTGGGTTCGGAAAGTCGATGACGACGGTTATTTCAAGCTTGAGTGCAACCTTCCGGGCGTGGATGCAAATATGACGTTCTACGAGTGGCGGGCCGCACTTTTGCACCTCACGGCCGAGAACAAGAAGAAGCTTGTCGGAAACTGGGAAAAGGCGAAGGCAGCGCGCCTTGAAGTGCAGAAGATGGTCACAGACGCCCAGAACAAGGCCGGCATCACCATCGCGCCTTTCACTGCAGACGCTGTCCACGATGTGGAAACCGAGACAGTGAAAGGCGTAGTATTCAGGTCGCAGTCGACGCCGGATTACGGCGAAGAAACACTCGAACGGCAGAACCCTGGCAACGGTCGTCGCAACACGCCTACTGAAAGCGTCAAGCCTGCCTCGTTCGAAGATTTGGACGCCAAGTATGGAGCGCCGGACGACGGCATTCATCGCGATCCCAATCGCTTCTTAGAGCAGCCGGAGGCGTCAGAGCGTAGGGAATCGCGGACTCTCGGAAAACTCAAGTCTAGCGAGAGCGCGCCATCGCCTGAAGAGCTTCCCCCCTCCATGCCGGGGCCAACTCGAACAAGAATTGGTCGCCCCACCGATGTTTGGAATGATGACGAGGATTGAAAATGCGTCGACCCGATGACGAAATCGCAAAAACCATCCGAGAGCGGCTCGATGATGTTCAAAAAGGCTTCACTGACATCATGGCGGATGTCGAGGCGTATTATCGCATCACGGACAATGACGAGCCCATCAAGCGAGAGATTGATGTCATAGCGCGTGCTGCGGGGAGATCGTCCAAGGACGGTCATATCCTCCTGATTGTCGGAGAGTCGCACACTGGCAAGTCAATGTTGATCAACCACTGGCTAGACGAGAATGAAGCGCTTCGTCCGATTGAGATCGACAACGGCAATTTCGCCTATCCAATCTTCCGCTGCAAAGCTCCGAGCAAGGGCGATGTCACGGCGATGGGACGCGAGATGGCTTTTCGCCTCGGCTACCGAAACCAACGTCAGCTCAATAAGGATCTAGTCTTCCAGCGCGTGCGAGCCCAACTACAGCTTCGGGGAATCAAACTGGTCTTCATAGACGATTTCCAGAACTTAGTGTCCGGGCATAAAGCGAAGGAAATTGCCCAGGAACTAAAGCTGCTGCTGCAAGACGAAGATTGGCCGGTTCATATCATGATCGCGGGCTTGCCCAACTCGGAACTGATCACCCTCGAGGATCCGACCATGGAGATGGAGGCTCGCATACGGCTCCGCCACTTAAAGGAGCTCAATTTTCGACAGCATCACAAGAAGATCAGAAAAATGATCCTCGAGGTTCTTCAGATCGCCGGTCTGGAAACGTCGATGCCGCTGCATGAGGAATTTCTCGCTCGGTTGATCCACGGGGCCCGTAACCGACTCGGCCTCATATTCAAAATGCTGCATTTTGCAATCGAGGATGCCCTTGATAGCGGCGAAAGAGCCATCGGAAGTGACCACTGGGAAAGAGCATACATGGAGCTCGCGAAGCGCGGAAGAAACGTCTTTACCGATCCCAAATGGCGGACCATCTTGCGTGGCGTGAAGGCTGACGGAACCCTCACCGACGAGGACGAGGAGGACCAGTACAAGGCCCCAGAAGAGGCGAAAACAGTTTGAGCATCGGCCTCTACAAACTGCGGTTCCATGACGATGAGACTGCCGCGGGGTTCTGCTCTCGGCTCGCTGCCGCTTGTGGTATCAGCTCGGATGCATTTTGTGAGGACATGGGGTTTAGGTATCACATGATCCTTAGAGCCGACGAGAAGAGCCTCCGTCTTTTGTCCGAAGTGAGTTCAGTGCCTTTCGAGAAGCTTCGACATAACGCCATTCGGCCCTTGAAACAGGGACAGTCGATGGTTCGCGGCGAACTGATGAGGATGCCGTTTTTTCAGACGGGAACGAGCCGACTTTGCCCCCATTGCATTAATGATGATCGAAAGATGCGAGGCCCTAGTCCAGCCTACGACCGCCTCGCTTGGCATTCACGCTTTATCCGCACGTGTCATATCCACAATACTGAGCTATTCACCGGTCCCGGCAAAATACGAGACTTCACCACTTTGCTCGAAGATCAAGCGCTAGCGATCCATAGGGCGGCTCACAATCCTAACAAATTAGCGTTTTCCAAGTTCGAAAATTTCGTATTGGACCGACTGAATGGGATAAAGGGCCATAGCGTGTTGCTCGACGAGCTCTCGCTCAACACGGGAGGAGACCTCGCCGAGTTGATCGGCGCCTTCACCCTGTTCGGCAAATACACCAACCTTGAAAACCTGACGACCTCGCAGTGGCATCAAGCAGCTAGCGCCGGCTTCGATTTTCTTCTCCGCGGGCCTAGCGGCCTTCGCGACTTCGCCGCACAGATTACCGCCGATGTCGATTGGACCCGGTTCCGGGGGCGAGGAACGAGGCTGTTTGGTGGTTTTTACTACCGCCTGCAGCTTCGTCGGAAACATATTGGTTACGAGAAGGTCTGTGATGCACTTCTGCAGCACGTTGAAGACCATTTTTCGGTACCAACGGGAATCAAAATATTTGGAAAAGAGGTCAGAACCAAACACGACGCCATTTACCGAACTGATCGCTTTTCTGGTGAACACATCGACACCGTTAAAGCCGCTTTGTCAGTTGTTGTAGGGGACGATTCGCGGAAGCGAACGGTCTTTTCTATCGAGACATTTGAGGAGGCAGCACAGTATCTAGCGTCTTTGGTCACCAGGGGTGAGGCGGAAGCGCTCCTTGCAATCCATCATGATCAGTTCCGGCAGCTATTGGAACGAGGATGCATTCAGCCAAGTGAGTCTTACGGCAGGGCGAGACCAGCAGGGAACCCGAGATACTCACGAGAAGAGGTTCTCGCATTCATCCGGTCTCTCCGCATCGATCAGCCCGTCGACCTCTCGGATGATATGCTGCCGATCATGACCGCAGCAATTTCAGCAAGCGTCGAGTTCGGCGATATTGTCACCTTGTTACAAAAGCGTAAGCTCAAGAAGGTCCACTATGACGTCTCCAAGACTGGATTGGCTCAGATTTATATCGCTCCCTCAGAACTCCGGGAGCATGGCGAGCGCCCTGCCAACTGGATCGACTCGGAGGAAGCCGCGTCACGCCTTGGATATGATGAACAGTTCTTCTGCTTGCTAGTTCGGGCGAAGTTGCTCACCCCGCAAAAATTTCGGGTATTCGGCTATCGGCTGGGTTCGAACTTTTTCCACGTCGACGAGATCGACGCCTTCGCGAGGAGTTACACGACAGCCCGAGACGTGGCCGCGATGTTTGAAATTCCATTTGGAACTGTGAGACACATGCTCAGGGTCAGATCCGTTGGCCACGTTATGTTCGAAAAAAGGTTGGTCTTTGTACGAAGCGAGGCGGAAGCGGTGGGCCGGGAGATCCGCCAACGTCTTCTGGGACTCGCGCAATCTTGAAATCTCACAAAATATTCTGATGCTGTGGGCTACTGGAACCAGTTCGCTAACCGACTTCGCTGTCGACCCATTGGCCTACCTGACCGCGACTCTCGCCTCCATCGTAAGTGGTCACTAGCAGAGCCGGATCGGCGAGCTTATGCCGTGGAATTACTCGGGGCGATCAGGCGGCTGAAGTCTGCTATCGGCCCAAACCGGACATGCAGCCAAATTCCTTGGAAGCGGTCTTATGAGGTGCTTTCGGTCGTCGAGGAGCAGCGGTAATTGGAGTAGGCCTCCGGTATCTCAATCAGCAGCCTGCACGACAAAGTCAATGAATGCCCGAGGACTTGGCTACGAAGTTCAGGTTCACGGTCCCGCAGTCGCACCTTATGGCTTCCTTGCTCCCGACGACGGGGGTGACGGAAAGCATCGTACCGCAGTCATGACATGAGAATTGCTGCGTGTAGACTTTGTACGCAGCGACGACGGGGGCGAACTCCTGTGACGTCAGGTCAGCCCACGGATTGTAGTGGATCGTCTTGTTGATCTGCCATTGATCGGCGTTCGCTGCCGTGCGCGCCGCGACGAAGTTGGCTTCATACACTTCTATCTTTTCAAGCACTTCCGCCTGACTCCAGGACTTAGCCGCCACCTTGGCTTTCTTGAAACCGTCGCCCAGTGCGGCCGTTGCTCCGCTCATGAGATCGCCGAAAACAAAATCTCCGTCGCCACGGTACTCGACCTTGCCTCGTAGTCGGTGGCTTGCTTCTCCCGCAAAGTACTCGAGGTATCGCCGGAGCGTGGCCGACGCCGTGCTCACGTCACCAGCCGCATTGGCGGCCTCGATTTCTTCCCAAACGGACTTGGTGTCCCAAGAGGTCGGACCTGCATCCACCGTCCACGTCTTGAAATGTGCCGACGAATTTTTTCCGGACAAAAGGCCTGACGATTTAAGGTGCCGTAACCAAACCTCGTCGTGGGTAGTGAAAATGAACTGCGTCTTGGGAAATTTCAGCTTCAGTAGACGGCAAACCTCACGTCGGTGTCCTCTGTCCACAGACATCAAGACATCATCGAGGACCGCGAAGGTGAAGCTATCGCCTAGAAGGTGATTCATCAGAGCGAGATACAGGCATAGGCCCATCCCATCCTGATGGCCCTCGCTGTGATAGGCTCCAGGTGGAAAATGGCCGCGACCATAGAAATCGACATCGAGCCCAAGCTTTCCATTCGACGGTGTCAGATGGGCGCTGAATGTGCCCTCGTCGTCCTTGTTGATGTCAGCATAGTAGTCGGCGAATGTGTCCTGCACTTTCGCATAGATGTCGCTCAACGCCTGCGTCGTCGTCTCAGCATAAATCTTGTGGAGGTCGGTCGCCCTTTTCGCCTTGATGGTGGCCTTATGATGTTCCCGGCGCGCCTTCTGAAGATTCCGGAACCGTTCTCGCGCGATCGTCAAAAACGTCTTTGCCTGATCTTGAGCGTTAGCCTCCGGAATTCTTCCGATAGCTGCCTCCAACTCCGATATCTTGGGTTTTAGGGACGCGTGCCCGTAGTCGGCCTTGAGTACCGCTGCAGTATCGTCCAAAGGGTGCTGCTTTTCGAGTTGCTTGTAACGTCCACCCAACGTGACCCTAAAGTCTATCAAGAGCGTGAGGTCAATGGCTGGTTCCACCAACGCACCATAGGATATCGTCGTGGTCAAGCTCGAACCCGCGGCCCGTATCGCCTCCAGAAGCTTCTCGATGAGCTTGCCGATTGCGGCCTTTTTCGATCCGATCTGGTCGAAATGCTGAAGTTCAGACTTGACGTGTTCCTCGAGCTGTCCCGGCAAAAATGATGTGTCGCAGACTGGGCAGCGCGAACCATCATAGTCTTCAAGAGCCGATTTAAGCAAATCTTGGCGTCGAAGGTCCCTGGAAGCCAAGGGGTCGGCCGTGATCTCATCGACCTGGACGACGATCTGAGCGATGAGGGCCTTCACCGCTTCACCCGAGAGAATTTCTAGGTTCTCACGTAGCGCCTTTAAATCCGACAGCGCGAGCTCTTTGTTGATTTTGGGTGCGGCGGGCGCAACTGACGTATCTTCCAGCCCTTCGAGAAAGTCCGTGGTAGCAGTCAGTTTGGTTAGAGCCTGCACGCCAAGCAAGGTTCTCTGGCTGTTGATGGCAGACAGAACACCGTCAGTCGAAAATGAAGCGAGCTGCACCGCGTCGAGAAAATGTTGCCGCGCATCATCATCCACAAGCTTGAGCGGCGACACCTCTCTTGAGAGGCGATTGGAAATCTTGAAGAGCGTCGCCCTGAGCTTCTCGACATGCTCGAGGCGGAGAAGCGCCTGGACTTCCGTTGCACGGTCCTTTGGCTCGGCGAGGACGTACCTTATGAGCTCCCGCCGGGACAGCGCGAACTCAGGATGTTGGGCGACATGGTGAAACGCGTTGCGGACGTCCTGTGTCGAGGGTTCGATTTTCGGATATGCGGGCGAGCCAGCCGTTCGAGTAATCCGGGCCTTTTTCCCTCCCAAAGACGGCAAAGTAACATGGAGGGTGACCGACGCTTCCTCGGGCGTGTTGCGGAAATCAACGTGTGGACCATGAAGTTTCACAGACAGGCCGCCAGTCCCCCGGCCCGACAGTCTCGAAATGCCACCTGTTAGCGCGAACTCGATAGCGTCGACGATGCCGCTTTTGCCAGTGCCGTTTGGGCCGCAAGCGGCGAAGTTCGAGCCGCCAGGTTCGATGGTCAGGTCGATGATCCCCCGGAACTTCCTGATCTCAATCTTCTCGATCCGGATCATGGCTCCTCCGGGAAAAGCAGCGCCATGATCGCGGGCTCGGCCATTAGCCCGTCTTCGACGACCAGCTTCCGGAGTTTTGGCGCGAATTCAGAGAATTGGTCGTTGTTCGCGAGGTTCTCGAAGAACGTGTCCAATACCGCTGTAGCGAGGATCGGGATCGGTGAGGACGGGTTATCATCTGGATCGGCAGACATAGGTCGAGAACACTCCTAAGACAGGCTGTCTTCTCGCCGCTTTCGGAAAAGACATCATCGGTCAAGCATCTTTGAAGATTGCATGGCCTGACAAAAACTTCAACAAAAGCGTGTATGTGCGCCGCATCACTCTGGTATCGGGGCCGGGCGACGCGGATTGTGTGGGAAGAGGCTTACGGTCTGAGATCGTGCCTGCCTGTCACGCGACGCTGAAGCCTGCCAACGGCCCATGGCGGACGTCACGATCGCAAGCTGCAGCTCTACGTTTTTTTCTGCTGCCATCACACGCGGCTTGAAGTGATGCAAGAATATTCACTTCGCTTTCAGCAACGTATCTTCAACATGTCCGTGCTGTAACTTTTGTCGGCCTTACCTGTTGACCAATCAGCCCGAATTTCTCAAGTTCACGCTAAACGGGTATCATCCAGCGCCGAGGAAATGAGGGACGCATGTCGAACGTCGTTGTAGTAAAGGCAAATGAACTGATCGACCCGCAAGCCCAGTTGCTGGTGAGTTTCCTGCAACATATGGGCCTGCCGGCCGACAACATCATTGCCGACCAGAACCAACGCTCGATCATCGGAAATAATTTGGAAAGCCTTATTACATCGATTCCGGCCGAACATCGGAAGGACGCGCGGTACCTATCGAAATTCGTAGTCGGCGCTGGATTCGGACTTTTCGACTATTCTCTCAATGCCATTTGGAATGAGGTTGTCCTCAAGTTGCGGACAAAGGCCGTAATGTATGGCCTCGACATCTTTTACGATGCCGCAGTCGGTGGCAGCAAGGCGAGGGAGTTTTACTCAACTGAGGAACACCTGTCGTCCTTGAAGGATTCGGTGATGCTCGACACGTGCCGAAAACTGGAGCTGATCTCCGATACAACCTATAAGAAGCTCAAGCACATCTTGGACATGCGTAATGATACCGGCATTTCGCATCCAACCAGCTATTCGATCAACGCTTTTGAGTTGCTAGGCTATCTGCAGAACTGCGTTCAAGACGTCCTCAACGAAAATCCGACTGCCGCCGCGCTCCAGGTCCAAGGTTTCATCGCCAATTTGAAGTCCCTGACCGGAACACTGGACAATACGACTAAACAGTCCATCGAAAACAAGATAATCGAGCTGCCTACCCACCTGTGCGGCAACCTGCTCCGTACGGTATTCGGCATCTATGTCGCTAACGATACCGATCCGGCTGTGCGGAAAAATATCTCGCTTTTCGCCCCAAAGTTATGGGCAGCCTGCTTGGACGAAACTAAGTTCAAGCTAGGAATCGTACTCGAAGGTTACAACGTCAACCTCTACAAAGAGAAGCACGAACTGGGTTGTCAATTCTTCGAAGTGGTGAATGGGCAGGCTTTTAGATCGCCATCTGAGCGGGCAATCATAGTCGACGATCTCCTTTCGAGTTTAATAAATACCCATAACGCCTGGGACAATTTCCACCACGAGCCGCCGCACGCTGCGGAGCTTTACTCGTTCGTCCCTGACCAAGTTTCCGTCATCGAGAATCAGGCGAACCGCCTTTTCAAAGTGGTATTGACCTGCCGGATCGGAAATGGCGTTGCGTATCAGTCAGGCGTATCGCCAGGTGCGAAGCCCTATTACGACAAAATTCTCGGGATAGCGGGAGACAAGTTTGCGCCGCATGTGATGGCAGCATTGGCGCATTACGAGATCAAAGCTCGCCTCGGAAATGAACGGTGCCGAAGACATGCGCGAGATGCGCTCCAGATTGTTCGAGGCATTGTGATCAATCAGCGGATCGCCGAATGCCTCGACTATTTGATCGACCGCCTTCCGGATAACGCCTCCTGCGTTGACAGCCTTGAGTTTAAGCAACTGTCGGCCGGCTACATCACCTGGAGCTAAAGCTGCAATCTGAAGCGGCGTGCTGAGGCCGGGCGATTTGCCTAAAGCGAATGTCCCCTTTTGGCGCATTCCTGCCGTCAATGTCATGGTACGGCACGCATCCCCCAACGGGCGTCTATCAACACAAGCGGCAGACCCGCGATGACGCTGTAGTCGAGTACCAAGCGTGGGAGCTAGCGTAAGCCCACGGTGAAGGCCGTCTTGCGATGACGGCCTGCTGACTGCCAGTCCTAGTGGTAACACTAGGAGTAGTCATATGACGAAGCATCCAATTGAGGTGATCACGTCTGTGGAGCGCCGTCGGCGTTGGTCACGCGAAGATAAAGAGCGGCTCGTCGCTGCGTGCTTTGAGCCAGACGCGGTCATCTCCGAGATTGCCCGCGCGGCCGGCATCCATGTCAGCCAGTTGTTCCGTTGGCGCAAAGAGCTTTGTCGGATCGAGGAGCCAAGATCTGACACTGCGGCTTTGGTGCCGGTGATCGTGTCCGAGGCCGCTTCGACAGTCTCCCCCGCTCAGCCGGAACCACCCACCAAATTCCATCCTCGTCGGAAGCGCAGTGATG